>NZ_JAOASO010000110.1 GCF_030158645.1 Hydrogenophaga sp. | reverse complement strand
GCGCCGATCAGCACGAACAGGCCGACCCAGATGTCGTTTTTGGAAGTTTGCATGGTGGTCTCCGGATGATGCTCAGATGCTGAACATCGTGGCGGTGAGGATGAAATCGAGCGCCAGCACGGCCAGCGAGGCCACCACGACGGTGCGGGTGGTGGCGCGCGAGACGCCTTCGGGCGTGGGGTGGGCACCAAAGCCCTGCAGCAGGGCCACGAAGGTGACGGCAAAGCCGAACACCACGCTCTTGATGACGCCGTTGCCCACATCGGCCCACACATCGACGCCGCCCTGCATCTGGCTCCAGAAGGCGCCGCCGTCCAGCCCGAGCATGAGCACGCCGACCACCCAGCCCCCGATGACACCCACGGCGCTGAAGATGCCCGCGAGCAGCGGCATGACGATCACGCCGGCCCAGAAACGCGGGGCGAGCACGCGGCGCACCGGGTCCACCGCCATCATTTCCATGGCACTGAGTTGCTCGCCGGCCTTCATGAGACCGATCTCGGCGGTGAGGGAGGTGCCCGCGCGGCCCGCAAACAGGAGCGCGGTGATCACCGGGCCGAGTTCACGCACCAGCGAGAGCGCGACCAACAGGCCGAGGGCTTCGGTGGCGCCGTAGATGCGCAGCGTGTAGTAGCCCTGCAGGCCGAGCACAAAGCCCACGAACAGGCCGGAGACGCCGATGAGGGCGAGCGAGTGGTTGCCCAGAAAGTGGATCTGGTCGCGCAGCAGCACCGGGCGGCGCAGGGCTGCACCCAGCAGCAGGAGCAGGCGGGCCAGCAGGCGCGTGGCGGTGCCGATACCGGTGATCTGGCTGCGCACGGCGAAGCCCAGGCGGGCGATCCACGCGGTGGTCATGCGCGCTCCCTGGATTTGGCCTGTTTGCCGTTGCCGAAGTCGTCTTCGAGGCTGGGGCCCGGGTGGTGAAAGCGCACTGGACCGTCGGGCGAGGCGTTGACGAATTGCTTCACGAGCGGGTCTTCGCTGTGGCGCACTTGCTCGGGGGTGCCCTGGGCCGCAATCTTGCCGTTGGCCAGCACGATCACCTGGTCGGCGATGTGGAAGGTCTCGTCCAGGTCGTGCGAGACCACGATGCTGGTCAGGCCCATGGCGTCGTTGAGCTGGCGGATCAGCCGGGCGGCTGTGCCCAGCGAGATCGGATCCAGCCCGGCGAAGGGTTCGTCGTACATGACGAGTTCGGGGTCGAGCGCGATCGCCCGGGCCAGCGCCACGCGCCGCGCCATGCCGCCGGAGAGTTCGCTGGGCATGAGGTCGCGCGCACCGCGCAGGCCCACCGCGTTGAGCTTCATCAGCACGATGTCGCGCACCAGGGCTTCGGGCAGTTTGGTGTGTTCGTGCAACGGGAAAGCCACGTTGTCGAACACGCTCATGTCGGTGAACAAGGCGCCGAACTGGAACAGCATGCCCATGCGCCGGCGTGCGGCGTACAGGGCTTCGGCGTTCATGGTGGTCACGTCCTGCCCGTCAAACAGGGTCTGGCCCTTTTGCGCGCGGAGTTGCCCACCGATGAGCCGCAGCACCGTGGTCTTGCCGCCACCAGACGCGCCCATGAGCGCCGTGACCTTGCCGCGGGGCACGGTCAGCGTGACGTTGTCGAGGATCG
>NZ_JAOASO010000109.1 GCF_030158645.1 Hydrogenophaga sp. | reverse complement strand
CCCTGGGCCGCACCGCTGATGAGCAGTTGCAGCAGTTGCACGCATGTCTCCTGTTTTTTTCTGGCGCTGCCGACCGGGGAGGTTGCTGCAAACTTTGTGGCAGCCGTCCCCGGCGGTGTGCGCAATTTATAGCTGTCTTGCCAGCGACTGCCGCTAGGGGTTGTCCCCCATCCGGAGTCTCCGAGGCAACATGAAGATCGAACGCATGAAATCTGTACGCATCGGCGCCGGCCTGGGGTTCTACGGCGACAACTGGGAGCCCGTGGCGGCGAGCATCGAGCGCGGTGGTGTGCAGTTCATCGCCAGCGACCACCTCGCCGAGCTCACGCTGGCCATCCTGCAGAAAGACCGCCAGCGCGACCCGGCGCTGGGCTATGCGCGCGACGTGGTGCCCATGCTGCTGAAGCTGTGGCCGCTGATGCGCGAGCGCGGGGTGCGCTTTGTCTGCAACGCCGGCGGGCTCAACCCGCGCGGCGCGGCACAGGCGGTGCTCGCCGCGTTCCAGGCCAAAGGTTGGCAAGCGAAGGTGGCGGTGGTGACGGGCGACGATGTTTTGCCGCGGTTGCAAAGCGCCGAGGCGGGTTTTGACCACCTCTTCACCCACCAGGGCCTGGCCAGCGTGCGCGAGCGGCTGGTGTTTGCCAACGCGTACGTGGGTGCCAAGCCCATCGTGGACGCCCTGGACGCGGGCGCCGACATCGTGATCACCGGTCGCGTGGCCGACGCGGCGCTCTTCCTCGGCCCGCTGGTGCAGGGTCTGGGCTGGACGCTGAAGGACGCCACCACCGAACAAGACCTGAACCGCCTGGCCCAAGGCCTCACCGTGGGGCATTTGCTGGAGTGTTCGGGGCAAGGCAGTGGCGGCAACTTCGGCAGCCAGGGCGCGTGGCAGGCCATCCCCGATCTGGCGCACATCGGTTACCCCATCGCCGAGGTGCATGAAGACGGCACGGCGCTCATCACCAAGGCGCCCGACACCGGCGGGCGCGTCAACTTCGACACCGTGCGCCAGCAACTGCTGTACGAGGTGCACAACCCGCACGCCTATTTGTCGCCCGACGTGGTGCTGGACATGGGCCACATCACGCTGCACGACGAAGGCCATGACCGCGTGCGCCTCACCGGCGCACGTGGCAGCCCGCCCACCGACACGCTCAAGGTGGTGGCGGGTTTCCGCGACGGCTACAAGGCCGAAGTGACCTGGGGCTTCTCGTGGCCCGATGCGTGGGACAAGGCGCAGGCGGCGCAGGCCACCATCCGCACGCTGCTGAAGGACAAACGCATTGCCCACGACGAGCTGTACGTGGAGTACCCCGGCCTCAATTCGGCGCACGGCGCGCTCGCGCCGCTGCCCAAAGCCGACGCGCTCAACCAGAGCAACGAAATCTGGACGCGCCTGGTGCTGCGCACGCAGGACAAGGCCGCCGCCGACGGGTTTGGCCGCCTGTTTCCCTGGATCGGCCTGAGCGGCCCGGCCTACACCTGCGGCTTCACGGGGCTGCACAACACCAGCGAACTGCTGGGCATCTGGCCCACGCTGATACCGCGAGCCGAGGTGGAGCAGGGCCTCCGTGTGGAGTTGATGTCATGACGAAAACCACCATACCTCTCGTGCGCATCGCCCACGC
>NZ_JAOASO010000108.1 GCF_030158645.1 Hydrogenophaga sp. | reverse complement strand
CGCCTGCACGACATCGATGCCCCAGCGCGCGGCCATCTCGGGGCTCAGCGTCTTCAGGTTGGCGATCACCACTGGCGACTTGTTCAGGTGGATCGTCTTGATCGGCAGCCGCGTCACGCCCTCGGGCAGCGCGTCGGCGCGCGAGAACATGCGCTGGCGGATCGTGTCGGCGTTCAGCGCCTGCAGCACGCCGGGATCTTCGGCCAGGTCCCAGACGATCACCTCGTTCTTGTTGGTCGGGTGCGGCGACAGCGGCCACACCAGCGCGATGCAGCCGCGATCGGGCGGGTACATGCCGGACACATGCAGGAAGGGTTGCCCCGCCTTCTGCGCGTTCGCCATCTCGTCGATCACCGCGTCCTTCTTGCGCAGCTTCAGGCAGAAGTCCCACAGCTTCGGCTGGCGGTCCTTGACGAGGCGCGCCAGTGCGATGGTGGCGCGCACATCGGACAGCGCGTCGTGGGCGGCCTCGTGAGCCAGGCCATTGGCCGCGGTCAGGTGTTCGAGCTTGAACGACGGCCGGCCGTCGTCGTGCTTCGGCCACTGGATGCCGTCGGGCCGCAGCGCGTAGGCGCAGCGCACCACATCCAGCAGATCCCAGCGCCCGCACTGGTTCTGCCATTCGCGGGCATACGGATCGATCAGGTTGCGCCAGAACAGGAAGCGCGTGACCTCGTCGTCGAAGCGGATCGAGTTGTAGCCGACACCCACCGTGCCCGGCCGCGCGAGCTGCGCCTCGATCGCCGCGGCAAACGCATGCTCGGGCACGCCGCGTGCCGCACAGACCTGTGGCGTGATGCCGGTCAGCAGGCAGCTTTCGGGATCGGGCAGGCTGTCGGGTGCCGGCTGGCAGTACAGCGTGACCGGCGCGTCGATCTCGTTCAGATCGGCGTCGGTGCGCACGCCGGCGAACTGCGCCGGGCGATCTCGGCGCGGCACGACGCCGAAGGTTTCGTAGTCATGCCAGAGGAAGCTCAACGGGTCCATGGACTGCAACATACCACCCGTCCACAATGATCCGCATCACCGCCGAGGAGCCGTCATGAAACGATCGACCGCCAGCCTGAAGCCGACCACGACGCAGCGCGCCGCACCGAGGCACGCGTTCGCCAAGACACTGAAGACGTTCACCACCGCCAGCGGGGTCGAAGGCAGCTTCTACTCGCTGCCTGCGCTGGCGAAGCTGATCCCGAACGTGGCGCGGCTGCCGGTGTCGCTGCGCATCGTGCTGGAGTCGGTGCTGCGCAACTGCGACGGCAAGAAGGTGACCACCGAGCACGTCGAACAGCTCGCGAACTGGAAGCCGAACGCCGAGCGCAGCGACGAGATCCCGTTCGTCGTCGCCCGCGTGGTGCTGCAGGACTTCACCGGTGTGCCGCTGCTGGCCGACCTGGCCGCGATGCGCAACGTCGCCGCGGCGATGGGCCAGAACCCGAAGACCATCGAGCCGCTGGTGCCGGTCGATCTGGTCGTCGACCACAGCGTGATGATCGATCACTACGGCACGAAGAAGTCGCTCGACCTGAACATGAAGCTGGAGTTCCAGCGCAACCGCGAGCGCTACGAGTTCATGAAGTGGGGCATGCAGGCCTTCGACACCTTCGGCGTCGTGCCGCCGGGCTTCGGCATCG
>NZ_JAOASO010000107.1 GCF_030158645.1 Hydrogenophaga sp. | reverse complement strand
GCGTGTGGCAACTCGGGCCCTGGCAGTTGCATCCCATCAGCCTGCTGTTCGCGCTCTCGGGCACGGCCATGATCAGCAAGACCCTGCGCATTCCCAAGTTTTGAAGCGAGCAGGTCGTTCAACGCTTGAGCGCACGACGCGTCGAGAACGATGGCGACGTCCTTGGTCCTCCAGTCGCAGACAAAGCCGAGAGGCCGAAGGTGGCCCTCGTCGAACACACGCTGGTCAAAGTGAAGCGCACGAAAAAGACCAAGCGCTTTTCAGAGGGTCTCCCGCTGCTCGAACCCGGTCGGCTCCGCCGCCGACCCCAGCGCCTGGGCCTTTTGCGCCATGCGCCAGCAGTCCACGCCTTGCATGCGGCCGCTGATGCACCGGTGGCGGGTGATGGGGGGATGGAAAGGGGTGCCGGGGTCGGTCATGGCGCGCGGGTGATCAACGCGCCCTGTAGACCCATCGCCCGATCACATGCTGTACGGCAGCGACGAGTGGTGCAGCACGATGCGCAGCTTGCCGGCGTCGTCTTTCACGTACTTCCAGGTCTTGTCGACCGTGGTGACCTTGCCGTCTTTGCCGGTGATCATGACGTTGCCCATGCTGGAGGCGGAGTCACCAGCGATGAAGACGGCGGCGTTTTTGGACTCGCACTGGGTCCAGCCCTTCAGGGCGAAGCCGGTGTCTTTGGGGAAGGCGCTGTCGCCGCCCACGAAGTAGGCCAGCGCGCCGGCGCGGGTGGTGCGGAAGGTTTGCGGCGCCACGGTGAGCGTGGGCTTGAAGAGCACGGAGCCCATCTGGTAGCCGTAGGCGGCGTCGATGACTTTTTCAGCCAGGGCCTTGGCCGCCTTCTGGCCGCCTTTGTCGTTGGCGCTGCTGATGTCGACCAGCGCCTGGCACCAGGCGGACTGGGCGGCCAGCACCTCGGCTTCGGTGATGGCCTGGTTGACCACGGTGGCGGAGGCAAAGCCGCTGAAGCACACGAGCGCTGCGGGGGCGAGGTAGCGGATGGACATGGTGGTAACTCCTTGATGATGGGGGTTTGGGACGTGAGGCACGGCGGACCAGCGACCGTCACCACCGCTATTGAAAGGCGCTCACTTGAACCTGGGTTGAACGGCAGATGAGCAACGCCTGACCGGCACATGAACGCCAGATGAACGCCGCCGTGGGAGCAGCAGCGCCCTGACAATGTCGGCATGTTTCGTCGACGACTCAGTCTGGTGCTGGTTCTGCTGGCCGCCGCCGTGGTGCTGCAGGCGGTGGCTGCGGTGCTGGCCGCTCGCGAGGCCGAGCGGCAGGTGGTGCGTGGCCGCATCGCCAGCGATATTCACCAGGGCTTTGTGGAGCTGTCGGCCACCAAGCAGCGCCTGCGCTCCTGGGTGACGCAATTCCAGATAGGCGCTGGCGGCGACGTGGCCGAGCGGGATGCGCTCGAGCAGCGCATGCGCGCCATCGTGGGCGAGCTGACGAACCTGACCGAGCGGGCATCGGTGATGGGTCTGGAAGCCGGCGCCGAGGCCGAGCAGGCGGCGCGGCAGGACGCGCTGCAGGTGCTGGGGCAAAGCGTGGAAACGCTGAGCGTGGCGATTCGGGAGAAACCACCGCTGTCGCCCAACGTGCAAGCCCGCCAGGCCTGGGACACCTTGACGGCTGTGTTTGAACGCTCGGAAGGGCGCGACTTGCGGCAGCTCATTGCCCAGAGCATTGAGCGCGAGCAGTTGGCCATGGACCGCGAGCGGGCGGCGGCCGACGCGTCGCTGGCCCGCATGCGGGCCTGGTGGATGGGCACCGCGCTGCTACTGGCCCTGGGAGCGCTGGGTGCCACGGCCTACTTTGGCCGCGCCTTGCGGCACCCGCTGGACGCGCTGGCCGAAGGCGCGCAGGCGTTGCAGCAGGGGCAGCTGGAGCACCGCATCGACCTCACGGGGCGGGACGAGTTTGCCGAGGTTGCGTGCAGCATGAACGCCATGGCCCAAGAGCTGGAACAGCATCGACGGCGCGAGGAGCAGCAGCGCCAGTTGCTGGAGGCCACGGTGCGAGAACGCACCACCGACCTGCACCAGGCCAACGAATCGCTGCGCCGCACCGATGTGCGTCGGCGCCAACTGCTGGCCGACATCAGCCACGAGCTGCGCACGCCGACCACCGCGATCCGCGGCGAGGCCGAGGTGACGCTGCGCGGGCAGGACAAACCAGTGCCCGAGTACCGCGCAGCGCTGGCGCGCATCGTCGACATTTCGCGGCAGTTGGCCCGGGTGATCGACGACTTGTTGGCGATGGCCCGCACCGATCTGGAGACCTTCAGCCTGGTGCGGCAGCCCATGGCGCTGCAGAAGCCTTTGCTGGACGCGCTGAGGCAGGCCGCCGCCCTGGCGGGCGAGCACGGCGTGATCTTGAAGCCCGAGGGCAGGCCACCGGCACATTGCAAGGTGTTTGGCGATGCGCAGCGTCTCACCCAGCTGCTGATGCTCCTGCTGGACAACGCCATTCGGTACTCAGAACCGGGCGGCCTGGTGCGCTGGCAGGTCGGCGAGCGCGATGGCGCGGTGGAGGTGCGTGTGATCGACGAAGGCATCGGCGTGCCGCCCGACGAATTGGCGCAGGTGTTCGAGCGGCATTTCCGGGGCAGCGCCGCGCGGCGCCACCGCGCCAGCGGCAGCGGCCTGGGCCTGCCCATTGCACGCGCGCTGGCGCTGGCACATGGCGGCACGCTGGAGCTGCTGAGCCCTTGCAACCCGGCGGACGGCAAAGGCACCTGCGCGCTGCTGCGGCTGCCGCTGTGGAACGATCCCGACTCGATGCTGGGCGAGCTGCCCATGGCTTTGAGCGAACATCCCAACCCATGAACATCTTGCTGGTGGAAGACGATCCCCGGATCGCCGATTTTTTGCTGCGCGGCCTTCGCGCCGAGGGCCATCAGGTCCAGCGCGCCGCCAACGGCCACGACGGTCTGGCGCTGGCGCATGCCGCCGCCCGGCAGACCGCGCCGACGGACCCGGCCACGGTGCTGGTGCTCGACCTGATGCTGCCCGGCCTCAATGGCATGGAGATCTGCCAGACGCTGCGGGCGGCCGGTGTCGCCATCCCGATCCTCATGCTGACCGCCATGGGCTCGCTCGAAGACCGCGTGGCCGGCCTGCGCATGGGGGCCGACGACTACCTGTGCAAACCCTTTGAGTTCGAGGAGCTGCTGGCAAGGCTGGAGTCGCTGGCGCGGCGCACCCAGCCCCTGCAACCGGTCCGCTCGGCGCGTCTGCAGGTGAGCGACCTGGTGCTGGACCGCGAGAGCATGAAGGCCAGCCGCGCCGGGCAGCCGCTGGCGCTGACGGCGCGCGAGCTGGCCTTGCTGGAGCTGCTGATGAACGCGCCGGGGCGGCTGTTCAGCCGAGAGCGCATCCTGGCCAGCGTGTGGGGGCACAGCGAAGACCCGCTGACCAATGTGGTGGACGTGTACATCCGCCGCTTGCGCAGCAAGATCGACGAGGGCCATGCGAACGCCCTGATCCAGACCGTGCGCGGGCTGGGCTACCGGCTGGAGGCACCGGGGACGGCCCAAACCGATGTGTGAACAGAGGCCCTAGTTCCCCAACAGCTTTTCATGCAGGCGCTGGATTTCAGCGGAGCCCAGGCCGACGGGGCCGCGCAGATAGGTTGGTAGCCCACCGAACTCGTCGTCCATGCAGCGCCAGGCGGCATGCAGAAAATCTGCTTGTACCTTCCACAGCACATCCAGCACTTCCGCAGGCGCTTCCTCGACCAGCCGGTGGTCGCGCTGGTACAGCTGGTTGGTCAGAAGGTAGTCTTCCATCACGTCATCGCGATGAACGCCCAGCAGTTCGAGCAGCAGCGCGGCGGCCATGCCGGTGCGGTCCTTGCCGGCGGTGCAGTGAAACACCATGGCCTGGTCGTGGGTTCCGATGCGCGTCAGAAGTCGGCCAAACACCGGGCCCTGCTGCAGAACGAACGCACGGTAGGTGTCGCGCATGATCTGCACGGCCTCGACGCGACTCGGTTGTTGGCCCCTTGCACGCAGCTCGCGCAAGCGCACCAATACCGTGGGCTCGATGGCCAGGTGCTCCTGCTCGGCACCCGGCAGGTTGTACGGAGTAGCCTCTCGCTCCAGATGTCCGCGCAGGTCCACACAACGCGTCACACGCAGCGCAAGCAGACGCTCGTGATCGGCCGCGTTGAGTCGCGCCAGGTGGTCGCTGCGGTAGACCTGTGCCCGGAGAACGTGGCGTCCATGCGATGTTGCCAAGCCTCCCACATCGCGGAAATTTGAGGCACCATCCAGTGCAACGACGGTGTTGGATCGATCAGGCTTCATGGTGAACTGGGGGTGGGACAAGCAGAAATTGATTGCCCATGGCCTGAGGCTATCGCGTCCACGCCGTCTGAGCGCGAAAAGCCATGCAAACCGTGCAT
Source organism: Hydrogenophaga sp. (assembly GCF_030158645.1). Lineage (GTDB taxonomy): Bacteria > Pseudomonadota > Gammaproteobacteria > Burkholderiales > Burkholderiaceae_C > Hydrogenophaga. The sequence continues at coordinate 32,329 of NZ_JAOASO010000107.1, read as the reverse complement.
CGTCATCGGCTATTCAAATAACGCGATGCAAGCGCTGCCCTCGGAAAACCATCAAACTGCTCTGGGCGGTCCAGCACCCCCGCCGCCTGCTTGCACGCGGACGCGCATGGCAATGTTTTGATCTCCCCTTGCTTGGCGATCTGCGGTGCCGTGTCCTTCTTGCAAATGTGTCCCATGAGCCAAGCAACGGGTGTTCGGGCTGTGACCACGACACGTTCCACGCCTCTGCCTCGCTGGCCATCAGGACCGTCAGACTCGGTCGAGCAGCCCCACCCAGCGACGTTCCCTTCGCCGCCCTCACCCCATCAGGCCAACTGCCGCGTGCGCGACGGCGTCTCGCCAAACAGTGCCTTGTAGTCCTGCGAAAAGTGACCCATGTGCCAGAAGCCCCAGCGGGCCGCCGTGTCGGCGATGGTGCTCGATCGGGATGGCTTCTCGCGCAGCGCGCGGCGCACGGCGTTGAGCCGTACGGTGCGCAGGTAGGTGGCGGGGCTGGTTCCCAGGGTTTCCTGGAACCCGTTCTGCAGGGTGCGGCGCGTCACGTGCAGGCGGGTGCACAGTTCGGACACGCTCAGGGGCTGCTCCGGGTGTTCGAACACCAGCTCGCGCACCTTGCGCACCAGCTCCTGGCGGCGCAGCTGGCGCGGGTTCACGGCTTCGCTCAGGGTTTGCGGCATCACCACGTCGCAAAGCACGCTGAGCAAGGCTTCGCGCAGCGACCGCCGGCTGGCTTCGTGGTGCAGCGCTTCGGGCTGTTCCTGCAGGCAGCGCAGCACCTCGCGGACCATGCCGGCGAGGCGGTAGCGCTGCAGTGCGGTGAGGGCCTGCACGCGCGGCGCGCCGGCCCAGTGCTCGGGCCAGGGCTGCTGGTGCAGGGCCTGCACGTGGCGCGCCAGCTGTTCCTTGTCGAGCACCATGCCGTACAGGCCGTGGCCGGCGGGCACCTGCAGGTCGAACGGTTCTTCGCCACCGGCGAGCATCAGTTGCAGCCCGTGTGACGGGCGGCCCATGAAGCGCAGGCCCTGGTCGGCCTCGGGCACCGCCAGACCCACCCACACGCCGCCCGGCCAGGGGCGGCAGCGCTGGCTGGTGGCGCAGGTGGCGACTTCTTCGAACACCTGCAGGCCGTGGTCGACCAGCTCGTGCACCTCACCGCTGAAGGCGCCGGGCGAGGTCTGTTCGTAGTGTTGTTCCCACGACGCCAGGTTGCGGGCGTGGATGTCCACGTCCTGCGTGCGTTTGACGCGGAAGCAGGCGGTGGCTGTGTCGGACTGCACCAACATGGCGTGCTCCTTCGAACGTGGTTCCAGTCGGTAGGCAGTATCAAGTTCCATGCCACCTGTCGACCCGCAGGAAAACCCGGCTTGCGCTATCCCGAATCGGAAAAAACGCGGCCTTTGCAGCGTCGCTTGCCCATTCGGGATACCGCCGCGCGCCGCAGATTGCACAAGATGCCGGGGCTGTCCGAGCGGTTTCGGGCGTCATCCACTCTTGATGCGAGCAACAACATGTCAACAACACCCAAGCTGGTATCGCGGGACCTCCAACCCGTGTTGGGCGCTTTCTCCCTGTGGGGCATCGCCGTGGGCCTGGTGATTTCTGGCGAGTATTTCGGCTGGAGCTACGGCTGGGCCAGCGCCGGCACGCTGGGTTTTCTGGTGGCCACGCTGTTCGTGGCGCTGATGTACACCACCTTCATCTTCAGCTTCACCGAGCTGTCCACCTCCATTCCCCACGCCGGCGGCCCCTTTGCCTACGCGCGGCGCGCCTTCGGGCCCACCGGTGGCTTCCTCGCAGGCTATGCCACGCTGGTGGAATTCGTGTTTGCGCCACCCGCCATTTCGCTGGCCATCGGCGCCTACCTGGGCCTGCAGTTCCCCGGGCTCGACCCCAAGGTGGCGGCGCTGGGCGCCTACGTGATCTTCATCACCCTCAACGCGTTGGGCGTGGGCATTGCCGCCATGTTCGAGCTGGTGGTCACGCTGCTGGCGGTGGGCGAGCTGCTGGTGTTCGCCGGTGTGGTCGCACCAGGCTGGTCGCTGGCGAATTTCACGGCCAACGGCTGGGCCGGGTCCGACACCTTCACCATGGGCACCTGGGCCGGGATCTTCGCGTCCATCCCGTTCGCCATCTGGTTTTTCCTGGCCATCGAAGGCGCGGCCATGGCGGCCGAAGAGGCCAAGGACCCGCGCCGCACCATCCCCATCGCCTACATCACCGGCATCCTCACCCTGGTGGTGCTGGCGTTTCTGGTGATGATCATGGCCGGTGGCGTGGGCGACTGGAGCCAGCTCGCCAACATCAACGATCCGTTGCCCCAGGCCATGAAGATGGTGGTGGGCGAGTCCAGCGGCTGGCTGCACATGCTGATCTGGATCGGCCTGTTCGGGTTGGTCGCCTCCTTCCACGGGATCATCCTGGGCTACTCTCGCCAGATGTTTGCGCTGGCCCGTGCCGGGTACCTGCCGGCTTACTTCGCTGTGGTGCACCCGCGTTTCAAGACGCCGGTGCGCGCGCTCATCGGTGGCGGTGTGGTGGGCGTGATCGCGGTCTTCAGCGACCAGTGGGTCACCTTCGGCGGCCTGCCGCTCACCGCCAACATCGTCACCATGGCCGTGCTCGGCGCGCTGGTGATGTACATCGTGTCCATGGCTTCGCTGTTCAAGCTGCGCATGAGCGAACCCGCGCTGGAGCGCCCTTACCGCGCGCCGTTCTACCCGGTGTTCCCGGCCATCGCGCTGGTGTGTGGTGTGGTGTGCCTGGCGGCGGTGGTGTACTTCAACGCCATGATCACCGCGCTGTTCCTGGGCCTCATGGTGCTGGCCTACCTCTACTTCTTCTTCACCAGCGGCCAGCGCGACGCAGCGCCCATGGACGCCATGCTCGGCACCGTGGAATGAACCTGGGGGTCACGCTCGGCACACACAGCCACCGCTTCGGCAGCCTGCGCGAGGTGATGGCCAAGGCCACGCCGCTGCGCTCGGGCGACTGCCTGGCCGGCGTGGCCGCCGCCACCGAGCAGGAGCGGGTGGCCGCGCGCTGGGTGCTGGCCGACGTGCCGCTCGTCGCGTTCCTCAGCGAAGCGCTCATTCCGTACGAAGACGACGAAGTCACGCGGCTGATCATCGACAGCCACGACGCGCCGGCCTTCGCGCCCGTGGCCTCGCTCACCGTGGGTGGGTTTCGCGACTGGCTGCTCTCCGCGCAAGCCACGCCCGAGGTGCTGCACGCGCTCGCGCCCGGCCTCACGCCCGAGATGGTGGCCGCGGTGAGCAAGCTCATGCGCAACCAGGACCTGATGCTGGTGGCCAAACGCTGTGAGGTGGTCACGCGCTTTCGCAACACGCAGGGCCTGCGCGGCCACCTCTCGGTGCGCCTGCAGCCCAACCACCCGACCGACGACCCCGCCGGCATCGTGGCCAGCATGATCGACGGCCTGATGCACGGTGCCGGCGACGCGGTGGTGGGCATCAACCCGGTGTCCGACAGCGTGCCCGACCTGGTGCGCCTCAACCACGTGCTGGCCGACGTATTGGCGCGTGGCGAGATTCCCACGCAAAGCTGCGTGCTCACCCACGTGACCAACAGCATGCAAGCCATGGCCCTCGGCGCGCCGGTGGACCTGGTGTTCCAGTCCATCGCCGGCACGCAGGCCACCAACAGCTCGTTCGGCATCGACCTTGCGCTGCTCGACGAAGCCCACGCCATGGCGCAGGCGCTGGGGCGCGGCACGGTGGGCAACAACGTCATGTATTTCGAAACCGGCCAGGGCAGCGCGCTCTCGGCCAACGCGCACCACGGCGTGGACCAGCAAACCTGCGAGGCGCGCGCCTACGCGGTGGCGCGGCGTTACCGGCCGCTGCTGGTCAACACCGTGGTCGGTTTCATCGGGCCCGAGTATTTGTTTGACGGCAAGCAGATCACCCGCGCGGGGTTGGAGGACCACTTCTGCGGCAAGCTGCTCGGCCTGCCCATGGGCTGCGACATCTGCTACACCAACCACGCCGAAGCCGACAGCGACGACATGGACAACCTCATGGTGCTGCTGGCCACGGCGGGGTTGAATTTTTTGATTGGCGTGCCCGGCGCCGACGACATCATGCTGAACTACCAGAGCACCTCGTTCCACGACGCGCTGGTGCTGCGCGAGATGCTCGGCCTGAAGCGCGCGCCCGAGTTCGAGGCCTGGCTGCAGCGCGTGGGCCTCACGGGTGCACAGGGCCAGCTGTTGCCCGCGCCGAGCCAGCCCGCGCTGCCGCAGCTCCTCTGGACGTCGCCCACCCCATGACAACCCCCGCGCGCGACCCCTGGGCCCACCTGCGCCAACACACCTCGGCCCGCATTGCGCTGGGGCGCACCGGCGTGAGCCTGCCCACGCGCGAACTGCTCGACTTCTCGCTCGCCCACGCGCAAGCCCGCGACGCCATCCACCTGCCGCTGGACACCGACCGCCTGTGCGCCGAGCTGCTGCAGCAGGGTTGGCCCGCGCCGCTGCGGTTGCACAGCCAGGCGCGCGATCGCCACGAATACCTGTTGCGGCCCGACCTCGGGCGGCGGCTCGACGCCGCCAGCGGGGAGCGGCTCGACGCTGTTGCAGGCGACGGCCCAGACCTGGTGCTGGTGCTGGGCGACGGCCTCTCGGCGCTGGGCATCCAGCAACACGGCGCGGCGCTGCTGGGCGCGATCCGCCGTGCGCTCGATCCGATGTTGCGACTGGGCCCACTGGTGGTGGTCAGTCAGGCGCGCGTGGCCGTCGCCGACGAGGTGGGCGAACGCCTGGGCGCCGCCGCGGTGGCCCTGGTGGTGGGCGAGCGCCCCGGGCTGAGTTCACCCGACAGCGTGGGCATCTACCTCACCCACGCGCCGCGCGTGGGCTGCAGCGACGCGCAGCGGAACTGCATTTCCAACGTGCGCCCGGCCGGGCAGGACCTGGACACCGCCGCGCGCCGCCTGGCCTGGCTGCTCGGCGAAAGCCGGCGCCTGGGGCTGAGCGGCGTGGGGCTCAAGGACCACAGCGGACTGCCGCTCACCGGCCTGCCAGCCGGTTCGCCGACCTCCCGGCTGGACTGACGCCACGGGTCCGCGCTGGGGGGCGCAGGACTTAAACTGAAGCTGACCAAACCCCATCGGGTTGAGTTTTCCTCAAGCGCCATGCTCGACGCCCGCCAACTCGAAGCCCTCAACGCCGTGATCGAACACGGTGGTTTCGGCCCGGCCGCCAAGGCCCTCTCCATCACGCTGGCCGCCGTGTCGCTGCGCATCAAGTCGCTCGAAGACACGCTGGGCCAGCGCCTGCTGGTGCGCGGCAAGCAGGTGCGCGCCACGCCGGCCGGCCAGGCGTTGCTGGGCCATGTGAAGCAGGTGCGCCTGATGGAAGCCGACCTGCTCACCGGCCTGCAAGGCGGCGCGCCATCCCGGGGCGGCGTGCGCTGGCAAAGCCTGGGCGTGGCCATCAACGCCGACTCGGTGGCCAGCTGGTTTTTGCCGGGTGTGGCGGCCCTGCTGCAGCGCCACCACCTGCTGCTGGAGATCCTGATCGACGATCAGGACCACACCCACGATGCCTTGAAAAGCGGCGACGTCATGGGCTGCGTGACCACGCTCACCACCGCCATGCGCGGCTGCGTGGCCGAGCCGCTGGGCGTCATGCGCTACCGCTGCGTGGCCTCACCGGCGGTGGCGCAGCGCTGCCGCACGCCGCGCGGCGCGGTGTCGGTGCACAAGCTGCTGGCCCAGCCGGCGGTGATCTTCAACCGCAAGGACGCGCTGCAGGACACGTTTCTGCTGCAGCACTTCGGCCTGCGCCAGCCGAACTACCCGCGCCATTTCGCGCCCGCCGTGGAGGCGTTCGAGACCGCCATCGAACTCGGCCTGGGCTGGGGCATGGTCCCCGAGCAGCACCTGGCAGCCCGCCCGGGCCTGCAGGAAATCCTGCCCGACGCCACGGTGGACGTGGTGCTGTACTGGCAACACTGGGCGCACGAGTCGCTCTCGGCGCAGCGGCTCACGGCGGCGGTGAAGGAAGCGGCCGCGCGGCACCTGCGGCCCGAGCCGCCGTGAGGCCGGGGCCCGGCGCCTAAAATTGGGCCCATGCTCAAGATCAAACAGGAACTGCTCGACGGCCTCGCCGCTGAGCTCGACACACTTTTGCCCGGCGCGGCTGCGCGCGCGGCCTTCGAGTCGCCCAAGGTGGCGGCGCACGGCGATTTCGCCAGCACCGCGGCCATGCAGCTGGCCAAACCGCTCAAGCTCAACCCGCGCCAGCTCGCCGAGACCCTGCGCGCCGCCTTGCTGGCGCGCCCCGAGTACGCCCAGTGGGTGTCCGATGTCGACATCGCCGGCCCCGGCTTCATCAACATCCGCCTGAAGCCGTCGGCCAAACAGCAGATCGTGCGCGAGGTGTTGGCCTCGGGCGCGCGGTTCGGCATCGCCGAGCCCAACGGCCAGAAGCTGATGGTGGAGTTCGTCTCGGCCAACCCCACCGGCCCGCTGCACGTGGGCCATGGCCGCCAGGCCGCGCTGGGTGATGCGATCTGCAGCCTGTTCCAGACCCAGGGCTGGAGCGTGCACCGCGAGTTCTATTACAACGACGCCGGTGTGCAGATCGCCACGCTGGGCACCTCCACCCACCTGCGCGCGCAGGGCTTCAAGCCGGGCGATCCGCAATGGCCCGAGGCCGCTTACAACGGCAACTACATCGCCGACATCGCGGCCGATTTCCTCGCGAAGAAAACCGTGAAGGCCGACGACCGCGCGTTCACCGCCAGCGGCGACATCAACGACCTCGACGGCATGCGCCAGTTCGCCGTGGCCTACCTCCGCCACGAACAGGACCTGGACCTGCAGGCCTTCGCGGTGAAGTTCGACCACTACTACCTGGAGTCCAGCCTGTACACCAGCGGGCGGGTGGAGTCCACGGTGCAGAAGCTCGTTGACGCGGGCAAAACCTACGAGCAGGACGGCGCGCTCTGGCTGAAGTGCACCGACTACGGCGACGACAAGGACCGCGTGATGCGCAAGTCCGACGGCTCGTTCACCTACTTCGTGCCCGACGTGGCGTACCACATCAGCAAGTGGGAGCGCGGCTTCACCAAGGTCATCAACATCCAGGGCACCGACCACCACGGGACGATTGCCCGCGTGCGCGCCGGCCTGCAGGCGGCCAACGTCGGCATTCCCGCCGGGTACCCCGACTACGTGCTGCACACCATGGTGCGTGTGGTCAAAGGTGGCGAAGAGGTCAAGATCAGCAAGCGCGCGGGCAGTTACGTGACGCTGCGCGACCTGATCGAATGGACCAGCAAGGACGCGGTGCGCTTCTTCCTGCTCAGCCGCAAGCCCGACACCGAATACACCTTCGACGTGGACCTGGCGGTGCAGAAGAACAACGACAACCCGGTCTACTACGTGCAGTACGCGCACGCGCGCATTTGTTCGGTGCTGGCCAGCTGGGGCGGTGACACCGCCACGCTGAAGGACGCCGACCTGGGTGCGCTGGACAGCGCGCCCGCCCAGGCCCTGATGTTGCTGCTGGCCAAGTACCCCGCCATGCTCGCCGACGCGGCGCGCGATCTGGCGCCGCACGACGTGACCTTCTATTTGCGCGAACTGGCCGCGAGCTACCACAGCTACTACGACGCCGAGCGCATCCTGGTCGACGACGCCGTGGTGAAAACAGCGCGTCTGGCCCTGGTCGCTGCCACCGCACGGGTATTGCACAATGGTTTGGCTGTGCTGGGCGTCGGTGCTCCGCAAAAAATGTGATGGCGAAACAAGCGATGAAAAAGAAAACCGTGCAATCCCGAAGCTCCCTGGGCGGCACCCTGATTGGTTTTGTGGTGGGCTTGCTCGTGGGGCTCGGCATTGCCCTGGCGGTGGCGGTGTACGTGACGCGCGTGCCCATCCCCTTTGTCGATCGCAACGTCTCGCGCAACGCCGGCCAGGACGCGCTGGAGGCCGAGCGCAACAAGGGGTGGAACCCCAACAAGATGCTCAATGGCGATGTGGCGACGCCGCCCGCCCCGGCGGCGGTGCCGCCGGAAGCAGCGGGCGCCATTGTGGTGCCGCCCGCCGACGGCAAAAGCTTGCCGCCGGTGCCCGCCGCCAGCAAGCCGGGAGCCGATCCGCTGGGTGAATTGGCCCAATCCCGCCTGGGCACCCCGGCGGCCGGCTCTCCCGCTGCGGCACCCGGCGCAGCCCCTGCGCCCGGCGCCGATCCGTTCACCTATTTTGTGCAGGCGGGCGCCTACCGTTCGCCGGAAGATGCAGAAGCGCAGCGTGCCAAGCTCGCCATGCTGGGCATCAACGCCGATGTGACCGAACGCGAGCAATCCGGTCGCACCGTTTACCGCGTGCGCGTGGGTCCGTTCAACCAGAAGGCGCTGGCCGACCTCACCCAGGAACAACTGGAAGTCAACGGCGTTGAGGCGGCGTTGGTGCGGGTGCAGCGCTGATTCGAAACGCAGGACGGTCGGGAACTTTCGACCGCAGCGCCTGCCCCAAGTCCGTTCAACCAAGGAGTTCGATTCCATGCAACGTCGCGATTTTTCCCGCTCCCTGCTGGCCGCCGGCACCACCGCCGTGGCCGTTGCCGGTGGTCTGACGCTCACGCCCGCGCTGGCCCAGCGCGTGGCGCCCAAAGAGGGCACCGACTTCATCCGCCTCAAGAGCCCGGCGCCCGTGGAGAGTCCGGCCAGCCAGATCGAGGTGGTCGAGTTCTTTGCCTACAGCTGTGTCCACTGCTTCAATTTCGAGCCGGCGTTTGACGAGTGGGCCAAGAAGAAACCGGCCAACGTGAATGTCCGGCGCATGCCGGTGGCGTTCAGCCCGGCCTTTGTGCCCATGCAGCGCCTGTACTTCACGCTGGAGGCCATGAAACTGGTGGACCGGCTGCACAGCAAGGTGTTCGAGGCCATCCATGTGGACCGCCAGCAGCTCACCACCCAGCCGGTCATCACCGCCTGGATCGAGAAACAGGGTGGTGTGGACATGGCGCGCTTCAACGAGTTCTACAACGGCGCTGCCGTGGGGCTGGCCAACAAGGCCACCCAGTTGCAAGACGCCTACAAGGTCGAAGGCACGCCCTCACTCGGCGTGGCCGGGCGCTTCTATGTGAACGGCCAGGGTCCTCGCACCCTGGTGGTGGCCGATGCGCTGATCGCGGAATCGGCCCGCAAGGCCTGAGCCGTTCCCCCGGTCAGGACAGAAGCCCGCCGCCCGGCGGGCTTCGTCTTTGGTGCAGGCCATCTCGCTGTCGGTGCGGCGCAGACGCGGCATCCCGTGAGAAAAGAGTCGGTAAAGCAGCCCTGTGGTGCATTCGGGATGCGGCACGTCGCTACAATGAATGCAAGTTTCGTGCCCTAATACCCCATGCATTCCAACCAGCCCTGCTCCCCCCTCCGTCGGTCATTCTGGCCGGGCACCTGCCTGGTGGTGGGGCTGCTCCTGACCGGTGCGGTGCAGGCCGAAAAAGCCGACCGCAACCTGCCGCTCAACGCCGAGTCCGACGCACTGCGTTACGACGACGCGCGCCAGACCAGCATCTTCACCGGCAACGTGGTCATCACCAAAGGCACCATCGTGATCCGCGGTGCCAAGGTGGAGGTGCGCCAGGACGCGCAGGGCAACCAGTTCGGAACCGTCAACGGCAGCCCGGGGTTTTTCCGCCAGAAGCGCGATGGGGTGGACGAGTTCATTGAGGGCACCGCCCAGCGCATCGAGTACGACAGCCAGGCCGACACGGTGCGTTTTGTGGGTGACGCCGTGCTCAAGCGCTTCAAGGGCACCCAGCTCAACGATGAAACCACCGGCAGCGTGATTGTTTACAACAACACCAGCGATGTGTTCACGGTGGATGGTGGCGTGGCCAACCGCACCGCCAACAACCCCACCGGCCGCGTGCGCGCCATGCTCACGCCGGTGCCCAAAGCCGGCGCGCCCGTCGCCACACCCGCGCCACCGGCCAACCTGCGCCCCAGCAACCAGCTCGGCGAGGGGCAACAGTGACGGCCATGCCTTCGGCACAGACCTTGAGTCCCGGCAAACGCCCGTCACCGGTCCCCGACGTCAGCCGCCTGGAGGCCCAGGGCCTGCAAAAAGCCTACGGCAGCCGCAAGGTGGTCAAAGACGTTTCCCTCGCGGTGTTCAAAGGCGAGGTGGTCGGGCTGCTCGGCCCCAACGGCGCCGGCAAGACCACCTCCTTCTACATGCTGGTCGGCCTGCTGCGCTCGGACGCCGGGCAGATCCTGCTCGACGGCCAGGCCATCCAGGACCTGCCGATCCACCGCCGTGCGCGCCTGGGCCTGGGTTACCTGCCGCAGGAAGCGTCCATCTTCCGCAAGCTCAACGTGGCCGACAACGTGCGTGCCGTGCTGGAGCTGCAGGAAGACGACGCCGGCCAGCCCCTGGGCAAAGCCGCCATCGAGGCCCGGCTCGACGAGCTGCTCAAGGACCTGCACGTCGACCACCTGCGCGATTCGCCCGCGCCAGCCCTCTCGGGCGGTGAACGCCGCCGGGTCGAGATCGCCCGGGCCCTGGCCACCAACCCGCGCTTCATCCTGCTCGACGAACCTTTCGCCGGCATCGACCCGATCGCGGTGATCGAGATCCAGCGCATCATCGGCTTCCTCAAGTCGCGCGGCATCGGCGTGCTCATCACCGACCACAACGTGCGTGAGACGCTCGGCATCTGCGACCGCGCCTACATCATCAACGACGGCCATGTGCTCACCAGCGGCACGCCGGCCGAGATCGTGGAAAACGCCGACGTGCGCCGCGTCTATCTCGGCGAACATTTCAGGATGTGAGGCCGTGAAACAAGGCCTGTCACTCCGCGTTTCGCAGCACCTGGCGCTCACGCCCCAGTTGCAGCAATCCATCCGCCTGCTGCAACTCTCCACGCTGGAGATGGCGCAGGAGGTCGAGCAAATGCTCGACGAGAACCCGTTTCTGGAGCGCTCCGAAGACGCCGCCGACCGTGAAACCTTCGGGCTGGACCAGACCGATGTGCCCGTGAGCGCGGGTGAGCAGATCGCCGAAGCCTCGGTGGCGCCCGACATGCCCGAGGCGCCGGGCCCGATGCTCTCCGGCACCGATTCGAGCAGCAGCACGAGCAGCGACACCGGCGACGGTGACGGTATCGAGGGAAAGCTCGACGGCGCCACGCCGGTGGAAGAAAGCTGGGAGGGCGACGGCACGGTGGAGATGGCACCGGACGACAGCGAGTGGGGTGGCGACGCACCCGCGCGCAACAACAATGGGTCGGGCGACGACGACACGGCGAGTGCCGCCGACCTGGCCCGCGCGCACGTCAGCCTGCAGGACTTCCTGCACGACCAGGCGCGCTGCCTGCGCCTGTCGGAAGAAGACCGCGCTGCGTTGTATTTCCTGATCGAGTCGCTCAGCGACGACGGTTACATCGAAGACACCCTCTCCACGCTGGCCGCCGCCTGGCAAGCCCTCTCGGGCCGCACGGCCAGCGACGACCCCAACGAAGGACTGGAAGAGCGCGAAGCGCTGGAGCAGCGCCTGGCCATGGCCCTGCAGCTGCTGCAGCACATGGAGCCCGCCGGGGTGGGCGCGCGCAACCTCGCCGAGTGCCTGCGCCTGCAGATCCTGGAAATGCGCAACACACCCGAAGCCCGCGCGGCCCTGGCCATTTGCGGGCAGTCCATGGAGCTGGTGGCCAAGCGCGATGTGAAGCGCCTGTGCAACCTCTGTGGTCTGGACGACGAAGCGGTGCGCGCTGCGCTCGGCCTCATCGCCCGCCTGGAGCCCAAGCCGGGCCGGCGCTTCCTGGACCTGGAGCGCAACGTGGTCGTTCCCGACGTGCTGGTCACGCGCGCCGGCCGCGGCTTCAAGGTGCTGCTCAACCCCGAGGTGATGCCGCGTTTGCGTGTGCACGACGTGTACGCCAGCGCCATGCGCCAGAACCGCGGCGGGCGCGACAACGGGGGCGAGGCGGGCCATGCGGCCATGCAGCAGCGCTTGCAGGAGGCACGCTGGTTCATCAAGAACATCCAGCAGCGCTTCGACACCATCCTGCGCGTGTCCAGCGCCATCGTCGAGCGCCAGCGCAACTTCTTCATGCACGGCGAGCTCGCCATGCGCCCGCTGGTGCTGCGCGAGATCGCCGACGAACTCGGCCTTCACGAGTCCACCATCAGCCGCGTGACCACCGCCAAGTACATGTCCACGCCGTTCGGCACCTACGAGCTCAAGTACTTCTTCGGCTCATCGCTGGGCACCGAGACCGGTGGCAACGCGTCCAGCACGGCCGTGCGCGCGCTGCTCAAACAGTTCATCGCCGCCGAAGAAGCCTCCAAGCCGCTGTCGGACAACCAGCTCTCCGATCTGCTGCGCGAGCAGGGCATCGAGTGCGCGCGCCGCACGGTGGCCAAGTACCGCGAGGCGCTGAGAATCGCGCCTGCGAACCTGCGTAAATCACTTTGAACCAGTTACAAGTTTTTCTGCCCTGCGCCGCCGGCGTGGAGGACATGCTCGCCGCCGAGGTCAAGCGCATCACCGGCGTGGACGCGCCGCACAAGGCGCGCGGCGGAGTGGCGCTCAACGCTTCGTGGCGCGATGCCATGCGGCTCAATTTGCACAGCCGCCTCACACAGCGCGTGCTGGTGCAGCTCTGGCACGACGGCTACCGCTCCGAACAAGACCTGTACCACGCCGCCAGCGAGGTGGCCTGGGAGATCTGGTTCACGCCGGCGCAAACCATCAAGGTCGAGATCACCGCGCAGCACAGCCCGCTGACGTCGCTGAACTTTGCGGCGCTCAAGGTGAAAGACGCCATCTGCGACCGCTTCCGCGAGAAGCGAGGCGAGCGGCCCAGCGTGGACACCACCTGGCCCGACGTGCGCATCTACGTGCACCTGACCACCGAGACGGTGAGCCTGTACATCGACACCTCGGGTGAGCCGCTGTTCAAGCGCGGCTGGCGCGAAGACAAGGGCGACGCACCGCTGAAGGAAACCCTGGCCGCGGCCATGATCGCCGCCACCGGCTGGGACGCATGCGCAGGACAGCCGCTCGATGAGATCGTGCCCCTGTACGACCCCTGCTGCGGCAGCGGCACGGTGGTGATCGAGGCCGCGCAGATTGCGCTCAACATCCCGCCCGGCTATTTGCGCCGCTTCGCGTTCGAGAAGCTGCTGCCGTTCCAGCCGCACGTGTGGCAACCCATCCTGGACGAGGCCGAGCGCCAGCAACGCGACTGGCCCGAAGGCCACCCGCCCATCGTGTTCGGCAGCGACGTGTCGTTCCGCATGGTCGACTTCGCGCAGCGCAACGCCGAGCGCGCGGGCGTGGCCCACGCCATCGAACTGCGCGGCGGTGATGCGCTGCAACGCATGCCGCCGAGCGACAAGCCCGGCGTCATGCTGCTCAACCCGCCGTATGGCGAGCGCATTGCCGCCGCTGGCGTGGCGGGGCAAAGTTCGGAAGACCGCGCCAGCGCGCGTGCCCAGCGCGCGGCGCCGCGCGAGCCGCGCACGTTCACGGTCGGCAAAGCCGCGCCACCCGCGCCTGGTCTCGGCCGCGAGAGTGCGCAGATGGCGGACGGTGGCGACGGCAGCGACTTCTTCAGCCAGCTCGCCGCCCACTGGAAAAGCCACTACGCCGGCTGGACCGCCTGGCTGCTCACGCCCGACCTCAAGCTGCCCGGCAAGATGCGCTTCAAGGAGTCGCGCCGCGTGCCGCTGTGGAACGGCCCGATCGAATGCCGGCTGTTCCGCTTTGACTTGACGGCGCGCAAGCCGCGGCCCGAGCCCGACATCGAGGACTGAGCGTGGTCGAGGTGCCGGACACCACCGAAGCGCTGGTGCTCGACACCAACATCGCGCTCGACCTCTTCGTGTTCCAGGACGCCGCCACCGAGTCTTTGCGCGAGAAGGTGGAGCGTACCGACGGTGCGTGGATCGCCACCGCCGCCATGCGCGAAGAACTCGTGCGTGTGCTCTACTACCCGCAGATTGCGCGCCGCCTCAAAGCGCAGACCCGACCCGCGCAAGACGTGCTCAATGCGTTCGACCGTTGCACCCGCCTCGTGGCCGAGGCGCCCAAGGCGGCCTACACCTGCAAAGACCCCGACGACCAGAAGTTCATTGATCTCGCGGCGGCGCACCGCGCCACACTGGTGAGCAAGGACGACGCGGTGCTGTGCATGGCCAAACGCCTGGCGCGCGTCGGTGTGCAGGTGTGTCGAGCGTGGAGTCCGAGCCATGTTGATTGAAACGCGTGGGTTGTTGCTGGTTGTGGGTGCCGTGTTCTCTGCGAACGCGTGGGCGGTTCAGCGCTGCGAGCTCAACGGCGAAAGCGTGAGCCGCGCCAACGGCCACACCACCGCCGGCAAGAGCGGTGTGATGCGCTGCACCGACGACAGCGGCCAGGTGCGCCGGCTCGACCAGACCCTGCGCGACGGCAAGTACGTGGGTCCGGTGCTCATGGTGCTGGCCGACGGCGAGCGGCGCGAATACAGCCTGAACGAACGCGGCAACCGCGACGGCGTGGCGCGCACCTTCGACGCCAAGGGCACGCTGCGCAAAGAGGAAAACTTCGAAGACGGCAGCGCTGTGGGCGTACAGAAAAACTTTGCCGAGGCCGGCCACCTGCAGGCGCTGCACTTCGCCGCTGGCCGGCGCACCGTGCTCACCATCGGCTACCTCGCCGATGGCCGCCTGACCGAGCTGCGCTGCGCTGCCGTGACGCTGGTGCCGCAAGACCGCGAGGTGTGTGGCCACGCGGGGCGGGCCAGCGATATGACGCTGCACCGTGCAGATGGCCAGCCCGCGGGCACCGTGAGCTTCCTGCAGGGCCAGATGCAGCGCCAGACCGTGCTGGACCGCGAAGGCCGGCTCGTGCGCAACGAAGAACTCAAGGACGGCCGGCGCATCAAGCGGGTGTTTTACGCCTCGGGCCAGCCTCGGTCAGAAGCCGATTTCATCGAACGCGACCCCAACAGCCGCGAAGGCCGCGAAGGGGTTGCACGCGAATGGGCCGAGAGCGGACAACTCACACAGGAAACCACCTGGGCTGAGGGTTACGAGCAGCGCATCCAGCAGTGGTACCTGAACGGGAAACAGAGGGCCCGTCAGCAGATTCGCCGCGACGGTCGCAACCAGGAGCGCACCACCGAGAGCTTCTGGGACACCGGACTGCCCGCCGCGGTGAACGTGGAGCGCAACGGCCGACTGCTGGGCTGGCAGAAGTACTTCACCGAAGCGGGCGTGCTGGCGGCTGAAGACGAACACGGCGAGCGCGGTGTGCTGCTGCGCCGCAAGTCGTACGACGCGCAAGGCGTGTTCGTTCGCGAAGAGCGGTTTCTGGAAGACGGTTCGCGCATCTGAAGTCCGCGCCCGCCTGGGGGCTGTGACAAGTCGCCATCGGTGGTCGTTGCAGGCGTTCGATCCCGCCCATGCGTCCGCCAGTCGCATCAACGTGTTCCCCTGTCGCCGGTATGCCACCCGTCTCTGTTTGGTGATGTGACCGTCCGTACACTTCGATGCTTCATTCCAAGGGAGATAACCATGATTCGTCACGCAACGCTTGTTGCAGGCGCGCTCGCGCTCACCGGTTGCGCATCGGTGATCAATGATGTGACCCACCCGATCAAGGTCGAAACGAAAACGCAGGCGGGTGCCGTGGTTGTCGGCGCCGAGTGCAAGCTGACGAACGACTATGGCGTGGTTCAGCTCAAGTCCGGCGACACCGCGCAGGTCCGCCGCTCCAGCAAAGACCTCGACATCGTGTGCAAGGACCCTGCCAATCCCGATGCCGTGGCCAAGGCCATTTCGCGTGCGAATGGCGGCATGTTTGGCAACATCCTGTTGGGTGGTGGTATCGGTGCCATCATCGACCACAACAAGGGCACGGCCTACTCCTACCCGATCTGGGTGCAGCTGGTGTTCGGCAAGTCGCTGGTGTTCGATCGCTCGACCGAAAAGGACGGTGTGCCCACCGTCGGCACGGAAGCGCCTGCCGCCACCGCCAGCAAGTAAACCGCCTCAAGCCAACCCGAACCGGTCCGCATGCGCCTGCGGCCAGTAGGTGCTGAACACCTTGTGCTGGCCGGTGAGGTCGTGCAGCAGGGCGCCGGGCAGGGTTTCGGGGAGCAGGTTGGCGAGCAGGCGCACCTCGTTCTGGCTCACGCGACGCACCAGGTGGTGAGCGGTGATTTCAGCGGGGTGTTGCAGGCCGGCGGCCTGGATGAGTTCCTGCAGCGCCATCAGCGTGCGCTGGTGGAACTGGAACACGCGCTCGGCCTTGTCGGGCACCACCAGCGCCTGCTGGCGCACCGGGTCTTGCGTGGTCACGCCGGTGGGGCACTGGCCGGTGTGGCAGCTCTGGGCCTGGATGCAGCCCAGCGCGAACATGAAGCCGCGCGCGCTGTTGCACCAGTCGGCGCCAATCGCCATGGCGCGCACGATGTCGAAGGCGCTGATGACCTTGCCGGCGCAACCGATCTTGATGCGGTCGCGCAGGTTCACGCCCACCAGCGTGTTGTGCACCAGGCGCAGGCCCTCCTGCAGCGGCGCGCCGACGTGGTCGGTGAACTCCAGCGGTGCCGCACCGGTGCCGCCCTCGGCCCCGTCGACCACGATGAAGTCGGGCGTGATGCCGGTGGCCAGCATGGCCTTGGCCATGGCGAACCACTCCCACGGGTGGCCGATGCACAGCTTGAAGCCCACCGGCTTGCCGCCGGCGAGTTCACGCAGCCGCACGATGAAATGCATGAGCTCAACGGGCGTGGAAAACGCGCTGTGCGCGGCGGGTGAGACGCAGTCCTGACCGACGATCACGCCGCGTGCGGCGGCGATCTCGGGCGTGACCTTCGGCCCGGGCAAGACGCCGCCGTGGCCCGGCTTGGCGCCCTGGCTGAGCTTGATCTCGACCATCTTCACCTGCGGGTCCATCGCGTTGGCCTGGAAGCGGTCGGGGCTGAAGTGGCCGTTTTCGTCGCGGCAGCCGAAGTAACCCGAGCCGATTTCCCAGATCAGGTCGCCGCCGTGCAGCCGGTGGTAAGCCGAAATAGAACCTTCGCCGGTGTCGTGTGCGAAGCCGCCGCGTTTGGCACCGGCGTTGAGCGCCTGGATCGCATTGGCCGAGAGCGCGCCGAAGCTCATGGCCGAGATGTTGAACACGCTGGCCTCATAGGGTTGCGTGCAACCCGGCCCGCCGATCGTGACGCGGAAGTCGTGCGAGGCGATCAGGCTGGGCGCCATCGAGTGGTTGAGCCACTCGTGGCCGGTGGCGTTCTGGTCCACCTGCGTGCCGAAGGGGCGCTTGTCGGTCTCGCCTTTGGCGCGCGCGTACGCCAGGCTGCGCTGGCTGCGCGAAAACGGCGACGCTTCGTTGTCGCCTTCGAGAAAGTACTGGCGGATCTCGGGGCGGATCTTTTCCAGCATGAAGCGCAGGTGGCCGATGACGGGGTAGTTGCGCAGCACCGAGCTCTTGGTTTGGCGCAGGTCGAACACACCGAGCACCGAGAGGCCGGTGAACACCAGGAACCAGAAGCCGCCGATGCCGAACGCGATCAGCGTGAACAGGCTCAGCAACGCCAGCACCACACACAGGCCAAGCGCGGTGTAGCGCACGGGGTAGAGGGCGTTGAGGCGGTCGAGCATGCGGGCTTTCGGCAAAGGGTGCGGAATACACTTCAGCCCATCATAAAACCCGGGCCTCTGCAGGCCACACGATCCCATGAACACCCCCCTGAACACTTCGTCCGACCCGGCCGTCGCGCTGGACAACGACGATTACGACGCGCTCGACGCGATCCTGGACGACCTGCGCACGCGCGGTGAAGACGTGCCGCAGTGGGAGTTCTGCGAAGGCGCCATGGCCGCGCTGCTGTGCACGCGCCGCCCGATCGAGCCGGCCGAGTTCCTGCCCATGCTGCTGGGCACTGGCCCCCTGCCCACCGCGCCGCAGGAAGACGGGACGCACTTCGCCAACACCGCGCAGTACGAACAATTCATGGCGCTGTGGGCGCGCCGCAGCGCCGAGGTCTCGATCTCGCTGGCATCGCCGGTGGACACGCTGGAAGACGAGCGCAGCTACCACCCCGAGCTGATGGACGTGCGCGGCGCCGTGGCTTCACTGCCCGAAGCCGAGCGCGCCGATTTCAAGGACCAGGAGTTGCCCGCCTACGCGCAGGTGTGGGCGCTGGGCTTCATGTTCGTGGTGGAAAACTGGCCCGAAGACTGGGAGCCGCCACGCGACAAGGACACCGCCGTCTGGATCGACGAGGCGCTGGAGCATGTGGTGGCCCTGACCGAGGACGACACCGGCCAACCCACGGTCAACATGCACGCCGAAGACGGCCCGCCCAGCGTGAGCGACGAGCGACTCAACGCGTTCGGCGCGGCGATCTGGGCCGTGTACGACCTGGCCCAGATCGGCCGCAGCCTGGGACCGCGCGTGGAGCCGATCCGCAAGGCGGAGACGCCGGGGCGCAACGATCCGTGCCCGTGCGGGAGCGGCAAGAAATTCAAGAAGTGCCACGGTGCCTGAAGGAAGCAGGCCCCCACGCTCCGCCGCTGCGCGGGTCGCTGCCCCGGGACCGGGAAGGGCCCCGGTCCTTGCCGGGTCCGGGGGCTGATCCGGCTTGGGGCGGCCCGGCGCCGGATCGGTCCCGCCCGCTCACTTCAATTCAAACGGCCCACCCTGCACCAGCGCACGCTGGTAGGCAGGCCGGGCGTGGATGCGCCGCAGCCAGTCCATGAGCTTGGGGCGGCTTTCGTTCAGCCCCGCGCGCGCGGCGGCGGCTTCCACCGGAAAACTCATCTGTACATCGGCCGCGCTGAATGAGCGCCCGGCGAACCAGTTCGAGGTGGCAAGTTCGCCTTCGAGAAAATCCAGGTGCTGCGTGAGGTTGGGTGTGATGAAGCGTTTGTGCACCGTGGCCGAGATCGCCTTGGCGATCGGGCGCACCAGCAGCGGGGCTTTCTCCACCTCGTCGAACACCAGCTTCATCAGCAACGGCGGCATCAGCGAGCCTTCGGCGTAGTGCAGCCAGTAGCGGTAGCGCAGAAACGAAGGCGTGCCGGGCTCGGGTGAGAACTTGCCCTCGCCGTAGCGCTCCACCAGGTATTCGATGATCGCGCCCGACTCGGCCAGCGTGGCCTGCCCGTCGGTGACGACCGGTGACTTGCCCAGCGGGTGCACTTTCTTCAGCGCGGGCGGCGCCAGCATCGTCTTGGGATCGCGCTGGTAACGCTCGATCTGGTAGGGCACGCCCAACTCTTCGAGCAGCCAGAGCACGCGCTGCGAGCGCGAGTTGTTGAGGTGGTGGACGGTGAGCATGGGTGTCTTTCAGTCGGTGGTGGTCATGAAGCTGCGCAAGGCCGCGGCGGTGGCCTCGGGCAGTTCTTCGGGAATGAAATGGCCCGCCGGCAGCGCCTCGCCGCTCACGGTGCCCGCGCACTGGGCTTGCCACAGCGCCAGCGGATCAAACAGCTTCTGCACCACGCCGCGCTGGCCCCACAGCACCAGCGTGTCGCAGGCGATGCGCTGTCCGCGCTCGCGGCTGTCGCGGTCGTGATCGAGGTCGATGCCGGCGCTGGCGCGGTAGTCCTCGCAGGCGCTGTGGATGGCCTCGGTGCGGCAGAAGCAGCGCTCGTACTCGGCCAGTGCCCGCGGTTCGATGTGGGGCAGACGGGCGCCGCCTTGCGCCGAACCCCAGCCGCCCAGCTTGGCATGCAAATAGGCCTGCGCGTTGCCACCGATCATGAGCTCGGGCAGCGGCGCGGGCTGGATCAGGTGGAACCAGTGGTAGTAGGCGCGGGCAAAGGCCATGTCGGTGCGGGCGTACATGTCCAGCGTGGGCGCGATGTCGATCACGCAGAGCCTGCGCACCCGCGCCGGGTGGTCCACCGCCAGTCGGTGCGCCACGCGGCCACCGCGGTCGTGGCCGCACAGAAAGAAGGTGTCGATGCCCAGCGCATCCACCACGTCGATCACGTCTTGTGCCATCGCGCGCTTGCTGTAGGTGCTGTGGTCGCTTTCGCCGGGCGCGTGCGACGAGTCGCCGTAACCCCGCAGGTCGGGCAGCACCAGCCGAAAGTGCGGCGCCAGCTCGCGCGCCACGCGGTGCCACATCACGTGGGTTTGCGGAAAACCGTGCAGCAGCACCAACGCCGGTCCGTCGGGCCGGCCACCCACGCGCACCGCAGCGTGTCCGCCCTGGGTCTGAATCTGTTGGAGCTTGAAGTCGGCGAACCAGTCGGGGGTCATGTGGGTGCTTTCTGGCGGGTGGTGGCGTCTGGGGCCGAGGTTCAACGTGAGAGATCGAACGCCGCCTCGGCCAGCGCCACGCCATTGACCCGCAGCTCCATGCGGTGCAGCCCCGGGTAGAGCGTTCGCGTGGTCACGGGCTTGAGGCTGTGGCGTTTGTCCAGTGTGCGTGTTTCGCCGGCGGCCAGCGTGAGTTTCCAGCCCTTGAACACCTTGGGCGAGGTGCCGCCGTTGGCCCGCACGTGGTGCACCGCGTAGTCGATTTCCAGCGGCTGGGGCTGGTGTGAGGTGGACTGCAGCGTCACGCTCAGGCCGAGCGATTCGCCCACCGATGCGCTGGTGGCCGACAGGCTCAGCCCGACCCGCCCCTGCAGGCCGCTGGCCAGCCCCCACGCGGCGAGTGTGGGGGCATGGCCTTGTTTGATGAGGCTGCGGCTCGCATGGCGCAAGAGCGCACGGCGCTCGGGCGTGGTCTCGATCAGGTGGTCTCTCACCCAGCCTGCCACGAGACCCGGGTGGTCCTTGGCGATGTCGTTGAGGTGGTTGGCCACGCTGCGGCGTACGTAGCTGCTGGGGTCGTCCTGCAAGGCGCGCAGCAGCGGCAGCGCGGGCGTGGGGTCGGCCACCAGCGCCTGCAGGCGCAGGCCCCAGGGCAGGCGGGGGCGGCTGCCTTCGCTCACCAGCCGGCGCACGTGCGCGCTCGGGTCGTTGGCCCAGCGCGCGAGCACTGGCCAGACGGCATCGGGCTGCTGCTGGATGAAGGGGCGGATGGCGAACTCGGCGGTGGAGCGCTGGGTGAGCGCGTGCAGGCAGGTCAGCGCGCGCGGCACGTCGTGCTGGCCGTGGCGCGCCACGAATTCCCCCATGGACCAGATCACCCAGCCGGCCAGACCGGTGCTCATCTGTGCGTTGGACAGTCCAACGGGTTCGCCTGGGGCGTCCAGCGGCAATGCGGGTGCGAGGCTGGCCTCCAGCACGGTGCACGCGCTGTTGAAATCGTCGGGCAGCGTGGCGCGCATCGCGTTGGCCAGTTGCAGCATGCGCGCCTTGAGTTCGAGCGCGTCCAGGCCTTGGTTGGCCAGCGCTTCGAAACGCGGTCGGTCAAAGCCGGTCCACGCGCGCTGCAGGTGCTGGCCGGCATGGGCCACCGTGCCGGCGTTGATCAGGTTCTTGAACGGCTCCATGCCCGGCTGTCAGGGCAGGCGTTGCAGCAGACCGGCCAGCGCGTGGCGCACGGTGGCGGCGCGCACGGCCGCGCGGTCGCCGTCAAAGCGCTGGTGCTCGGTGAAGGTCCCCGCCGGTGTGGCCCAGCCGAACCACACGGTGCCCACCGGTTTGTCGGCGCTGCCGCCGGTGGGGCCGGCCACGCCGGTGACGGCCACGGCGAGCTGCGCGGGCGAGTGGGCGAGTGCGCCCGCGGCCATGGCGCGCGCCACCGGCTCGCTCACCGCGCCGTGCTGCGCGATCAGCTCGACCGGCACGCCCAGCAGCTCGGTCTTGGCGGCGTTGGAGTAGGTGACGAAGCCCCGCTCGAACCAGTCGCTGGAGCCGCTCACCTCGGTGCAGGCGCCCGCGATCAGGCCGCCGGTGCAGCTCTCCGCCGTCGCCATCGTGTGTCCTCGGGCCTTGAGTTCTCGCGCAAGGTCGAGCACCAGTTCGGGCGTGTTCATCAAAACCTCCAGAGTGCGATCACCAGCAGCGTGCACAGTGCGGCGGCGAAATCGTCGAGCAGGATGCCGAAGCCGCCGCGCGGGCCGAAGCCCTTGAAGGTCTGGTCGGCCCAGGCCATGGGGCCGAACTTCACCGCATCGAAAAACCGGAACAGCACAAACGCCACCAGTTGGGCCCAGAAGCCTGCGGGTGCGATCAGCCACAGCACCAGCCAGAAGGCCACCACCTCGTCCCACACGATGTGGCCCGAGTCGGCCACGCGCATGTGTTGTGCCGTCACCGTGCAGGCCCACCAGCCCACCAGCGTCCCCGCGCCGATCAGCAGCCCCCACGCGGGTGTCGACACCAGCGGCTGCAGCAGCAGAAACGACGCCCAGGCCCACAGCGTGCCCACGGTGCCGGGTGCCAAGCGGCTCAGGCCCGCGCCCGCCCCGAGCGCAATGAAGTGGGCCGGGTGGGACAACAGGAAGGCCCAGGTCGGGCGGGCCAGGGGAGCGGTGGTGGTCTCGGGCATGGACGAATTATGGGTGGGCGGTCTTGCCGGGGCGTGACGCCGGCGGGATACTGGCGCGCCGCACGAAGGGAGTCAGCATGCAGATGAACACGGGTGCCATCCTCACCGCCATGGTGCTGGGCGTGCTGCTCACGGGCGCGGCCTCGTGGGTGGTCGCCGGCCTGTACCGCCGCCGCATGCTGGCGCTCATGAAGCGGTCGCCACCGCCCGATCCGGCGCAGGCCGTTGTCAGCACGCGGGTGCGCGCGCAGGCCAGGCCCGCGGCCACGCTCGACCTCGCCGCCAACCAGCGCGCCAGCGGGCGCTACCTGGTCGCCGTGAGCGTGCTGAGTCTGCTGATCGGCATCACGCAGTCGGTGCTGGCGCTGCTGTTCATCTACGGCGCCGAGCTGCTCACGGTGGGCCGCGCGCTCACGCTGGGGGTGGTGTACGCCTGGCCGATGGCGCTCACCTGGGGTTTGGTGCGGCGCTGGTCGTGGCTGCGCACGCTGGGCGCCATCGGCCTGTACCTGCTGGCCATGCTGGCGCTCACGCTGTGGCGCTCCGTCTCGCCGCAGCCGCTGGCGACCTCGCTCGCCTGGTTGGGTGGGCTGGTGCTGTTGCCGGTGATGGTCACGCTGGTGATCGGCGCCAGCGGCCGCATCCGCGCGGTGGCGCCCTATTTGCTGCCGATCTTCATGCTGCTGGCGGCCTCGTCGGTGCTGGCGCTGCAGATCATGGTGAGCGGCGCGCAGGACCCACCCCGCGGGGTGATCCAGCTGGTGGGCCTGTTGGGGGTCTGGCCCGCCATCGGGCTCATGGCGATGGCACCGTGGTTGTTGCTCGCCTGGCCGGCCTGGGCCATCGCGCGGGCGCTGGCGCGCGCCTACCGGGCCAAGCGTTTCTCCGACCTCTGGTACCTGCTCGCGGCCTACTGGCTGGTGGTGCTGGCGGCCTCGGCCTTGCCGTCGCTGCAGGGCGCGGGCTGGATCGCGCTCACGCAGTTCATTCCCTGGCTGTGGATTCCGCTGGCGGCCTGGGGTTTGCGTGGCTGGCTCGCGCCTCGCGGCACGCCGCCCACGCTGCTGGTGCTGCGCGTGTTCCAGCAAGACGCGGGTGTGCAGACCTTGTTCGACCGCGTGGTCGAGCGCTGGCGCCTCTCGGGCAACACGGTGCTGATCGCCGGCACCGACCTGCTCAGCCGCACCATCGACCCGGACGATGTGTTCACCTTCCTCAACGGGCGCCTGGCCGACCGGTTTGTGGCCAACGAGGCGCAGGTGGCCGAACGCCTGCGCGACTTCGACTTTGAGCCCGACCCCGACGGCCGCTACCGCGTGAACGAGTGTTATTGCTTCGACAGCACCTGGCAGCAGGCGCTGGCTGCGCTGGTGGCGCAGGCCGACGTGGTGCTGATGGACCTGCGCGGCTTCCAGGCCCGCAACCAGGGTTGCCGCCACGAACTCGGCGTGCTGGCCACGGCGGCGCACCTGCAGCGCGTGGTGCTGTTGTTCGACGCCAGCACCGACCGCAACACCGCGCTGGCCGACCTGGCGCTGGCGCCTGCGGGGCGCGTGGTGTGGGTGGAGGCCGGGCGACTGGAGCAGCAGCGCGTGGCGCAGATCGTGGGCGCGTTGCTGGGTGCCGGCAGCGGCCGGCGTTCAGGCGAAGTGGTCGAAGCCGCACGCTGAAAACGCCACGGCGTGGCCCGAAGCGTCCAGCACGCGCAGGCCCGGCGCGGCGCTGATGCGGCCGATGCATTGCAGCGGCGTGTGGCTGGCTTGGGCCGCTGCTTCCACCGCCGCGCGGGCGATGGGCGCGGCGGTGAACAGCAGCTCGTAGTCGTCGCCGCCGTTGAGCAGGCAGTCGACGCGCCGGGCCTCGGGCAGCAAGGCCAGCGTGGGCGCAATGGGCAGCTGGCCCAGGGCAATCTCGGCGCCCACGCCACTGGCCGCCAGGATGTGGCCCAGGTCGCCGGCCAGTCCGTCGCTGACATCGATGGCCGCGTGCACGGCGTTGCCCAGCACCGCCAGCAGCGTGGCCAGCTCCACGCGGGGCGTCGGGCGCTCCAGCCGCGTTCTCAGCTCGGGATGTTGTGTGAGGGCCTGGGGCCCGCAGGCCGCCGTGGCCCAGTCGGTGCCCTGCATCAGTTCCAGCGCCAGCCGCGCCTCACCGGTGCGCCCGGTGAGGTAGAGGTCGTCGCCCACCTGGGCTTGGCTGCGCTGCATCGCCAGACCTGGGCGCACCTCGCCCATCACCGTGATGCAGATGTTGAGCGGTCCGCGCGTGGTGTCACCACCCACCAGCGGGCAGGCGTGGGCATCGGCCAGCGCGAACAGGCCGCGCGCGAAGGCGGCGAGCCAGGCCTCGTCGGCCTGGGGCAGGGCCAGGGCCAGCGTGAAGCCGAGCGGGCGTGCGCCCATGGCGGCCAGGTCGCTCAGGTTGACCGCCAGCGCCTTGTGGCCCAGCGCCTCGGGGTCGGTGCCTTCGAAGAAGTGGCGGCCCTCGACCAGCATGTCGGTGGACACCGCGAGCTGGAAGCCCGGGTGGGGCTGCAGCAGCGCGCAGTCATCGCCGATGCCAAGCGCCACCGCGGGCCGTCTGGCCTGGTCGGCGCGCTGGAAATGGCGCCGGATGAGGTCGAATTCACCCATGGGGCTGTTCGGCGGCCCCATCGCCGGAGCGGGCGTCGCGCGGGGGCAGCAGGAAACTCAGCGGCGCCACGTAAATGCGCCGCTTGATGGCGGTGCGGATCAGCTGGCGGTTCACCTCGCTGATGTTCTGCGCCTGCAAGGCCAGACGGAAGGCAAGGTAAAAGCTCACGCCCAGGTTGATGGGACCCACGGCAGCGACGCCGGCGACCGCCCACCAGAAAGCGGGCTCGCGCAACACGCCCAGACCGAGCGCAAACGCCGAGGCGGCCACCTGGCCCGCCGACAGGGTGACGTGGCGCACATCCAGCCCGATGCCGAAGAACTGCAGGAAGGCCGGGGTGAGGCCCAGCATGAAGCCCAGCGAGATGTTGGCCGCCAGACCCGAGATGTTGGCGCGGGTGAAATTGGCCCAGCGCGCAGCGCGTTCGCGGCCCAGCAGGCCGGTGAAGCGCGGGTTGTGCTCCATCGCCGAATGCAGTTTGTGGAACACGAACCAGTTTTCGACCCAGCCCGCCACGATGCTGGAGGCAAACAGCAGCACGCCGGTGAAGGCCGCAAACAACACGGTGGGTCCGAGCAGGCTGATGTCTTGCAGGGTGTGGCGCGCCTTCTCCTCGTCGATCATGGCGCTGCCCGTGGTCAACGCCAGCACCGAGCTGATCAGCAGCACCACGGGGATCACCAGGCCGATGTTGCCCACGATGGCCGCCACCTGCGAACGGAACAGGTTGGCCACCTCGTCCACGAAACGCTTGACCGCGCCCACCTCCTTGATGTCCTTGAGCTTGGCCACCATGGCCGGCGCCGTCACCGCCGGCTGTTTGGTGGCCACCGTGAGGTGCAGCAGCATGATGAGCACGAACGACGTGGCGTAGTTGAGGCCTGCGGCAAAGCCGCTCCAGAAGGCCGAGAGGCCCAGGCCGTAGAGCGCGAACTTCACCCAGGTGGTGAGGCCGATCACCGCGCCACCCCCCGCGGCCTTGCCCAGCATGTCCTTGTATTCCGCGATGTTGCGGGTGATGTAGTGCTCACCACTTTCGGCGCTGCGCTCGGCCACCTTGGCGGCGGTTAGGTGCGAGCTGGCGGCGATCAGGGAGCGGATGCTGCGGTTGTCCAGCCCCACCTGCGCCAGGTCGGCCAGCAGCGCCACCGTGGCGCGTTCGGGCTGGTCGGACTGCAGGCAGTCCAGCAACTCCTTCACCCGCACCACGCGCTCGCGCAGCTGGCGCAGCCGGAACACGATGCCCACCGAGACGCCGTGTTCTTCCAGGTGCGAATACACCGAGTAGGCCGCGTGGCGGCAGGCGTCGAGCTGGTCGCGCAGCCGCGCGGCGGCTTCCAGCGCCTCGGGGCTTTGCGCGCCGTGCACGCGCACCTCGCGGCGCAGCGATTCGAGATCGCTCGGCAGCTGGTGAAACGGTTTCTGCTCCTGCGCTTCGGGCGACATGCGCACCCGGATCTCGGAGGCAAAGCCGGTCGCGCTCACCTGGCTCACGCAGGAAATCATGGCGTCCATGAGCGCCACCTGCCAGAAGTCCGCCGTGTCGGCGCCGGGCTCTGTGCCGGTGCCGATCAGCAGATCGCGCAAGCGCAGCAGCGTGGCGCTGTCCAGGGCCTTGAGCCAGCGCACGTCAAAACGCGAGGGCAGCAACAGGTCGAACAGCTCGCCCAGATCGTGGGTCTCGGGTGTGTGCGGCAGCGCTTTCTTGCGCAGGCGGTTGCCGAACTCGCTCAGGAAAGCCGTGCGGGGCGCAAAGCCGTGGTCGGCCAGCAGCGGGGTGATGTCCACGGTTTCCACGAAGCGCTGCCACCAGCGGCGCCAGCGCTGTTGCAACTCGGGCTGCGCCTGGACCGTGTCGAGAAACTCGCGCACGCGCGCCACGCTGGCCTGCACGTCCTTTTCGTCGCCGCGCACCCAGCGCATGGCGTCGATCAGCCACAGGTGGCGTTGCGCCAGTGGCGCGTCGGGGTCGATGGCGTCGATGAGCGGGGTGACGGCCATGGGCGAGGAACCGCGCTTCAGTGCAGCACCCGCGATGGCGCGTCGCCCGTGCCATCGGCCCTCAAGGCGAACGCGGGCACGACGGCCTCGAACCGCTCGCCGTCTTCGGCCACGCAGAAAAAGCTGCCGCGCATGTTGCCGGTGGCTGTTTTCAGGCGGGTGCCGCTGGTGTACTGGAACGACTCGCCCGGTCGCAGCAGCGGTTGGTGTCCCACCACGCCCAGGCCCTTGACCTCTTCGGTATGGCCCTGCTCGTCGTCGATGATCCAGTGCCGCGAGATCAGCTGCGCCGTGGCCTCACCGGTGTTGGTGATGGTGATGGTGTAGGCGAAGGCGTACTGGTCTTCCTCGGGGGAAGATTGTTCGCTGAGGTACTGGGGTTCGACCTCGCAGGTGAACAGGTATTTGGGCATGGCGCGGATGTTACCCCGGGCATGCGCGGCGCCGTGAGGCCTGCCAGAATGCACCCGACCGTCTCCATCCCACCCACCACAGGTTGCCCATGTCCCACAACCCCAGCGCTGCGTTCATCGCCCCGTCCATCCTGTCCGCCGACTTTGCCCGCCTGGGCGACGAGGTGAAAAACGTCATCGCCGCCGGTGCCGACTGGATCCATTTCGACGTGATGGACAACCACTACGTGCCCAACCTCACCTTCGGGCCCATGGTCTGCCAGGCGCTCAAGCCCCACGCGAAAAAGGCGGACGGCACGCCGGTGCCGATCGACGTTCACCTGATGATCCAGCCGGTGGACGCGCTGGCCGGCGCCTTCATCGACGCCGGCGCCGACCTGGTGAGCTTTCACCCCGACGCGAGCGCCCACGTTCACCGCAGCGTGCAGGCCATCAAGGCCAAAGGCGCCAAAGCAGGCCTCACCTTCAACCCGGGACAGCCGCTGGATGTGCTGGACTGGCTGATCGACGACATCGACCTGATCCTGATCATGAGCGTCAACCCCGGCTTCGGCGGCCAGAGCTTCATCGACTCGGCGCTGCGCAAGATCGAGGACGCGCGCAAACGCATCGAAGCCAGCGGCAAGGACATCCGCCTGGAAGTCGACGGCGGCATCAAGCCCGACAACATCCGCCGCGTGGCCGACGCCGGTGCCGACACGTTTGTGGCCGGCAGCGCGATCTTCGGCAAGCCGGACTACAAGGCGGTGATCGACCAGATGCGGGCTGCGCTGGCGTGATGTTTTTTGCCGAAGCAAGACCGGGCGCCGGGCCGTTCCCAAGCCCGGTCAGCCCCCCCGGGGGGCAGCGACCCGCGCAGCGGTGGAGCGTGGGGGCAGTGATCGTTGATCTCGATGGGACCATGGTCGATACCTTGGGCGATTTCGACGTCGCCCTGAACGAGACCTTGAAAGCGCTGGGCCGCCCGGCCGTCACCCGCGCCGACATCGAACGCATGGTGGGCAAGGGCTCGGCACACCTGATCCGCTCGGCGCTGCTGCACGGGGGCCTGCAGGCCGACGCCGCAGCGGCACTGCAAGCCGAGGCCTGGACGCGCTACCAGGCGAATTACCTCGCCATCAACGGCGTCCACAGCGCGGTGTATCCCGGCGTCCTCGAAGGTCTCACGGCGTTGCGCGCAAAGGGTCTGCCGCTGGCCTGCCTGACCAACAAGCCCCGTGCCTTCGCCGTGCCCTTGCTCCAAGCCAAAGGCTTGCTGGACTTTTTTGCCCACGTGTTCGGTGGCGACAGTTTCGAGCGCACCAAGCCCGACCCGCTGCCGCTGCTCAAAACCTGCGAGGTGCTGGGCACAGCGCCCGCGAACACGCTCATGGTGGGCGACTCGCAGAACGACGGCATCGCCGCGCGCGCGGCCGGCTGCCCGGTGGTGCTCGTGACTTATGGCTACAACCACGGCGAGCCGATTGCCCAGGCGCCGCACGACCGCTTGATCGGCTCGCTGGCCGACCTGGTCTAGCGCGACGATTCGCCGCCGGGCCGCCCCAAGGCGGATCCGCCTCCGCGGTGGAGCGTGGTGGCCTTATTTCTTTTTGATGCCGAGCAACGCGTCCTTCAGCTGCCAGTCCGCGGGCTTGGGCCCCAGCCAGATACGCATCAGCGCGTTGAAGAACTCGGGTTCCTTGAAGGGCTCACCTTCGACCTGACCCTTGATGGTCAGCACCGTGCCGGTGCCGGGAATCCAGTCGATGAGGAAGGTGTCGCCCTCGACCAGCTTCTTGTGGTCGCTGAACACCTGACTCATGCGCAGCACGCCGGGAATGAGCTTGGAGAAGGCGGCGCGGTCCATGTTGTCTTCCATGCCGCGTGAAAACAGCTTGCCGAGTTCGGCCGAATCGATGTCGCGCAGCATGGTGATGGTCATGCGCCGCGGGCCGGTGGCGGCCAGCACCGCGTCGGGCGTCTCGGCTTTCTGGCCGAGGTAAAGCCCGGCGGTGTAGACCTTGAACACGGCCTTGTAGCGGATGCCGGCGCCATTGAGCTGCAGGGGCTGGCCGGCCACCGTGACGCGGTCTTCCAGTTTGACGCCGCTGATGTCCACCGTGGCGGCCTGGCCCCAAGCGGGCAGAAGCAGGGCGCTGCAGAGGACAGATAAGAGAACAAAGTTGCGTTTCATGGCGGTCCGGGTGGGTAAAAAAGAACAACCGTTCTATTTTTTGCATTGTCCCAGTGGGGCGCAGCGGCGCTCAGAGGGTTTAGCCGTAAAACCAAAGCATCGCCGCGTGACCCACGACACGCCACAGACCCTTTGCTACACTCCCGCCACCATGTTCAACCCATGCACAACCCCCTCAGGTGTTCTGCCGAGCCGCAACGGCCGGGGAGCCTGGCCCTGGCGCAAGCCAGCGTAAACGTGCACTCCCCCCGGGGTTGGCACAGCGACCACCGAGCCCCGAGCCCGCCGCTGTCTCACCCCACCCTGGCCCGGCAGCACCCCTGACCGGATGGCATGGAACCCAGCGCCCCGCTTGATGTGTCGATGACCCGACGCGTGGCCGACGGAAAGAACGAACATGATCACCGAACTGGAATTCAAGAGCTTGGCCCAGCAGGGCTACAACCGCATCCCGCTCATGGCCGAAGCCTTCGCGGATCTCGAAACACCGCTCTCGCTGTACCTCAAGCTCGCGCACGGGCGCGGCGACGGCAAGCACAGCTTCTTGCTCGAATCGGTGGTGGGCGGTGAGCGCTTCGGGCGCTACAGCTTCATCGGCCTGCCCGCGCGCACGCTGCTGCGCGCCACCGGCTTCGGTGCCGAGGCCAAAACCGAGGTGGTGCGCGACGGCGCGGTGGTGGAGACCAACCACGGCAACCCGCTCGATTTCATCGCCGCCTACCAGCAGCGGTTCAAAGTCGCGCTGCGCCCCGGTCTGCCGCGCTTCTGCGGCGGCCTAGCCGGTTACTTTGGCTACGACGCGGTGCGCCACATCGAGAAGAAGCTGGAGAACACCTGCCCGCCCGACACGCTGGGCTGCCCCGACATCCTGCTGCTGCAGTGCGAAGAGCTCGCGGTGATCGACAACCTGTCGGGCAAGCTCTACCTGATCGTCTACGCCGATCCTGCCCAGCCCGAGGCCTATGCCAACGGCAAAAAGCGCCTGCGCGAACTGCGCGAGGCGCTCAAATATTCGGTGAGCGCACCGGTGGTCAAGCCCAGCCAGGGTTACCCGGCCGAGCGCGACTTTGCCAAGGCCGACTATTTGAAGGCCGTGGACCGCGCCAAGGAGCTGATCGCCGCTGGCGACTTCATGCAGGTGCAGGTGGGCCAGCGCATCAAGAAGCGCTACACCGAGTCGCCGCTGAGCCTGTACCGCGCGCTGCGTTCGCTCAACCCCTCGCCCTACATGTACTACTACCACTTCGGGGATTTCCACGTGGTGGGGGCGTCGCCCGAGATCCTGGTGCGCCAGGAAAACACGGTCGAGGGCACCAAGGTGACGATCCGCCCGTTGGCGGGCACCCGCCCGCGTGGTGCCACGCCCGAGCAGGACAAGGCGACCGAAACCGAGCTGATCACCGACCCGAAGGAGCGCGCCGAGCACGTGATGCTGATCGACCTGGCGCGCAACGACATCGGCCGCATCGCGAAGATCGGCACCGTCAAGGTGACCGAGGCGTTTGCGGTGGAGCGTTACAGCCACGTGATGCACATCGTGAGCAACGTCGAGGGCATGCTGGTCGACGGCATGACCAGCATGGACGTGCTCAAGGCCACCTTCCCGGCCGGCACGCTCACCGGTGCACCCAAGGTGCACGCCATGGAGCTGATCGACCAGCTGGAGCCGACCAAGCGCGGCATCTACGGCGGTGCGTGTGGCTACCTCAGTTATGCCGGCGACATGGACGTGGCGATTGCGATCCGCACCGGGATCATCAAGGACCAGACGCTCTACGTGCAGGCCGCGGCCGGCGTGGTGGCCGACTCGGTGCCCGAGATGGAGTGGAGGGAAACGGAGCACAAGGCGCGGGCCTTGTTGCGCGCAGCCGAACTGGTTGAGGAGGGTCTGGAATGAGCTCGAACAAACCGCTTCAAGTTTTGATGGTGGACAACTACGACTCGTTCACCTTCAACATCGTCCAGTACCTCGGCGAATTGGGGGCTGAGGTGACGGTGGTGCGCAACGACGAGATCACGGTCGACGAGATCGATCAACGACTGGCGGCCGGGAAGGTCGACCGCCTCGTGATTTCGCCTGGCCCGTGTTCGCCCGCCGAAGCCGGCATCTCGGTCGCGGCGATCCAGCACTTCGCCGGCAAGCTGCCCATCCTCGGCGTGTGCCTGGGCCACCAGGCCATCGGCGCTGCGCTGGGCGGCACGGTGGTGCGCGCTCAGGAGCTCATGCACGCCAAGACCAGCGTCATCACCACCACGCAGCACGGCGTGTTTTCAGGATTGCCGCAACAGTTCACCGTGAACCGCTACCACTCGCTGGCCATTCGCCGAAGCGACTGCCCGCCCGAGCTGGAAGTGACCGCGTGGACCGACGACGGCGAGATCATGGGCGTGAAGCACAAGACGCTCGCCATCGAAGGCGTGCAGTTCCACCCCGAGAGCATCCTCACCGAACACGGGCACGCGATGCTCAAGAACTTTCTGGAGCAAAAACCATGAGCCCCCACGTTCCACCGCTGCGCGGGTCACTGCCCCCCGAGGGGGCTGATCCGGCTTGGGGCGGCCCGGCGCCGGATCGCATGAAGTCCGTTGACTTGAGAAGCGACACCGTCACCCAACCAACGCCTGCGATGCGCGAAGCCATGATGGCCGCCCCGCTGGGCGACGATGTGTTTGGCGATGACC
>NZ_JAOASO010000106.1 GCF_030158645.1 Hydrogenophaga sp. | reverse complement strand
CGGCGCGCGTCAAGGTAGTTGTCGCCCGGGTCACGCAGCTTTCTGCTGAGTATGTTGAACGCTGGCAGCTATGCTGACCACCTCGTCGCGCTCGGGATTGAGCGTCACGGCACCGATGTGCGACCAGTCGCGAGTGTGGCCAGACCAGCGTGCCGGGTTGCGCTGCCTGGCCTGTGTGTACAGGGTGTGGCGAGCAGCCAGGACGGCCTTGTCCTGTCCGGCATGACGCTGCTGCGGGCTGACGTAGCGGATGCTGCTGTGGCGGTGATCGACGTTGTACCAACGCACGAATTCAGCCGCCCAGGCCCTGGCCTCGTCCAGGCTCGCGAAGCCCTTGGCAGGGAACTCGGGCCGGTACTTGGCCGTGCGGAACAGCGACTCGGCATAAGCGTTGTCGTCGCTGACGCGGGGCCGCGAGTAAGAGGGCTTCACGCCCAGCCAGCGCAGCATTTCCAGGACGGTCGTGGCCTTCAACGTGGAGCCGTTGTCACCGTGCAGAACAGGCTTGCTGTCCAGGGTGGCAATGCTCTCGGCCAGGGCGGTTCTTCGCACCAGGTGAACGGCATGGTCGGCGTCATCGCTGTCGTGCACCTCGGCGCCGACGATCTTGCGGCTGTACAGGTCCAGAATCAGGTACAAGTGGAACCAGCGGCCCATCACGATGGCTGGCAGGTAGGTCATGTCCCAGCACCAGACCTGCCCGGGCGCCGTGGCGATGTGGGTGGTGGGCGGCCGTGTGGCCCTGGGCGCCTTGGCGCGTCCTCGGCGTTTGTTCTGACCCGCGGCCTTGAGCACTCGAGCCATGCTGGACTCGCTGCCCAGGTATGTGCCTTCATCGGCCAGCATAGGCACGATACGCGCTGGCGGCACCGAGGCAAAGCGCGGCTCATTGGCCACGGCCAGCAGCGCTGCGCGCTCAGCCGGGCTCAGGGCATGGCTGGGCATCGGGCGCACGGCGGCGGGTCTGCCATCGCCCGCTGTGAGGCCCGCGCAGGCCTTCCAGCGCTGCAGGGTTCGAACGTCGATACCGGCAACAGCGCAGGCCGGCTGCAGTCGCGCTCCTGCGGCATGGGCGGTGTTGATCTCTCGGGCCAGGACTTGGCGATCTTCGAGGCCGATCATTCGCCCTCTCCCTTGTTGAAGATCGCCGAGACTTTTTTTGATAGAACCAGCAGCGCGGCCGTCTCTGCCAGTGCCCGGTCCTTGCGCAGCAGATCGCGCTCGAGCTCCTTGATGCGCTTGGCGGAGGCACGCGTGGCCTGTGGGCTGGCGCGTGCGTCCTCGGGGTCAGCCAGTGCGGTGGTGCAGCTCGCCCGCCACTTGTCCAACTCGGCCGGGTATACCCCGTGCTCGCGGCACCAGGCGCTCTTGGCAGCCTCGTTCATGGCCGCCGTGGTGATCACGGCCTCAAGCCGGGCGCCCGCAGTCCAGGCCCGCCCTCGGGCGGGCCTGGACTGCGCATCCTCGCGCCAGCGCTCCAGCGTCCCCAACCCAATACCCAATTCGCGCGACACCACCTCCAGTGCTGCGCTCTCCGGCGCCAGCAACCTGGCTACCGCTTTGTCTTTGAATGCTTGTCCGTATCGAGCCACTTTCTTCCTTCATCGCCGCCCCCTGGGTTGATTCAATGGAAGCGACAACTATTCTGACGCGGGGGGG
>NZ_JAOASO010000105.1 GCF_030158645.1 Hydrogenophaga sp. | reverse complement strand
CCAGCACATCGCCAACTGGCTGCACCACGGCGTGGTGACCGAAGCGCAAGTGACCCAAACCTTCGAGCGCATGGCCGCCGTGGTGGACGGCCAGAACGCCGGCGACAAGCTCTACAAAAAGATGGCCGGCAACTTCAAGACCAGCAAGGCCTACCTGGCCGCGCTGGACCTGGTGTTCAAGGGCAAGGCACAGCCGAGCGGCTACACCGAGCCGCTGCTGCACGCCTGGCGCCTGAAGGTGAAGGCGGCTGCCTGATCCTTGCATCCGTCGTACAAAGCGGCGCCTTCGGGCGCCGTTTTTCATGCGGCCGCCCACAGACAATCGACCGATGACACTTCAATACCTCCTCTTCGACGCCAGCGACGATGGCGAAGGCACCGGCACCTGGGACGCCATGGCCAGCGTGCAGGCTTCTCAGTTGCCCGAGGTGATGAAGGAAGTGCAGGCGGTGCTCGCCTGGGCCGAAGCCCACAGCCCCGGGCCGCGCGGGCCGCTGGACGACGGTGGCGCATGGGACGCCGACCAGCTGGTGCAGAACGAGGGCGACTGGACCACCGTGACGCTGACGATCACTGGGCCATGGGCCTGGGGCGAGGCCTTGGTGGCTGCGTTTCCGCCGGCGGAGAACTGATCAATTCATCCTTGCAAATCATGGAGTCGAACTCCATAATTGCAAGGATGTTCAAACGCCAAGCCGCTGATCTTCTCCGCAACGAACTGGCCCACATGCCCGCCGTCGCGCTGCTCGGGCCCAGGCAAGTGGGCAAAACCACACTTGCGCTGGAGGTGGCACAAGAGCGCCCCAGCCTTTACCTGGACCTGGAATCCGAACGCGACCGAGCGAGGTTGACTGAGCCCGAGCTGTACCTGTCGCAGCACCAGGACAAGCTGGTCATCTTTGACGAAGTGCACCGCACGCCCGCGCTCTTTCCGGTGCTGCGCGGATTGATCGACCAGGCCCGCCGTGACGGGCGACGCCAGGGGCTCTATTTGCTGCTGGGCTCGGCTTCGCTGGACCTGCTGCAGCAATCCGGTGAAACGCTGGCTGGACGCATCGCCTACCTGGAACTGGGCCCACTGAACGCCCGTGAAACCGGCGAAGGCACCACCGATGCGCTGTGGCTGCGCGGCGGTTTCCCCGACAGCTTCACCGCGCCCGACGACACACGCAGCCTGCGCTGGCGACAGAACTTCATCCGCACCTACCTGGAGCGGGACATCCCGCAACTGGGCCCCCGTATCGCCGCGGAGACCTTGCGGCGCTTCTGGACCATGCTGGCGCACAACCAAGGCGGCTTGCTCAACGTGGCCCAGCTCGCGCGCAACCTGGGCGTGGACACCAAGACGGCCCACAGCTATGTCGATCTGCTCTGCGACCTGCTGCTGGTGCGCCGCCTGCAGCCCTGGTATGCCAATGTCGGCAAGCGCCTGGTCAAATCGCCCAAGGTCTATGTGCGTGATAGCGGCTTGGTGCACGCGCTGCTGGACATCGGTTCGAAGGAGGCACTGCTCTCGCACCCTGTGGTGGGCGCCAGCTGGGAAGGCATGGTGGTGGAGAGCCTGCTGGCCAGCCCGGCTCCGGGTGTGCAGGGCCATTTCTACCGCACCAGCGGCGGCGCCGAGATCGACCTGCTTCTTAGCCAACCAGACGGCGCCCTGTGGGCCGTGGAGATCAAGCGCAGCCTGAGTCCCAAGGTGGAGCGCGGCTTTCACTCGGCCTGCGAAGACCTGCAGCCGCAGCACAAGGTGGTGGTGTATCCGGGCAGCGAGGTCTATCCGATGGGGCATGGCATTGAAGCGATGCCTTTGAACGAGTTGTGCCAACGCCTGTCGCAAAGCTGAGCTGGCAGCCTCCTCAATCGTCGATCGCACGCTCCAACACCGCGTCCACCGCCGCCTGCGCCTTCTCCAGCCGCACGCGCAGTTCCGGGTGCGTGGTGCCCATCAGCAGGTTCAGGGCCGAGGGCGTGGTGCCGTGGATCTTGGCGAGCACGCTCACCATGGCTTGCGGGTTGCGGCCCACGGCGCGCAGCAGTTCGATGGCGCGCACGTCGGCGGCGTGTTCCTGCGCGTGCAGTTGCTGCTGCGCCGCGCGGGCCAGGGGCGAGCGGGGGTTGAACATTTCGAGTGCCATGCGCTCGCGGGCGTCTTCAAAGCGCATGGTGGGCGCACGCAGGCGCTGCAGGTTGGCGCAGGCCTCCACCAAGGCATCGTGGCCCTCGATGTGGGCGAGTTCGTGTGCCATCACCGCGGCCAGCTCGTCGTCCGAGAGGTCTTCCTTCGCGCTCCACATGGCGCTGGTGAGGATGACCATGCCGTGGTCGGCGGCGTAGGCGTTGAGGTCGGCATCTTCATAAGCCAGCAGGTGCACGGCCGGTCCCGTTTGCAACGGGGCTGAGGCGGCCACCAGGCTGGCCAGCATGTGGTGCAGCCGCGCAGGGGCGGCCACCACCTCAAAGCGTTCCATCAGCTCGGTGATCTGGATTTCGTCGAGCACGCGCAGCTCGTGGGCGCGGGCGGGTTCGGTCGCGCAGGTGGCCTGGGCCGCTGCCGGCGCGCTGACCAGCAGGCCCGCCACCGCGAGCCCAAGCACCTGAAAAAAACGAGCCATACCGTTCATACCGTTTCCTCAACGCGGTTGTACTCCTCTTGCCGCCATCCGACCAGCCCCGTGCACCACACAGGCCCACCACCTTGGTGCGCGCAAGCGCTGTCGTGGCGCACCGGCATGCCCTCATCAGCACCGCTGGCATGCTTTCGGTTTACTTCCAACGCGTCGATCGCCCGGATTCAGGCTGGCACGGATGCTGCATTGATGTGGACACGCGTATCCGTGGATCCAATGATCCGAATCCACGGTCCCATCCACCCGACGCCGCAGGCCGCCATCGATGAGAACCTCCGCCCTCGCCGACCTCGATCCTTCGCTGGTGGCCGCGCACGACGAGGCGTACACGCACATCCTGGGCGCATTGCGGCTGGGCCGGTACGTGGCCGGCGAGCGTTTGATCGCCGAGACGATCGCCGCCGAGATCGGCACCAGCCGCATGCCGGTGCGCGAAGCGCTGCGCCGCCTCGCGGCCGAAGGCCTGGTGACCGTGCGCGCCAACCGGGGCGTGACGGTGAACGCACCCAACGTCAAGGACATGCGCGAGGTGTTCGAGATGCGCGCGGTGCTCGAAGGCCTGGCCGTGCGCCTGGCCGTGCCCAACCTGACCGCCGCCGACATCCGCCACCTCGAGCGTTTGCTCGAGGCCATGGAGCCGCGCTCGGAGCTGCAGGCCGACTGGACCACCGCGCACCGCCACTTTCATGAAGCGCTGTGCGCCAAGAGCGATTGCCCGCGCCTGCTGCGCCAGATCTCCGCGCTGCACTCGGTGGTGGAGCCGCACATGCGCATGTGGGCCTCGATGGAGGACCGCCAGGTGGGCACACGCGAACACCACGAAAAACTGCTCGACGCGATCCGCGCGGGCGATGCCAACGCCTGTGAACAGGCCATGCGACAGCATGTGCTCGACACGGTGCCCGACCTCATGAGGCACATGCCATCGGTGCACGGCCCCTGAAGGTTTTCTGATCCCCTGTTCCCCCCGCTGAAGCTGCGACCAGGTCGCGGCCAGGCGCCCTGTTGTCTTTCGTTTTTTCATTCACTCACTAGGAGTACCGCCATGTCCTTGATCCGCCGCCAGTTCCTCACCCGCGCCGCCGTTGCCGGCAGCGTGCTCGGTGCCCCCGTCATCGCCAACGCGCAGTCGGCCAAATTCAACTGGAAGATGACCAGCGCCTACGGCAAAGGCTCGCCTTTCTACATGGACGGCCCGGGCAGTGCCACCGATCTGGCCAAGCGCATCCGCGAAATGTCGGACGGCCGCCTCAACATCCAGGTGTTCGGCGCCGGTGAACTCATCCCCGCGTTTGAAGGCTTTGACGCGGTGCGCGCCGGCACGGTGGAGATGAACCACGCCAACGCGTACTTCTGGACCGGCAAGACCGCCGCCGCGCAGTACTTCACCGCCGTGCCTTTTGGCATGAACTTCCAGGGCATGAACGGCTGGCTGTACGACGGCGGCGGCATCGACCTGTGGAACGAGGTCTACGCGCCGTTCGGCATGGTGGCCATGCCCTGCGGCAACACCGGCGTGCAGATGACGGGCTGGTTCAAGAAAGAGATCAAGACCGTGGCCGACCTCAAGGGCCTGAAGATGCGCATCCCCGGCCTGGCCGGCAAGGTCTACGCCAACCTGGGTGTGGACGTGAAGGTGCTGCCGGGCGGCGAGATCTTCCCCGCCCTGGAGCGCGGCGTGATCGACGCGGCCGAGTTCGTCGGCCCGTTCCAGGACCGCCGACTGGGTCTGCACAAGGCCGCCAAGAACTACTACACCACCGGCTGGCACGAGTCGTCCACGGTGTCGGAACTGCTGATCAACAAGGCCGCCTGGGACAAGCTGCCGAAAGACCTGCAGGCCATCGTGAGCAACGCCTCGGCCGCCTGCAACGTGATCAGCGAAGGCTGGTGCCAGAAGGCCAACTCCGAAGCCATGGAAGACCTGATCAAGAACCAGGGCGTGATGGCACGGCCACTGCCCGACGACGTGATCAAGGCGCTGAAGGTGGAGACCGACAAGGTGCTGACCGAAGCCATCAAAGACCCGCTGACCAAGAAGGTGCACGACTCCTACTTCGCCTTCAAGGCCAAGTACGACCGCTGGAGCGAGATCAGCGAAGAGGCGTACCACATCAAGGTTCGCGGCTGATCCAGGGACGTCGTCATGCTCAAGGTTTTGCGGCCACTGGCCACTGTCATCGAGGGTCTCATCGACCGTATCGGCGGGCTCACCGCCTGGATCGCGCTGGTCATGATCGGCCTGGTCGCCACCAACGTGCTCCTGCGCTACACCTTCAGCTTCGGCTCGGTGTGGGCGCAGGAACTCGAATGGCACCTGCTGGCCGCCCTCATCCTGCTGGGCATGAGCCACGCGCTGCAGCGCGGTGAGAACGTGCGCGTGGACCTGTTCTACGCGCGCTACTCACCGCTGGGCAAGCGCGTGGTGGACGTGGTCTCGGCGGTGTTGCTCATCGCGGTGAGTCTGGGCTTCATCTGGTTGTCGCTGGGCTATGTGGAGCAGTCGCGGTCGATCAGCGAGGCCTCGGCCGACCCGGGCGGCATTCCGCTGCGCTGGCTGGTGAAGGCCTTGATTCCGCTGGGCTATGGGTTGCTGGTCTTGCAGCAGCTCGCGCACCTGGTGCGCCTGCTTGATGCGCCGTTGAACAACGGGGAGTCGAGCCATGTTTGAGATGTCGACCTACGCCGTCTTCATGCTGGTCGGCTTCTTCGTGATGCTGATGATCGGCATCCCGGTGGCCATCAGCCTGGCGGTCACCGGCTTCGTGTTCGGCTGGCTGGGCTTTGGCGAGACGCTGTTCAACCTGCTGCCCGCGCGCTTCTACGGCATCGTCAGCGGTTACCAGTGGATGGCCATTCCGCTCTTTGTGTTCATGGGTGTGATGCTGGAGAAATCGCGCCTGGCCGATGATTTGCTCGACGTGATGGGCCACATCGCCGGCGGCCTCAAGGGCGGCATGGCCATCGGCATCGTGCTGTTCGGCGTGCTCATGGGCGCCACCACCGGCATCGTGGGCGCGACCATCATCACGCTGGGCCTGCTGACCCTGCCCACGCTGATCCGGCGTGGCTACGACAAGAGCGTGGCCTGCGGCGTCATTTGCGCCTCGGGCACGCTGGGCCAGATCATCCCGCCCAGCCTGATCCTGATCCTGCTGTCGGACATCATGCAGCTCTCGGTGGGCACGCTGTTCGCGGCCGCCGTGGGTCCCGGCATGTTGCTGGCCGCGGTGTACATCGTCTACCTGGTGATCATGGGCTGGTTGCGGCCAGGCACCATGCCGCCGATCCCGATCGCCGAGCGCGACGCGGTGTCGCGCCGTCAGCTCTGGGTGCGCTTCTTCAAGGTGCTGGTGCCACCGGTCATGCTGGTGGTGGCGGTGCTGGGCTCCATCGTGGGCGGCATCGCGGCACCCACCGAGGCCGCCAGCATGGGCGCCGTGGGCGCCGTGCTGATCACCGCGCTCTCGGGCCGCTTCACCTGGGCCACGCTCAAGGCCACCGCGCTGGACACCAGCAAGATCACCGCCATCATGATGTTCATCCTCATGACCGCGCAGGTGTTCGCGCTCTCGTTCCGCGGCTTGCACGGCGAGGACCTGATCGCCGGCATGTTCGAGGCCCTGCCAGGCGGCACCAACACCGCCATCTGGTTCATGATGCTGATCATTTTTGTGCTCGGCTTCTTTGTGGAATGGATCGAGATCAGCTACATCGCGGTCCCGCTGTTCCTGCCGATCCTGATGAACATGGGCGTGGACCCGGTCTGGCTGGCCATGCTGATCACGGTGAATCTGCAGTCGAGCTTCCTCACGCCGCCGTTTGGCTGGGCGCTCTTCTACCTGAAGGGCGTGGCACCGCCCGAAGTGAACATCAAGGACATCTACAAGGGCGTGGTTCCCTTCATCGGCCTGCAGTTCCTGGCGCTGGTGTTGCTCTTCCTGTACCCGCAGATCGCGCTGTGGCTGCCCAAGGCGATCGGCTGGTAGGTCATGGAATTCTTCAGCCCATACAGCACCGCCTGGTTGCTGGGACTGGCCACGGCCTTGCTCGCCACCGGCCTGGTGGCGGGTGTGCTCGCCGGCCTGCTCGGCGTGGGTGGCGGCATCGTCATCGTGCCGGTGCTCTACCACCTGTTCACCCTGCTGGGTGTGGACGAGTCGGTGCGCATGCACGCGGCGGTGGGCACCTCGCTGGCCACCATCATTCCCACCTCCATCCTGTCCAGCCGCTCCCACAGAAAGCGCGGCAGCCTGGACATGTCGCTGATCAAACGTCTCATGCCGTCGGTGGTGGTCGGGGTGATCGTGGGATCGGTGGCGAGCCGCTTCCTGAGCGGCGCCTCGCTCACGGCGGTGTTTGCGTCCATCGCCCTGCTGGTGGCCCTCAACATGGCCTTGAAGCGGGACGGGGTTGCCGTGGCCAACGGCCTGCCCGGCACGGCCGGCACTGCGCTGCTGGGCGGCGGCATCGGGGGCGTGTCCACCCTCATGGGCATTGGTGGCGGCACGCTCAGCGTGCCGATCCTGAACGCACTGCGCGTGCCCATGCACACGGCGGTGGGCACCGGCGCCATGCTGGGCATGGTGATCAGCTTTCCCGGCGCGCTGGCCTTCATCCTCAACGGGCTGGACGTCCCCAACCGCCCCCCGCTCAGCCTGGGCTATGTGAACCTGCTGGGCTTTGCGCTCATCGTGCCGGCCACACTGGCGACCGCGGGCTGGGGTGCGAAACTCGCGCATGCCATCAACGCCCAACGGCTGCGCCAGGTGTTTGCGGCCTTTCTCGCGTTGACGGCCGCGCGCATGTTTTATGGCTTGCTGACCTGACCTCACAACAAACCGGAGACCCTCAATGATTCACACCCTCACCGCCCTGGGCGGCATGTTTGTCGCGCCACACCACCTCGCTGCGCAGGCCGGGCGCGACGTGCTGCGCGATGGTGGCAACGCGGTCGAAGCCATGGTGGCCGCCGCCGCGGCCATCGCGGTGGTCTACCCCCACATGAACGCCATCGGTGGCGACGGTTTCTGGCTCATCCACGAACCGGGCAAGGCGCCCGTGGCCATCAGCGCGTGTGGCCCGGCCGCCGCTCTGGCCAACCTCGACTTTTACGCGGGACACGAGACGATTCCCTCGCGCGGTCCCAAGGCCGCCCTCACCGTGGCCGGCACCATCGGCGGCTGGGCCAAGGCACGCGACGTGGCGGCCGCCTGGGGCCCTGCCCTGCCCTTGTCGCGCCTGCTGGCCGACAGCATCCGCCACGCGCACCACGGCATCGCGGTCACCGAAAGCCAGGCGGCGCTCACCCGCGAAAAATTCGACGGCCTGAAAGACGCGCCCGGCTTCGCGCAGACCCACCTGGTCAACGGACAGCCGCCCGCTGTGGGCCACGTGCTCAAGCAGCCCACGCTGGGCCGCACGCTGGAGCAACTGGCCGAACGCGGCCTGGACGATTTCTACCGCGGTGAACTGGCCCAGCGCATCGGCGCCGAACTCGAACGCGTGGGCAGCCCGCTGCGCGCCAGCGACCTCGCGGCCTACCAGGCGCAGATCGTCGAGCCGCTGTCGGTGCGGCTGAACGACAGCACGGTCTACAACCTGCCGCCCCCCACACAAGGCCTCTCGGCGCTCATGATCCTGGGGTTGTTCGAGCGCCTGGGCGTCACCGAGGGCGAAGGCTTCGCGCACGTGCACGGCCTGGTGGAAGCCACCAAACGCGCCTTCCGCGTGCGCGACCGTGTGGTGACCGATCCGCAACGTTTGCCGGCCGATCCCAAAGGTTTCCTCAAGCCCGCTGCGCTGACCGAACTGGCGGCCGAGATCGACCGGCAGAAGGCCCTGCCCTGGCCCGACGTGGCCGAGCCCGGCGACACCATCTGGATGGGTTGCATCGACGCACAGGGCCGCGCGGTGAGCTTCATCCAGAGCGTGTACTGGGAGTTCGGCTCGGGCGTGGTGCTGCAGGACACCGGCATCGTCTGGCAGAACCGGGGCACGAGTTTCTCGCTCGACCCGAAGGCACTCAACGTGCTCAAGCCTGGCCACCGTCCCTTCCACACGCTCAACCCGTCGCTGGCCCTGTTCGACGACGGCCGCGTGATGCCCTACGGCACCATGGGCGGCGAAGGCCAGCCGCAAACGCAGGCGGCGGTGTTCACGCGCTACGCGCGCTTCGGACAGGGTCTGCAGCAGGCCGTGACCGCGCCGCGCTGGCTGCTGGGGCGCACCTGGGGCGACGTGAGCACCACGCTCAAGCTGGAGAGCCGTTTCGACCCGGCACTCGTTCAGGCCTTGCGGGATGCCGGCCATGTGGTGGAACTGTTCACCGAACCCTTCAGCGACACCATGGGCCATGCGGGCGCGTTGGTCCGCCACCCCAACGGGGTGATCGAAGGAGCGGCCGATCCGCGCAGCGATGGTGTGGTGGCGGGCGTCTGACGGCGCACCGCTGCGGCGCCAAAGAAAAACCCCGCTGGCAGACCGCCAGCGGGGTTTTTCTTGGAGATGGCGGGTCGATCAGGCAGCGCGGCGGCGGCGCAGACCGAGCGCGGCCAGACCCAGGCCCAACAGCGCCAGGGTGCCGGGCTCGGGCACCTCGAGTTTCGCGTTGTCCAGGATCAGGCCCACGTTGTCACCACCACCGTTGCCGATCACCAGGCGGGCCGTCACGTTGCCGGTGGGGCTGAAGGCCACGGTGTAGGTCTTGAACGGGTCGTTCTGGGACAGCGTGATGGCGTCAGACGCGTAAAACAGGTTGATGTTGCTGCTGTCGGCAAAGCCAAACGTCACCGTGTTGCCTTCGCGGCGCACCTGATTGCCGGACAGATCCAGCGAAAACAGGTAGGTCAACCCGGCCGTCAGGTTGTAGACCGTGGTGCTCGACATGACACCCGCGTTGCCGGTGCTGCCGTCCAGGTCGACGCAGCCGCCCGAGCCACCGACGCAATTGATCTTGTATTGAACGCCACTGCGGATGTAGTCGACCGTGCCGGCCGACACGCTCCAGTGGTCGAAGCCATTGAAATTGAGCACATTGGAGGTGCTCTCTGCGTTGAAGTTGTCGGTGAACATCACACCGGCCTGAGCGGCAGGCGCGGCCGCCATCAGGGCTGCAACGGTCAGGGGAGCGGCGAAGCGGGAGAGAAAACGGATCATGGAATGCCTGGGTTTCGTTGGGGAGTGTGATTTATGTCACGCCCTTGGAGGGCCCGCCACAATTCACTTGTTTGCTGCGTTTAACAGAGCAAAACGCGGGCCAGGCCGGTAAGTTGTTGATCTTCCAAGGCGTACCCCCCGGGGTTGTAACGGAGTGTCATTTTTTCCGACACTCTGTGGGTTCAGCGTGTTTGCGCTTCCGACAACACCGTCGCCCAACCACTTTGGGCCAGCAATTCGTCGCGCCACAGCCGGTAGCCGGCGTCGCTGGGGTGCAGGCCGTCCACCGCGTGCAAGCCCGGAACCTGCACGAACGGATCGTCGGTTTTCTCCTTGAACAGGTTGACCACCACCGCGCCGTGCCGCGCCGCGGACTCGCGCACAAAGCCGTGCAGGCGCCGGGCGCGCTGGGTCATGTGCCAGGACACGGGTGCAAAAAAGAAAGGCGCGTTGCCCACATTGCCCGCGGGCATCAGGACCACGCGATCGGAAACAGCACGCGCCATCGCGGTGACGCGGTCGATGTCGGCTCGCACGTCGGCGTCGGAGCGCAGGCGGATCACGTCGTTGCCACCGGCCTGGATGAGCACGAGGTCAAAGCGCTGTGGGCCCGGGAACTGACCCAACACGTCGGCAAAGGTGGCGCCGTCGCGCGCGCGGTTGTCGATGCGAAGGTCCGGATACGCACTGCCCAGCAAGCCCGCGAGGCTGTTGCCTGGCGCACTCGCACCCGTGCCCACACCCGTGCTGTCGCCCACGATCAACAAACTCCGCTTCGCGCTGACCGGGTTCTGCTGGAACGGCGTGCTCTGGCGCGCGAGGTCGGCCGCCTGCCCGATGCGCCATGCAGCGCAGCCGGAGGTGACCAGCACCACGGCGGCGGTGGCCACGGCGAGCCAGGGCAGGACGGGTCGGGGGGTGGAGCGCATGTGGCGGAGTTTAGGGCGCGGTGCGCCGCCCCGTGCGACCCGGCCACAAAGCCCGCTCCCGCCCCAGGTCGCCAGCGACACCGGTGCCGGGTGCGTCATACACTGCGCCGATGCCCGACACG
The DNA here is from genome assembly GCF_030158645.1 of Hydrogenophaga sp. GTDB lineage: Bacteria > Pseudomonadota > Gammaproteobacteria > Burkholderiales > Burkholderiaceae_C > Hydrogenophaga. Next base: position 26,453 of record NZ_JAOASO010000105.1, on the reverse strand, counting down.
CCCGCATCCGCCTTGCCCGACCCCGGCCGCTGCCCGCTGTGCGGCGGCGACAACCGCTGCGCGATGGAGATCGCGCGCGACACCGGCCAGGCGCAGCCGCCCTGCTGGTGCGTGGACGCCACCTTCAGCCCCGAGCTGCTGGAGCGCCTGCCGGTGCAAGCGCGTGGACAGGCCTGCATCTGCGCGGCCTGTGTAGCCCAGGCGCTGGGCGCCCGAGCGCCATGAGCGCACCGCCCAGCGACCCCAACACCCTTTCTGCGATGCGCGAGCGCTACGGCGAGCGCTACCGCTGGCTGCTGTTGCTCTCGGTGATGGTGGGCACCATGGCGTCGATCATGTCGTCGACCATCATCAACGTGGCCATCCCCGACATGAGCCAGCACTTCGTGCTCGGGCAGGAGCGGGCCCAGTGGGCGTCCTCCGGCTTCATGGCCGCCATGACGGTCTCGATGCTCACCACCCCCTGGCTGCTGGCGCGCTACGGCTACCGCAGCACCTACGCCGGGTGCATGTGGTTGCTGCTGGCGGGCGGCGTGGGCGGTGGTTTTGCCGACTCGTTCGGTCTGGTGCTGGCCGCGCGCGTGGCCGAGGGCCTGGCCGCCGGCGTGGTGCAGCCGATCCCGGCCATCATCATCCTGCGCGCTTTCGCGCCCCACGAACAGGGGCGCGCGAGCGGCATCTTCGGCATGGGCGTGGTGCTGGCCCCGGCCCTGGGGCCTAGCATCGGTGGCCTGCTGGTGGACGGCTTTGGCTGGCGCTCGATCTTCTTCATGGTGGTGCCGTTCTGCATCGCCTCGCTGTGGCTGGCGCGCCGCTTCGTGCCCACCACCTCACCGGGCGGTGGCGCGGCCAACCCGCAGGGCGCGGGCCTCGACTGGCGCGGCTTGCTGATCGCGGCCGCGGGCACGCTGTGCCTGCTGAACGGCCTGGTGGAGCTGCAAGGCGGCACGGCGCTGAGCGCTGCGGTGTTGCTGGGCGGGGCGGCGCTGCTGCTGGTGGCATTTGTGGTGCTGCAGCGGCGCACGCTGAAAAGCCGCCGCCGCCACCCCGACCAGGGTGTGGACCCGCTCATGAACCTTTCGCTCTTCAAAGACCGGCGCTTCGCCATGGGCAGCATCGTGGCCTTCATCTACGGCATCGCGCTGTTCGGCTCCACCTACCTGCTGCCGGTCTACATGCAGATGGGCCTGGGCTTGTCCGCGTCCTATGTGGGCACCATCCTGCTGCCCGCGGGCCTGGTGCTGGCGGTCACCATCGCCGGGGTCGGGCGCCTGGCCGACCGGCAGCCCACGCACCGGCTGGTGAGCATCGGGCTGGTGCTGCTGGCGGCGTCGTTCGCACTGATGGTCACCATCGACCTCGGTCGCCCGGCGCAGATCGTGCCGCTGCTCATCACCTGGGCCATCCTGGGGCGCATCGGGCTGGGCTTCATCCTGCCCTCGCTCAACATCGGCGCCATGCGCTCGCTGGACCGCAGCCACATCCCCCAAGGCTCCAGCGTGATCAACTTTCTGCGCATGCTCGGCGGGGCGGCGGGCGTGAGCCTGTGCGGCATCGTGCTCGAATGGCGCGTGGCTGCGCACGGTGCGCTGCTCGACACCGGCACCACCAGCCCGGCGCGCATGGCGGCGTTTGGCGAAACGTTCCTGATGCTGGCGGCGATTTGTGCGCTGGCCGTGGTGGCAGCGTTGAAACTGCGATCTCCACCTCCATCGACGGGATCAAAATAGCCGTATGTGTCAATTGCTCGGCCTCAACTGCGCCACCCCCACCGACGCCTCGTTCAGCTTCACCGGCTTCTGCCAGCGCGGTGGCAACACCGACCACCACGCCGATGGCTGGGGCATCGCGTTTTTCGAAGGCAAGGGTCTGCGCCTGTTCGTCGACCACGCCAGTGCCTCGCAATCGCCCATGGCGACCTTTCTGCAGGGCTACCCGCTCAAGAGCCGCAACATCATTGCCCACGTGCGCAAAGCCACCATCGGCGAGGTGTCGCTGGAGAACGCACACCCCTTCGTGCGCGAGCTCTGGGGTCGGCAATGGGTGTTCGCACACAACGGCGATTTGAAAGACTACTTTCCCCACCTGCACAGCCACTTTCGCCCGGTCGGCACCACCGACAGCGAGCGCGCCTTCTGCTGGCTGATGCAGGAGCTGGCCAAGTCGCACGCGGGCCTGCCCAGCGTGGAAGAGCTCACCCTCACCCTGCGCGAACTGTTGCCGCAGGTGCGCCGCTTCGGCAGCTTCAACTTCCTGCTCTCCAATGGCGAGGCGCTGTGGGCGCACTGCAGCACCAAGCTGCACTGGCTGGTGCGACAGCACCCCTTTGCCCCGGCCACGCTGATGGACCAGGACTGGACGGTGAACTTCGCCGACCTGAACCAGCCCGGCGACCGCGCGGCGGTGGTGGTGACCACGCCACTGACCAGCAACGAGCAATGGACCGCCTTCCAACCCGATGAACTCAAGGTGTTTGTGGACGGCCTGCCGCTGCCCGGGTGATCCGCGCCCTGTCTGCCATCGTCATCGCCTGCGCGGGCCTGCTGGTCTGGAGCGTGCACAGCGGTCGCATCGACGTGCCGTCGCGCTGGAACCCGTGGGCGCCGTTGAGCGTGGCCGAACCGCTTCATTGGCTCACCGGCCACCAGTTGCAACGCGCGGCCAGTGACCCCGCGCTGTGCCGTGCGGCACTGGCCAGCTCGACACTCGAGCACACCGCGGTACCGGACAACGACACCGACGGCGGTTGCGGGTGGCAGGCGGCCGTGCGGGTGACCGATGCGCGTTTCGCGCCGGCGTTCACGCTCACCTGCAGCGCCGGCTTGTCGCTGGCGATGTGGGAACACCATGCGCTTGCGCCTGCCGCGCAGACCCATCTGGGCCAGCGGGTGATCCGCGTTGAGCACTTCGGCAGCTACGCCTGCCGCAACGTGCGCGGTGCGGGTGGCGAGAGCGAGCGGCGCAGCCAGCACGCCAGCGCCAACGCGTTTGACGTGGCCGGCTTCCGCCTGGGCAACGGTCGGCGCATCGGCCTGGTCAACGGCTGGGACGGCGAGGCCGCCGAGGCTGCCTTCCTGCGCGAGGTGCGCGACGGCGCTTGCCGCTTCTTCAAAGGCACGCTGGGGCCGGACCACAACGCCGCGCACCGCGACCACTTTCACCTGGACCAGGGGCCCTACCGCATCTGCCGGTGACCCTGTGCAGGGGCGCGGGCGAGACAGCAGGCGAGGTCCTGTGGCAGAGTCCATCTTCCCCACAGCACATGCACCGCAAGGAGACCACCGATTGAATGCCTGGATGACCCTGGGACTGGCCATCGTGGCCGAGGTGATCGGCACCACCGCCCTCAAAGCCAGTGACAACTTCACTCGGCTGGCGCCGTCGCTGATCGTGGTGGTGGGCTACGGCGTGGCGTTCTACTGCCTCTCGCTGGTGCTCAAAAGCGTGCCGGTGGGCATTGCCTACGCGGTCTGGTCGGGCCTGGGCATCGTGCTGATCACCGCGGTGGCCTGGCTGCTCTATGGGCAGCGCATCGACCTGGCTGGCCTGGTCGGCATGGGCCTGATCATCGCCGGCGTGGTGGTGCTCAACGTGTTCTCCAAAGCCACGGTGCACTGATCTCCGTGGTGCCCTTCAGCCGCGGCCAGCGCGGCGCTCTTCGCGCAGCATGAACAGGTACAGGCTTTCGACCTTCTCGCGCGCCCACGGGGTCTTGCGCAGGAAGCGCAGGCTCGACCCCACGCTGGGGTCCACGTTGAAACAGCGCACCGGGATTCGCTGGCCCAGTTCTTCCCAGCCGTAGTGATCGGCCAGCGCGGTGACGATGGCCTCCAACGTGAGCCCGTGCAGCGGGTTTCTGGGTTGGCCCGGCGCCGGGGCCGCTGCGTCGTCGGCTTCGCTCATGCCATCGCCGCTTCCAGCGCATCCACAAACATCGCCGGCACATCGAACCCGGTCTGCTGCTGGATCTCCTGGAAGCAGGTCGGGCTGGTGACGTTGATCTCGGTGACCTTGTCGCCGATCATGTCCAGCCCCACCAGCAGCAGGCCACGGGCAGCGAGCTGGGGTGCGATGGTCTCGGCGATCGCGCGGTCGGTGTCGCTCAGCGGCTGGGCCACGCCCTTGCCCCCGGCGGCCAGGTTGCCGCGGATCTCACTGCCTTGCGGAATGCGCGCGAGCACAAAGGGAGCGACCTTGCCGCCGATGAGCAACAGGCGCTTGTCACCGTCCACGATGGCGGGCAGGTAGGCCTGCACCATCACGCTGGTGGCGCCACCCTGGTTGAGCGTTTCGGTGATGGAGCCAAGGTTCATGCCGTCGGGCCCGACGCGGAAGATGCCCATGCCACCCATGCCGTCCAGCGGCTTCAAGATGATGTCCTTGTGCTCGGCGTGGAAGTGGCGGATGGCTTCGGGCGAGCGCGTCACCAGCGTGGGCGGCGCGAACTGCGAAAACTCCATGAGTGCCAGTTTTTCAGGGTGGTCGCGCAGCGCGCGCGGGCTGTTGAACACCTTGGCGCCTTCGCGCTCGGCCTGCTCCAGCAGGTGCGTGGCGTAGAAGAACTCGCTGTCGAACGGTGGGTCCTTGCGCATGAGCACGGCGTCGAACGTGTGCAGGGCTTCGCGGCCCTGGTGCAGCACTCGGTACCAGTCGTCGGCTGCGCCGGTGAGTTCGATGCGGCGCACCAGCGCACTCACCGGGTGCCCGGTCTGCCACTGCAGATGCTGCGGCTCGCAGGCCGCCAGCGCGTGGCCGCGCTTCTGCAGCTCGCGCATCATGGCGAAGGTGGTGTCTTTGTAGGTCTTGAAGGTGACCAGCGGGTCGGCGACAACGAGGATGTTCATGGCTTGCTTTTCGGACGAAGGCCGTACTGTTGCACAAACAGCGCCAGGGCGCCGGCCACCACGCCCCAAAAGGCCGAGCCGATGCCGGCGATCACCACGCCGCTGAGCGTGACCAGAAAGGTGATGAGCGCGGCTTCGCGGTGCGTGTCGTCCTTGAGTGCTGCGTGCAGCCCGCCGCCGATGCTGCCCAGCAGCGCAATGCCGGCGATGGCCAGCACCAGCTCGCGCGGAAAGGCGATCAGCAGCCCGGTGACGGCCGCACCGAACAGGCCGATGAGCACGTAGAGGGCGCCGCAGGTGACGGCGGCGGTGTAGCGCTTCTTCGGATCGGGGTGCGCCTCCTCACCCATGCAGATGGCGGCGGTGATGGCGCTGAGGTTGAGCGCAAACGCACCAAAGGGAGCCAGCAGCAGCGTGGCCACGCCGGTGAGCGTGATGATCTTCGAGATCGGCATGTTGTAGCCGGCCGCGCGTATGGCCGCCACACCCGGCAGGTTCTGCGAGGCCATGGTCACCACGAACAACGGAAGCGCCAGGCTGGTGAACGCGGCGAGGGTGAACACCGGCAGGGTGAACACGGGTCGGGCCAGCTCCAGCGTGAGCGCGCCGGCGTTGAACTGGCCGCGCAACACCACGTACGCCACCGACACCAGCAGCGTGATCACCACCGCATAACGCGGTGCCAGCCGTCGACCGAGCAGATACGCCAGCAGCATCAGCACCACCAGCACCAGCGCGGTCTGCGCCGCGGCAAAGGCCTGCAGGCCGAAGCGCGCCAGCACACCGGCCAGCAGCGCCGAGGCCAGCGCCATCGGGATCTTGTTCATCACCCGCTCGAACCAGCCGGTGGCGCCCGCCAGCGTGATGAGCGCACCGCACACCATGAAGGCCCCGATGGCCTCGGCCATCGAGAAGCCACCCGCCAGACCCGCCGTGGCCAGCACCGCCGCGCCCGGCGTGCTCCACGCCACCATGACCGGCTGCTTGAGCACGAGCGAGGGAATGGCCGAGCACAGGCCCATGCCCAGCCCCAGCGCCCACATCCACGAGGTGATCTGAGCGGGCGTGGCGCCGAACGCCTGCGCGGCCTGGAAGACGATGGCCACCGAGCTGGTGAAGCCCACCAGCACCGCGACAAAGCCGGCGGTGGCGGCCGAGAGGTTGAGGTCTTTGAAGAACGGCATCGGGCGATTTTCGCCGCGCTGCTAGATCTCTATTTTGGAGCCGAGCTCGATCACCGCGTTGTTCGGCAGGTGCAGGAACTGCGCGGCGGCGCTGGCGTTGTGGTGCATCTGGGCAAACAGCTTCTCGCGCCAGGGTGCCATGCCGCCGCCCAGCGTGGGCGTGACGACATCGCGCGACAGGAAGTAGCTGGTGGTCATCGACGCCATCTCGCAGCCGTGGCCGCGCATGAGCTGCAAGGCCTTGGGCACATCGGGCTCGTCCTTGAACCCGTAGTTCAGTGTCACGGCCCAGCAATCGTGTCCCAGCGGTTCCATCTGCAGGCGCTCCGCGGGTGCGATCCACGGCACCTCGTGGCTGCGCACGGTCACAAACAGGTTCTGCTCGTGGAGCACCTTGTTGTGCTTGAGGTTGTGCAACAACGCATTGGGCACGGTACCGCTCTCGGCGGTCAGGAACACAGCGGTGCCGGCCACGCGCACCGGCGGACTCACGAACACCGCTTCCAGAAAACTCGGCAGGTCCAGCGCCTCGGCCTGCTGGGCTTCACCCATGAGACCGCGCCCCCGCTTCCAGGTCATCATGAGCGTGAACACCAGGCCGCCGATGAGCAACGGGAACCAGCCACCCGCGAACAGCTTGAGCAGGTTGGAGGTGAAGAACGCGAGGTCGACCACGAAGAAGAAACCGGTGGCGGCCACACACAGCCAGAGCGGGTATTTCCAGCCGTAGCGGATCACGTAGAAGGTCAGCACGGTGGTGATCAGCATGTCCAGCGTGACCGCGATGCCGTAGGCCGCCGCGAGGTTGGTGGACGACTTGAACATCACCACCGCCAGCACGATGGCGGCAAACAGGCCCCAGTTGACAAAGGGCATGTAGATCTGGCCGGTGTCGTGCTCGCTGGTGTGCTGCACCTGCAGGCGCGGCAGGTAGCCCAGTTGCATGGCCTGCTTGGTCACGCTGAAGGCGCCGGTGATGAGCGCCTGCGACGCGATCACCGTGGCCATGGTGGCCAGCAGCACCAGCGGCAGCAGCAGCCAGTCGGGCGCCATGTTGAAGAACGGGTTCTTCACCGCTTCGGGCCGCGCCAGCAGCAGCGCGCCCTGACCAAAGTAGTTCAGCGTGAGGCAGGGCATGACCACCAGAAACCAGGCCAGGCGGATCGGCTTCTTGCCGAAGTGACCCAGGTCGGCGTAGAGCGCTTCGGCCCCGGTGACGCACAACACCACCGCGCCCAGGATGATGAAGGTGGTGCCGGGCTGCTGCCACATGAAGCGCAGCGCGTGGTGCGGGCTGAGCGCGGCCAGGATCTCGGGGTGGTCCACGATCTGGTTCACACCCAGGCCGGCGATGGCGAGGAACCACACCACGGTGATCGGCCCGAAGAACTTGCCGATGCCGCCGGTGCCGCGCTTTTGCACCGCGAACAGCGCAAACAGCACCACCAGCGTGATCGGCACCACGTACTGGCGAAACGCCGGAGAGATGACTTCAAGCCCTTCGACCGCCGAGAGCACCGAAATGGCGGGTGTGATCACCCCGTCGCCATAAAACAGCGCGGTGCCGAAGATGCCGATGGCCAGCAGCGTCTGGCGCAGCTCGGGCCGGTCTTTCACCGCGGTGGACGCCAGCGCCAGCATGGCGATCAGGCCGCCCTCGCCGTGGTTGTCGGCACGCAGCACCAGCACCACGTACTTCAGCGAGACGATGACCGTGAGTGTCCAGAACAGGATGGACAGCACGCCGTAGACGTTGGCGTGGGTGAACTCGACGTGGCCGGATCCGAAGACCTCTTTGACGGCGTACAGCACGCTGGTGCCGATGTCGCCGTAGACCACGCCGATGGCGCCCAGGGTGAGCGCGGTGAGAGAGGATTTGGTGGCTGACACAAAACAACCCCGGCCTTGCGGGCGCGGGGCAGGTTGTCTGGGGATCGCGATTTTGCGCCTGCCGTCGCCCCCGTGTCTGTGGGCCGGGGGCTCTAAAGCACCGGCGCAGCGCTTATGTTGCGCCGCAGCAACTCACTCGTAGACTTCGGCGTCGGGGTCGGTGGCTTCGAGCTCGTAGCTGGCGGCCAGCATGGCCAGCCGGCCGATCACGCCGTACATGTAGAAGCGGTTGGGGACGCTGGCGCCCGGTTTCACGCCGGGCTGGGGCAACTGCGCGCTCTGCTCGAAGGCCAGCGGCACGTAGCTGGAGCCGGGGGCGTTGAGGTTTTCGTCCACCCCACGGTCGGCGTGCACGCGGTAGAAACCGCCCACCACGTAGCGGTCCATCATGTAGACCACCGGCTCGGCCACCGCGCTGTTGATGCGCTCGTTGGTCAGAACGCCTTCTTGAATGATCACCTCGTGCACCGCCTGCCCGCCCTGTGTCACCGCCATGTGGGCCTTGGTCTTGGCGGAGAGGTTGTCGATCTCCCGGGCGTCGCGCACGGTGAGGATGCCCATGCCGCCGGTGCCGTTGTCGGCCTTGACCACCACAAACGGCTTCTCGTTGATGCCGTATTCCTTGTACTTGCGGCGGATCTTGCCCAGCAGCGCGTCGGTGTTGCTGCGCAGGCATTCGAGCCCCGCGTCGGTGTTGAAGTCGACCTGACCGCACTGGTTGAACATCGGGTTGATCAGCCAGTGGTCCATGCCCAGCAGCTTGCCGAAGCGCTTGGACACCTCCTCATACGCCTTGAAGTGGTGGCTCTTGCGCCGCGTGGGCCAGCCCGCGTGCAGCGGGGGCAGCAGGTACTGCTCGTGCAGGTCTTCCACGATGCCGGGCACGCCCGCGCTCAGGTCGTTGTTGAGCAGGATGGTGCAGGGGTCGAAGTTTTTGAGGCCCAGGCGCCGCTTGGTGCGGATCAGCGGCTCCAGCACCACCTTTTCGCCGCCGGGCAGCTCGATGGTGGTGGGCGCCTTGATGTCGTTGGACATCGAGCCCAGCCGCACATTGAGGCCGGCCATGTAGAAGATGCGCTGCAGCTGGGCCAGGTTGCTCAGGTAGAACGTGTCGCGCGTGTTCTCGGGGATCAGCAGCAGGTTCTTGGCTTCGGGGCAGATCTTCTCGATCGCCGCCATGGCCGCCTGCACCGCCAGCGGAATCATCTCGGGCGTGAGGTGGTTCCAGCCGCCGGGATAGAGGTTGGTGTCCACCGGCGCGAGCTTGAAGCCGGCGTTGCGCACGTCCACCGAGCTGTAGAACGGCGGTGTGTGCTCCATCCACTCCAGCCGGAACCAGCGCTCGATCACCGGGGTGGACTCGAGGATGCGCTGCTCTAGCTCGTTGATGGGGCCGGTCAGGGCGGTGACGAGGTGGGGGACCATAGGAGAGGGCCTTGGGCGGCAACGGGTGGGGTGATCAGTGTAATGGGGCCGTGTGACACCCTTTCAAGGCGCCGCCCGGATCGACACGCTGATCAGCCCCGCACTTCACCCTCGCCCAGCACCACGTACTTCAGCGACGTCAAACCCTCCACGCCCACCGGCCCGCGGGCGTGGAACTTGTCGGTGGAAATGCCGATTTCGGCGCCCAGGCCAAACTCGAATCCGTCAGCGAAGCGGGTGCTCGCATTCACCATCACGCTCGCCGAATCAACCTCTCGCAGGAAACGCTGGGCGTGCATGTGGTTGGTGGTGAGGATGGCGTCGGTGTGGTGGCTGCTGTAGCGGTTGATGTGGGCCATGGCCTCGTCCACCCCCTCGACCAGCTTGATGCTGATGATGGGGGCCAGGTACTCCTCGGACCAGTCGGCTTCGGTGGCGTCTTTCAGGACAGCGCCCGGCACCGCCGACAGGATGGCCTTGCTGCCGGGGCAGCAGCGCATCTCCACGCCCTTGGCCGCATAGATGGCGCCGATCTTCGGCAGGAAGTCCGCCGCCACACCACGCGCCACCAGCAGGCTCTCGGTCGCGTTGCAGGGGCTGTACTTCTGGGTCTTGGCGTTGTCCGCGACGGTCACCGCCATGGCCACGTCACAAGGGTCGTCGACGTAGGTGTGGCAGTTGCCGTCCAGGTGCTTGATGACCGGCACCTTGGCCTCGGCGCTGATGCGCTCGATCAGGCCCTTGCCGCCGCGCGGAATGATCACGTCCACGTACTGCGGCATGGTGATCAGCTGGCCCACGGCGGCGCGGTCGGTGGTGGGCACGAGCTGCACCGCGTCGGCGGGCAAGCCGGCGTCCGTCAACGCGCGCTGCACCAGCGCGGCCAGCGCGCGGTTGGATTCGATGGCCTCCGAGCCGCCGCGCAGGATGGCGGCGTTGCCGCTCTTGATGGACAGGCTCGCGGCCTCGATGGTCACGTTGGGCCGGCTCTCGTAAATCATGCCGAAAACGCCGATGGGGACCCGCATCTGCCCCACACGGATGCCGCTGGGCATCTGCTTGAGGCCGGTGATGTCGCCGATGATCTCGGGCATGGCGGCCAGCTGCTCGCAGCCCTGGGCGCAGGTCTCGATGACCTTGGGCGTGAGCTTGAGGCGGTCCACCATGGGCTCGGCCAGACCGGCGGCACGGGCGCGCTCCAGGTCCTTGGCGTTGTCCCGCTGCAGCGCGTCCCCATTGGCGCGCAGCAAGGCGGCCAGGCCGAGCAGGGCGCGCTGCTTGGTGGCGGCGCTGGCCTTGGCCATGAGCGCCGAGGCCACCTTGGCCTGCTGGCCCAGGGTGTGCATGAGTTCGGTGGTGTTGGTCGCGTTCATCGGCTGGATTTTCGCAGAGGCGAGGCATGTCCGCCCAGCCCCCAGGGGCTTGGCGAAATCCCCACCGCGCCGCCGTGGACTGCGTATCGTTGGCGTTTTTCCCATCACCACCATGCTCACTCCTTTTCTTGCCCAAGCCCTCGACGTGGCCGCCTTGCTGGTCAGTGCCCTGCTCTTTGGTGGCATGACCCTGTTCTCCTTCGCCTTTGCCGCGTTCCTGTTCACGGCGTTGCCGGTGGCAGACGCACGCACGCTGATCCGGCGCGCTTTTCCACACTTCTACCTGTTTGTCATCGGCACCGCTGCGCTCGGCGCAGCGCTGGTCTGGGCCCGCGACCCCTGGTCCTGCGCCCTGCTGGCACTGGTCGCGATCAGCACCGTGCCCACGCGCCAATGGCTGATGCACGCCATCAATGCCGCCACCGACGCAGGCCAGCGGCGCCGGTTCGTGCAACTGCACGGGCTGTCGGTGGTGATCACGCTGCTGCACATTGCGCTCACCGGCGTGGTGCTGGCACGATTCATCCGCTGAACATGCGCCACCCCATGACGTTGCACCGCATCCTGCCGGTCGTGCTGGCCCTGTCGGGCGCGAGTGCCCACACCGCGCCTGCCCTGCGCTGCGTGATCGACAGCACCGGCAACACCCTCACCCACGAGGCGCGCATCACCAACAACCCCTACGCGGTGCAACCGGTGAGCGTGAACCGCCACTTCCGCTTCAAGGCGGTTGTGGTGGGCGATGCGCAGGCGGGCACGGTGGACCATGTGCAGCTCTACACGCAGTACCAGGGCGCGCGCGGACCGGTGCTGCTGCACCAGGTGGGCTACACCCGCCCGGTGGTGAACACCGCGCCCCAGGCACCATCGCTCACCGGGCTGCACTGGGTGTATTCGCCGCAGCGGGAGCGCCAGTTCCAGTTCGAATGCCGGTGGCACGAGGTGCAGCCATGAGGCGCCTGGCCGCTGCGTGGGCGCTGGCGTTGTTGTGCACCGGAGCGGGTGCCCAGCAGGCGGGCACGCCGGTGTCGATGGTGTTCGTGGGCGACGTGATGCTGGACGACACGCCCGGGCGCGTGGTGCGCAGCGGGCGCGATCCGTTCGCGCACGTGGCGCACTGGCTGCGCGACGCCGATGTGCGGGTGGCCAACCTCGAATCCGTCGTGGCCACCACCGGCACGCCCGAGCCCGACAAGCCCTACACCTTCCGCGCGCACCCGCGCGTGCTGGGCCCCCTGGCCCGCCACTTCGACGCGGTGGGGCTGGCCAACAACCACGCGGGCGACCACGGCCCGGAGGCGCTGATGCAGACCCTGGGGCTGCTCGACCGGCACGGCATCCGCCATTTCGGCGCGGGCTCGGACCTGACGCACGCGCACGCGCCCTTGATCATCGAACGCAACGGTCTGCGCATCGCGCTGCTGGGCTACAACGAGTTCTTCCCGCGCAGCTTCGAAGCCGACGTGGATCGGCCCGGCATCGCCTGGAGCGAAGACGCCCAGGTGCGCCACGACATCGCGCTGGCGCGCAGCCGGCACGGCGCCGATCTGGTGATCCCGGTGATGCACTGGGGCTGGGAGTACGAGCCGCTGGCGGATTCCCGCCAGCGCGCACTGGCGCGGCTGATGATCGAAGCCGGGGCGGACGCCGTGGTGGGCGGGCACCCGCACGTCACGCAGGACATCGAGATCGTCGCGGGCAAACCGGTGTTCTACAGCCTGGGCAACTTTGTGTTCGACGGTTTCACCGAGACCGCGCACCGCACCGGCTGGCTGTTGCGCCTGGAGCTGGACCGCGAGGGGGTTCGGCGTTGGCGCACGCGCGTCGTGCGCATGGACCGGGAAGGTTTGCCGCGCCCCCATGCGGCATCGCCCGGCGACTGCTGGGTGCGCGGCGATGCACAGCCGCGACCCTGCACGGCGCCCTGACCTTCGCCCAACAGATCAGAACGGGTAGTGCCGCGGCGTCGTCTGCAGCGTGATCCAGCGCAGTTCGGTGAACTCGGCAATGCCGGCCTTGCCACCGAAGCGGCCGATGCCCGAGCCTTTCACACCGCCGAACGGCATCTGTGCTTCGTCGTGCACGGTGGGGCCGTTCACGTGGCAGATGCCGCTGTCGATCTTGCGCGCCACGTTGAACGCGCGGGCGATGTCGCCACCGAACACCGCGGCACTCAGGCCGTATTCGTTGTCGTTGGCGCAGGCAATCGCTTCTTCCACGCCGTTCACACGCACCACGCATTTCACCGGGCCGAAGGTTTCCTCGTGGTAGATGCGCATGGCCGGGGTCACGTGGTCGAGCACGGTGGCGGGCATGAGCGTGGTGTCGGCCCGTCCGCCGCAGGCGAGCTTGGCACCTTTGGCCAGCGCGTCGTCGATGAGCTCGTTGCAGTGGTTGACCGTGCCCATGCCGATCACCGAGCCCAGCACCACCGGCTCGGGCTTGCGCGGGTCGCCCAGCGGCAGGTTTTTGGCCTTGTCGGCGAACTTCTTCACGAAGGCGTCCGCGATCTTGCTGTCCACGATGATGCGTTCGGTGCTCATGCAGATCTGGCCGCTGTTGGCGAAGCTGCCGAAGGCGGCGGCGTTGACGGCGTCGTCCAGGTTGGCGTCGTCCAGGATCACCAGCGGCGCCTTGCCGCCGAGCTCCAGCACCACCGGCTTGAGGTACTTCGCGCAGGTGGCCGCGATGATCTTGCCGACCTTGGTGGAACCGGTGAAGTTCACGCGGCGCACAGCCGGGTGGGCGACCATGGCCTCGACCACGGCACCGGCGTCGGCCGGCGCGTTGGTGATGTAGTTCACCACGCCGGGCGGGAAGCCCGCGTCCTGAAACGCTTCAATGATGAGCTGGTGGGTGCGCGGGCAGTTCTCGCTGCCCTTGAGGATGACGGTGTTGCCGCACGCCAGCGGCAGGCAGATGGCACGCACCGCCAGGATGACGGGCGCGTTCCAGGGCGCGATGCCGAGCACCACACCGGCGGGCTGGCGGATGCCCATGGCCAGCGATCCGGGCACGTCGGACGGGATCAGTTCACCGCCCACCTGCGTGGTGAGCGAGGCCGCCTCGCGGATCATGCCGGCGGCCAGCATGACGTTGAAGCCGCCCCACATGGCGGTGGCGCCGGTCTCGGCGGAGACGGCTTCGATGAACGCGGGCGTCTTGACTTCGAGCGCGTCGGCCGCCTTGAGCAGCAGGGCGCGGCGCATCGTGGGCCCGGTTTCGCTCCACGTCTTGAAGGCCTCGGCGGCGGCTTCCACCGCCATCACGGCGTCGGCCGGTGACGCAGCAGGGGCGCGTGTGGCCACGCTGCCGTCGAGCGGGTTGCGGCGTTCGAAGGTGGCGCCTTTTTCGGCGGTGACCTTCAGGCCGTTGATGAGCATGGACATGTCGGACATGGGGTTCTCCTTGGGTTCAGATGAAAGGCTTGTCAGGTGGTGGCCACGGCCTTGCGGCGCTGCACGGCGTCGGCGGCGCTGGTGGTGCCGGTCGCGGGGTCCTTGTCGGCGCCGAGGTAGGCCTCGCGGATCACGGTGGAGCGCGCGAGCAGCTTCGCCGGGCCGCTGGCCACGAGCGTGCCGCGCTCCATCACGTAGCCGCGATCGGCCACCGCCAGCGCCTTCTTGACGTTCTGCTCGACCATCAGCACGGTGGTGCCGGCATCGGCGATGCGGCGCACGATGGTGAGCAGCTCGTCGACCATCTTGGGCGCGAGACCCAGCGAGGGTTCGTCGAGCATGAGCAGGCGCGGCGCACACATCATGGCGCGCGCCACGGCCACCATCTGTTGCTCGCCACCGCTCATGGTGCCGGCCAGTTGCGTGGCGCGTTCCCTGAGTTTGGGAAAGTCCACCAGGGCCTGGGCCAGGCGCTCGGCGCGCTGCGCCTTGGGCACCAGCCAGCCGCCGAGCTCCAGGTTCTCCGTCACGGTGAGTTGCGGAAACAGCTGGCGGCCTTCGGGCACCAGGGCCACGCCGGCCTGCACGATCTCGTGCGTCTTCTCGGGCATCTCGGTGCCGTCGAGCAGCACCGAACCGCCGCGCGGGATCAGACCGTTGAGCGCCTTGAGCAGCGTGGTCTTGCCGGCGCCGTTGGGGCCGAGCACCACGGTCAGGCCGGGCTGGATGTCGAGCTGCAGATCGCGCAGCACGAGGAAGGCGCCGTAGCCGGCCGACAGGCCGTTGACCTTGAGGCGCGCCCGTGCGCCGCCACCGAGCTCAAAGGGGGTTGGGCGGTACCACATCATGCGGCGGCCTCTTCGGTTTCGTTCATCTCGTCGCCCAGGTAGGCCTCGATCACCTCGGCGTTGCGCACCACCTCGGCCGGTGTGCCGTCGGCGATTTTTTTGCCCTGGTGCAGCACGATCACGCGCTCCACGTGGCGCAGCAGCGTGGTCACGGCGTGCTCGATCCAGACCACGGTGAGGTCGAGCTCGTCGCGCAGGCGGCGGATCAGGCGCGCCATCTCCTCCACCTCGTTTTCGGTGAGGCCGGCGGCCACTTCGTCGAGCAGCAGCATGCGCGGGCGCGTGGCCAGCGCCATGCCGATCTCCAGCAGGCGCTGCTGCGACGGCGTGATGGCCGCGGCCGGCAGATCGGCCTGTGCCGAGAGACCGATCAGGCCGAGGATGCTCTCGGGCGTGCGCAGCACCCACGGCACCGTGGTCTCTTCGCCCCACCAGATGTACTTGCGTGGGCGGCGACCGGCGAACTTGAGGCCGAAGGCGATGTTGTCGCGCACGAGCATGTCGGCAAAGGTGCGTGGCGTCTGGAAGGTGCGCGCCAGGCCGTTGGCGGCAAAGCGGTGCGGGCCTTTGCCGGCCAGCTCGCGCCCCTGCACCGTGAGCGCACCGCTGGTGGGCTGGGTCACGCCCGAGATGGCGTTGAAGAAGGTGGTCTTGCCCGCGCCGTTGGGGCCGATGATGCCGACGAGTTCGCCCGGCATGAAGCGCGCGCTCACCGCGTCCACGGCGGTGAGGCCGCCGAAGCGCACAGTGATGTCGCGGGCGTCGAGCAGGGGTTGGCGATCAGAAGACATCGCGGCGCTCCCTGAGTTGTTTGTCGCGGAGCTTGCGGCGTTTGGTTTCACCGCTCAGGTCGTCGCGCGTTTCGGTCCACCAGGCCTTGGCGCCATCGCGCCAGCCGCGGAAGGTCTCAGCGCGCAGCGAGGCCAGACCACCCGGCAGGTACAGCACCGAGAGGATCAGCAGCAGGCCCAGCGACATCATGTAGATCTGCGGCACCTGCAGGCGCAGCGTCTCGGCCAGCACGCTGAAGACGATGGCCGCGATCAGCGGGCCCCACAGCGTGGCCGCACCGCCGATGAGCGCGATCAGCACGGTCTGGAAACCGATGAAGGGGTTGAACACGGTGTGCGGGTCGATGTAGGTCCAGCGCACCGACATGGCCGCGCCCACCGCACCCGCCACCGCAGCGGTGAGCGCAAAGCCCGCCACCTTCACCCAGCGCGTGTTGACGCCGAGCGTCTGGGCGCGCTGCTCGTCGGCCCCGATGCCGAGCATGGCCAGGCCGAAGCGCGTGCGCCGGATGGTGATGGACAGCGCCACCGTGATCACGGCGAGCGCGAGCACGGTGAGGTAGATGGTGTCGCGCTCGGGCACCACCATGAGCACGCGGCCCACGGTGCCGGTGACGCTCTTCTCGAAGTAGCTGATGGCGTGGCGGATGAGCTCGGTCATGCCGAAGGTGAGCACCGCGAAGTAGGTGCCGCGCAGGTGCAGCACGGCCGCGCCCATGACCACCGCCACCGCAGCGGCAATGAGCGCACCGAGGCCGATGGCCTGCGCCCACGACACGTGCTCCAGCAGGATGGCGCTGGTGTAGGCGCCGATGCCGAAGAAGGCCGAGGTGGCGAGCGAGAGGTAGCGCGTGGTGCCGCAGAACAGCGCCCAGCTCGACGAGAGCGCGATGTACATCAGGCAGGTGAGCGCCATGGACACGGCGAACTCGCTGGCGAAGCCCGGCAGCGCCAGCGCCCAGCCGGTGAGGCCGAAGAGGACCAGCAGGTCGCGGATGAGGAATTGACGGGAGTTCATGCTTTGCGTGATTTCCGCGAGAACAGACCTTCGGGGCGCAGGAGCAGCACGCTGATGAAGACCACGTAGCTCAACAAGGCCTTGAGCGAAGGATTGGTGAAATGCATGCCCAAAGCTTCGATCACGCCCAGCAGCAGCCCGCCCGCCAGCGCACCGCCCATGCTGCCGAAGCCGCCCAGCGTGATGACGATGAGCGCGGTGATGGTGTAGGGCTCACCCATGGACGGGCTGATGGTGTACGCCATGGAAATCAGGCAGCCGGCCACGCCCGAGAGGCCCAGGCCGATGCCGAACATGAGCGGGTGCAGGCGCTGGGTGTTGATGCCCATGAGCTGCGCGCCGGTGGGCGACTGCATGAGCGCGCGCACGCCCTTGCCCAGCAGCGTGGTGCGCATGAGCACGATGAGCGCGCCCGAGAACAGCAGCGCCAGCGCAAACACCAGCAGCTTGTTGCCGGCGAACTGCGCCGCGCCATCGGGCAGCGGGATCTGCACCGGCTCGGTGAGGAAGTCGTAACCGCGCAGATCGCCGCCCCACATCCACGACGCGAAGTTCTGCACCAGGAACATGAGGCCGAAGGCCACCATGAGACCGCGGGCTTCGAAGATGTCGAGGTTGGGCGAGGTGACCGTGAGGCGGCGGAAACACAGCCGGTGAATCACCCAGCCCAGCACGAACAGCAGGGCAAACGACACCGGCACCATGAACAGCGGGTTCAGCCCGAGCGAGGTCTGCGCCATCCAGGTGAGGTAAGCCCCCACCATGAGGAACTCGCCGTGCGCGATGTTGAGGATGCGCATCAGCCCGTACTGCAGGTTCAGCCCGAGCGCAACGAGCGCATAGATGCCCCCGGTGATGAGGCCGGAGGCGAGGAGTTCGAGCCAGGCGGAGAAGGACATGCGAATGAAGGGGAGTTATCCGGGAGCGCGGCGGAACCGGCTTTGCCGGGCCGCACGCGCTGCCCCCTTGAGGGGGTGACGCGCCGCAGGCGCGGCGCGGGGGTGGGCTCTCAGCGCCAAGCAGGCTTTGCCGGATTGAGCGCAGCCGTCGCCACGCTCTTCGGCCACACCACCTCGAACTCCCCGTTCTGCCACTGGCCGACCGTGCCCGGCGTGCCCACGTTCTCGCTGCCGCTGAACTTGATGTCGCCAATGATGGTTTTGTGGGTCGTGCCGGCCACGTAATCGCGGATCGCCTTGCGGTCCAGGCCCTGGGCCTTCACCGCGTTGGTGAGGATCTCCAGGCCGGCCCAGCAGGCGCCGCTGGCCCAGCGGTCGGGTTCCTTGCCGGCGAACTTTTTGGTGTGCGCGTCGAAATAGGCCTTGGCGGCCGGGCTGGTCTTGCCGTTCCACGAACCCATGCCCAGCACGCCCTCGGCGCCGGCGGGGGTCATCACGTTGCGGTAAAGCTGGAAGGCGGTACCCACCGAGGCGTAGAAAAACTTCGGGTTGAAGCCCACTTCCTTGGCCTGGCGGCTGGCCAGGATGGTGTCGGGCGGGTAGGTGAAGCCCACGAAAGCGTCGGGGTTCTTGTCCTTCATCGAGCGCAGCACGGGCGAGAGGTCTTTCACGCCACCGGGGTAGCTCTTGTCTTCCACCATGGTGATGCCGCTGCCCTGCAGCGCCACCTTGAAGGCCGCGTAGTTCTCCAGGCCAAACAGGTCGTCCACGTAGATCAGCGCCACGGTTTTCACGCCGTTGGCCTTGAGCATGTCCACCAGCGCGTTGGTCATGGGCGCGGGCTGCTGCAGCAGCAGGAAGAAGTACGGCAGGCGCATCTCGACCAGGCGGCGCGAGAGCGCGGTGGGTGCGAGGAAGGGGTACTGGAAGCGGTTGGCCAGCGGCGCGACGGCGAAGTTGGCGTTGGAGCCCCAGGGCGGCAGCACCAGGTCGACCTTGTCGCTGCCCATCAGTTTTTCGTAGGTGCGCACCACGGTTTCGGTGTCGCTGCGGTCGTCGCTGCTGATGAGCTCGATCTGGCGCTTGACGCCTTTCACGTCGAGACCACCCGCGGCGTTCTGCTGCTCGGCCCAGAGCAAATAGTTGGGCTCCTGGCTCACCTGCGCCCCCCCCGTCCAGGGGCCGGTGCGCGACATCGAATACCCGATGCGCACCGGCGCGGACTGCGCCATGAGCCCGGGTGCGAACGACATGGCGCCCACCGCGGCGGCGGCGCTCTTGATGACCAGACGGCGATTGGCTTGAACCATGTTGTGTCTCCTGCGGGTGTGGGTTGGCTGAGAGCCGAATGGTAGGCACGGCCGCCACCGCGCGCTGTGCTGTGGATGCACTACCTGCTTGACGGAACGTGCATGACGCCTCGGGAAAACCCTTGACCGGGGGCGCTGCGGGGATGGACAGCGCGGCCGATAATTTGCTTTCCTGACACCGCCGGAGCCCCCACCATGACCGCCGCCTCCGTGATGAGCACCGACAGCGTCGAACCGATCGAGCGCGCCGCCATCTGGCGCGACTGGATCTGGACGCACTTCGGCGGGCTGGAGTCCGACCTGTACGGCGACACCGGGTTCGATGGCCACATGAGCGCATCCACCGCGGGCGACGTGGTGCTCACCAAGCTGGAAGCCAACCGCCACCGGGTGCTGAAAAGCCCGCAGCTGGCGCGCGCCAACGACCGCGCCTACCTCAAGATCGTGGCGCCCTGGCAGGGCAGCGCGGCGGTGCAGCAGCAGGGGCGCGAGGCCTGGGTTCGGCCCGGCGGCTGGGCGATCTACGACACCACCGGCAGCTACGAGATCGCCAACCCCGAACGCGTGGAACACCTGATCGTGATGCTGCCCAAGGAGCAGCTCACCGAACGCGGCCTGAAGCTGGAGCCATTGATGGCGCGCCACGTGGGCGGCGTGAGCGGCATCGCGCGCGTGGCGCTGGAGACCATGCGCAGCACCTACCAGGAGCTGCCGCAGATGAGCGAGACGGCGGCGCGCGGTGCGGGCGAACTCATCGTGGAGCTGGTGCGTTTGTCCTTGCAGGAACTCGCCGGGCGCGAGAGCAGCGTCACGCAGCTCGAAGCGTTCCGCGACCGCATCCGCGAACACATCGGCCAGCACCTGCGCGACCCGTCACTCACGCTGGACCACATCGCGCAGGCGCTCAACTGCAGCAAGCGCCACCTGCACAACGCCTTCAGCGCAGAAGACGACACACCCGCCCACTACATCCAGCGCCAGCGCATCCAGGCCTGCATGCGCGAGCTGCGCCAGAGCGGCGGCGCGCAACGCACCATCACCGACATCGCGTTCTCCTGGGGCTTCAACAACACGGCGCACTTCAGCCGCGTGTTTCGGGAGCACACGGGCGTGTCGCCCAGCGATTTTCGCGAAGCCGCTCAGCGACAGGGCTGAGAATTCTGCGCGGTTGAAGGGCTGTCCGCCCAACATTGCGCTCCAGGGAGCAAACGTCACGCCGTCGGGGACTCACTTTTGTTCCGGCTTTCCAGACTCCTTGTGTTGGGTTTTTGGTTGTTGGGCCATGCGGCCCAAGCCCAGCCGGTGTTCGACATCCCGCAAAACACAGCCAGTGTTCCGCTTTCACACGAGCTGGAATACTTCATCGACGAAACCGGTGAATGGCAGCCGGACTCGGGTGAACCGGCACCGGGCACATGGCGGAAGTTGCGCGACCGTGCGGGCAAGGGCAACTTCGGTTTCTTGAGGCACCCCGTCTGGTTTCGCGTGGTGCTGCGCTCCCCCGACGCGAGCGAGTGGGTCTGGGTGGTGTCCACGCCCCAGCTTGAATGGGTGACTTGGGTGCTGCAGCGTGCCGGCAGACCGTCCGAGCGAAGCGATGGGGGCCTGGGGTCTTTGCAGCACATGCAGCCACCGCTGCAGCGTCTACCAGAGGTGACGCTCTCGCTGGCGGCCAACGAACCCGTGATGGTTCACATGCGCGTCCAGTCCTCGGGCCTCATGCAGGTGCCGACGGAACTGTGGACGCCCTCGGTGTGGCGAGAGCGGGAGCGCCGCTCCCATGCCTTGCTGGGCGCCTACTTTGGCTTGCTGGGTGCCCTGCTGGCCTACAACGGCTTCCTTGCGTTGCGCCTGAAAGACCAGGCCTATGGCTACTACCTCGGCGTCGGACTCAGCATGGGGATGTTCCAGCTCAGCAGCACCGGCTTCGGTCCGAGCCTGCTGTGGACTTCCCAGGCACTGTGGAGCTACCCCATCCTGAGCATGGCCAGCACCGTGTTCTGTTTTTCTGCGATGCAGTTCACGGACAGCTTCCTTCGCGTTTCGCGATTCAGCCCGCGCTTGTCCCGGGTATTGCGGGGCACCGCGTTGGCGTGGGTGGTGGTCTTGCTGCTGCACCTCGGGCTACCAGCCCACACCGTGATGGGATGGGTGAGCCTGCCGCTGGCGCTGTGGACGGTCACGTTGATCATGATGGCAGGCGTCAGGGGATACCGCGCAGGCACGCCCGCAGCCGTCTACTTCTTGCTGGGCTGGGGAGGCGTTGTGCTCGCGGTGTTGCTGCGGATGCTGCTGCGCATGGGTCTGGTGCCACCCCACCCCTTGCTGTACGACGGCACGCTGATCGCCTCGGCCGCCGAAATGCTGTTGCTCTCCCTCGCGCTGGCCGATCGCATCATGGCCGAGCGACGCGCCCGCGCAGAAGCCGACGTGCAGCGAGCCCGCGAACAAGTCGCGCGCGAAGAAGCGCAGCGGGCGCTGCGGGAAAAATCGCGCTTCATGGCCGCCGTGACCCACGACCTTCAGCAACCGATTTATGCCCTGAGCCTGGCCGCTGAAAGCATGGCGCGCCGGCGGGCCGATGTGGTTTCGAGTGAGGCGTTGAACCAGATGCAATCGGCGGTGTTCGCCGCCGACGAACTGCTGTCGTCATTGGCCATGCAGGTGCGACTGGACCGCGACGACCTGAAGCCCGACATCGAGGTGTTTTCGGTGCAAGACATGCTGGAGCGCATCGACGCCTTGTTTGCCGCACGCGCGCAGAAAAGCGGCTTGCGCTGGCGGGTCCTGCCCAGCCTGTGCGAAGTTCGCAGCAATCCCCTGCTGCTGGAACGCATGGTGTGCAACCTGGTCTCCAATGCCATGCGCTACACCCGGGCAGGCGGCGTGTTGCTGTCGTGCCGTGTGCGGTCAGCGCACCTGCTCATTCAGGTCTGGGACACGGGCCCGGGCATCCCCGTGCGAGAACAGTCCACTGTTTTTGAGGCCCACTACCGAGGCAGCGCGGCCCACTCGCACGACAGGGGACTGGGGCTGGGTTTGTCGATCGTCAGCCGCTGCGCCGTCTTGCTCGACATCCGCGTGGGTCTGCGGTCCGTGCCGAATCGGGGATCGTGCTTTGAGCTGTGGGTACCAATGGCCTCCCCACCTTGATCATCAGCGCAGAGCGCAAGCGCTGGACACGCGCATCGCCATCTGTTGCAAAGCCTGCCAGGGATCGGCCGGCCAGCCCGGTGACTTGAGGCCTTTGACGATGCCGTCCACTGTGTGCGCGTCGTCCAGCCACTTCGTGAGCGTGGCCATGGAGAGCAGCGGCAGCGCACGCTCCATGAGCTTCTCTTTCACACCCCACACCCGGTTTTCTCGCAGCGCCATGGGCAGCGGACGACCGGCATCGAGTGCGGTGCGCACGCGGTGCAGCGTGCGGATGTCTTCGGACAGCGCCCAGTGCACCAGCACCGGCGCTTCGCCCTCGGCCTGCAGACCATCGAGCATGCGCTGCACGCGCACGCCCTGCCCGCCCAGCACCGCCTCGGCGAGTTTGAACGCGTCGTAACGCGCCACGTTCAGCACGGCCGACTCCACCTGCTCCAGCGACAGCTCACCCACCGGATGCAGCAGGGCGAGCTTCTGGATCTCCTGGTGCGCGGCGAGCAGGTTGCCCTCCACACGATCGGCAAAAAACTGCAACGTGCGCTGGCCCTCGTCGCCCGCCACCACGCGCTGGCCTTGCGCCTGCAGGCGCTGCGCGATCCACTGCGGCAGGGCCTTGCGGTCCACCGCTTCCACGCGCACCACGGTGCCGAAACTGTCGAGCGCGGCGAACCAGGCGCCCTTCTGCGTGGCCATGTCCAACCGCGGCAGGATCACCACCGTCACGGTGCTGTCGTTGTTCTCGGCGTCCTGGGCGATCTGCTGCAGCGCCTGCGAGCCGTCCTTGCCGGGCTTGCCCGAGGGGATGCGGATCTCGATCAGTTGTTTGTCGGAAAACAGGCTCATGGAGCCGCCGCTGGCCAGCACCTCGCCCCAGTCGAAATGCGCACCGGCCACGGTGTGCACCGTGCGCTCAGCGCAGCCCTGCTCGCGCGCCACCAAGCGGATCGCATCGGCCGCTTCCTGGATCAGCAGGGGCTCGTCGCCGTGCAGCGTGTAGAGGCTCTTGAGGCCGCGCTGCAGCTGCGCGGCGAGCTGGTGGGCTGCGATCTGCATGGGGTTCTTGGGGTTGGGCTCAGAGCGACTTCACCGCCGCCAGCCGCCGCACCACCTGCTGCACGATGTCGCTGCGCATGTCGCGGTAGAGCAGCTGCTCTTCCGCGTCCTTGGCCAGCACCTGGGTTTCGTTGAAGCTGATGTCACGCTCGAGCAGCAGCTCCACGTCGTCGATCAGGATCTTGTCGGTGGGCGTGCGCAGGCGGAACACGAAGCGCGTGCGCAACTGCAATTCGCGCACCTGGCCCGCCGCCGTTTGCCCCACCACCACCCGTTCGCGCTGGTCGGTGAGCACGGTGAGGATGGCTTGCCCCGTCTGCGCACCGGGGCCGGTGGCGGGTGTGCTGGAGGTCAGCACACGGATCCCGTTGGCCTGCAGCGCCTCGCGCAGCTCGCGGCTCACCTGCGTGCCTTCCATGCCTTGCAGGCGCAGCGTGTCGAACGCGAACGTGGGCGCCTTGCGCAGCGCAAAACCGCAGCCCGAGAGACCCAGCGCGGCAGCGCCCAGGGCGAGGTGCAGCCAGGCGCGGCGGCTGGAGATCGAGGGGCGTTGGTTCGTCATGCAGGGGCTTTCAGATCACCACGTTGACCAGGCGGCCGGGCACGACCACCACTTTTTTCGGCGCAGCGCCGGCGGCCTGCTTGATGAAGGCTTCACTGGCCAACGCCGCCGCCTCGATGGTGGCCTTGTCGGCGTTCGCCGCCACCAGCACGCTGCCGCGCAGCTTGCCGTTGATCTGGAGCACGAGCTCGATCTCGTCGCGCTGCAAGGCAGCCTCGTCCGGCTGGGGCCAGGGCGCGTCGAGCAGTTCGCCGGGGTAGCCCAGCTCGGTCCACAGCGTGTGAGCGATGTGCGGCGTGGCGGGGTAGATGCAGCGCAGCAAGATGCCGAAGCTCTCGGCCAGCGCGGCGTTGTCGCCCGCACTGCCGTCGGGCTTGAAGTCTTCCAGGGCGTTGAGCATCTTCATCGCGCCCGACACCACGGTGTTGTATTGCATGCGCTGGTAGTCGTAGTCCACCTGCTTGAGCACGGTGTGCATCTCCAGCCGCAGCGCCTTCGCGCCTTTGGAGAGCGCCTGCTTCGAAACGCCGGCCGCGAGGGCGCCCAGGCCGCTGGTGGTCGAGAGCTTGAGGCCGAAGGCCCACACGCGGCGCAGGAAGCGGTAGCTGCCCTCCACCGCCGCGTCGTTCCACTCCAGGGTGGCTTCGGGCGGCGCGGTGAACATGGTGTACAGCCGCGCCGTGTCGGCGCCGTACTTCTCGATCAGGTCTTGCGGATCGACACCGTTGTTCTTGGACTTGGACATGGTGCCCACGCCCTCGTAGTCGATGGGCGTGCCCACGGGCAGCATGCCGTCGCCGCTGGTGGCCGGGTTCTTGAGCTTTGCACCGACGACCTTGCCGGTCTCATCCAGCACGTTTTCGACGTCGTGCGGCCAGAAATAGTCCTTGCCGCCCTTGGCGGTGCGCCGGCTGTAGAGGTGGTTGAGCACCATGCCTTGCGTGAGCAGGTGGGTGAAGGGCTCGTCCACCTTCACCAGCCCCAGGTCGCGCATGACCTTGGTCCAGAAGCGCGCGTAGAGCAGGTGCAGGATGGCGTGTTCGATGCCGCCGATGTACTGGTCCATCGGCATCCAGTAGTCGGCACCGTCGGCCACCATCTTGTCGGTGTTCTTCGGGTCGCAGTAGCGCATGAAGTACCACGACGAATCCACGAAGGTGTCCATGGTGTCGGTCTCGCGGCGCGCGGGCTGGCCACACACCGGGCACACCACGCCGGCGTGGAAGCCTTCGTGCTTGTGCAGCGGGTTGCCCGAGCCGTCGGGGATGCAGTCCTGCGGCAGCACCACCGGCAGGTCTTTCTCGGGCACCGGCACCGCACCGTGTTCGGCGCAATGGATGATCGGGATGGGCGTGCCCCAGTAGCGCTGGCGGCTCACGCCCCAGTCGCGCAGGCGCCAGGTGGTCTTCTTCTCGCCCAGGCCCTTGGCCGCGAGTTGGGCGGCCACGGCGTCCACCGCCTCTTTGGGCGTCATTCCGTCAAGGACACCTGAATTGACTGCGACAACCTTTTCTTTGTCGGAGTACCACTCCTTCCATTGCTCTGCGTCAAAGTAAAGGAACGGGTCTTCCTCGATCGGGTGCTGTGCCTTCAACGCTGCAGTCGAAACGACCGCGCGCTCCATCACCTGCTTGATTTCGATTCCGTATTTCTTCGCAAACGCGAAATCGCGCTCGTCGTGCGCGGGCACGCCCATGACCGCGCCGTCACCGTAGCTCATGAGCACGTAGTTGCCCACCCACACGGCCACCGCCTCGCCGGTCAGCGGGTGCGTGACGGTCAGGCCGGTGGCCATGCCCTTCTTCTCCTGCGTGGCCAGCTCGGCTTCGGTGGTGCCGCCGGTCTTGCACTCTTCAATGAACGCGGCCAGCGCCGGGTTGTTGGCGGCGGCGTGCGCGGCCAGCGGGTGCTCGGGCGCCACGGCGCAAAAGGTCACGCCCATGATGGTGTCGGCGCGCGTGGTGAAGACGTGCATCTTCCCGTCGCCGATCAAGGCACCGTCGGCACCTTTGATGGTGTGCGGGAACGCAAAACGCACGCCCTCGCTCTTGCCGATCCAGTTCTCCTGCATCAGGCGCACCTTGTCGGGCCAGCCGTTGAGGGTGGCCTTGGGGTTGCCGATCTGCACGTGGTCGAGCAGCTCTTCGGCGTACGAGGTGATGTTGAGGTAGTAGCCCGGGATCTCGCGCTTTTCGACCACCGCACCGGTGCGCCAGCCCTTGCCGTCGATCACCTGCTCGTTCGCCAGCACGGTCATGTCCACCGGGTCCCAGTTGACGACCTGGGTCTTGCGGTAGGCGACGCCCTTCTCCAGCATCTTCAGGAACAGCCACTGGTTCCATTGGTAGTAGCTCGGATCGCAGGTGGCCACTTCGCGCGACCAGTCGATGGCCAGGCCCATGGCCTGCATCTGCTGCTTCATGTAGGCGATGTTGTCAAACGTCCACTTCGCCGGTGGCACACCGTTCTTGAGCGCGGCGTTTTCAGCCGGCAGGCCGAACGCGTCCCAGCCCATGGGCATGAGCACGTTGAAGCCCTTCATGCGCAGGTGGCGCGCCAGCATGTCGTTGATGGTGTAGTTGCGCACGTGGCCCATGTGCAGCTTGCCGCTGGGGTAGGGCAGCATCGAGCAGGCGTAGAACTTCGGCTTGCCCGCGTCTTCCGTCACGCGGTAGGCGTCGGTGGCGTTCCAGTGGGCGTGC
>NZ_JAOASO010000104.1 GCF_030158645.1 Hydrogenophaga sp. | reverse complement strand
AGGGTGAAAACGTTGAGCATGGAGCGCTCCCGGCGAAGTCTGCTGTCTGAAAGGGCGGGCCGCATCGGCGGGCCCGAGGGCGGTGAGGGTGCTTTCAGCCAGCAGGCCGCCCGATTCAGGTCGCCGCGCGCGCGGCGACGATCAGATGGTGGCGGGGGTGGCTGAAAGCACGCAACTGGGGGGCGTGCTGTCCATGGCGTTCTCCGGGGTGGATCGGTCGCCGGATTATGGCACCGCCGCCGCGCTGGAGAGCGGCGAATGAGGTGCCATGAAGCGCATCAATTCGTCCTTTCTGCGCCACGCATCGTGCTCACCCAGTTCAATGAGCGCGTGCACGAAACCCGGCTCGAACAACAGGTAGCTCGCCAGGGAAGCGGCGCTGCCCGCCGCGCTGCGTGCTGTGTCCAGGGCGCCCAGACCGGCGAGTGTGTTGCGCGTCGAAGTGGGCAACTCACCAATGTGTTTGCGCGCCAGTTCATCGAGCGAAAAGCTGGGTTGGATGGCGAGCACCTCGACCGGCCGATAGGGCAAGGCCGCGGCGAGCGCAGGCGGCAGGCGCGACAAGGTCTGGCTCACGCGCTGTGCCTGTTCCACATCGGCCTGCAAGGTGTCGTGGAACACGCTGGCCATGGCGTGGCCGGCGATGGTGCCGGCGGTCGGGTCGCCCGCCGTGCGCGCCACCATGCCCGAACGCTGAGGCTGGCCCACACCGATGACCAGCACGCGGCGCGCGCCGAAATGAATGGCCGGCGACAAAGGCGAGAGTTGGCGCATGGAACCGTCACCGAAATGCTCCTTGCGGCCCTCCACCCACAGCGGAACCGCCGGAAACAGGAACGGAATCGCGCTCGACGCCATCAGATGCTCGATCGTGATCGGTTGGAACGTGGCACGGCGCCCTGGACGGTGCCAGGGTTGCACGGTCAGACCGGTACGCGTCTGGCAGAAGGTCCAGTGTTCGCCGCTGGTGTAGCTCGACGCCGTCACCCCCAGCGCGTGGATGGCGCCATGCTCCAGCGCCATTTCCAGCCCCGGCAGGTCGATCGCCTTGTGCAGCGTGTTCACCAGCGGCAACGTGTCCAGCAGTGCGCGATGCCGCCGGACCTGGCGCGCCAGTGTCCAGCCCGCCACGAGCCGGTTCGCGCGCACCCAGCCCGGCGCTTCGAGCCGGTACACCTGCTCCGAGCGCAAGCCCATCCAGAACGTGGCGAGTTGCGGCAGTGCTGCCAGCCCCTGCCCGGCGATGCTGCCCAGGTACGCCGCATTGAGCGCACCGGCCGAGGTGCCGAACAACCATTCAAATGGAAACCCCTTGGCGCTGGTCGGCTGCATGGCCGCGATGGCCTTGAGCACGCCCGCCTGGTAGGCGGTGCGGGCGCCACCCCCCATCAGCACCAGCGCGCATGCATCGGGCCGCACGTCGTGTGACGACGCGGCCAGCATGTTGTGCGTGATGATGGTGTCGAGGGACATGGACTCCGGCGTGGGCTGCTTGCGTCAGAGCATAGGACAAGCCGCAACGAACCGGACACGGCCGGCCAATCCGGACCTCCCTGGTGCCCTTTTTGCGCCCAATCACACGCCTTGTTGCCCTTGGCGGCTTGCGTCAGACGGGTTTCGTGTGCATAGTGGACTCAAGACATCCCCGTGGCCGCCGGGAGGTCTTGCCCCAGGCGGCTTGTCTCAACCCGGAGCATATGGAGGCTCTTTCTATGAACCTGACGATCAGCGGTCACCACCTTGAGGTCACACCCGCCCTGCGC
>NZ_JAOASO010000103.1 GCF_030158645.1 Hydrogenophaga sp. | reverse complement strand
AGGTCGAGAAGCTCACCGATCTGGGTGGCGGCGTCTACCAGTGGGAGATGGAGAAAGTCGGCACCGCGCAGGTGAACATCCAGACGATCTATGCCAGCAAGTACGTGAGCAAGTACGAGTCGGCAAAGGGTCAAGGGACAGTGAAGTGGACGCCGGTCAAGGGCATCGGCAACGCGCTGGTGGGCGGGAACTGGAAGATCGTGGACAACAAGAAGTCCACCAACGTGACGCTGGCGATTCAGGGCGAGATCGAGGTGCCGCTGCCTGGTTTGATGAAGATGGTGGTGGCGCCGGTGGTCGAAGGCGAATTTGAAAAGCTGGTCGAAAAATACATCGACAACCTGATCAAGCGCTTCGGCGGCGAGGCTTGAACCAAAAGACTCAGGCCGTCACCGCCGCGGTGTGGGCCTGCGGCCGGCCCAAGCGGTTCGGCGAGGTGTATTCCTGGCGGTAGATCTCGAACGGCATGGTGTCGGCCGCCTCGATGGCGCGCTGGTCTTCGATCGATTTGGCCGCCATGGCTTCAAAGCGCGCCTGCTGCTTGGTGCTCCAGTCGAGCGAGAGCAGGTGCTGGTGCGTGACCAGCGACTGTGCGCGTGCAAAACCCACGAACGAATCGGCATGGTGCACGTGCATGGCTTGCAGCACACGGGCCGAGGGCAGCATGTCGGGTGACTGCAGGTGGGCCAGCGCCAGCGCCACGGCGCCGGCGTGCTCGTTGCCGCCGTGCGCGGTGTCCAGCGCCTGGGCAATGGGCCCAAGCTCGGCCATGAGCTCGGCCGCCCATTGCATGAGTGGCACAGGCTGGCCATTGCGCATGAGGTTCAGGCCAGGCTCGCGCCCGCGTGCGGCCGTCAGGTGCTGGTTGTGCGCCAGTTCGCGGATCTCGGTCGGCGTGTCGGGCGGACTGTCGGACAGCATGCAGTGCAACAGGAACACGTCGAGGAAACGCAGCGTGCTGGCACCGATGCCGATGGGCTCAAACGGGTTGAGGTCCATCAGGCGGACTTCGATGTACTCCACGCCGCGTTCGCGCAGTGCGTGCAGCGGCCGCTCGCCGGGGTAGATCACGCGCTTGGGACGGATGGTGCCGTAGAACTCGTTTTCGATCTGCAGCAGCGTGGTGGCGAGCTGGTTGTAGTCGCCCCCCGGGTTGCGGATGCCGAGCGCCTCGTAGGCCGGCCAGGGCCTCGTGAGCGCATCGTGCAGGGAGGCGGCGTAGCCCTCCAGCCCGTTGTAGCTCACGGCCAGCGTGGCCTGGGCCTCGCTCTGGTAGCCCAGGCGCCCCATGCGCAACGAGGTTCCGTGCGGCATGTAGAGCGTGCCGGTGCTGCCCAGCCGTTGCAGCTCGTGTTCGCGGCCTTCGACGAACGATGAACACACGGCCGGCGACGCGCCGAACAGCGTGAGCAGCAAAAAGGCGTGGCGGCGGAAATTGCGGATGGTGGCGAAGTACTCGTCGCTGCTCACACCGGGCAGCGACCAGTTGTAGTGGATGCCCGAAATCGTCTGCATGCGCCGGCCATAGCGGTGGCCCAGGCCCATGCGGTACACGCTCTTGGCTCGGCCGACGTTGGACGAGCCGTAACGTCCCAGCGGGATGGTCTCGTCGGTGGGCAGGCCACACGGCATGCTGGAGGCCCACATCATTTCTTCGCCCACGGCGCGCAGGCTGCGCACGGTGTACTGGTGCACCTCGGTGAGTTCGGCCAGGCACGATTCGACCGATTCGTGCACGCCGGTGATGAGCTCGAGCTGCGACTCGCTGTAGTCGGTGGTGATGTTGGGGTGGGTCAGTGCACTGCCCAGGGCCGCCGGGTGCGGCGTGAGCGCCAGCTTGCCATCGGGCTGGGCGCGCAGGCTCTCTTTTTCAAGGCCGCGGCGCATGCCGCGCAGGCGCTCACCCGAGAGGGCGTCCAGCCGGTGATTCAGAGAGTTCATACGGGGGTCGTGTTGCAGGTCCGGGGGGCGGAAGTTAACACGGCTGCGCCATTTCTGCTGGCAGCGCCTGGATCGGCTCTGTGGTAGGCGTGGCGGGGCTTTGCGCGCGCTGCAGCCAGGCCTCGATGTGCGCGGGTTCGTGCAGCAGGCGCAAGTCGTCGTAGGCCTGCTGGGCCTGGGGATAGCGCTTGCGCAGGTAGTTGAGCCATTGTTTGAGCCGCCCGGCGCGGTGGCGGCGCTCCACGCGCGCGCTCACCTGCTGCCAGAACACCTGCAACAGCGGCGGCAGCTCTTCCCACGCCACGCTGCCCTGCCCCTTGATGGCCAGTGCCAGGCCGGGGTCGGTGACCATGCCGCGCCCGATCATGAGGTGTTCGCAGCCGGTCACTTCGCGGCAACGCTGGGCGTCGGCCACGGTCCAGATCTCGCCATTGGCGATCACGGGCAGCCGAAGGTGCGCCGGCAGCGACTGGCGCACCTCGGCCAGCCGGTCCCAATACGCTGGCGGCCGATAACCGTGGGCCTTGGTGCGGGCGTGGATGACCAGTTCATCGGCCCCGGCTTCGGCGATGGCGTGGGCGCACTCTTCGGCGCGTGTGTCGTCGTTGAAGCCCAGGCGCATCTTGGCCGACACGGGCACCTGGGCCGGCACGGCCCGCCGCACCGCTGCAACGATGCGGCCGACCAGCTCGGGCTCGTCGAGCAGCACGGCGCCTCCGCGGCTCTGGTTCACCGTCTTCGCGGGGCAGCCGAAGTTGAGGTCGATGCCGTGCGGCCCCAGACCGGCCAGGCGTTGGGCGTTTTCAGCGACGCAGGCGGGATCAGATCCGAGCAGTTGGGCTCGCACCGGCACGCCGGCAAGTGTGCGACCACCGTTGAGCAGTTCGGGCACCACGCGCACGAACACGCGTTCGGGCAGGAGCATGTCGGTGACGCGGATGAATTCGCTCACGCAGCGGTCGATGCCACCGGTGCGCGTGAGCACATCGCGCAGGGTGGCGTCGAGCAAACCTTCCATGGGGGCGAGCAACAGCATGGGGGGTATTGTCCTTTGCTTGGACAATGCGGTTCATGGCGTGCATTCTTTCTCCAGCTGGTCCGGTCATCGGCGACCGACCGTGCGTCCGCGAACCCGCGAGGTGGATGTGAGCCATCTCCAAACGGTCCACGAAGACGACCACCTCATCGTCCTCGACAAACCAGCAGGCCTGCTGGCCGTCCCCGGCAAAGGCCCCGACAAACAAGACTGCCTGAGCGCCAGAGCCCAAGCCCGATGGCCCGACGCCCTGGTGGTCCACCGGCTGGACATGGCCACCTCCGGTCTGGTGGTCATGGCCCGTGGCGTGGAAGCACAACGCACGCTCAGCCTCGCATTCGAAGAACGCCGCGTGCACAAACGCTACACCGCCGTGGTGGCGGGTGAACTCGCCAACCCACAACCCGACAATGGCTGGAACACCATCGACCTGCCGCTGCTGGCCGACTGGCCCAACCGGCCGCTGCAGAAGGTGGACCTCGAACACGGGAAACCCAGCACCACCCGCTGGCGCATCGCCACGGGCCACACAGCCCCCGGCACGACCCGCCTCGAACTCGAGCCCGTGACCGGCCGCACCCACCAGCTGCGCGTGCACCTGCAAGCCCTTGGGCACCCCATGGTCGGCGATGCGCTGTACGCTGCGCCCGACTTCGTTGCCCTGACCAGCCGCCTGCTGCTGCACGCCCACGGGCTCGCGCTCCCGCACCCCTTCCATGGCCAGACCCTGGAATTCCACAGCCCCTGCCCTTTCTGACCACACCATGACGCCACAACACCTCACCATCCTCACCGGCGCCTCGCGCGGCATGGGCCTGGCCATGGCCCGCCAGTTGCTCGACCCCACGCGCCACCTGCTGTGCATCTCGCGCCAGCTCAACGACGCCCTGACCGCAGAAGCCAAAGCCCTCGGCGCTCCACTCACCCAGTGGTCGCAGGACCTCGCCGACACCACCGGCGCCGCCCACCGGCTGCAGGCCTTTCTGGAAAGCCAGCCCGCCAGCACGTGGTCCAGCGCCACGCTGATCAACAACGCCGGCGTGATCCCGCGCATCGGCCCGCTGGACCAATGCCCGCCCGACGACCTGGCCAATGCGTTGCGCGTGGGGCTGGAGGCGCCGATGCAACTCACCGCGGCCTTCCTGCGCGCCACCAACGCCTGGGTGGACGCGGGCTGGCGCGGACCGCGCAAGGTGCTCAACATTTCGTCGGGCCTGGGCCGCAGCGCCATGGCCGCGCAAGCGCCCTACTGCGCGGCCAAGGCCGGCATGGACCACTTCACCCGCTGCAGCGCGCTCGACGAAGCCCACCGCGAGCACGGCGCGCGGCTGGTTTCGTTGGCGCCCGGCGTGATCGACACCGACATGCAGGTGCAACTGCGCGCGGGCGACCCGGCGGCCTTTCCCGACCGCAGCCGCTTTGTGGAACTCCAGCGCCAGGGCCAGCTCACATCGCCCACCGAAGCCGCTGCCCGCGTGCTCGCCTTTCTGGCCCGTGTCGATTTCGGCGACCAACCGGTGGCCGATGTGCGCGGCTGAGTCCTTGTTCAACCGGAACAACCCATGAACCGACGCGAATTTGCCCTGTCCACCACCTTGAGCCTGGGTGCCATCGCCCTGCCCACCCGCGCCCAGACCCCGGGCTTCTGGGACCTGCTGCGCGAAGGCGGCTGCGTGGTGCTCATGCGCCATGCACAAACCGAACCGGGTGTGGGCGACCCACCCAACTTCACGCTCGGCCAGTGCAGCACACAGCGCAATCTGAGCGAAGCCGGCCGCCAGCAGGCCCGGCGTGTGGGAGCGGCTTTCACACGCGAGCGTGTCCAGCTCGACCAGGTGCGCTCCAGCGCCTGGTGCCGCTGTGTCGACACCGCCCTGCTCGCCTTTGGCCAGAACACCGTGTGGACGCCGCTCAACTCGTTCTTCGGCAGCAGCGGTGGCCCGGACCAGAGCCAGGACGTGTTGCGCGACGTGCAGGGCTGGAGGGCGCCGCGCAATCTCATGCTGGTGACGCACCAGGTGAACGTGACCGCGCTCACCGGCGAGTACCTGGCGATGGGCGAAATTCTCGTCACCCGCCCCACGCCGGCCGCAGGCGGGGATCCCGGGCGCTTGCGCGTGTTGGCCCGCCAGACCTTCTGACGCCGATACCGGTCACAGTTGTCGGTGGGGCCACGAGGCTACGATAGTGACCCCCCCAACCACGAGGAGACCTCCCATGAGCAGAGAAGTTGTTGTTGTCAGCGCCGTGCGCACCGCCATTGGCACCTTCGGCGGCAGCCTGAAAGACCAGGCCCCCACCGAGCTCGGCGCGCTGGTCGTGCGCGAATCGCTGGCCCGCGCCGGTGTGGACGGCCAGGACGTGGGGCACGTGGTGTTTGGCCACGTGGTCAACACCGAACCCAAGGACATGTACCTCTCGCGCGTGGCCGCCATCAACGGCGGCTGCGCCGAGGGCACGCCCGCGTTCAACGTCAACCGACTCTGCGGTTCGGGCCTGCAGGCCATCGTGTCGGCATCGCAGAGCATCCTGCTGGGCGACACCGACGTGGCCATCGGCGGCGGTGCGGAAAACATGAGCCGCGCACCCTTTGCCAGCCTCAACATGCGTTGGGGTGCCCGCATGGGCGACACCAAGATGGTCGACATGATGGTCGGCGCGCTGCACGACCCCTTCCACACCATCCACATGGGCGTGACGGCCGAGAACATCGCCGCCAAGTGGGGCATCACCCGCGAAGACCAGGACAAGCTGGCCGTGGAAAGCCACAACCGCGCACAGCGCGCCACCGCTGAGGGTCGCTTCAAGGACCAGATCGTGCCGGTGGTGCTCAAGAGCCGAAAAGGCGACGTGTCCTGGGCCACCGACGAGCACTTCCGCGCCGACTGCACGCTGGACGACATGGCCAAGCTCAAGCCGGTGTTCCTGAAGGAAAACGGCACTGTGACCGCCGGCAACGCCTCGGGCCTGAACGACGCCGCAGCCGCCGTGGTGCTGATGGAAGCCGGCGCCGCCAAGGCGCGCGGCGCCAAGCCACTGGCGCGCCTGGTGGCCTACGCCCACGCCGGCGTGGACCCGAAGTACATGGGCATCGGCCCGGTGCCCGCCACCAAGATCGCGCTGAATAAGGCCGGCCTCACCGTGAACGACCTCGACGTGATCGAGGCCAACGAGGCCTTTGCCGCCCAGGCCTGCGCCGTCACGCGCGACCTCGGCCTGGACCCCGCCAAGGTCAACCCCAACGGCTCGGGCATTTCGCTGGGCCACCCCATCGGCGCCACCGGCGCGCTGATCACGGTCAAGGCCATCCACGAGCTGCACCGCGTGCAGGGCCGCTATGCGCTGGTGACGATGTGCATTGGCGGCGGCCAGGGAATTGCAGCGATCTTCGAGCGGATCTGAAGGCCGGGCGGCAGAATGTCTGCCATGCCCGAACACGCCCTCGCTCCACCCCGGCCCTGGGCACCCGCCCTGGCCGAACTCGAACACGGCCTGCTGCAGCGCGACGTGGCCGCCCGTGCGCTGCTGCTGGCCGCGCTGGCCGGTGAACATGTGCTGCTGCTCGGTCCGCCGGGCACCGCCAAGAGCGAACTCGCGCGCCGGCTGCAGCGTCTGCTGCCCGGCGCGCATTACTTCGAGCGCTTGCTCACCCGCTTCACCGTGCCCGAAGAGCTCTTCGGCCCGCTGTCGCTGCGCGCCCTCGAAGACGACCGCTACGAGCGCCTGACCGAGGGCTACTTGCCCAGCGCCGAGGTGGCGTTTCTGGACGAGGTGTTCAAGGCCAACTCGGCCATCCTCAACACCTTGCTGGGCCTGCTGCACGAGCGCCAGTTCGACAACGGCAGCCAGCGCCTGCCGGCGCCGCTCGTGTGCCTGGTGGGCGCCAGCAACGAGCAGCCGCAGGATGAGAGCCTGCTCGCGTTTTACGACCGCTTTCTGCTGCGCGTGCCGGTGCAGCCGGTGGACGACGCCCACTTTGCCGAGCTGCTGCAAATCACCGCTGCCAGCGCCCATGCACCGCCGCAAGACGCGCTGATCGACCACCGCCAGCTGGACGCCCTGCGGGCGCGGGCGACGCACACCGGCGTGGGAGAAGGCGTGCTCGGCCTGCTGCTGCAGGCGCGGCAACACGCCGCGCAGACGGGTCAGGTGGTGTCGGACCGGCGCTGGCGCCAGCTGGTGGACGTGCTCAAGCTGCAGGCCGCCAGCCGCGGCGCCCCGGAGGTTGCAAGCTGGGACCTGTGGTTGCTGCCCTTTGTGCTCGCCGCCGACCCTGCCCACGTGCCGGGATGGGCCGACTTTTTCATGCACCGCGTGGCACAAACCGCTCCGTTGCCGCTGGACGGTCTGGAGCGGGCGGTCACCGCGTTCGAGCAACAGCTCGACATCGAGCGCCGCGCGCCCGCCGATGCACAGGACGACAGCGCCGGCAAGGTGGCCCTGGCCAAGGCGATCGCCGGCCCCACCGCGGGCGAGAGCGAGATGGTGCGCATCACCAGCGAACGTGCCCAGCGGCGTTACAGCCCGGTGCACATCGAGGCGCGCGTGGCACAGACCGATGATTTGCTCGCCCGCCTGGCCACGGTGCACAGCGAACTGCTGACCATGGCCCAGTCCGTGCTGGAGCCCGCGCGGGCGCACGACTGGCTGCCTCCGTCGTGGCTGGCGCAGATCGACTCGGTGCACACGGGACGCTGCACCAGCGTGGCGGCGTTGATCGCGCAGCTGCAGACCACACGCAACGGCTTTGCGGGCCTGCCCGTCGATGAAACCAAGGTGGACCGTCCCGCGCCGGTGACGTGGGAATCCCCGTGAGGGCTTCGACAGGCTCGGCTCGAACGGGTGGGTTGGCCAACCGGGCGCCACCAAACGCCGTTCACCCTGAGCCTGTCGAAGGGCCCGCCAACCCTTCAATTCCTTACCACCACCTCGACACCCTGCCCCGCGAGCTCTGGCGCTGGGCTGTGGTGTGCAGCAGTGGCCGCCCAGCCGCTCGCCTGCCTCACATGGCGCGCTGGATGGAGGCACTCCTGGCGGGCGCCCTGCCCGACACCGCCGAGGATTTCGGCGACGCCGCCGCCACGCAGGCCCTGCGGCCCTTGCTGGTGGAGCTGGAACTGCTCACCCTCACCCAGGGCAGCGCGCCGCTCACGCGCCAGGTGATGCAAAGCCTGCTGTGGCACCTGGACAGCCTGATCGACCGGCCGGCCAACGAGCCACGCGCGCAGGCCATCGCGCGCATGAGGGGTGAATTCCGCGACAGCTGGGACGTGCAGCGCCAGGGCTGGGACGAGGTGCTCTCGCTGCTGCAGTCGCTGGGTGATCTGGCGCACCTGCGCTGGGACGACCTGCAAGGCCACCTGAGCCGGCGCGAGTGGGGCGAGGCCCGGCGCATCGGAGAACTGCTGCAGCGCCTGCCGCAGCTCGCGCGCTTCATCGACGGCGTGGGCCGGCGCGAACAGACGCGGCACCCACCCGCCCTCACCACCCAGCCCCATGTGCGCGATCAGATGCCGGCCGCACGGCACCCCGCCGACGAAGACGAACGCCGACCCGAGCCCACGGCGGTGGACGGCGTGCGCCGATCGCGCACGCTGGCGCGCATGACCGGTGGCGAAAGCCTCAACCTCACCCACCCGGTGCTGCGCCGGTTGTGGCGCGCGCGCTTTGCAGAAGCCCAGCTGCTCACCTACGACGACCGCGCGCGCGAGCAGTCGCAGCGCCCGCTGCCACAGCCCGAACTGCAGGCCCGGAGGCACACCCACACCCCAGCCGGGCGCGGCCCGCTCATCGTGTGCCTGGACACCTCGGGCTCGATGCGCGGCGCGCCGGAGAACGTGGCCAAGGCCTGCGTGCTGCAGGCGCTGCGCAGCGCGCACGCGGGCCGACGCGCCTGCCGCCTGCTGGCCTTTGGCGGGCCCGACGAGCTGCTGGAGCGCGACATGGGGATGGACGCGGAAGGCCTGTCCCACCTGCTCGACCTCATGGGTCAGAGCTTTGACGGCGGCACCGATGTGCAGACGCCGATGGAACGTGCCATCGAGCTGGTGCAGACCACCGAGTGGCATCAGGCCGACCTGTTGATCGTGAGCGACGGCGAGTTCGGGGTGACCCACCGCACGCTGGCGCTGCTGCGCGATGCCAAAGAAAGGCTGGCGCTGCGCGTGCACGGCATCCTGATCGGCGACCGCGAAACCGTGGGTCTGGTGGAGGTGTGCGACCAGCTGCACTGGGTGCGCGAATGGCGCCGCTACGGCAGCGGTGCCACGGTAGTGGGCGACGACTTTTCGCCGGTGCACAGCCGCAGCCTCACGGCGATGTATTTCCCGAACGCGATCCGCCGCTGACGTCCTGTTGAGCACGGGCGCGTGTCCATCGCCTGCGGCCCGCACCGGATGGCGCGGCGCGTTGGCGGGTGCGAACCTTGCAGGCACCGTCCTGACGAGGTGTTCTCTTGTGCTGCCTCCTCAACTTCTCTTTCTGGCCGGCCCTGTGCCGGGCGGTGCTGACGACCGCCCTGCTGGCCGGTGGCATCGCGTTCGCCCAACCGCTGGACGTGTTCACGCCGCGCCCCCACGGCGCGCAACACCACGCCCGCCCGCCCAATGCGCTGTACGTGCACAACCGGCACATCGTCAGCTTTCGCGCCACGCTGCTCGGCGACGCGCCCGGCGACCGGGTGGCGCTGGCCCACGCCGCATTGACCGCAGCCCTGCAAGGCGCTGAACCGCCCACAGTGACGCACAGCGCCACGCCGGACTCGGTGCGGTTTGAGTTGAACGGCCGCACGGTGTTTTTTCTGGTGGCGGAAGACGCGGGAACCGCACGGCCCGAGTCCGCGCTGCGACTGGCCACGCAAGAGGTGCAGCAGCGGCTGGAGAAGGCGGTGATCGAAGCGCGCGAGTTGCGCGATCGCCAGCGCATCGCTGTCGATGTGCTGCTCTGCCTTGCTGCCAGTCTGTTGGCCAGTGGGCTCGTGAGCGCCACCCTGACGATCCGCGTTCGGGTGGCCCGCTGGCTTCACGCGGCGTTGCACCGGCCCGTTGCGGCCAGCACCACCGCACGCGTGTTGGCCGCCTTTTCCGAACACGCCCACGTGGCCTGCCGGCTGGTCACCAACGCCGTTGCCCTGGTCATCGTGCTGCTGATCGTGGACACCTGGGCCAGCTTCGTGCTGCTGCAATTTGCCTGGACGCGGCCCTGGGGCGAGCTGTCCTCCACCTGGATGCTGCAGGTGCTGCATCACTTCGCCACGGCCACCGCCGCCGCGGTGCCGGGCCTGGTGGTGGCCGGACTCATCGTGGTGATCGCACGCATGTTCTCCAAGGCCAACGCTGCCTTCATGCACCGGGTGCAAAGCGGTGACAGGCGGCTGTCCTGGCTGGACGCCCACACGGCGCTGGCCACGCGCCGCGTGGGCGACGCCGTGCTCTGGATCTTCGCCCTGGCCATGGCTTACCCCTATCTGCCGGGTGCGGAAACCGAGGCCTTCAAGGCGCTCTCGGTCATGACCGGACTGATGCTCTCGCTGGGCGCCTCCAGCGCCGTGGGACAGGCGCTGGCGGGTCTGAGCCTGATGTATTCCCGCACGCTGCGCGTGGGTCAACACGTGAAGATCGGCGACACCGAAGGCACGGTGGTGGCCATGGGCAT
Organism: Hydrogenophaga sp.; assembly: GCF_030158645.1. Lineage (GTDB taxonomy): Bacteria > Pseudomonadota > Gammaproteobacteria > Burkholderiales > Burkholderiaceae_C > Hydrogenophaga. The sequence goes on along the minus strand of NZ_JAOASO010000103.1, from coordinate 29,614 downwards.
GTTCACCACACGCCTGCGCACGCCCGCCGGCGACGACCTGTGCCTGCCCAACAAGCTGATTTTCGGGCTGCCGATCCGGCACCTGCCGCCCGGGGCGAACGAAGGCCGCAGCGAACCGTCCGGCAAGGTCGTGCATTGAACCCGTGCACCGGCGCTTCTCCCGGGGTGGCCCGGCCGCAACGGCCAGGGCAACCGACGCGGGTTCAACTCGACGGCATGGGCCGGATGTGGAAAGCTCACGGGCATCGTCCTGACCTCGGGGGATCCACTTGCCCAACCCACCACGTGCTGCCCGATGCGCTGTCTTGTGCCAGTTCCTGCTGCTCCTGTGGGTGGCCCTGTGGCCTCACTGGCTGGGCGCCCAGTCCCTGGACCTCCCGGCGCCCGCCAGCCGGCCGGGCGCCACCGCCGACAGCGCAGCGGCTCCCGACACCCTGTACCTGCACAACCGGCGCATCGCCACGTTCCGGACCACCATGCTGAACGACACGCCGGTCGAGCGCGTGCGCCTGGCCGAGGCAGCGCTGGCCACGGCCTTGACAGCCCCGGGGCCGCGGTCGGTGAGCCAGACGAGCACAGGCGACTCGGTGCGCTTCGAGATCGACGGCCGCACGGTGTTTTTCCTCACGGCCGGTGATTCGGACGCACCGCGGCCTGACGCCGCGCTGGAGGCGCAGGCGCGCGACGTGCTGCTGCGGTTGGAGACCGCGGTGGCGGAAGCGGGCGAAGTGCGCGATCCACGCCGGATCGCGCTGGGTCTGGCGCTGTCGCTCGTGGCCACGCTGGCGGCCTGGTTGCTGGTGCGCGGCACCTTCCGGCTGCGACGTCGGCTGGCCATGCGGGTCCGCGACGCCCTGCTGACGCCCGCCGCCCCGGGCACCCCGGCCGCCCTGGTCTCCACCTACGCCGAACACGCACGCGTGGCCTCCCGGCTGCTGATGGGCGCCGTGGCCTGGACGCTGGTGGTGCTGATCGTCGACGCATGGGTCACCTTCGTGCTGCACCAGTTCGCCTGGACACGGCCCTGGGGCGAACGCTCGACCGCGTGGCTGCTGGAATTGTTGCGCCAGTTCGCCGGGGCCATCGCCTCCGCGGTGCCCGGCCTGGTGGTGGCGGCCCTGATTTTTGTGATCGCGCGCATGGTGACGCAGGCCAACGCGGCCTTCCTGCGCCGGGTGGAAAGCGGCGACATCGCGCTGGCCTGGATCGACCGGGACACCGCCTCCCCCACGCGGCGTTTGAGCAACTTCGTGATCTGGTTGTTTGCGCTGGCGATGGCCTACCCCTATCTGCCGGGCGCCAACACCGAAGCCTTCAAGGCCCTGTCGGTGATGGCCGGCCTGATGTTGTCCCTGGGCGCTTCCAGCGTGGTGGGGCAGGCGCTGTCGGGTCTGAGCCTCATGTATTCACGTTCGCTGCGCGTCGGTGAGTACGTGAAGATCGGCGACACCGAGGGCACGGTGACCAGCCTGGGGATGTTCACCACCAAGGTGCACACCGGCCTGGGCGAAGAGGTGAGCCTGCCCAACAGCGTGATCTTCAGCCAGCCGATCCGCAACTTCTCGCGCCTGGTGGAAGACGGGCAGTTCATGCTGCAGACGGGTGTGACCATCGGCTACAGCACGCCCTGGCGGCAGGTGCATGCCATGCTGCTGGAGGCCGCCGGGCGCACACCCGGCGTGGCCGCGGAGCCCAGACCGTACGTGGTGCAGACGGCCCTGTCGGACTTTTACGTGGAGTACCGGTTGTGCGCGCAAAGCAACAAGAACGCGCCTCGTCGTCGCGCCGAAGCGCTCCACCAGCTGCACGCCAACATCCTGGACGTCTTCAACGAAAACGGCGTGCAGATCATGTCGCCGCACTACCGGTCCGACCCGCCCGAGCCGCAGGTGGTGCCGCAGGGCCCTTGGACCTCCCCGTCGCCAGGTGAACCGCTGTCACCGGCGGGCGCCGCCACGGCGCCGGCTCAGTCGCCCTGAAAACCCCCGGCGCGGCAGGTCACCACCAGGGTGTCGCGCCAGCCCAGGGCATCGCCCTCCAGCGGCTGGATCGGCGTGCTTTCGTGGATCACGCGCGCGTCGTCCAGCAACAGCAGCGACCAAGGCTCGCGCAGCGTGAAGCGCTGGCCTCCCGGGCCGTTGGCTTCGAACACGCGGCTCTCGCCGCCCTTGATGCCGTGACGCGCCACCATGAACACCGCCACCAGGTCCACACCGTCGCGGTGCGCACCCTCGGGTGTGGGCCGTCCGATGCCGTCGGTGGTGTCGATGCGAAACGGGTGGGCTTCCACAAACCACGGCTGTGGGCCGCGCAGGGCGCTGGCCGCTTCGCCCAGGCGCGTGAGCAAGCGACCCCACGCCGGCTGGGCCACCACCGCCGGCTCCATGGGCTCGAACCAGCGCTGCATGCCACCGTGCAGGGCGTTGTATTCCAGCGGCTGCCAGTGCGCACGGTGGGGTGACTGCTGCACCTGCTCACCATGGACCACGAAGCAGCTGTGGCGCCGGCTGCGGTAGCGCCCACCGTCCTTCAGGTAGGCGTCGGCCGGCAGGTGGTCCCAGCCCGCGTGCAGGGCCTGCAGTTCGGCCACGCTGGCGGGCAGCCACTGCGCCACGCTGGCGGCACTGAGCAGCGCGAAGCCCGTGGTCTTGAGAGAAGCGTCAAGCTCGTGGAGGGGAACGTAGGGAGGCTGGAATTCGCTGGTCATGGAGCCGCAGTTTACTGGGGGCATGCGGCCGATCCGACGCCCCATGAGCCCATTTCATGCGCTGGATCAAGGCGCCTGGGTCCAGCGGCGTGCAAGCTGCGCAAAGGCTGGGTTGGTGGTTCAATCCATGGCCGACGAGGAACACCCATGGCCGAACCCACGCCCGCCAACAACAGAACGACCGAGCCACCACGTCCGCCGTCGGTGTTCGACCTGCGCATCACCGACCTGCGCGCGGGCGATCCCCTGCGCTGGTTGCGGCTGGGCTGGGCCGACTTCGCGCGCTGCCCGCGCATCGGGCTCTTTTACGGCCTGTGCTTTTTTCTCATGGGCCACGCCTTGCTGGCGGTGTTTCGCGCCGCGCCGGCCTATGTGCTGGCGCTGAGCGCGGGCTTTCTGCTGATGGGGCCGTTCCTCTGCCTGGGCCTGTACGACGCCAGCCGCGCCCTGCAGGCCGGTCAGCGGCCGTCGCTGCGCGCCTCATTGCTGGCCTGGCGGCCCACGCAGGGCACCATAGCCATTTTTGCAGGGGTGTTGCTGATCCTGGAGATGCTCTGGGGACGGGCCTCGCTGGTGGTGTTTGCCGTGACGTTCAACACCATGCCCTCCACCACCAACCTGGTGGCGCAGCTGCTCAACCCCGACAACCTGACGTTCCTGATCACCTACGCGGTGGTCGGTGGCGTGTTCGCCGGCCTGATCTTCGTCACGAGCGTGATCTCCATTCCCATGATCCTGGACCGGCGGGTCGACGCCATTTCCGCCGGCCTCACCAGCATCCGCGCCTGCCTGCAGAACCCCGCCGTGATGCTGTGGTGGGGCGCGCTCATCACGCTGCTGGTGGGCCTGGCCATGCTGCCCCTGTTCCTGGGCTTGCTGGTGGTGGGGCCGGTGCTGGGCCACGCCACCTGGCACGCCTACCGGGACACGGTGAGCGGGCCGCTCTGAGCGTCAGCGGCCGGGCGGTGTGTCACCGCGCTGGCTGCCGCCGCGCCGTCCGGGACGCTTGCCCAACAGCGCGGGCTCGATGCTGTCTTCAAACAGGGGCCACAAAGCCTGAACGCTCTCCAGCGCCGCCTCTTCGCCCACGCTGCGGCATAGCCGCTGGTGCAGCTCGACCCGCAGGAACCACAAGCTTTTCGGGTCCACCGCCACCAGCAGGCGGTGGCGCAGCCGTTCGTCTTCCCACCCCGCGTCCTTGGGCATGAGCTCGATCATGGCGCGGCGGATGCGCGCGAGGGCGGCCGGGTCGTGGCGCACCGGCTCGCTCATGAGCCGCTGCGTGACCGTGTCCAGGATGGTGGAAAAGATGCGCATGGGGTGGTTACTTGTGATGTGAACGATTGACCAACACAACGCCGTCCAGCGATGTGTATTCCCGCGCAACCGCCCCGATTTGTAACACGGGGTGAGCGTGCGCGTCAGCGGTTGACGTTGACCACCAGCCGCCCGCGCACCCGCCCGGCCAGAATGTCGCTGCCAGCGCCGATGGCTTCGCCCAAGCCGATCTCGGTGGTGATGGCGGCCAGTTGCTCGCGGTGAAGGGTTTTGGCCAGCGCGTCCCAGGCGGCCACGCGCCGGGCCATCGGCGCCATCACGCTGTCGATGCCGTACAGCGTGACACCGCGCAGGATGAAAGGCGCCACGCTGGCCGGCAGGTCCATGCCCTGCGCCAGGCCACAGGCCGCCACGGCGCCGCCGTAACGCGTGCTGGCACAGGCGTTGGCCAGTGTGTGGCTGCCCACCGAGTCCACCACGCCGATCCAGCGCTCCTTTTGCAACGGCTTGCCCGGAGCGCCCAGTTCGCTGCGGTCGATCACGGCAGACGCGCCGAGTGACTTCAGGAAATCCGCCTCCTGCGGGCGCCCGGTGGACGCCACCACGGTGTGGCCCAGGCCCGCCAGCAGCGAAATCGCCACGCTGCCCACGCCACCATTCGCCCCGGTCACCAGCACCTCGCCGCTGCCCGGTGCCACGCCCGCGTCCGCCCAGTGCCGTTGCAGCGCCATCACGCACAGCATGGCGGTGTAGCCCGCGGTGCCCACCGCCATCGCATCGCGTTCGCTCAGGGTGTCGGGCAGGGCCACCAGCCAGTCGCCCTTGACACGTGCCATCTGCGCCAGACCGCCCCAGTGGTTCTCGCCCACGCCAAAACCATTGAGCAAGACCCGGTCGCCTGCTTTCCATCTGGGGTGGTCGCTCTGCGTGACCGAGCCCGCGAAGTCGATGCCGGGCACCATGGGAAAGCTGCGCACCACCGGCGACTGGCCGGTGATGGCCAGACCGTCCTTGTAGTTGACGGTGGAGTAGTCCACGCGCACCGTCACGTCGCCGCTGGCGGGCAGTTGCGCCTCGTCCAGCTCGGTGAGGTCGCAGCGGTAACCCGACTCGGGTTTGGTGATGACGAGTGCCTTGAACATGGGATTTCCTATGGAGGGGGGTCGGAGGGACGGTTCGGATCGGTTTCGCGCCACAGGCGCACGGTGAGCCACCAGCCGATGAGCGAATTGGTGAGCGCAAACACGCTCACCACCAGGCGGATGCCCATGGGCGGATCGTTCAACTGCAAGAAACCGACCATGAAGCTCGAGAGCGCGTTGAAACCGAGCACGAGCCAGAACAGGCTGCGGCGCGGTTGCCAGAGACGGTGAAAGATGTGGGCAATGGAAGGCATCGCGTCATTGTGCAGGCGCGGTCTTGCTGGCCTCTTGCTCCTGCAGCAGGCGCCACATCACCTTGCCGCTGCCGCTTTTGGGCAGGGCCGGGACGAACTCCACCGTGCGCGGGCACTTGTAGACCGCCATGTGCTCCCGGCACCAGTCCAGGATGTCTTGCTCGCTGGTGGTGGCGCGGTGCGATTCGCGCAGCACCACCACGGCCTTCACGCTCTCGCCACGGTAGGTGTCGGTGGTGGCGATCACGCAGGCCTCGGCGATGGCCGGGTGCTTGAACATCAACACCTCCACCTCGGCCGGCCAGACCTTGAAGCCGCTGGCGTTGATCATGCGTTTGAGCCGGTCGGTGATGAAGAAGTAGCCATCCTCGTCGATGCGGCCGAGATCGCCCGAGCGGAAAAAACGCTTGCCCTCCACGGTGATGAAGGCGGCTTCGGTGGCCTCGGGGCGCTTCCAGTAACCGTCGAACACCTCGGGACCGTGAATGATGATTTCACCGGCCTCGCCCTGCGGCATGGCTTCGAGTGTGATCGGGTCCACCACCCGCGCCTCGGTGCTCAGGAAAGGAATGCCCAGGCACTGCTGCTTGGGATGGTCGGGCGGGTTGTTGTGTGAGGGCGCGGCGGTCTCGGTCAGGCCATAGCCTTCGGAGTAACGCAGACCGTACTGGTCGAGCAGGCGCTGCGCCACCGCCTGCGGCATGGCCGCGCCACCGCCGCCGACCAGCACCAGGCTGGACAGGTCGTACTGGTCGAAGCGGGGGCTGGCCAGCAGGTCGATGACCATGGTGGGGATGTTGGTCCAGTGCGTCACGCGCCAGCGCGAGATGAGTTGCCCGGCGAGGTCGCGGTCCCAGCGCGGCATGACCACCAGGGTCGCGCCGTTGTACACACCGGCGTGCATGCCCGCCACCATGCCGGTGATGTGGAACATGGGCACCACCAGCAGGCCCACGTTCTCCGAGGTGCTGTTGGTCCACAGACCCACGCCCACCGCGTTGTGCATGAGGGTGCGGTGCGGGTGCATGCAGCCTTTGGGCAGGCCGGTGGTGCCGCTGGTGTAGGGCAGCACGGCGAGGTCGTCGGGGCCTCGGTTGTGCGCGGGCGCGGTGCCGCTGCAGGCCAGCGCGTCGGCCCAGTCGCTCACCGTGCCGCCGGGCAGCTCGGGCAAGGCGTGGTTCGTGTGCAACCAGTCGCTCCAGGCCGGCGGGACCTCGGCGGCGGGACCGTAAGCGTCGCTGTAGTGCGAGACCACCACGTGTCGCAACCGTTCGGACTGGGGCACCGCAGCGTTGGCCTTGAGCAGTTCACCGGCCAGATCGGCGGCGCTGATGGCCACGCGCGCATCGGGATCGGTGATGTAGTGCTGCAGCTCGTCGCTGCGGTTCATCGGGTTGACCGGCACCACCACCGCGTTGGCCCGCAGGATCGCAAAATGCGCCACCACCCACTGCGGGCAGTTCTGCATCAGCAGGATCACGCGGTCGCCGTCCTGCACGCCCTGCCCGCGCAGGTGCGCCGCCAACCGCTCGGCCTGGGCAAACAGTTCGCGGTAGGTGAGCACCTGGTCGAAGAACACCAGCGCGGGCTTGTCCGGGTAACGCAGCGCACTGACCGCCAGGTTGTGCCACAGCGAGGTGGCCGGCGGATCGATCCGGTGCGGCAGGCGCGTGGGCCAGAAGCGGTGGTGCGGCGCGGACGACCCGGTCGCCTGCGTGGTGCTGTTGCTCATGCGCTGTCTCCGTTGTTCTGTCTTCTGGCCGAAGGATACGGCTCACCCGCCGAGATGAAAACACGGCTTGTCGCGGGAGAGACCTCCACGCCACCGCGCAGTTGCACAAAAGCCATGTGTGATTTGCGTGGCTTTCGCGCGCAAACCCCGATCCGGGGTTAAAAAAGGACATCCCGCATTCCTTTCAACTCCAAGGAGAAAGAACCCATGACGAAAACAAGCTTGACACTGGCGGTCCTGGGGCTGGCGGCTGCGGCCAGCCTGCCCGCTCACGCAGGCAAGGACCTGGACGCGATCAAGAAGCGCGGGGAGCTGGTCTGTGGCGTCGGCACCGGCCTGGCCGGGTTTTCCGCCGCCGACAGCCAGGGCAAATGGAGCGGCATCGACGTGGACGTGTGCCGCTCGGTCGCCGCCGCGGTGCTCAACGACCCCAACAAGGTGCGCTATGTGCCGCTGAACGCCGCACAGCGCTTCACCGCCCTGCAATCGGGCGAGGTGGACCTGCTGCCGCGCAACACCACCTGGACGCTCACGCGCGACGCATCGCTGGGCCTGCATTTCACGGGCGTCAACTTCTACGACGGGCAGGGGTTCATGGTGCCCAAGGCCTTGAAGGTCAAGAGCGCGAAAGAGCTCAAGGGCGCCACCGTGTGTGTGCAGGCCGGCACCACCACCGAACTCAACCTGAGCGACTACTCCCGCGCCAACAACCTCAACCTGCGCCCCATCGTGTTCGCCGAGCTGGCCGCCACCAACGCGGCCTACTTCGCCGGGCGCTGCCAGGCTTACACCACCGACGCCTCGGGCCTGGCCTCGATCCGGTCCAAGGAAGCCGCCAAACCCGCCGATCACATGATCCTGCCCGAGCTGATCTCCAAGGAACCGCTCGGCCCGGCCGTGCGCCGTGGCGACGACGACTTCTTCGCCATCGTGAAATGGGTGGGCCATGCCCTGCTCGAAGCCGAAGAGCTGGGCATCACCGCCGCGAACGTGGACACCATGAAACGCGACAGCAAGAACCCCAATGTGTTGCGCCTGCTGGGCGGTGGCACCGAAGACACGGGCAAGCTGCTGGGCCTGGACAAGGACTGGGCGGTCCGTGCCATCAAGGCCGTGGGCAACTACGGCGAATCCTACGAACGCAACATCACCCCGATCGGTCTGCCGCGCGGCGTGAACGCGCTGTGGAACAAGGGCGGCCTGATGTACCCGATGCCGGTTCGCTGAACGCGTGGCACGGAAAAGAGCCTCCTGGTCGTGGCGCAGCCGCGCCACGCGTGGCCTGGTGTACCAGGCGCTGGCCATCGTCCTGATCGGCCTGGGTGTGTGGTTTCTGGCGCACAACACGCAGGAGAACATGCGCATCCGCGGCATCCAGAGCGGTTTTGATTTTCTGGGCGCCTCGGCGGGTTTCGACATCGGCGAGACCCTCATCAGCTTCAGCCCCAGCGAGTCCTACGGCAAGGCGATCTGGGTCGGCGTGCTCAACACGCTGCGCGTGGCCCTCATCGGCATCGTGCTCACCACCGTGCTGGGCGTGCTGCTGGGCGTGGGCCGCTTTTCGCGCAACGCGCTGGTGCGCGGCCTGTGCTACAGCTACGTGGAGCTGTTTCGCAACGTGCCCATCCTGCTGCAGATGCTGATGTGGTACCTGTTGTTCGTCGAGGTGCTGCCAGCGCCCGGGGAGGCCTGGAACCTGGCCGACCTGTTTTATCTGAGCAAGGATGGTTTCGCATTCCCCCGCCCGCTGCAGGGCACGGGCTACCTCATGGTGCTGATCGGTCTGGTGGCGGGCGTGCTGCTGGCCTGGCTCTGGCGCCGATGGGCCTTGGGTGCATTCAAGAAAACGGGCCGCTTGCTCAAGCCCGGCTGGCCCATGCTGGGCATCGTTCTCGTTGGTGTGGTTGCCGGCTGGCTGGCCGGCGGCATGCCCACGCAATGGGCGATTCCCGAGGCCGGCCGCTTCATGATCGAAGGCGGTGGCCGCGTCTCGCCCGAGTTCATGGCCGTGCTGATCAGCCTGACCTTCTACACCGCGGCATTTGTGGCCGAGGTGGTGCGCGGCGGCATCCAGTCCGTGAGCCTGGGACAGAAGGAAGCATCTGCCGCGCTGGGTCTGGCCCCTCGCCAGACCATGAAGCTGGTGGTGCTGCCACAGGCGATGCGCGTGATCGTTCCACCGCTGACCAACCAGTACCTCAATCTCACCAAAAACTCATCGCTGGCGGTGGCGGTGGGTTACCCCGACGTGGTCTCGATCGCCAACACCACGCTCAACCAGAGCGGCCGAGCAGTGGAGTGCGTCGCCATCATCATGCTGGTCTACCTGACCACGTCGCTGTCCACGTCGTTGTTCATGAACGCGTACAACAAGCGCATGGCCATCCCGGAGCGCTGATCGATGACCCAGCACTTCGTGCCCATCGCTGCACGCCCTTCGCCCGTGCGCACCCGTGGGGCCGTGCCCTGGGTGCGCACCCACCTGTTCGGCGATCTGCGAAGCAGCATCACCTCGGTGTTCCTGCTGGGGCTGGCCATCTACCTCCTGCCCCGTCTCTACAGCTGGGGTCTGGGCAATGCCGTCTTCAGCGCCGACGCACAGGCCTGTCAGAACATGCGCGGTGTCGGGGCGTGCTGGGGCGTGGTGACCGAAAAGTACCGGCTCATCCTGCTCGGCCGGTTCCCCTTCGAGGAACACTGGCGCCCGGTGCTGGCCACCAGCATGATGCTGGCCGCACTGGTGGTGAGCTGCATCCGCGCGTTCTGGAAACCCTGGCTGGCGCTGGTGTGGATGTCGGTCCTGGCGGTGTTCTTCGTGCTCATGGGGGGCGGCGTGTTCGGACTGTCCCGCGTTCGAACCGACCTCTGGGGCGGCCTGCCGCTGACCGTGCTGCTGGCCACGGTGTCCATCTTTCTGGCGTTTCCCTTGTCGATTGCGGTGGCGCTGGGCCGGCGCAGCCACCTTCCGGCGATCCGCTCGGCCTGCATCGTCTACATCGAACTCGTCCGCGGCGTGCCGCTGATCTCGGTGCTGTTCATGGCGTCGTTCATGTTTCCGCTGTTCATGCCGCAGGGCGTGAGCATCGACGTGCTGGTGCGTGTCGTGGTGGGCATCACGCTGTTCGCGGCGGCCTACATGGCCGAGATCGTTCGCGGCGGGCTGCAGGCCATCCCGAGGGGGCAGCTGGAGGCGGCCGACACGCTGGGCCTGAGCTACTGGCAGACGCAGCGCAAGATCGTGCTGCCGCAGGCGCTGGCCATGGTCGTGCCCAGCATCATGAACAACTTCATCTCGATCTTCAAAGACACCTCGCTGGTGACCATCGTCTCGATGTACGAGCTCACCGGCGCCTTGTCGCTGGCACTGAACTCCGACGTGAACTGGCGGCCTTTCAAGATCGAGGCCTACCTGTTCATCACGGTCGTCTATTTCATCTTCTGCTTCGCCATGTCCCGCTACAGCCTGTGGGTCGAGAAGCAACTGAGCGCCAGCAAGGCCCGCTGAAGGAACAACAACATGTCAGACCCCATCATCCGCTTCGACAAGGTCAACAAGTGGTACGGCAACGACTTCCATGTGCTGCGCGACATCGACCTGGACGTGGCCAGAGGCGAGCGCATCGTGATCTGCGGCCCCTCGGGCTCGGGCAAGTCCACGCTGATCCGCTGCATCAACCGGCTTGAAGAACACCAGCAAGGCCACCTGTTCGTGGACGGCATCGAACTCACCGACGACATCAAGGCCATCGACCAGGTGCGCAAAAACGTGGGCATGGTGTTCCAGCAGTTCAACCTGTTCCCGCACCTCACCGTGCTGGAAAACCTCACGCTCTCGCCCATGTGGGTGGGCAAGATGCCCAAGAAGGAGGCCGAAGAAAAAGCCATGCTGCAGCTGCAGCGCGTGCGCATCGCCGAGCAGGCGGGCAAGTACCCGCTGCAACTCTCCGGCGGCCAGCAACAGCGGGTGGCGATTGCGCGCGCGCTGTGCCTCACGCCCAAGATCATGCTGTTCGACGAGCCCACCTCGGCGCTCGACCCGGAGATGATCAAGGAAGTGCTCGACGTGATGGTGGAGCTGGCCAACCAGGGCATCACCATGATCTGCGTGACCCACGAAATGGGCTTTGCCAAGGCCGTGGCCGACCGCGTGATCTTCATGGACCAGGGTCAGATCGTGGAGCAGAACACCCCTGACGAGTTCTTCAACAACCCGCAGAGCGAACGCAGCCGGGACTTCCTCTCCAAGATCCTCGGCCATTGATTCGTAACGCTTCTTTTCAAGTGAAGGTTTTTGACTTGTGAGGGTCATGCGGCGCTGACACAATGCGCGGGTTTTCAAGGAGGCCCCATGTCCGCGCAACCCCCGTTCACCGTTCAACGCCTGTCGTGGCTGCGCTGGAGTTGCACCACCGCACTCGGTTTGTCGGTCTGGTGCGCCGGTGCTGCGCTGGCCTTTGATGCGCAAGGCCACCGCGGTGCGCGCGGTCTGGCGCCCGAGAACACGCTGGCCGGCATCGAGCAGGCCCTGGCCATCGGTGTGACGACGCTGGAGTTCGACGTGATTCTCAGCGCCGAGGGTGTGCCGGTGGTCTCGCACGACACCACGCCCAACCCCGACATCACGCGCGACGCCAGCGGCCGGTGGCTGCAGGCGCGCGGCAAGCCCTTCAACCAGCTCAGCCTGGACGAAATCGCGAGTCTCGATGTGGGCCGCATCAACCCGTCCAGCCGCTACGCACGCGACTTCGCGCACCAGGCCCCGGTGGACGGCGAACGCATTCCGACGCTGGCGTCCGTGTTCGAGCGGGTCAAGCGGCTGGGGGCGGGCCATGTGCGTTTCAACATCGAACTCAAGACGCACCCCCGCCGCCCCGACGAGTCGCCCGAGTCCGAGGCGTTCGTGCGCGCCGTCGTGGCCGTCATCAACCACCAGGGCATGGCCTCGCGCACGACGCTGCAGAGCTTCGACTGGCGCGTGCTCAAGGCCAGCCAGACCCTGGCTCCGGGTGTGCCACTGTCGTTTCTTTCAGCCCAACTGGATCGCTTCAACACCCTGAGCGACGGGGACTGGACCGGCGGTCTGAAGCTGGCGGGTTTCGAAGACGCACCGGCCATGGTTGCAGCGGCGGGCGGCAAGCTCTGGTCGCCGCACTTCAACGACCTGAGCCAGGCCACGCTGGCGCGCGCGCGCGCCCTGAACCTGCGCGTGATCCCATGGACGGTGAACGAAGCCAGCGACATGGCCCGCCTCATCGACTGGGGCGTGGACGGCCTGATCACCGACTACCCGGACCGCCTGCGCACCGTGATGCAGCAACGCGGCATGGTGCTGCCACCGACCGTGGCCTCCCTCGCGGCCACCGCCGGGCCACTGTCCGCGCCCCGGGCGCAGCCTGTGCGCTTCGGTGTGGCACCCGACCTGCGCTGAAGCCGCCCGCCTCCGGTCGGCTGGCCTGTAAGCCCACGGCCCTGTGGCCGACGAACCGCCATTCCCCCACCTGGAGATGGCCATGCCCACCACCCTGCCCCGCTTCGTTGTCTGCGCCAGCACCCTGGCTGTGGTCGGTTCGGCGCTCGCCCAGACCTGCGAGGTTCGCTCCGGTCCCCAGCCACCGGCCGTGGTGGAGCTCTACACCTCCGAGGGCTGCAGCTCCTGCCCACCGGCGGACCGATGGCTCTCCACCCTCAAGTCGCCAGACAATGTGCTGGCGCTTTCGTTCCATGTGAACTACTGGAACCACCTGGGCTGGCGCGATCCGTTCGCCACCCGGGAGACCACCGCCCGCCAGTACCTGCTGAAGGAAGCGCTCGGCGCCAAGCATGTGTACACGCCACAGGTGGTCCTCAATGGCCGTGACCACCGGGGCTGGCACGGCCAACGGGCCGTCGACCTGAGCGGGTTGCCCGCTGCGACCGCGCCGGCCTTGCGGTTGAGCCGCCAGGGCGACGTGGTCACCGCGCAAGTGGCGGCCACGCCAGGGAGCGCACCGGCCGGTGAACTGGCTGGCTACTGGGCGGTGCTGCAAGATGGGCTGTTGAGCAAGGTCACGCGCGGTGAAAACGCGGGCGAAGATCTGCGCCACGACCACGTGGTCAGCCTGTACCAGCCGGTACCGGCCTGGAAGGCCGCACAGGGTGGCGGTGCCCAACTCACGCTGCCCGCCCGCTCTGTTCAGCGGGTGGCCTTTGTGGTGACCGACCCCGGACTGACCAGGCCGTTGCAGGCGCTGGTGCTGCATTGCCCTGCGTGACGTGCCGGTATGGGACGGCGGTGATGGAACCAAAACCCGTCTATCCGTATCATCCACCCCCATGCGCCATTGGTTCCTCGTCCTCATGATCGCCCTGCTGCCCCTGCGCGGCTGGGTGGGCGACGCCATGGCGGTGGACATGCTGTTCCAGCCGGCGCATGCCTCCATGGCGATGGGCACACACAGCGGGGATCACGGCGCAGACCACGGTGAGTCGCACGCCCAGTGCGCCTGCGACGAGCACGCCTCAGCGGCTCAAGACAGCGCAGATCACCAGCACAGTGCCTGCGATGTCTGCAACGTGCCCGCGCTGGCCATGCGACTGGCAGAGTTGCAGACACCCCCGCCCGGCCATGCCCAGCTCGCGGCGGTGGTCGAGCGTTTCGCCAGCAGCGAGGCCCAGCGGGGCATCAAGCCACCCATTTCCTGACTTCACACACCACAGGTGCGTCCGCAGCAGGCCCACGAGGGCACCGCGGCGGGCGCTGGTCCGTGATTTCAGGAGATTCCCATGATGGTTTTTCGGCGGTGGACACCGCCTTTGAAGAGCAGTCCCGGTCGCGCTGCGGCCTTGAGCATCGCGCTGGCGGCGGTTTGCTGGCCGGCACAGGCACAAACATCGAACGCGGTCCAGGCCGCCGATCCGGCGACCCCTGCAACAGCATCGGCCCCGCTGGTGCTGCCCCCCACCGGCTCGGTCGACGCGCTCGAGCGCCCGGCCGACATCGCCCGCGCACGCGAGATCTGGCAACGCGCCAACGAGCGCGTGGCCGAATTCCCGCGCGGCCACATCGACCTGCTGCGCTGGGAATCGAAGAATCCCGGCGAGGCAGCCCCTGCGCCCACCGGCACCCAACCGGCACCGCTGGACCTGGCGCAAGCCCTGCGCCTCTCGCTGCGCCAGCGGCCCGAGCTGTTCACCCACGCCGACATGAACGCGCTGGAGGCCGGTGCCGTGCAGGTCGCCTACGCCCGGCACGTGCGCGATGTGCAGCGCGCCTGGGTCGACGCGGTGAGCGCACGCCAGAGCGCACGCCAGATGAGCGAGTTGTGGGAAGCCACCCGCACGGGCAGCGAACTGGGCCGGCGCATGGTGGTGGCGGGCAACTGGAGCCAGGCCAAACTCATGCGCGAGCAGCTCACCGAGGCCAGCGCGTGGCAGATGAACGTGAATGCGCAAGGCGAAGCCCTGTCCGCGCTGGAGCGCCTGGCGCAACTGCTCGGCCTGTGGGAAGCCAACGCGGTCGCGCAACTGGGCGAGCGCCTGCCCGCGAGCCTGCCCGCCGTGCCGACACGCCCGACCCCTGGCGCAGGCCTCACCGACGCCACGCTGGAAGCGGCGGTGCTGCGCGCCGATCCGCTGCTCGCGCTGCAACGCGTCGAAGCACAGCGCGAGCTCGGCGCGGTCAGTGCCGATCGCCGACAGGTGTGGACCGCAGCGGCCGAGGCCGCACTCTCGGCCATGCCCGACCCGACCACCACCGCCACCCCACCGCACATCGGCAACCTCTCGCTGCTGCGCGACCACCCGCTGGCGCGGGCCACCCGCGCCGAGGCTGGACTGCTGCGCGCAGCCGGTGAGCGCCGCTCCATGGCGCGTCAGGCCTGGGCGCAACTCCAGTTGCGTCATGCCAGCGCCCAGCACGCGCAAGCCGTGGTGGCTCAGCTGCAGGCCGCGCTGGAGCAGGAAACCCTGCTGCGCTACAACGGCATGCTGCAAAGCAGCTGGGAGCTGCTGGCCAGCGCGCGCGAACGCATGCAGTCGCTCGACACCGCCGTGCAGGCGCGCCGCGACTACTGGCGCGCGCAAGCCGACTGGCAAGCCCTGCTGGCCGGCGCCGAGTACGCCGGCCCCGACACCTCTTCAACCGCCGGCGCCAGCGCCGCCCAAGCCCCGGCAGGACACTGACATGAACAAAACGATGAACCGCAGAAACTGGCTCACCGGCGCTGCCGTGGGCGCTGTGGCCGCCAGCAGCGTGAGCCGCGTGGCCCTGGCCGCCATTCCCGAACCGGTGCAGCAAACCTCGGCCGACACCGCACCGCCCTGGACACCGCCCGGTGTCACCGGCGCGGGCCGCCCCTACAACCCGGTGGTCACGCTCAACGGCTGGACCGCACCCTGGCGCATGAACGCCGGGGTGAAGGAGTTCCACCTCGTGGCCGAACCGGTGGTGCGCGAAATGGCGCCGGGCTTCATGGTCAACATGTGGGGCTACAACGGCCAGAGCCCGGGCCCGACCATCGAGGTGGTCGAGGGCGATCGGGTGCGCATTTACGTGACCAACCGCTTGCCCGAGCACACCACCATCCACTGGCACGGCCAGCGCCTGCCCAACGGCATGGACGGCGTGGGCGGCCTGAACCAGCCGCAGATTCCGGTGGGCAAGACCTTCGTCTACGAGTTCACGGCGCGCCGCCCCGGCACCTTCATGTACCACCCGCACGCCGACGAAATGACGCAGATGGCCATGGGCATGATGGGCTTCTGGGTCACGCACCCGAAGGCGAAGCACCCGCTGATTGAAGACGTGCAGCGCGACTACTGCTTCCTGCTCAACGCCTTCGACGTGGAGCCCGGCAGCATGACGCCGCAGGTCAACACCATGCTCGACCAGAACATCTGGAGCTGGAACAGCCGCGTGTTCCCCGGCATCACGCCGCTGGTGGCGCGGCTGGGCGAGCGGGTGCGCGTGCGCGTGGGCAACCTCACCATGACCAACCACCCGATCCACATCCACGGCATCGAGTTTGAAGTGAGCGGCACCGACGGCGGGCCCACGCCCAAAGGCTCGCGCTGGCCGGAGGTGACGACCGACGTGGCCGTGGGCCAGATGCGCCAGCTCGAATTCATCGCCGACGAACCGGGCGACTGGGCCATGCACTGCCACAAGAGCCACCACACCATGGGCGCCATGGGCCACGGCGTGCCCACCATGATCGGCGTGGACCACCGGGGCCTGGTCAAGCCGCTGCAGCGCGCCGTGCCCGACTACATGGTGATGGGCGAGCGCGGCATGGCCGACATGGGCGAGATGCAGATGGAGCTGCCCGCCAACACCTTCCCCATGATGACCGGCACCGGCCCCTACGGCCCCATCGAGATGGGCGGCATGTTCACCACGCTGAAGGTGCGCGCCGACCAGAAGGCGGGCGACTACACCGACCCCGGTGTCTACAAGATGCCCCCGGGCACGCAGGCGCGGCTGGTGGACACCGGCGCAGCACCCACCGCCACCCGACCGGCCGCGCCCACCGCGACAACCCCACCCGCGGCCACCGTGCGCAAGCCCGCGGGCGGCCACGGCAACCACTGAACCCATTCCCGGAGAAAAAGCATGAACCTCAAGTCACGACGCAGCCTGCTCGCACTGCCCCTGGTGCTGGCCTTGCCGCGCGCCTTTGCCCACGGCGAACAACACGGCAAGACCGCCGGCCCGGTGGTGAAAGAGCAGAAACCGTGGGGCATCGCCGGCGAACCGGCCCGCGTCCGCCGCACGGTCGACATCCGCATGAGCGACGACATGAAGATGAGCCCGAACCACATCGACGTGCGCGAGGGCGACACGCTGCGCATCCGCGCCATCAACGTGGGTCGGGTGCTGCACGAGATCGTGATCGGCACCGGCGACGAGCTCAAGGCCCACGCCGAGATGATGAAGAAGTTTCCCAACATGGAGCATGAAGAGCCCTACATGGCGCACGTGCCGGCCGGCCAACGCGGCGACATCGTCTGGACCTTCAACCGCCCGGGCGACTTCGAATTCGCCTGCCTGATCGCCGGCCATTTTGAGGCCGGCATGCGCGGCACCATCCGCGTCGCCCCCAAAGCTTGATTCCACTGGAGACCACCATGCAACGACGTTCCCTCATCAGCGCAGCCGCCGCCTTTGCCGCCGCTGCAACCCTGCCCGCCTGGGCACAAACGCCCGCCGCCCTGCCGGTGCTGCAGGTCTGGAAGGACCCCAACTGCGGCTGCTGCCAGGACTGGGTGAAGTACCTGCAGGCCGACGGCTTCCAGGTTCAGGTGTTCGACACCGGCAACGCGGCGGTGCGCAAGCGCCTCGGTCTGCCCGACCAATTCGGCTCCTGCCACACCGGCCTGATCGGTGGCTATGTGATCGAAGGCCATGTGAACGCGCGCGAGATCCGCCGCTTGCTGACTGAGAAACCCAAGGCCCTCGGTCTGGCCGTGCCGGGCATGCCGGTGGGCAGCCCCGGCATGGACGGCCCGGTGTACGGCGAGCGCCGCGACGCCTACGACGTGGTGCTGGTGCAGCCCGACGGCACCGGCCGGGTGTACCAGCACTACGCCGGCAACACGGCGGGCTTCAAGCGCACCGGCACCGCCGCAGAGGCGCCGCCCATGGCCGAGGGCGAGGTGCGCAAGGTGGACACCGCCGCCGGCAAGATCTCGCTCAAACACGGCGAGATCAAAAACCTGGACATGCCGCCCATGACCATGGTGTTTCAGGTGAGCGACCCGGCCCTGCTGGGCAAGGTGAAGGCCGGCGACAAGGTGCGCTTCACCGCCGTGCAGGTCAACGGCGCGTACACCGTGACGAGCATCGAAGCGGCACCCTGAGAAGCCGCCGCGAAGGCACGCGGAAACAGGTGGTTGCAAGGGGCCGTGCTAAGGTTCCGCCATGCCCCAAACCCTGCGCTACACGCTCATCTCGCTGCGCGAGATGGTCATGTCATTCGGCCCCTTCGCCCTGCTCACCGTGGCCCTGCTGGGCCTGGCCTACTGGTGGCTCGACCCCAACCCGCCCAAGAAGGTGGTGCTGGCCACCGGCCCCGACCAGAGCGCCTACGCCGAGTTCGGCAAGCGCTACGCCGAGTCGCTGGCGCGCTACGGCATCACGGTGGAGTTGCTGTCGTCCGAAGGCTCCTCGGCCAACCTGGAACTGCTGCGCACCGGCCGGGCCGATCTGGGTTTTGTGCAAGGCGGCACGGCCGACATCGGCTACGACGAGGAAGACAGCATCACCTCGCTGGGCAGCCTGTTCGTGGAGCCGCTGTGGCTTTTCTACCGTGAAGAGTCGGCCAGGCGCCTGCGCAAGTCACCCACGGTGAACAACCTGGCCGAGCTCAACGGCTGGCGCGTCAACGTGGGCACCGCAGGCAGCGGCGTGCCGCGCCTGTTTTCCACCTTGCTGGACGTGAACCGGGTGGACCCGAAACAGCTGCGCCTGAGCGAGCTGGAACAAACCCCGGCGACCGTGGCCTTTTTGAACGGCGAGCTCGACGCCGTGGTGTTCGCCTCCGCGCCCGAGTCGCTGATGGTGCAGATGCTGCTGCAAACCCCGGGCGTGAAGCTGCTCGACTTTGCGCAGAGCGAGGCGTATTCCCGGCGCTTTGGCTACCTCACACCGGTGGTGATGCCCCAAGGCGTGGTGGACCTGGCGCGCAACATCCCCACCCGCGACATGCGGCTGGTGGCCTCCACCACCAGCCTGCTGGCGCACAGCGACACCCACCCCGCCATCCTGCAGCTCTTTGCGCAAACCGCCACGAATCTGCATGGGGGGTCGGGCTGGTTCAGCAAGGCACGCGAATACCCCAGCCTGGAACACAGCGAGGTGCCGATCTCGCCCGAAGCCTCGCGCGCGATCCAGAACGGCGCGCCCTTCCTGCAGCGCTACCTGCCGTTCTGGCTGGCCAACCTGATCGAGCGCATGTGGCTGGCGATGGGCCTGATCCTGGCGCTGGCGCTGCCGCTCTCGCGCATCGTGCCCCCGCTCTACACCTTCCGCATCCGCAAGCGGGTGTTCCGCTGGTACGCCGAACTGCGCGACGTGGAACAGCGTTTCGAAGCCGACGCCGGCCAAGCCGCCGACCTGGTCGAACAGCTCGACGCCATGGAATCGAAGGTGGAGAAGGTGGTGGTGCCGTTGTCGTACACCGACGAGCTCTACGCACTGCGCAACAACATCCACCTGGTGAGGAAGAAGCTGCTGAGGAAGGTTTGACGTCTTGACGTCGGGCGCGCAGCGGTGGAGCGTGGGGTCTCAGATGCCAGACGCCTTGATGCTGTTCAGCCAGGCTTGTCTCGTCACTTCGTCGAGTGCTTCATTGACCACGCCGTGGTCCGCCACCACCCGCAGCTTGTCCTGCTCGATCAAACGGTCCAGGCCCCGGCGGGTCATGGACAGCGAACGGCCATGCGGGCCGGCGAAAAGGAACAGCGTGCCGTGCGGGCTGGCCCAGCTGATCTGACAACGAACGGCCTGACCGTCCTGCCACATGTCCACCCAGGTGCCGACACTGAGCTGGGACGGCGGCTGCGCCACCAGCTCCGCCTTGAGGTCGACCCAGTCGCGCTGCAGGGGTTGGGTGTCGACAAACGATGGCTGGGTGTCCGGCTGAGACTCGAGCGCAATGTCGTCCAGAAAACCCGTGTCGCGCGCTTCGGCGGGCTGCATCCACGGCTCCAGCTCGATGTCGCCCTGCTGGCTGGGCGGTGAATCTTGAGGCAACTCGGCGCGCTGGGTCTTGTAGGCGGCTTCGTGCAGACCCATCAAGGCCTGGAAGAAAGCTTCCGCCTGTTCTCTCGGGTAGTCGATCGAGTCCAGCCCCTCGCGCAAGGTGCGCAAGACGCCGGGAATGATTTTCACCAGGCGCGGGCGGTTCAGGCTGGCCAGCGCCAGCTGGCTCGACCAGAGCAGGTCCGGCAGGATGTCGGTGTAACGCATCGCCGGCATCTCCGAGGTGCTCAGTCCGGTGGCGTTGGCCAGTTCCAGACGCGCCTGCGCCACCACCTGCGCCCAGGGGCCGGTGAGAAAGCGCCGCACCACGCCGGGCGAGCGGGAGAAATCGTTGCGGGAGCGGAATTCGGCGGCCACCCGTTCGGCCAGCAGGTTGCGCTGCTCCACCCGCACCAGGGTCTTCACGGCCAGGCCGCGCGCCTGCACCTGCTCGGGCGCCATGGCCTCGGTCTGGGAGCGGTTGAAGTGCTGCAGCAGACCTGGGAAACGATCGGCGAGGTCGGGTCCGGGTTTCTGCAGGGTGTCGATGATGTTGCGCACCTGGCGCGAGAACGCTGCGTAGCCCCGGTCCTGCTCGTTGGTGTAGGCCAGGCTGTGTTCGGTGATGGCGTCCAGGAGGCGGCGCGCCGGGTTCTGCCGGTCGGCGAAAAAGCGG
The DNA here is from genome assembly GCF_030158645.1 of Hydrogenophaga sp. GTDB lineage: Bacteria > Pseudomonadota > Gammaproteobacteria > Burkholderiales > Burkholderiaceae_C > Hydrogenophaga. Next base: position 9,107 of record NZ_JAOASO010000103.1, on the reverse strand, counting down.
GGCTCGGTGCGCGCCACTTGCAGCAGCGCAGGCTTCATGTCCTGCAGCATTTCGCGCACCGGTCGAAGCAAACGTTCGTCGGCCGCGATCTGCTTGAGCATGAGCGAGACCACCTCGCTGGCCAGGGTGCGCACCATGGCGTTGCCGGTGCCCGCCGTGCCCGGCTCTCGCTGCGCATCGGCGCCCGGCTGCTCCAGGTTGCCCACCAGCAACTGGTGAAGGTGGTCGAGCGTGAGCAGCGCATCGGCGCCCAGACCGGTCTCCTCGGGTGCGCCACCGGTCCGCCGGCCCGGGGCGGCATCGGATGTGGCGCGGGCGTGGGGCGCCTGGATCACGTTGTAACCAGCCGCCGCCACACCCATGCGCTCCAGCAGGGCGCTGAGGTGGGTGTAGAGCGCTTGAAGTTCGTTGCCCAGTGAAATGGCACCGGTCTGCATCCACCGCGAACGCACGGCAGGAGCCACGTTCAGCCCCTTGAGGGACTTGGTCAGGGCAGCCACCACCACGTCGGCACGCAACGGGTTGGCGTCGGCGTTGACGCTGTGCATGCCCTGTGCGGTGCACAGGCGGGCGGTGAGCTCGACGATCTCGTGGTCCACCGTCATGTTGACGATCTGCTGCACGCGGGCGAGCTCGACTGTCTCCTGTACCTGGTCATCCCCCATGAGCTCCAGTTCGTCAAAGCTCACCGACTGCGCCCGACGCGGCTGCGCATCGGAGCCGGGCAAGGCGTTGCCCACCGAGTCGCCCAGCGCGGCCAGAAACCGGGTGGCGATCAGGTCGCGGTGGGATTCGAGGGCGGTTCGCGCCTCGACAAACACCTGCTTGTCGCCCAGTTGCCGGGCCGACAGCTCTTTCTCCTTCAGGTCGCCATGCAACCTGTCCAGCCAGCGGGGCACCCACTCGCGTGTTTGCGCGAGCGCCTCCTTGAGGCAGGCGTCAAAGGCCTGGAGATGGGCATCCATGCGGGCGGGTTCCTTCGGTAAAGCGTCCAAGTTTGATCGGTTGGACCATTGTGACCACCCCTCCCCCCCCACACAACCGGAAAAAGAAACCGGATGTCCCGGCTGTTCAGGCTTTAGACATGAGGGCGCGCCACCCATCGGCACCCAGATCGCGCAAGGTCTGCAGGTTGCGTTCGACGATCGCGTCGGCATCACCACCCTCGGTGGCCACCGCGCGCTCCACGCTGTCTTCGCGCAGCAGGTGCAGTGTGGGGAACGGCGCGCGGTTGGTGCAGTTGGTCACATCGTCGGGCTCGGTGCCCTCGAACTGGAACAACGGGTGAAACGGTGCCACCTGGATCACACCGTCGAGCTCGTGCTCGGCCACCACGTCGTCCACCACATTCAGGAAGTCGTTGAAGACCTCGAAGTCGGGGAACAGCGTGGCGTGCACCAGCAGCGTGGTGTCGATCTCATCGGCCGGCGTGTTCACCAGCAGCGCGAGTTCGCGGTCGAGGTCGTCCAGAAACGCATCCAGATGGCGCGCCTGGCTGACGACGATGCGCACCTGGTTCTTCGCATACACCGCCCGCGCAAACGGACACAGGTTCAGACCGATGACGGCCTTCTCCAGCCAGTGGCGCGTGGCGGCTTCGACGTCCTGCATCACTTCAACGCTTTGAAGCGCATGCGCTTGGGCTTGGCGCCCTCTTCACCCAGACGCTTCTTCTTGTCGGCTTCGTACTCCTGGTAGTTGCCGTTGAAGAACACCCACTGGCTGTCGCCCTCGGCGGCCAGGATGTGGGTGGCGATGCGGTCCAGGAACCAGCGATCGTGGCTGATGACCAGCGCACAGCCGGCGAATTCGAGCAGCGCGTCTTCCAGCGCGCGCAGGGTTTCCACGTCCAGGTCGTTCGAGGGTTCGTCCAGCAGCAACACGTTGCCGCCTTCGGCCAGGGTCTTGGCCAGGTGCAGGCGACCGCGTTCACCGCCCGAGAGGCTGCCCACGCGCTTTTGCTGGTCGCCACCGGAGAAGTTGAAACGGCCGCAGTAAGCGCGGCTGGGCATCTGGAACTTGCCCACGGTGATCATGTCCAGACCGCCGGAGATGTCTTCCCACACGGTCTTCTCGCCGGCCAGGCCATCGCGGCTCTGGTCCACCACGGCCATGCGCACGGTCTGGCCGATCTTCACTTCGCCGCTGTCGGGTTGTTCCTTGCCGGAGATCAGCTTGAACAGCGTGGACTTGCCCGCGCCGTTGGGGCCGATGATGCCGACGATGGCGCCCGCCGGGATCTGGAAGCTCAGGTTGTCGATCAGCAGGCGGTCGCCGAAGCTCTTGCTGACGTTCTTGAACTCGAACACCTCGTTGCCCAGGCGCTCGGCCACGGGAATGAAGATCTCGTTGGTCTCGTTGCGCTTCTGGTAGTCGACGTCGCTCAGTTCCTCGAAGCGCGCCAGGCGCGCCTTGCTCTTGGCCTGGCGGCCCTTGGGGTTCTGGCGCACCCACTCCAGCTCCTTCTTCATGGCCTTGGTGCGGGCGTCTTCGGTGCGCTGCTCCTGCTCCAGGCGGGCTTCTTTTTGCTCCAGCCAGGTAGAGTAGTTGCCCTTGTAGGGGATGCCGTGGCCACGGTCGAGTTCCAAAATCCACTCGGCGGCGTTGTCCAGGAAGTAACGGTCGTGGGTGATGGCCACCACGGTGCCCGAGAAGCGCTGCAGGAACTGCTCCAGCCAGTCCACCGATTCGGCGTCCAGGTGGTTGGTGGGTTCGTCGAGCAGCAGCATGTCGGGCTTGGACAGCAGCATGCAGCACAGCGCCACGCGGCGCTTTTCACCACCGGAGAGCACGCCGACTTTCGCGTCCCATGGGGGCAGGCGCAGCGCGTCGGCCGCGATTTCGAGCTGGTGCTCACCGTCGGTACCCGAGGTGGAGATGACGGCTTCAAGCTGCGCCTGTTCGGCGGCCAGCGCGTCAAAGTCCGCGTCTTCCTCCGCGTAAGCGGCGTACACCTCTTCCAGGCGTTTTTGCGCTGCGCGCACGCCGCTCATGCTGTTCTCCACCGCTTCGCGCACGCTCTGCTCGGGATCGAGCTGTGGCTCCTGCGGCAGGTATCCGATGCGGATGCCCGGCATCGGGATGGCTTCGCCTTCGATTTCCTTGTCGATGCCGGCCATGATCTTCAGCAGCGTGGACTTGCCCGAACCGTTGGTGCCGAGCACGCCGATCTTGGCGCCGGGGAAGAAGGAGAGCGAAATGTCCTTGAGGATCTGACGCTTGGGCGGCACGATTTTGCCGACCTTGTTCATGGAAAAGACGTATTGAGCCATTGCTGTGTGCCTGAAGAATCTGCAGCCAGGACGGCCGCGCAACCCCGGATTATCCCAGCATGCGACAATACGGCTCGTTGGGCACTTCAGTTGGCTCAACACCAGCCCTTCGCTGGGGTGCTCGCCAACCACGGTGGCACCAAACCCCTGAATCCATCTGCCCCAGACTGGCCGGGTGCCGCTTCCAACACCGAAGCGACTCACGGAGTGGCCGATGCCCCCAGCGCCCTGGACGGGCGCCTCCAAAAAAATGACCTTTGACGATCTGAAACTGGCCCCGGCCATCGTGCAAGCCGTGCGTGAGCATGGCTACGAAACCCCCACCCCCATCCAGGCCGAGGCGATTCCCGCCGTGCTGGCCGGGCGCGACCTGCTCGGTGGCGCCCAGACGGGCACCGGCAAGACCGCTGCCTTCACCCTGCCCCTGCTGCAACGCCTCGCCGACGGCGAACGCGCCAAGAACCGCTTCGGCGGCGTGGCCATCCGCGCCCTGGTGCTCACCCCCACCCGCGAGCTCGCGGCGCAAGTGGAAGAGTCGGTGCGCACCTACGGCAAGCACCTGACGCTCACCTCCACCGTCGTCTTCGGCGGCGTGGGCATGAACCCGCAGATCAACGCCATGAAGCGCGGCGTCGACGTGCTGGTGGCCACCCCCGGCCGCCTGCTGGACCTGCAGCAGCAAGGTTTCCTCGACCTCTCCGGCGTGCAGATGCTGGTGCTGGACGAAGCCGACCGCATGCTCGACATGGGCTTCATCCACGACGTGAAGAAGATCCTGGCGCTGGTGCCGAAAGAAAAGCAGAGCCTGCTGTTCTCCGCCACCTTCAGCGACGAGATCCGCGACCTCGCGAGCAACCTGCTCAAGGACCCGCTGCACATCCAGGTGACCCCGCGCAACACCACGGTGCAGCGCATCACCCAGGTGATCCACCCGGTGGGCCGTGGCAAGAAAAAAGCCCTGCTGGTGCACATCATCAACCAGCACAACTGGAGCCAGGTGCTGGTGTTCACCCGCACCAAGTTCGGCGCCAACAACGTGGCCGAGTTCCTCACGAAAAACGGCATCCAGGCCATGGCGCTGCACGGCAACAAGAGCCAGGGTGCCCGCACCCAGGCGCTGGCCGGCTTCAAGAGCGGCGACATCCGCGCCCTGGTGGCCACCGACATCGCGGCACGCGGCATCGACATCGACGAGCTGCCGCACGTGGTGAACTACGAAATCCCGAACGTCAGCGAAGACTACGTGCACCGCATCGGCCGCACCGGCCGCGCGGGCAACGGCGGTGAAGCCGTCAACCTCGTGAGCCTGGACGAAGAAGGCTTCATGATGGCGATCGAGCAGTTCACCAAGCAGCAGATCCCGGTGCAGATCTTCCAGGAGTTCATGCCCGAAGAGGGCGAACGCGCCGAACCCATCGCCATGGGCCGCCAGACCATCTGGGGCGGCGCCGGCAAGCCGCCGAGCCGCGACGTGATGGCCGCGGCCGCCAAGGCCGCGCGCACGGAAATGATGCAGCGCGTGCGCGAGAAAAAAGCCGGTGAGCCCCAGCAGGCCCGCGGCAACGGTGGCGGTGGCCAGCGTCAGCGCCCGGCCGGTGACGGCGCCCAGATCGACGGCCCACGCGGTGAAGGCCGCCGTGGCGGCGGTGGCAACGGTGGTGGTCAACGTGCCAACGGTGGTGGCGGCAACGGCCAACCACGCAGCAACAACGGCCCACGCAACGGTGGTGGCCAGGGTCCACGCCCACCGCGCCAACAAGCCGATCGCGGCGACCGCATGGATCGCGCACCGCGCGAAGACCGTGGCCCGCGTGAAGACCGCGAACCCGGCGCCGAGCGCCAGCCCGGCCCGAACGCCCACCTGGGCAGCCTGCGCATCAAGGAACCGCGCCCACGCGCAGCCAACCCGGGCGGCCAGCCCGATCCGCTGCGCACCAGCATCGACGCCATGCGCACCGGCAACCGCGGTGGCAAGGGCGGCGGCGGTGGCGGCGGCGGCCGGGGTGGCCCACGCGGCGGCGGTGGTGGTGGTGGTGGCGGCAATGCCGACCCATTGCGCACCAACTACGGCCGGATCCGCTGAACGGATCGCTGAACTACAGTGCGGTCATGCCCAACGACCGCACGCTCCCCACACCCGACGCCCCGTCTGCCTTCATCGGCAACGGGGCGTCGCCACGTTGGGCCACCCTCATGGTGGCCACCTGCAACGTGCTCAACCTGGCACAACCGGGACGCCATTTCTACGATGGCCAGGACCCCTACAGCCAGACCGAATTCGATCGCAAGGTGGACTGGCTGGGCAACCGGTTCAAGGCGCTCAACGCCGACGTGATCGCGGTGCAGGAGGTGTGGGACGAGCTGGCCCTGCGCGCGGCCGTGGCGCGCAGCGGCCTGCAGTACAGCTCGGTGGTGGTGCCGGGTGCCGAGAACGGGCCCGGACAAGTTGGTGCCCAAGGCACGCCGCGCGTGGGCATCGTCACGCGCCTGAAACTGGAATCGGTCGAGTCCATCGTCGACTTCCCTGCCGCTGCGGTGGTGCAGGTGCCCGGCCTGGGTGCCCACACCCGGTTCGAGCGCCCGCCGCTGGTGGCCACACTGCGCATGAAGCACGGCCAGCCGGTGTGCGTGATCACCGCGCACCTCAAGAGCAAACGCCCCAAGTACCTGGAAGACGCCAGCGGCAAGACCACAGAAGACACCGACGACCCGGCCGTGCAGGCACTGGGCTCCCTGCGCTCGCTCGTCATGCGGGCCGCCGAAGCGCTGGCGCTGCGGCTGAAGGTGGTGGAGCTGCTGCACCGCACGCGCCTGCCGCTGGTGCTCATGGGCGACCTCAACGACAGCCCGCACAGCGTGACCACCCAGCTGATTGCGGCCACCTCGCAGGTGGCCTATGACAAAGGCGCACGCGACAACGCGCTGTTCAGCGCCTGGGATGTGCAGGGTGAAGCCGCGTTGCGCCGCGACGTGGCCTATTCCCACATCCACCAGGGCTACCCCGAGGTGCTCGACCAGGTGCTGGTGAGCGAAGAGTTCGTGGCCAGCAGCCGAGGCGCCATCGGTGATGTGCGCCGCGTGGAGGTGTTCAACGACCACCTCTTCGAAGGCCGGGACCGCGGCCGCAGCGACCACGGCTTTGTGCGCGCCTTGCTCCGGCTGCGCCTGCCCGATGGGGTGTGAGCTTCAGACCTTCACGAAAGCGGTCACCAGCGGCTCGTCGCCCACCTGCCGGCTCCAGTGCCCGTGCACGCGTGCGTCAAATGTGGCGCCCGCCGGCAAGGTGTCGGCCGAATAGAAGTGCTCGCCCGGGCCAAAGGTCCGCGAACTGCCGTCCTGCAACCCGATCTCCATCTGGCCACTCAGCACAAACAGCCACTGCGGCGAGGCGGTGCAATGGAAATCGCTGCGAAAGCCCACCGGGCTCTGGCGCAACTGCAAGCCGTTCGCGGGCAACACCGGCGACAAACGCGCTGCGGGCGTGCCCTCGGTGAGGACGATGGCCTCCTCGCGGAAGCGGGCACGACCATCACTGTCGGTGAACAATTCGACTTTGTAAAACGGGTGCATGTGAGGCTCCTGAAAGCGAGCCCGGTTGTACCAGACAACGCCAGCAACACAGCACAACGCCCGGCTCCCTGTGAAGGAAGCCGGGCGTTGCCGTTCTCAGACTGCCAGCGGCAGGATCAGTTCGTCACGGCCGCTTTGGACGAAGCCGCACCGGCACGCACATCACCAACGGGGTTCACCGCTTGCACGGTGCCACGGGTGGGGTAGCGGCCCGGGTAGATCTCGTTGTACTTGGCGCCGGTTTCGCTGTTGGCGATCAGGTCGCCCGTGCGGCGGGCCTCGGCCAGTTCGGCCAGCACCTGGGCGCGGGTCTTGCCCTGTGCCACGTCGGCGGCAGGGTAGCTGCGGGGATCGATGTCACGGTAGGTTTCGCCGGTTTCGCTGTTGGCAATCAGGGTGCCGTTGGCACGTGCATCGCGCAGCTCCTGCAACACGTCTTCGCGGGTCTTGCCCACCACGACGGCCTTTTCAGCGGCCTTTTCAGCGGTCTTTTGTGCTGCTGGGCGCGCTGTCGTGGGGTAGGCACGCAGGCCCTGGTCGCCGTCGACGAGCACGGTGCCGTTGCGCTGCGCTTCGACGAGCTCGGCGCGAACCTGTTCGCGGGTTTTGGCCACGGACGGGTCGGCTGCCAGGGCGTGGCCTGCAACGAGGGTGGAGAGGGCGATGGCAACAACAGACAGACGGTTTTTCATGACAGTTTCCTTTGGGAGGGTTGAACATGCCGGTCGGTCCGTTGTGCGGTCTGGCCGGCTTCGATGCCTCTGCGGAGGGTTTGCATGCATCGATGGGTTGAACTGTAAAGTTTCTGATCCCGAAGAAAAACAGCGTCCATATGACTTCTGTGTTTCTATTTCAACAATAATCAGGTCTTTCTCATCCGGGAAAACCCTTTAAGGAGCCTCTTCATGGACCGTCTGGCCTCGATGCGTGTTTTTCAGAAAGTCATCGACGAGGGGGGATTTGCGGCGGCCGGGCGTGCCATGGACATGTCGCCTGCGGTGGTCACGCGGCTGGTGGCCGACCTGGAGGAACATCTGGGCACGCGCCTGCTGCACCGCACCACCCGGCGCGTCTCGCTCACCGACGCGGGCGAGAGCTACCTGGAGCGGGTGCGCGTGATCCTGCAAGACCTGGACGAAGCACATGCGCTGGTGAGTTCGCAGACCAGCGACCTCGCGGGCGTGCTGCGCCTGCTGGCCCCGCCGGTGCTGGCCACGCACGTGCTCGCGCCGCTGGTGAGCGGTTTCCGGCAGGCCTACCCCAAGATCCTGCTCGACATCGAAGTGGAGTCGCACCGCGAGCCGCCGATCCAGGACTACGACATCACGCTCATCGGCACCCAGGCGTCGTTCGATGCGAACGTCATCGCGCGCAAGGTGCTCTCCAGCGTCACCGTGCTGTTGGCCTCGCCCGAGTACTTGCGGCGACGGGGCACCCCCACGCGCCCCGAAGACCTGGCCCAGCACGACTGCCTGCGCTACAAGCCCGCCGCCGGACGCAGCCGGGGCTGGCGCCTGCTGCACGAAACCGACGACACCCGCTTCGTGGACATCGAGGTGCAACCGGTGCTGTGGGCCAACCACACCGACACGCTGATGCACGCCGCGCTCGACGGTGCCGGCATCACCGCGACCACCGTGGAACTGGCCGCGCCGTTGATCCAGAACGGCGATCTGGTGCGCGTGCTCCACCCCTGGATCACCGACCGGCTCACGATGTACGCCGCCCTGCCCAGCCGCAAGTTCATGCCGCGGCGCACCGAGGTGTTTCTGGACTACCTCATCACCCAGACCCGCGCCCGTGTTGAAAGCGCCATGGCAACCTGCAGCATTTTCTGACCAGCGCCGTCGAGATCCCGCCGTACCATGCCCGGATGAATCATCCATCTGCAAACTCCAGCGTTCACTTCGGCCACCAGGGCCGCGTCGTCATCGTCACCGGCGGTGCACAAGGCATTGGCGAAGCCTGCGTGCGCCGTTTCGCGCGCGAAGGCGCCAGCCTGGTCATTGCCGATGTGGCCAACGCACCCGGCAGCGCGCTGGCGCGCGAGCTCGGCGCCACCTACATGCACTGCGATGTGGGTGACAAGCTCGACGTGGACGCGGTGGTGGCCAAGACCGTGGCAGCCTTCGGGCGCATCGACGTGCTCGTGAACAACGCCGGCATTTTCAAGGCGGCCGATTTTCTGGCCGTGAGCGAAGACGACTTCGACGAGGTGCTGCGTGTGAACCTCAAAGGCTCGTTCCTCATGGGGCAGGCGGTGGC
>NZ_JAOASO010000102.1 GCF_030158645.1 Hydrogenophaga sp. | reverse complement strand
AGGCCGAGCAAGAGCCGCTGATGCCGCACGACCTGATCAACTCCAAGCCGATTTCCGCGGCTCTGAAGGAGTTCTTTGGTGCGTCCCAGCTGTCGCAGTTCATGGACCAGACCAACCCGCTGGCCGAGATCACCCACAAGCGCCGCGTGTCGGCCCTGGGCCCGGGCGGTCTGACCCGCGAACGCGCTGGTTTCGAGGTGCGCGACGTGCACGTGACCCATTACGGTCGCGTTTGCCCCATCGAGACGCCTGAAGGTCCAAACATCGGTCTGATCAACTCGCTGGCTCTCTATGCCCGTCTGAACGAGTACGGTTTCATTGAAACCCCGTACCGCCGCGTGATCGAAGGCAAGGTCACGAACCAGATCGATTACTTGTCGGCCATTGAAGAAGGCAAGTACGTCATTGCGCAGGCCAACGCCACGCTCGACGGCGAAGGCCGCCTGACCGGTGACCTGATTTCCGCCCGTGAAAAAGGCGAATCGATCCTGACCCCGTCCGACACCATCCAGTACATGGACGTGTCGCCGGCGCAGATCGTCTCGGTGGCCGCCTCGCTGGTGCCGTTCCTTGAGCACGACGATGCGAACCGCGCGCTGATGGGCGCCAACATGTCGCGCCAGGCCGTGCCCGTGCTGCGTCCTGAAAAGCCACTGGTGGGCACCGGCATCGAGCGCGTCGCCGCGATCGACTCCGGCACCGTGGTGACCGCCACCCGTGGCGGCAAGGTCGACTACGTGGACGCGACCCGCATCGTGGTGCGCGTGAACGACGCCGAAGCGGTGGCCGGTGAAGTGGGTGTGGACATCTACAACCTCATCAAGTACCAGCGTTCCAACCAGAACACCAACATCCATCAGCGCCCCATCGTGAAGAAGGGCGACCTGCTGGCCAAGGGTGACGTGATCGCCGACGGCGCATCGACCGACCTGGGCGAGATCTCGATCGGCCAGAACATGCTGATCGCCTTCATGCCCTGGAACGGCTACAACTTCGAAGATTCGATCCTGATCTCCGAGAAGGTCGTGTCCGAAGACCGCTACACCTCGATCCACATCGAGGAACTGGTGGTGATGGCGCGCGACACCAAGCTGGGCAGCGAAGAAATCACCCGCGACATCCCGAACCTGAGCGAGCAGCAACTGTCGCGTCTGGACGAATCGGGCATCGTCTACGTCGGTGCCGAAGTGAACCCGGGCGACACGCTGGTCGGCAAGGTCACGCCGAAGGGCGAGACCACGCTGACGCCGGAAGAGAAGCTGCTGCGCGCGATCTTCGGCGAGAAGGCGTCCGACGTGAAGGACACCTCGCTGCGCGTGGACCAGGGCTCGCAAGGCACCGTGATCGACGTGCAGGTGTTCACCCGCGAAGGCATCACCCGCGACAAGCGCGCCCAGCAGATCATCGACGACGAGCTCAAGCGTTTCCGCCTGGACCTGAACGACCAGCTGCGCATCGTGGAAGCCGACGCCTTCGACCGCATCGAGAAGCTGCTGATCGGCAAGATCGCCAACGGTGGCCCGAAGAAGCTGTCCAAGGGCACGACCATCGACAAGGCCTACCTGGACGACGTCGAGAAGTACCACTGGTTCGACATCCGCCCGGCCGACGAGACCGTGGCTGCCCAGCTCGAGTCGATCAAGAACTCGATGGAGCAGACGCGCCACAGCTTCGACCTCGCGTTCGAAGAAAAGCGCAAGAAGCTCACGCAGGGCGACGAGTTGCCCGCGGGCGTGCTCAAGATGGTCAAGGTCTACCTGGCCGTCAAGCGCCGCCTGCAGCCGGGTGACAAGATGGCCGGCCGCCACGGCAACAAGGGTGTGGTCTCCAAGATCGTGCCCGTGGAAGACATGCCTTACATGGCCGACGGCACGCCTGCCGACATCGTGCTCAACCCGCTGGGCGTGCCTTCGCGCATGAACGTGGGTCAGGTGCTCGAAGTCCACCTGGGCTGGGCCGCCAAGGGCCTGGGCCAGCGCATCGGCGACATGCTGCAAGCCGAAGCCAAGGTCTCCGAGCTGCGTGGTTTCCTCGACACCATCTACAACCAGGCCGGCAAGAAAGAGTCGCTGGGCGAGATGAGCGATGCCGAAGTGATCGAGATGGCTGAGAACCTCACCACCGGTGTGCCGTTCGCCACCCCGGTGTTCGACGGTGCCTCGGAAGACGAGATCCGCACCATGCTCAAGCTGGCGTATCCCGACGACATCGCCGAGATCAAGGGCCTCACGGCCACCCGCACCCAGGCGCAGCTGTACGACGGCCGCACGGGTGACGCTTTCGAGCGCAAGACCACCGTGGGCTACATGCACTTCCTGAAGCTGCACCACCTGGTCGACGACAAGATGCACGCCCGTTCCACCGGTCCTTACTCGCTCGTCACCCAGCAGCCGCTGGGCGGCAAGGCGCAGTTCGGTGGTCAGCGTTTCGGCGAGATGGAGGTGTGGGCACTGGAAGCCTACGGTGCCTCGTACATCCTGCAGGAAATGCTCACCGTCAAGTCCGACGACGTGCAGGGTCGCACCAAGGTCTACGAGAGCATCGTCAAGGGCGAGCACACGATCGACGCCGGCATGCCCGAGTCGTTCAACGTGCTGGTCAAGGAGATCCGCTCGCTGGGCATCGACATCGAGCTCGAGCGCTCCTAATTCACCGAAAAGGAAAGAGTCACATGAAATCTTTGCTCGACCTGTTCAAACAGTTCACACCCGACGAACACTTCGATGCGATTCGCATCGGTCTGGCCTCGCCGGAAAAAATCCGCTCGTGGTCCTTCGGTGAAGTCAAGAAGCCCGAGACCATCAACTACCGCACGTTCAAGCCCGAGCGCGACGGCCTGTTCTGCGCCAAGATCTTTGGTCCCATCAAGGACTACGAATGCCTGTGCGGCAAGTACAAGCGCCTCAAGCACCGCGGTGTCATCTGCGAGAAGTGCGGCGTTGAAGTCACGCAGACCAAGGTGCGCCGCGAGCGCATGGGTCACATCGATCTGGCCGCGCCTTGCGCCCACATCTGGTTCCTGAAATCGCTGCCATCGCGTCTGGGCCTGATCCTGGACATGACGCTGCGCGACATCGAACGCGTGCTGTACTTCGAAGCCTACGTGGTGACCGACCCCGGCATGACCCCGCTGAAGAAGTTCGGCATCATGTCCGAGGACGACTTTGACGCCAAGCGCAAGGAATTCGGTGACGAGTTCGTGGCCAAGATGGGCGCCGAAGGCATCAAGGAACTGCTGCAGGCCATCGACCTCGACATCGAGATCGAGAAGCTGCGCAACGACCTGACCGGCTCCGAGCTCAAGATCAAGAAGAACGCCAAGCGCCTGAAGGTGCTGGAAGCCTTCAAGAAGTCGGGCATCAAGCCCGAGTGGATGGTGCTCGACGTGCTGCCCGTGCTGCCGCCGGACCTGCGTCCGCTGGTGCCCCTGGACGGTGGCCGCTTTGCGACCTCCGACCTGAACGACCTGTACCGCCGCGTCATCAACCGCAACAGCCGTCTGCGTCGCCTGCTCGAACTCAAGGCGCCCGAGATCATCGCGCGCAACGAGAAGCGCATGCTGCAGGAAGCCGTGGACTCGCTGCTGGACAACGGCCGCCGTGGCAAGGCCATGACGGGCGCCAACAAGCGCGCGCTCAAGTCGCTGGCCGACATGATCAAGGGCAAGAGCGGTCGTTTCCGCCAGAACTTGCTGGGCAAGCGCGTCGACTACTCGGGCCGTTCGGTCATCGTGGTCGGCCCAACGCTCAAGCTGCACCAGTGCGGCCTGCCCAAGCTGATGGCCCTGGAGCTGTTCAAGCCCTTCATCTTCTCGCGCCTGGAAGCCATGGGCATCGCGACCACCATCAAGGCCGCGAAGAAGGAAGTGGAAGCCGGCACGCCGGTGGTGTGGGACATCCTGGAAGAGGTGATCAAAGAGCACCCGGTGATGCTCAACCGCGCACCCACGCTGCACCGCCTGGGTATCCAGGCGTTCGAGCCCATCCTGATCGAAGGCAAGGCGATCCAGCTGCACCCCCTCGTTTGCGCGGCCTTCAACGCCGACTTCGACGGTGACCAGATGGCCGTTCACGTGCCGCTGTCGGTGGAGGCGCAGATCGAAGCGCGCACCCTGATGCTGGCCTCGAACAACATCCTGTTCCCCGCCAACGGCGAGCCGTCCATCGTCCCGTCGCAAGACGTGGTGCTGGGCCTGTACTACGCCACCCGCGACCGCATCAACGCCAAGGGCGAAGGCATGATCTTTGCCGATCTGTCCGAGCTGCTGCGCGCGCTCGACAACGGCGTGGTGGAAATCACCGCCAAGATCAGCGTGCGCCTGACCCAGCAGACGCTGGACAAGGCCACGGGTGAGTGGACGTCGTCGACCTCGCTGGTGGACACCACCGTGGGCCGTGCGCTGCTCTCCGAGATCCTGCCGCGTGGCCTGCCTTTCGACGTGCTGAACAAGCCGCTGAAGAAGAAGGAAATCTCGCGCCTGATCAACACCTCGTTCCGCAAGTGCGGCCTGAAGGAAACCGTGGTGTTCGCCGACAAGCTGCTGCAAAACGGCTTCCGTCTGGCCACGCGTGCCGGTATCTCGATCGCCGTGGACGACATGCTGGTGCCCAAGGAGAAGCCGGCCATCATCGACCGCGCCGAAAACGAGGTGAAGGAAATCGCCCAGCAGTACGCTTCCGGTCTGGTGACCGCGGGCGAGCGCTACAACAAGGTGGTGGACATCTGGGGCAAGGCCGGTGACGAGATCTCCAAGGTCATGATGGCCCAGCTGGCCAAGCAGCGGACCACCGATCGCCACGGCAAGGAAGTGGACCAGGAGTCGTTCAACTCCATCTACATGATGGCCGACTCGGGTGCGCGCGGTTCCGCTGCGCAGATCCGCCAGCTCGCCGGCATGCGCGGCCTGATGGCCAAGCCCGACGGCTCCATCATCGAGACCCCCATCACGGCGAACTTCCGTGAAGGTCTGAACGTGTTGCAGTACTTCATCTCGACCCACGGTGCACGTAAAGGTCTGGCCGACACGGCTTTGAAGACCGCCAACTCGGGTTACCTGACCCGTCGTCTGGTGGACGTGACCCAAGACTTGGTCGTGACCGAACTCGATTGCGGCACCTCTGACGGCTCGCTGATGCGCGCCATCGTTGAAGGTGGTGAAGTGATCGAATCGCTGCGCGACCGCATCTTGGGTCGCACCGCTGCCGAAGACGTGCTGCACCCCGAGAACCGCTCGGTCCTGGCCACCGCTGGCACCATGCTCGACGAAGACCTGATCGACGAACTCGAAGCCGCAGGCGTGGACGAAGTCAAGGTCCGCACAGCTCTGACTTGCGCCACACGCTTTGGCTTGTGCGCCAAGTGCTATGGCCGCGATCTGGGCCGTGGCGGCCTGGTCAACAACGGCGAAGCCGTCGGTGTGATCGCTGCCCAGTCCATCGGTGAACCCGGTACCCAGCTGACCATGCGGACCTTCCACATCGGTGGTGCGGCGTCGCGTGCGGCGGTGGCCTCCAGCGTGGAAGCCAAGTCCAACGGCATCATCGGCTTCAATGCCACGATGCGTTATGTGACCAACAGCAAAGGCGAGTTGGTGGTGATTGCCCGTTCCGGCGAAATCGTCATCCACGACGAGCATGGCCGTGAGCGTGAGCGTCACAAGGTGCCTTACGGTGCGATCTTGTCCATCAAGGCCGACCAGACCATCAAGGCGGGCACTATTCTGGCGAACTGGGACCCATTGACCCGCCCGATCATCACGGAATTCGCCGGTCAGGTGAAGTTCGAGAACGTCGAAGAAGGTCTGACCGTGGCCAAGCAGGTCGACGAAGTGACCGGTCTGTCCACCCTGGTGGTGATCGATCCCAAGCGTCGCGGCGCTGCCAAGGTGGTCCGCCCTCAGGTCAAGCTGATCGACGGCGCTGGCAAGGAAGTCAAGATCCCTGGCACCGACCACTCGGTGACCATCGGCTTCCAGATCGGCTCGCTGATCCAGGTGCGCGACGGCATGGACGTGGGCCCAGGCGAGGTGTTGGCCCGCATCCCGGTCGAAGGTCAGAAGACGCGCGACATCACCGGCGGTCTGCCGCGTGTGGCCGAGCTGTTCGAAGCCCGCAGCCCGAAGGACAAGGGCATGCTGGCCGAGATGACCGGTACCGTGTCGTTCGGCAAGGAGACCAAGGGCAAGGTGCGCCTGCAGATCACCGATCCGGACGGCAAGGTCTACGAAGAGCTGGTGCCGAAGGAGAAGAACATCCTGGTGCACGAAGGCCAGGTGGTCAACAAGGGCGAGTCCATCGTCGACGGTCCGGCCGATCCGCAGGACATCCTGCGCCTGCTGGGCATCGAGGAACTGGCGCGCTACATCGTCGACGAGGTGCAGGACGTCTACCGTCTGCAGGGCGTGAAGATCAACGACAAGCACATCGAGGTGATCGTTCGCCAGATGCTGCGCCGCGTGGTCGTGGACAGCGTGGGTGATTCGAGCTACATCGCCGGTGAGCAGGTCGAGCGTTCGGAGATCCTCAACACCAACGACGCGCTGCGTGCCGAAGGCAAGCTGCCGGCGGTGTTCAGCAACATCCTGCTGGGCATCACCAAGGCGTCGCTGTCCACCGACTCGTTCATCTCGGCGGCTTCCTTCCAGGAAACCACCCGGGTGCTGACCGAAGCCGCCATCATGGGCAAGCGCGACGAGCTGCGTGGCCTGAAGGAAAACGTGATCGTGGGTCGCTTGATCCCGGCCGGTACCGGCATGGCGTACCACGAGGCGCGCAAGGTCAAGGAAAAGATGGACGACGAAGAGCGCCGCGCCATTGCCGAGGCCGATGCTGTGTCGCTGGCCGCCGACCAGGCCGAGCAGGCCGACGCGTCGAGCACCAACGAAACGGAATAAGCGTTCATCCCCGCGTCGTTTCCACGGCGTTTCTGGACAGCGCTTCCGCTGGCCAACAAAAAGCCCCCAGTCGTCAGGCCGGGGGCTTTTTTCATGGGGATGTCGTGCGCTCGCGCGGCAGCCCGCAGGTATATTGACCGGGCCTGCCGGGGGGCGGGGTCTCAAAACAAGGAGTGCCGAACATGTCCGTGTCGCTGTGGGTGTTGCTGGGTCTGGGCCTGGCGGTGTTCTTCTGGGGCGTGGGTGCCTACAACCGCCTGGTGCGGCTGAAGAACGCCATCGCCAATGCGTTTGGTCAGATCGATGTGCAGCTCAAGCGGCGCTACGACCTGATCCCCAACCTCGTCGAGGTGGCGCGCAAGTACCTGGCGCACGAATCGCAGACGCTGGAAGCCGTGATCGCGGCGCGCAACCAGGCCAGAACGGCCGAACAGACCGCTGCCGCCAGCCCGCTCAACGCCGGTGCACTGGGTGCCCTGGCTGGCGCCGAGCAGATGCTGGGTGGTGCACTGGGCCGGCTGTTCGCCGTGGCCGAGGCCTATCCCGATCTCAAGGCCGACCAGAACATGCGCGAGCTCAGCGAGGAGCTCTCCAGCACCGAGAACCGCATCGGGTTTGCGCGCCAGGCCTACAACGACAACGTGCTCGAGTTCAACGACGCAGCTGCACAGTTCCCGGCCCTGATCGTGGCGCGGCTGTTCAATTTTGTGCCGCTGTCCATGCTGGAGTCGACCACCAGCGAAGCCGAGCGCCAGACGCTGCGCATCGAAATCTGACGCCCGATCGACGGCGCGCCCATGCGGTTCTTCGAATTCCAGCGCGAGGCCCGAGGCGAGACCGTTCGCCTGCTGCTGGCCTTTGGCCTCACGGTCCTGCTGCTGCTGGTGGCGGTCAACGCCGCACTGGCGCTCGCCTGGGGACTGACCTGGGGTTTCTGGATGCCCGGCGGTCTCAGCTTCCCGCGCCATTTCTTCGAGGTCAACACCGGGGTCACCTTGTTGTTCGTGCTCGGCGGCTGGTGGGTGGAGACCTCGCGCCTGAGTGAGGGCGGTGGCGTTCGTCTGGCCGAGCAGCTGGGGGCACGGCCGGCCCAACCGTCGGGTGATCTCGATGAGCAGCGCTTTTGCAACATCGTGGACGAGATGGCGATTGCGTCCAACGTCAAAAGACCCCTGGCCATGGTGGTCGCGCGGGATCAAGGCATCAATGCGTTCGCCACCGGCTGGGACGAGGACGACGCGGTCGTGGCCGTCACACAGGGCGCGCTGGAGCACCTCACGCGCGAGGAGTTGCAAGGTCTGGTTGCTCACGAATTCAGCCACATCGGCGAGGGCGACACACGCCTAAACATGCGGCTGATCGGCATGGTCTTCGGTCTGGAAATGCTCTACCGCATGGGTCAGACGCTGTTCGAGCCGGACACGCGCGACCGGCGCATGGCGGCCGCACTCATTGGTCTGGCCGTCATGGCCGCCGGCTGGCTGGGTTGGGTGGCGGGCCATGCCTTGCAGGCGGCGGTATCGCGCCAGCGCGAGCTGCTGGCGGACGCGCGGGCGGTGCAGTGGACGCGAAGCCGCGACGGCCTGGGCGGCGTGCTGCGCAAGATCCTGACCCAGCAGGCCGAGGGCGTCGAGGCGCGCACGGTGGGGTCGGTGGTGCAGCACATGCTGCTGGTGGCCAACGAATCGGGCAAGGTCGCGGGCTGGTTTGACTCACACCCACCGCTCACCGACCGCATTCGCCGCATTTACGGTCGCAACCTCGGACCATTGCCGCTGCAACGGGCGGCAGAGCCCGAGGACCCAGCGCCCGCTGCGGCGCCGACCCCCGACACCCCAGGCTGGACACTGGTCTGAACAGCCGAGCCGCGGGTCGTGCTGGTACCCTCACCGGTCTCACCCACCTTTGTCCGGAATCCGATTGACCGCTTCGGCCACGCCCCCTCCATCCGCCTCTGCCCCATCCGGTGCACCCCTGGGCCCCAGCCTCGCCACCCAGCTGCGCCACACCGCGCAATGTGTGCGGGCCGTCGAGCAGGGGCAGTCGCTGAGTGATGTGCTGCCACAGGTGGCCACGGAGCTGCGCCCGGGTGTGCAGGCGCTTACGTTCCACGTGCTGCGCCACCTGGGAACAGCCCGTGTGCTGGTGGAGCAACTGGTGCAGCGCAAGCCCGATGCTGCGGTGCACGCCCTGCTGTGCAGCGCGCTGAGTCTGATGCTCGAAGACACCGAGGCGGGTTCGTCCAGCGGCTTGCACTACGCAGCCCACACCGTCGTCAACCAGGCGGTGGACGCCGCGCGGCACGACCGCAGCACTGCGCGACAGGCCGCCTTCGTCAACGCTTGTTTGCGCCGCTTCCTGCGCGAGCGCCCCGTGTTGCTGCAAGCGGCCCTGCGCCAGCCGGTGGCGCGCTGGAACCACCCTTCGTGGTGGATCGAGCGACTGCAGCGCGATCATCCGGAGCATTGGCAGGCCATCTTGCAAGCCAACAACCAGCCCGGCCCCATGACGCTGCGCGTCAACCGCCGCCGGGTTGACCGCGCGGCTTACCAAGAGGCCTTGCTGGCGATCGGCGTGGCGTCCACGCCAGTGGGAGCGGATGGGCTGGTGCTCGACGCGCCCCAGCCCGTCACCCGCCTGCCCGGTTTTGCGCACGGGCATTGCTCGGTGCAGGACGCCGCCGCGCAGATGGCGGCCAGCCTGCTGCTCGACGGCCGCCGGTGGACCACCGCCGACCGTGTGCTCGACGCCTGTGCAGCGCCTGGTGGCAAGACCGCCCACCTGCTGGAACACGCCGACATCCACCTGCTGGCGCTGGACGTGGACGCCCGACGCTGCGAACGCATCGACGACACCCTGAACCGCCTGGGCCTGAAGGCCGAGGTTCGTTGCGCCGATGCAGGGCGACCCGACACCTGGTGGGATGGCCAGCCCTTCGACGCCATCCTGCTCGACGCGCCTTGCACCGCCTCCGGCATCGTGCGCCGCCACCCCGACGTGCGCTGGTTGCGCCGCGCCAGCGACGTCGATCAGCTCGTCCGGGTGCAGCGCGGTTTGCTGGAGGCGCTCTGGCCGTTGCTCAAACCGGGCGGGCGCCTGGTCTACGCCACCTGCTCGGTGTTCCGCGCCGAGGGCGATGAACAGGTGCAAGCGTTCCTTGAGCGCCACACCAATGCGGTGCATCGGCCCTCTCCAGGCCATTTGCTGCCTGCCTCGGCCTCGCTGCAAGGGCAGTTCAACGACAATCCGCTGGGTGGATACGACGGATTTTTTTACAGCTGCCTCGACAAGGCCACGCCTTGACCGGTCGCCGCGCCAGACGCGGTGGGTGGGTGCCATGACGGCAGGGGGGCTCGGCCGGTTCGTCTTCCTCTGGACGCTCGTCCTGTGTTTCGCGGCGCAGGCGCAGTCCCAGAAGCCCCAGGTTTTCCAGCTCAATCTGCAGCGCACGACCGAAGCGTTGTACCTGTCTGCCCGCATGGAGTTGTCGCCGGAGCAGGTGGTGGAGGAGACACTGCTCAAGTCGGTGCCGCTGTATTTCGTCTGGCAGGCCGACATCTACCGCGAGCGCTGGTACTGGACCGACCGCCGCATCGCCACCGTCACCCGAACCCTTCGCCTGGCCTACCAGCCGCTCACCCGGCGCTGGCGCGTCAGCCTGTCCAACGACGCCGGTGCCATCGCCGGTGGCGCTGGACTGCAGTACGCCCTGCACCAGAACTACGACACACTGGCCGATGCCCTCGCTGGCGTGGGTCGGGTCACCCGCTGGAAGCTGGTCGAGGCGGCGCGCCTGTCCAGCGATGAAGCCCACTACCTCGAATTTGCGTTCCGCCTGGACCTGTCCTTGCTGCCGCGGCCCTTCCAGATCGGGATCGGCAACCAGCGGGAATGGAGCATTGAAGTTCGGGACCGGATCAACGTTCCGCCACGCGCCGAGCCCGACCGGCCACCAGCGCCCGCTGCCCCATTGGGTGAGAGCGTGGAAGTACCGCCCAGTGCCAGCGCCCGCATCGACGCAGAAGCCGCAGCCCCCGCGCGCTGACCCCCCGCGTGCCCGCGCGCCCACAGGCCAACTCCGTGAATCCAGACAGCACCCTCTCTTCTGCCCGCCAACGGCCTGGGGCCGTGCGTTGGGCCATTGGCGCCGGCATCGTCTTCATGACCGGTGTGGGCATGGTGCTGCTGTTCCTGCTCACGCTGGCCACGCGCAACCGCGCGCTTTACGAACAAAACTTTGGCTGGTTGGTCGGCATCAACGTGGCGGTGGCGGCCTTCCTGCTGCTGGTCATCGTGTGGCTGGGCGTGCGACTGACCATGCGCTTCAAACGCGGCAAGTTCGGCAGCCGCCTGCTCGTCAAGCTGGCCGCCATCATTGGCCTCGTCGGCGTGCTGCCCGGCTTGCTCATCTACACCGTCTCCTACCAGTTCGTGTCGCGCTCCATCGAGAGCTGGTTCGACGTGCGTGTGGAGTCGGCGTTGACCGCCGGTTTGAATCTGGGGCGCACCACCCTGGACACGCTCGCCGCCGATCTCGCCAGCAAGACGCGGGTGGCCGCCGAGGGTCTGGGTCGCACGCCTAACTCGTCGGCGGTGCTGGCGCTGGAGCGGCTGCGCGAGCAGCTCGGCGTGACCGACCTCATCCTCTGGAGCGCCTCGGGCCAGGCGCTGGGCAGTTCGGGACTGTCGCGCTTTGACCTCAGCCCCGAGCGCCCCAGCGCTGCGCAGCTGCGCAGCGTGCGCAGCTCGCGCGTGGTGGCGCAGATCGAGGGGCTGGACGAAGGCGCCGACGGCGAGATGGAAGCGGTGATCGCTGCCGGCCAGGCGCGCATCAAGGTGCTGGCGCTGGTCAGCCCGCCCAGCTTCGGCTTCAACACCGAACCGCGTTTTTTGCAGGTGGTGGCGCCGCTGCCCGCCGCGCTGGTGGCCGACGCCTTGGCGGTGCAACTCGCCAACCGCGAATACCAGGAGCGCGCGCTGGCGCGCGAGGGTCTGCGGCGCATGTACATCGGCACGCTCACATTGGCGCTGTTTCTGGCGGTGTTCGGCGCGGTGCTGCTGGCGGTGCTGCTGGGCAACCAGCTGATCCGCCCGCTGCTGGTACTCGCCGAAGGCATGCGCGAGGTGGCCACCGGTGACCTCTCGCCCAAGAAATCGCTCACCTCGCGCGACGAGCTCGCCGGCCTCACGCGCACCTTCGCGCTCATGACGCAGGACCTGTCGGACGCGCGCGCCGCCGTGCAGCAAAGCATGGAGCAAGTGGACGCCGCGCGCGACAACCTGCAGACCATCCTGGACAACCTCACCGCCGGCGTGGTGGTGCTCGACCGGCAGGGGTGCCTGCACAGCGTGAACCCCGGTGCTGCGCGCATCCTGCGCACGCCGCTCAACGTGCACATGGGGCAACCACTGGCCAGCGTACCCGGGCTCGAAACGTTTTCAACCGCGGTCCTGCAGCAGTTCGAGCGGTTCCTGTCCGACCAGACACCGCACGAAGGTGGCTACTGGCAGCAGTCGTTCGAACTCAGCGCCAACGGCACCACACCGTTCGACGAAGGCATCACGCTCATCGCACGCGGCGCGCTCCTGCCCAACAACGAGCGCCTGCTGGTGTTTGACGATGTGTCCGAAATGGTCTCGGCCCAGCGCGCCAAGGCCTGGGGCGAAGTGGCGCGCCGTCTGGCGCACGAGATCAAGAACCCGCTCACGCCCATCCAGCTGTCGGCCGAGCGCCTGGCCATGAAGCTCGACGGCAAGGTGCAGCCCGCCGAGCAGGCCATCCTCAACAAATCGGTGCGCACCATCGTCGACCAGGTCGACGCCATGAAGCGGCTCGTCAACGAATTCCGCGACTACGCGCGCCTGCCCGCCGCGCAGCTGCAGCCCGTGGACCTCAATGCGCTGGCGCGCGACATCCTCTCGCTCTACGACAACGCCGCCGTGCCGGTGCGCCTGGAAGCCGCCGACGACCTGCCCATGGCCCAGGCCGATCCGCAGCAGGTGCGACAGATCCTGCACAACCTCGTGCAGAACGCCCAGGACGCCATGGCCGGTGTGCCCGGTGCGCAGGTGCAGCTGCGCACGCGCCGCTCCGACTCCGGCCAGTGGGTGCGCCTGTCCGTGCTCGACCAGGGCCCTGGTTTCGCCGAGCACATCCTCAAGCGTGCGTTCGAGCCTTACGTGACCACCAAGGTCAAGGGCACCGGGCTGGGCCTGGCCGTGGTGAAGAAAATCATGGACGAACACGGTGGACGCGTGGACCTCAGCAACCGTGTGACCGATGGCAAGGTGATCGGCGCGCAAGTGTCGTTATCATTCGCGGTTGCAAATTGACAACAAGTACCGAGGGAAACACACCGCGCCATGGCAACAATTCTGGTTGTAGACGACGAACTGGGCATCCGGGACTTGCTGTCCGAAATCCTGAACGACGAAGGTCACACGGTCGAGCTGGCCGAGAACGCGGCACAGGCCCGCGCTGTGCGCGCCCAGTTGCGGCCCGACCTTGTGCTGCTCGACATCTGGATGCCCGATACCGATGGCGTCACCCTCCTCAAGGAATGGGCCAGCACGGGTTTGCTGTCGATGCCGGTGATCATGATGAGCGGCCACGCCACCATCGACACCGCGGTGGAAGCCACCCGCATCGGTGCCACCGCGTTTCTCGAAAAGCCCATCACCATGGCCAAGCTGCTCAAGGCGGTGGACCAGGGCCTCAACAAAACACCATCCAAGGCCAGCCCCCTGGCAACACCCGTGCGCCTGGCACCGGGGCTGTCGATGGAGCTGACGGTGGAAGCCGCCATGACCGGCAGCAGCTTGCCCGAACCGGTGATGGACATGGGCCCGCAGCCGTCGCAGTCCTTCAACCTCGAAGGCCCGCTGCGCGAAACCCGAGACGAATTCGAAAAAGCCTACTTCGAGTACCACCTCGCCAAAGAGGCCGGTTCCATGACCCGTGTGGCCGAAAAGACCGGCTTGGAGCGCACCCACCTCTACCGCAAGCTCAAGCAACTCGGCGTGGATCTGGCGCGCAGCAAACGCAACGCACTGTGAGTCCGGCCGCCCGGTCAATCGGGTCGCGGAAGCTGCTACAATCTCGCTTCTCTCAGGCCCGGTAGCTCAGTTGGTAGAGCAGCGGATTGAAAATCCGCGTGTCGATGGTTCGATTCCGTCCCAGGCCACCAAACTTCTCGCAAAAGCCCATCCACCGCGATGGGCTTTTTCGTTTCCGGGTCCCCCGCGCGGTGCTGACCCCCTGGGGCTTGTCCCCCGATCCCGATTGGAAGCCCCATGACCCCAACCCTGTCCGTGATGGACCGTGACGACTTGCTGGCCCGCTTCATCCCAGGCCTCAGCACCCGCACCATGCGCCACGTGGCCGAAGAGGCGCGGCTTGACGGCGAGAGCTTGAAACAGGGTGTGGAGCGTTACGAGATCGACTACGCCTGGCAGGTGCTCGGCTCGCAGCGTTTGCTGGAGGACTGTGTTGCGGCGCTCGGCACGGCGCTTGGCAAGCCGGCGAGCCAGGTGCAGCGGGACCTCGTGCTTGAGCTTTTGCAAGCGGCCGCAGCGGCTCAGTCCGCCGACACTTTGATGAGTTTCGACAACGACGTGCCGGCTCAATTGGCCGCGTTGTTGTGTGAGCGGTTCGCACAGAACGCGGGCCTGCTCGCCGAGCAGGCCTGAACGATCAGCGCCAGCCCGGCGCTTTCCTCAGCACGAAGTTCATCGTCCCATCGGTCGTTGCACGACCTTCGGCGGGACGGCGGATGCCGCGCAGTTCCTGGCCGCAGCCGCTGGCGGTCACGTTGCCTTCCCACACCGCGTCCATGGTGACGCCATCGGCCGATTCGTCGAGGTTGAATTCGCCGCTGGTCACGTCGCCCGACACCAGTGCCTGGCGGTCGTTGCCGGGCGTGGTGCGCTTGAGGCTGCCGCGCACGCTGCCCGGGTACTCGGGGTGGCGCTCGAACAGCAGGGCGCCGGTGGAGGTCGGCGAGGTTTCGCTGCCTCCCACCTGCGGCCACAGCACGAGCTGCCACAGACCGTAGAGCTGGGCGGGCGCCATGTCGGCGGGCGCCGTGCAGACCACAGCGGGTGTTTGCGCCCAGGAGGGTGGGGCGCTGCACAGCAGCAGCGCTGCGGTCAGGGGTGCGGCATACCGGAGACCTGTCATGGTGCGGTGTCGGCCGCTTTGTGTGCGGCTTGTTCGGAGGCGCGTTGTGCGAATTCGGCGCGCAGCGCGCGCAATTTTTCGCGCGGGTCTTCCTTGGTGGTGGCCTGGTCGAGCGCCATTTCCTTGATGAAGCGACTGGCCTGGCCCGGGATGCTTTCGCGGCCTTTCTTGCGGCGTTTGAGCCAGCTCACGGCGAGCGTGCGCTGAGCGCGCGTGATGCCCACGTACATGAGGCGGCGCTCTTCCTGCAGTCGCTGCGCCATGCTCTCGGTGGCGGCGTCGCTCTGGCCCGGCTCTTCGTCCATCTTGAACGGCAGCAGACCTTCGTTCACACCGACCAGCATCACGTGCGGCCACTCCAGGCCTTTGGATGCGTGCAGGGTGGACAGCGTCACCACGTTCTGGTCTTTCTCGCGTTCGGAGAGTGTGGACAGCAAGGCGATGGTTTGCACGACCTCCATCAGGCTCTTGCGTTCGGCCTCCACCTGCACGCCCGCCTCGTCTTCAATCTGGCCACCACAACGCCCGGCGACCCAGTCGCAGAAGTCCATCACGTTGGTCCAGCGCGCAGCCGCCACTTTCTCGTTGTCTTCGCTGTCGTACAGGTGCTTCTCGTACGCGATGTCCTTGAGCCACTCGGTGAGGAAGGCGCGTGCGGCCTCGTGACCCACCGTGTGTTTGGCGCGGTATTCGAGTTCGTTCACTGCGCGGCCAAATTCGTGCAGCGTGGCCACGGCGCGCGCGGGCAGGGCGGTGCCCAGCGAGTTGGCGAACAAGGCTTCGAACAGGCTGAGCTTGTATTGCGTGGCGAAGCTGCCCAGCGCCTGCAGCGTGGTGTGGCCGATGCCGCGCTTGGGCGTGGTGGCCGATCGCAGAAACGCCGGGTCGTCGTCGTTGTTCACCAGCAGGCGCAGCCAGGCGCAGAGGTCCCGGATCTCGGCCTTGTCGAAGAAGCTCTGACCGCCCGAGACCTTGTAGGGAATCTGCGCGCGGCGCAGCGACTGTTCGAACGAGCGCGCCATGTGGTTGGCGCGGTAGAGGATGGCGAAGTCGCGAAACTCCTTGTGCTGTGAATTCGAGCGCAGGCTCTGGATGCGCGCCACCGCGCGCTCGGCCTCGTGGTCCTCGTTGTCGGCGTCCACCACGCGCACCGGCTCGCCTTCGCCGAGGTCGCTCCACAGCGTCTTGGGAAACAGCTTGGGGTTGGGGCCGATCACGTTGTTGGCCGCGCGCAGGATGGCGCTGGTGGAGCGGTAGTTCTGCTCCAGCTTGATGACCTTGAGCTCGGGGTAGTCCTGCGGCAGGCGCTTCAAGTTGTCCAGTGTGGCGCCGCGCCAGCCGTAGATGGACTGGTCGTCGTCGCCCACCGCGGTGAAGCGTGCGCGCTCGCCCACCAGCAACTTGAGCAGCTCGTACTGCGTGGCGTTGGTGTCCTGGTACTCGTCCACCAGCACGTGGCCCATTTTTTTCTGCCAGCGTTCGCGCACGTCGAGGTGTTCGGTCAGCAGCTTGAGCGGCAGCGAAATCAGGTCATCGAAGTCCACGCTCTGGTAGGCGGTGAGGCGCTCCTCGTAGCGGCCCATGATGGTTGCGGTCACGCGCTCGTTCTCGTCCTTGGCTTGGGCCAGCGCCTGCGCGGAATTGAGGCCTGCGCTCTTCAAGGCGCTGATGGCCCACTGCCAGCCGCGCGCGGTGGCTGCGTCGTTGGTGCCGCCGCAGTCCTTGAGCAAGCTGGTGATGTCGTCGGTGTCCAGGATGGAGAACTGCTTCTTCAGGCCGAGCGCTGCGCCGTCTTCGCGCAGCAGGCGCACGCCCAGCGCATGGAAGGTGCAGATCAGCACCTTCTTGGCGTCGCGCCCCACCAGCTGTTTGGCACGCTCGCGCATTTCAGCGGCGGCCTTGTTGGTGAAGGTGATCGCGGCGATGCGGTCCGCTGCCAAGCCCGCCTGGATGAGGCGGCCGATCTTGTGCGTGATCACACGCGTCTTGCCCGAACCGGCGCCAGCGAGCACCAGACACGGTCCGCCCAGGTGGTTCACGGCTTCGAGTTGGGCGAGATTCAGGCCGTTGGACATGGGGGCAAAGGGAGCGGGCAACGCGACGAAAACGGAGCAGTCCATCATACCGGGAGGGGTTGGCACAGCGTGCTTTCGGCCGCCTGAGACAATCGCCCCCGTGCTCAACATCCTGCTCGTCACATTCCCGTTTTTTGCGCTGGTGCTCGCCGGCTTTTGGGCCGCTCGGCGCAGCATGCTGCCGCTGGAGGCGATACCCGGTCTCAACGGCTTCGTGCTGTACTTTGCGTTGCCCTGCCTGCTCTACCGTTTCGGCTCCACCACGCCGATCGCCAGCCTGCTCGATGGGGCGGTGGTGGGCGTGTACGTCCTGTGCGCCCTGGTGATGGTGGCGTTTGCCGTGGCGATCACGCTGAACCAGCGCATCCGGTGGAACGACGCGTCACTCGGCGCGCTGGTGGCGGCCTTTCCCAACACCGGCTTCATGGGCGTTCCGCTGCTGGCGGCCTTGCTGGGTCCGCAGGTGGCGGGCACGGCGATCGTGACGATCCTGGTCGACATGGTGGTCACCAGCTCGCTGTGCATCGCGCTATCGCGGCTGGACGAAGCCAAGGGGCAGGGGCGGCAGGCCATGCTGGACGCGGGCAGGAAGGCGCTGCGCGGCGTGGTCGCCAACCCGATGCCCTGGGCCATCATTCTTGGAGCGCTCGCTTCAGCCTATGCATTCACCCTGCCCAAGCCCGTCGAACAGACCGTCTGGCTGCTGGCCGACGCGGCCTCGCCGGTGGCCTTGTTCACCATCGGGGCGGTGCTGGCGCGCGCGCAGATGCGCTCCAGCCACCCGATGCCGCTGTCGGACTATGTGCCAGTGGTGTTGATGAAGCTGCTGCTGCACCCCTTGCTGGTGCTGGCGGTGGGCACCGCTGCGATGCAGCTCGGTGTGCCGCTCACACCGGCGGCACTCACGGTGATGGTGCTGGTGGCGGCCCTGCCGAGTGCGAGCAACGTCTCGTTGCTGGCCGAGCGCTTTGGAGCGGACAACGGCCGCATTGCCCGCATCATCCTGGTGACGACGGCCGCGGCCTTCGTGACGTTCTCGGCGGCCGTGGCGCTGATGGTCTGACACCCCGGGAACCCCAGCCGTTTTTTGAAGTCAGGTTTGAGGTCTGAGAGGAGACATTCATGATGAAAGCGCCCCGACCGGGCAACGATGTCGAGCGGCTGCACGCGCTGCGTGCCCTGCTGCTGCTGGACACGCCGCCCGAAGAGCGGTTCGACCGCATCGCTGCTTTCGCAGCTTCCGAATTCAACGTGCCGATGGCCATGGTGTCGCTGGTGGATGAGAACCGCCAGTGGTTCAAGGCGCAGGTCGGGCTGCCGTTTTGTGAAACGGACCGCGACCTGTCTTTCTGCGGCCACGCGATCATGGCGCCCGCCACCATGGTGGTGACCGACGCCACGCGCGACCCGCGCTTTGCCGACAACCCGCTGGTCACTGGCGAGCCGCATGTGCGTTTTTATGCGGGCGCGCCGCTGCGCCTGGCCACCGGGGAGATCGTCGGCACGCTGTGCATCATGGACACGCAGCCACGCCAGATGGACCGTGTCGACCTTGCCATCCTCGGTGCCTTGCGTGCCCTCGTGCTGGAAGAATTGCAGCGACGGGAGGCTGCGACATGAACCCTTTGCTCCATTCGCCAACCCATTCGATCCTGGTCCTGGAACCCGACGCCGTCGTGCGCAGCACGGTCGCGTCGGTCGTTCGTGAACTGGACCTGGCCCAGGTGCACCAGGCGGCCAGCGTGCCGCTGGGAACCCAGCTCCTGGCCGAGACCGCGGTGAACGCGCTGGTGCTGTCGCTGGCCGACAACGACGCTGCGCTGGACTTGCTCACGCGCTTGCGGGCGGGGGAGTTCCCCAGCAAGGCCGACATCCCGGTGGTGGTGCTGGCGCCAGCCTGTGACGGTCCGCTGGCCTTGCGCCTGAAGCAGCTGGAGGTGCTGCGCCTGTTGCTCACCCCGTTCAAGATTCGCGACGTGGTGCAGACGCTGGAGGCGCTGAAGGCCGAGCCGCTGCCCGAGGCTGCCTCGGGCTCTTCGCCAGCGCAGACCTAGATCACCAGCGGATCCACGTCCACGGCAAAGCGGACCAGACCGCGCGCTTCGGGCAGGCTGCGGCTGGCCAGCAGCACCGGTTGCCAGGCGGACAGAAAGCGTTGCAGCGCGCCGCGCGAAGCGGCTTCCACCAGCAACTGGGCCCGTTCCACATTGGCCACGCGCTGGATGGTCAGCGGCACCGCCGGGTACAGCGTCACGTCTTCGAAGTGCGGCAGGCCCACGGCGGCCTGTGCCGCGGCGTTCAGGTAAGCCTGGGCCGCCTGCTGGGTGCGGGCGTCGGCGCGCAGCAGCGCCTGGTGGCCGTGGGGCGGCATGCCGGCGCTCAGCCGTTCGGCCAGCTGGGTGACAGCGAACGCGGGGAAGTCGTGCTGCTTGAGCGACGCAAACAGCGGGTGCTGCGGGTACCAGGTCTGCACCCACATTTCACTCGCCGCGCTCTGGGCCGCATCGCGCCCGGCACGGCCCGCCGCCTGCATGAGCAGGGCAAACAGGCGCTCGGGCGCGCGGTAGTCGCTGGCGAACAGGCCCGAGTCGGCGTTGATGCTGGCCACCAGCGTGATGCGCCGGAAGTCGTGCCCTTTGGCGATCATCTGCGTGCCCACCAGCACATCGACCTCGCCGCTGTGCATGGTGGCCAACTGCACCTCCAGGCTGCCTTTGAGGCGGGTGGAGTCGGCGTCCATGCGCGCCACGCGCGCCGGCCCGCCGTCGGGGCGTTTCACATCGGCCAGCAGGCCGGCGAGTTGTTCTTCCACCTGCTCGGTGCCCCGGCCCACCGGTGCAATGTCGAGGTTGCCGCAGTCGGGGCAGGCGCGCGGCACGCGCTCGGTGAAGCCGCAGTGGTGGCAGCGCAGCGTGCGGTCGAGCTTGTGGAACACGCGGTAGGCGCTGCAGTGCGGGCAGGCGCTTTTCCAGCCGCAGTCGTGGCAGGCCAGCACCGGGGCGTAGCCGCGCCGGTTCAGCAGCACCAGGCACTGTTCGCCACGCCCGATGCGCTCGGCCATGGCGGCCACCAGCGGGGGCGCGAGCACGGCACCCTTGGGCTGGTGGTTCATGTCGACCAGGCGCAGGCGCGGCAGCGCACCGCCACCGATGCGCGCGGGCATGGCCAGGCGCAGGTAGCGCCCCTGGTCGGCCGCGTGCCAGCTTTCCAGTGAAGGCGTGGCCGAGCCCAGCACCACCTGGCAGCGCTCATGGGCGGCGAGCGCTTCCGTCTCCACCTTGCCCCGGTAAACCGCCAGATCCCGCGCCGAGTAACGCGCACCCTCCTGGCTCTTGTAGCTGGGGTCGTGTTCCTCGTCCACCACGATCAGCCGCAGCCCCGGCAGGCTGGCCAGCACGGCCATGCGCGTGCCCAGCACGATGCGCGCCTGCCCGGTGTGGGCCGCGAGCCAGCTGGACAGCCGCTGCGCAGGCGTCATACCGCTGTGCAGGCACACCACCGCGCCGGCGCCGCACAGGGGTTCGAAGCGTTCGCGAAAACGCGCCTCAAGCTGCGGCGTGAGGTTGATCTCCGGCACCATCACCAGCACCTGGGCGTCGGCGTGCGCGGCCAGCGCGCGTTGCGTGGCCTGCAGATAGACCTCGGTCTTGCCGCTGCCGGTGGCACCGAAGAGCAGCACCGGCGCCTGCGCCGTGGCCAGGGCGTCCAGCGCCTGGCGTTGTTCATCGCTGAGCTGGTGGCCATCGGCCACCTCGCCAGCGGGCGCCCCGGTTTTCGCACCGGCCTTGGCGCGCCGCTTGAGTCGGCGCGCCAGTTGCTCGTGGCTCAGGTCGCGCAACTGCGGCGGCAGCGCGGCCAGGGCCACCTCGCCCAGGCTGCGCTGGTAGTAGCGGGCGGCAAACTGGACCAGCTGGCGCCAGCGGTCGTTGAGCGGTGGCAGGCCGTCGAGCACGCCCGCGACCGGTTTGGTCTTTGCTTCGGTCAAGCCTTCGGGCGGCTCGGTCGGGCATTCCCAGACCACGCCCAGCACCTCGCGCGCGCCCAGCGGCACCCGCACCAGGGTGCCGGGCGCGAGCGACAACTCACTTCGGTAGGTCAGGCTGGTGCCCACCCCGCTGTGGGCGGGGGTGGCCACCACGATGCTGGGCCAGAAAGCCATGCTTAGCGGTTCTTCCTCAGTCGAACTGTCGAAATGCGGCGTAAGTTGTTGATTTGACTTGGCATCGGGACATATCCAGACTTTCTGTGGATAACTTTGTTGATAGGTCCATTTTCCGATGCCGCAGCCCTTGAAAATCAAGGCTTTGCTTAAACTGCCTGCAAAAAAAGCAGAATGCAAAACCTATATGAATCAACAACTTGCTGAATAATCCCGTGGGGTGTGTCGCCCAGGAGGGGCCGGGGATGGTATGGCGCACCGCAGCACAAAATTTGTGCATAAGTGAGGCTTGTCAAGTGCGTTTTTCGGCAATTTTTGTGTTATTGACCCGTCACCGCCAGGGGAAATGACGGATTCATGACGCCTTTCGGGCTACCTCTGAATCCCTGGGCCCTTCATCGCATGCCGCAGCCCGATGGCCCGTGAAGCTTCCAAAACGGGAGCAGCGCGGGCGACACAGACCGGCGTTTCTCAGGCTGCGCGCAGGCGTTTCGAATGCGAATGCACCGCGTTCACCAGAGCCGACACATGGTCGGGCGGTGTGTACTGGCTGATGCCGTGGCCCAGGTTGAAGATGTGGGTGGCGCCCGTGCCCGGGCCCTGGTGGGGCGGGCCAAAACTCTCCAGCACGCGGGCCACTTCGGCGTCGATCTGCCCGGGCTGCGCAAACAGCACGTTGGGATCGATGTTGCCCTGCAGTGCCTTGCCCTGCGGGCCTTCGCCCACTTGGGCACGGGCCTTGGCCAGGTTCACCGTCCAGTCCAGGCCGAGTGCGTGGCAGTCCAGCGCCTTCATGTCGTCCAGCCACAGCCCGCCGCCCTTGGTGAAGACGATGCGCGGGATCACCACGCCCTCGTGCTCGCGCTTGAGCTGGGCCAGCACGCGCTTGGTGTAGGTCAGGCTGAAGTCCTGGAAGTTGCCGTCGGCCAGCACGCCGCCCCAGCTGTCGAACACCATCACGGCCTGCGCGCCGGCGTCGATCTGTGCATTCAGGTAGGCCGCCACCGCGTCGGCGTTGATGGCCAGGATGCGGTGCATCAGGTCGGGGCGGCTGTACATCAGCGTCTTGACCGCGCGGTAGTCGTCCGAGCCGCCGCCCTCGACCATGTAGCAGGCCAGCGTCCAGGGGCTGCCGGAGAAGCCGATCAGCGGCACGCGGCCGTTCAAGGCCTTGCGGATGGACGTGACCGCGTCGAACACGTAGCGCAGCTTGTTCATGTCGGGCACGGCCAGCGCGTCCACGTCGGCTTCGGTGCGCACGGTCTTGGCGAACTTGGGGCCCTCGCCGAGGGCGAACGACAGGCCCAGGCCCATGGCGTCGGGCACGGTGAGGATGTCGCTGAACAAAATGGCCGCGTCCAGCGCATAGCGCTCCAGCGGCTGGAGGGTGACTTCGGTGGCGTAGTCCACATTGGTCGCCAGCCCCATGAAACTGCCGGCCTTGGCGCGCGTGGCGCAGTACTCGGGCAAATAGCGTCCCGCCTGGCGCATGAGCCACACGGGCGTGTGGTCGGTGGACTGGCGCAGGCAGGCGCGAATGAAGGT
This sequence comes from Hydrogenophaga sp., assembly GCF_030158645.1. Classification (GTDB taxonomy): domain Bacteria; phylum Pseudomonadota; class Gammaproteobacteria; order Burkholderiales; family Burkholderiaceae_C; genus Hydrogenophaga. Next base: position 18,466 of record NZ_JAOASO010000102.1, on the reverse strand, counting down.
GTCGTTCTGGAGTGGTGCGAATGGCATGGGCGGGCGTGGAGGTGGCAGAAGAGGTGACAGAGATTAACCCGCGCAGCGGTTCCCGGTAGCGCGACCCGTCACCAAAGCAGCAGCGCCGTACCAGAGACAACGCGGGTCCGGCTCCGCCGGCCCCAGTTGTCGCCCCCCTTTCAGGGGGGTGGCGCCGAAGGCGCCGCGGGGGGTTATGCGATCTGGTACTTGATGCTGCAGCCGTAAGCCCGGCTGTTCGCCACGCTCACCGGCTTGCCGGCCTTGATCTCGGCCATGGCCTGGCGCACGTAGTTCGTGGCCTTGGGGATGTCGTCCACGCGGGCCGAGGCGATGCTGTCGATGCCGCCGGCGTACACCAGCACGCCCTGCGCGTTGACGATGTACATGTGCGGCGTGACGCGCGCAGCAAAGGACTGGCCAACCTTGCCGTCTTCGTCCATCAGGGTGGCGGTGGGGCTGGCTTTCTGCTCGGTCATCCAGCGGCCGAGTTGCGCGGGGCTCATGTAGTCGCCGCTGTCGTCGCGCGTGGAGTTGATGGCCAGCCACACGCCGCCCTGCGCCACCACCTCTTTTTGCAGCGTCTGCATGTTGCCCTGGTAGTGCTTCTTCACAAACGGGCAGCCCGGGTTGTTCCACTCCAGCACCACCGGCTTGCCCTTGAACTGCGACAGCTTCACCGGCTGGCCGGCGGTGTCCATCAGGGTGAAGTCGGGTGCGGGCTGGCCCACCGTGGCGGCCTGGGCGGTGGCGGGCAGCAGCAGGCTGGCAAAGGGCGAGAGTGCAGCGAGGGCGATGACGGGACGGCGTTGCATGGTGAAGACTCCTGATGGCGGAACAATGAAGGCGATGGCCCAGGCTCAGAGCCGGGACAACGCCGCGCGGACCTCCTCCACACTCAACACTTCGGACAGCACCTGGGGTGCCTGCCCATTCTTGTAAATCGCGTACACGGGCACGCCGTTGCGTCCCAGGGTGGCCAGCGCGGCGGTCACGGCCGGGTCGCGGCGCGTCCAGTCGGCGCGCAGCAGGGCCACGTTCTTGCCGGCCATGTCGCCCAGCACGGCGGCGTCGGCCAGCGTCGTGCGCTTGTTGTACTGGCAGGTCACGCACCAGGCGGCGGTGAAGTCCACAAACACCGGACGGCCTTCGGCCACCAGCGCGGCCTGTGTTTCGGGGCTCCAGGCCTGCCAGCTCACGCCGGCCTGCGAGGTCGCCACGGCTTGGCCGGGCGAGGGTTCTTGCAGGCGCGTGACGTTGGGACCGAGCGTCCAGCCCAGCCAGACCAGGCCGGCGAGCGACACAACAGACAAGGCTGCACGGCTTTTGCCGCGCAGACCGAGCGACCAGACCAGCAGTGCGAGCACCACCAGCAGCATGAGCAAGCCGGCCGCGCCGTCGATGCCGCTTTGCTGGCCCAGCACCCACAAGAGCCAGACCACGGTGGCGAACATCGGGAAGGCCATGCCGCGGCGGAAGGTGTCCATCCACGCACCGGGGCGGGGCAGGGCGCGCGCCACCGCCGGTATCCAGCTGGCCGCCAGGTAGGGCAGGGCCATGCCCAGGCCGAGCACCGCGAACACGGCCAGCGCCTGCGCGGCCGGCAGGCCGATGGCCAGGCCCAGCGAGGCTCCCATGAACGGGGCGGTGCAGGGCGAGGCGATCGCCGTGGCCAGCACGCCGGTGAGGAAAGCGTCCACCGTCGGGTTTTTGGCCTGCAGGGTGGCCAGGCGGCTCGGGAGCACGTTGCCGAACTCGAACAAACCGGCCAAGTTCAGGCCGATCAGCGTGAACAGCACGGCCAGGCCCGCCACCACCGTGGGGCTTTGCAGCTGAAAGCCCCAGCCCAGTTGTTCGCCGGCGGCGCGCAGGCCCAGCAGCAAGGCGCCGAGCGCGGTGAATGAGAGCACCACGCCGGCGGTGTAGGCCAGGCCATTGGCGCGGTGGGCCGGGCGGTCGTTGGCGTGTTTGGCGAACGCCATGACCTTGATGGCGAGCACCGGGAACACACAGGGCATGAGGTTGAGGATCAGGCCGCCGAGCAGGGCGCCCAGCAAGGCGGCACCCAGCGTGAGCGAGCTGGCGCTGCTCACCGGTGCGGCGGCGCGCGCGGCGTTGGCGTCCAGCGCGGCCTGCAAGGCGTCGGGCACGGCGGCCGGCAGCGGCGCTGGCGCGGGCCAGGCGCCTTGCACCGGCACGTCGAGCCGCGCACCGGCCAGGCCCGGACCGGAGCCGGGCGGGTTGGCCTCGGCCACCACCAGCGCGAGCTGTGTGGGGCTCTCGCTGCGGTGGGGTGAGAGCGGCACACGCGCGGTCCACCGCTCGCCGTCCCAGGCCTGGGTCCAGGGTGAGCCAGGTTCGATCAGGCCGGTGGTCTCGGGATAGAACTCCAGCGCCTTCCCGCGCCAGGCGGCGGGCAGCTGGGTCAGCGACACGTTGAGAAAGCCGTCTTCGGGCTGCAACTGGCTGCCGGCGGCGGGTTGGTCCTTGGGCGCGGCGTCAAAGCTGGCTGCGAACGCCGCACCAGCGCTGCCCGTGGATCCGTTGACCGGAATGTTCAGCGTGAAGTTGCCCTCTTCGGGGATGCATTCCTTGCGGCAGACCAGCCAGGCGGCGTAGAGCTGCACGTTGATCGCATCGCCTTTGAAATCGGGGCCCACGGTCAGCGGCACCGGCAGCACCACGGTGCCGTCATAGCCATAGTTGGCGAGGTTGCCGATGGGGAACTTGCGTGGCGTGGGCCAGGCGATCTCGCCGGCGCTCACACCGGGCGGCAGGGTCCAGCGCAGTTCGGTGGGCAGGCCGGAGTCGCCGGCGTTCTTCCAGTAGGTGTGCCACTCGGGTGCGTGGGTGAGCTGCAGGCCAACCCAGATTTTCTGACCCGGCCCGGCGCCGTCGGGTGCGTGCGCCACGATCTCGGCGCGCGCCTGGTCGCTCTGCACCACGGTCGCGCTGGCGGCCGGGTTGCCCAGCAGACTCTGGGCGGCCGCGCCCAAGGGGAGCGCGACGGCGAGCAGCCAGGCGCCGAACAGGCGAAGGGCGGCGGAAGCGCGAAAGGCAGTGGTGGGCGGCATCAGGGTCGGGATCGGGCGTGGGAGAACAGACGAGGGATGTGAGCGGCGGCGCCCGCCCAAGTTCCTCGGGTGGCCATTCGCGGCGCCGTTTGAATATAAGTCAGTGCTGTTTGCCCCGCAGGAAGGCGTTCATGGGCCCGACCGGGGACCACGGCGGCGGCGCCCCGCCGCGCCACAGGCGGTGTGCGACCGTAAGATCGGTGGATGACAAGCTCCACCCGATTCTGGTCCGACCTCTCGACCGCCGACGTCGCGGCGCTGGACCTGGCCCGCACCATCGCCGTGCTGCCCGTGGCCGCGATCGAGCAGCACGGCCCGCACCTGCCGCTGTCGGTGGACACCGACATTGCCAACGGGGTGGTGGCCGCGAGCCTGCCCCACATCGCACCTGATCTGCCCGCGCTCTTCTTGCCCACGCAGGCGGTGGGCTATTCGCCGGAGCACACCGCGTTCGGCGGCACGCTCACGCTCAAGGCCGAGACCGTGCTGCGCCTGTGGACCGAAATCGGCGAGTGCGTGGCGGCCAGCGGTGTGAAGAAGCTGGTGCTGTTCAACGCGCACGGCGGGCAGGTGGGTCTGCTCGATGTGGTGGCGCGCGACCTGCGGGCGCGGCTGGGCATGCTGGTCTACAGCGTGAACTGGTTTCATTTGCCGCTGCTGGACGATGAAGGCCGCGACCTGAACGCGATGTTCAGCACCGAAGAGCACCGCTTCGGCATCCACGGCGGCGAGATCGAAACCTCGCTGATGCTGGCGATTGCACCCGAGCGGGTGCGCATGGAACACGCTGCGAACTTCGCGTCGAAATCCCAAGACCGTGCCGGTCGATTCGGCATCCTGGGCAACGGCAAGAGCGCCAAGCTGGGCTGGCAGATGCAGGACTACAACGCCCACGGTGCCGTGGGCAACGCTGCCGCGGCCACGGCCGAAAAGGGCCGTGCGTTGCTGCAGGCGGCGGGGCGATCGCTGGCGCGTTTGTTGAGCGAGATCGATCAGCTGCCGGACGACACGCTGACCGATGGGACGGCGTTCATCCCGAAGGCCTGAAGCACCGGGTCATGCATAGGTGATCCAAGACTTGTAGTCCTGGTGGTCCAGATGCGGCAGCGTGTTGTAGGTCAGCAGCGTGTGCCGCTTGGGGTTGAACTGGAACTCGGTCACCGCGCTGTTGCGGATGCGCAGGTTCAGCTCGATCGTGGCCTCGGGGCTCAGGCCCAGCACATGGCCCACGGCGGTGGAGATCGGCCCGCCGCTGGAGACCAGCAACACGTTCTGCTCAAAGTGCCTGGCCCGCACATGGTCCAGTGCGCTGGTGACGCCGCGCACAAACTCGGTGTAGCTCGGCATGCCCTGCGGGCTCACGGTGCCGGCCATCCATTGTGTGAGGCCGTCTCGCAGCAGCCGGAAGTGGTGGCGGTAGAGCTCGGGCGCTTCTTCGGCGCTGCGCGGTTTCTGCAGCGGGTGCGGGTGGATCGCGCGAATCACGGCCTCGCTGTCGTACTCGTTGAGACCGGGCCAGGCCAGCGGTTCGTGGCTCAGCTTCGCGCCTTCGGCGATGCCGGCCCAGGTCTGGGCGTGGCGTTTGAGCGTGCCGGTGATCACGGCATCAAACACCACGCCGCGCTCGGCCCAGTGCTCACCGAGCCGGCGGCTCTGGCGCTGGCCCATGTCGCTGAGCTGGTCGTAGTCGTCGGCACCAAACGAGGCCTGGCCGTGGCGCACAAGGTAGAGCGTTCCCATGGGCGGCATTCTGGAACAGCGGCTTGACGACGCTTTGTCCCGGCAGCGACTGGGCGCCCCCGCGCAGTCGCGCAGGCGTCTGCGCGGGGGGGCTGGTTGCGCCGAACACCCCTGCCTTTGTGCCGCTTTTCAGCCCGCTGCGGCGGGACGCCTGTGCTTCAATCTTCTGCTATGTCGACTCACTCCTGCGCCCATGCTTTTTGACCTGCCGACCCTGCTGGCTCTGCGGGTGGGCATCGATGTCATCATCGCGCTGGCCTTCTGGGCGCAGATGCGCCGTTATCCCGCCATCGGTGGTCCGGGATGGTGGTCGCTGTCGTCGGTGCTGGGCATCCTGGGCTCGGTGATGCTGTGGTCGCGCGGTACCTTGCCGGACGTGTTGACCTTTCCGCTGGGCAACACCGCGCTCATGGTCAGCGCGCTGTGCGCCTGGCTGGGGTTTCGCAGCTACGTGGGTGTGTCCCGCCCGCTGTTGCCCATCGTCTCGGCGTCGTTCGCATTTTTCTGCGTGACGCTGTTCTTCCTGGTCGAATGGGACCTGCAGCCCGTTCGCCAGGCGGTGTTCACCGCGTCGATGATCTGCATCACCATGTTCTCCTACGTGGAGATCCGGCGCGCCGACCCGCAGCGCCGGGTGCCCGAGATGCAGGCACTGAAATGGCTCACCGCCGTCGAATTCAGCGGCGTTGTGGCTTTTGCCATCAGCTTGCAGGCGCTCGACCTGTCGCAGGACGAGGTGACACCGCCGTTCGTCTTTTTCTTCCTGCTCACCAAACTGCTGCGGGTGGTGCTGTACGGCGCGCTGGTGTCGTACCGGTTGCGGCTGGATGGCGACAAGGCGCGCCAGGGCCTGCTGATGCGCGAAGCGGATTCGCGCGCCCTGGTCGACAACCTCAGCGCCGGTGTGATCGTGTTCCGCCCCGACCACACCTTGTCCAGCATCAACACCGCTGCCCGGCGCTTTCTGGGCTGGAGCGAGGGTGGGGCCAACAGTGCACTGCCCGAGCCGTCGGTGGAGGGCTGGCAGATGCTCCGGGAAGACGGCCAGCCGATGCGCCGTCACGAAATGCCCTTTGAACGCGTGCTGGCCACCGGAATGCCGGTGCGCAGCGTGGTGATCGGCATGCCCCAAGGTGCGGGCCAGGAGGTGCACTGGGCGCTGTGCAACGCCCATCCCGAGAACAACGCGCAGGGCGGTCTGCGCCATGTGGTGCTCACCTTCATCGACATCACCTCGCTCAAGAACGCGCAGGCCCAGCAGAAGCACCTGCAGGCGCAGCTCGCGCAGTCGCAGAAGATGGAAGCGCTGGGCACGCTGGCCGGCGGGGTGGCGCACGACTTCAACAACATCCTGGCCGCGATCCTGGGCAACGCCGATCTGGCGCGCCAGGACCTCCGGGAGAACGCCAGCGCGCGCGAGAGCCTGCACGAAATCAGCACCGCTGCGCGCCGCGGGCGTGAGCTGGTGCGCCAGATCCTCGCGTTCAGCCGCCAGCAACCGGTGGAACGAACCCGGGTGAGCGTGTGCGCCATCCTGGCGGAGTCGTGCACGCTCTTGCGTGGCGCCTTGCCGCCCCAGGTCGAACTGGTGCAGGTGTGCGCACCCGATACCCCCTGCATCGAGGCCGACGCCACGCAGATCGGGCAGGTGATGGTCAACCTCTGCACCAACGCCATCCACGCGCTGGATGGCCGCTCCGGGCGCATCGAATGGCGCATCGACACCTTGCCCAACCACTCGCCGTTGTTGCCCGCCGAACTGGCCCAGACCTGCGCGCGCCTGGGCGTTGATGCGGTGCGCCTGCGCGTGAGCGACAACGGCCGTGGCATGGACGAGGCCGTGCGCAACCGGATCTTCGAGCCCTTCTTCACCACCAAGGCGGTGGGTCAGGGAACGGGCCTGGGTCTGCCGGTGGTGCTGGGCATCGTGCAGGTCCACGCCGGCGCCATCGAAGTGCACAGCGAGCCCGGTCGCGGCACCGAATTCACCCTCTTTTTCCCCGCCGCTGTCGCCGAACCCGCCCTGCAGGTTGAGTCAGACACCGCGTCGTTGCCGCACGAACCCGGCACAATGGGTTGCAACGCAACATCCCTCCCGACCGTTCCCAGCACCCCATCCGATCCAGCCATGGCCGAACATCCCTCCGCGGTTCCCCCCCACATCCTGTACCTCGACGACGACGACACGTTGGTGTTTCTGGTGCGGCGCCTGCTGGAGCGCCGGGGCTACCGTGTGACAGCGGTCACTTCGCAGACCCAGGCCATCGACGCGGTGCGCGCGTCGCCCGAGGGGTTCCAGCTGCTGCTGACCGACTTCAACATGCCCGGCATGTCGGGTCTGGAAGTGGCCAAGGCCGTGCTCGACATCAATCCGAACCTGCCGGTGGCCGTGGCGTCGGGCTACATCACCGACGAGCTGCAGGAAGAAGCCAAAGCGGCGGGCGTGCGCGAGGTGGTGTTCAAGACAGACGCGGTGGAAGCGTTCTGCGAAGTCGTGGCGCGCCTGGTCCGTTCAGAGCCGGTTTGAACGGTTCAAGGCGGGGAAAGCAACTCGATCCGACCCCGCGCCGGGGCGTCGAGCTCGGCTGAGACGCCGGCGGGACCGTCCGCGACGCTCATGCCTTGCAGACCCAATGCCTGCAGGGCAGCGCGCAAGCCGGCCGCACCGGCGTGCCGCAGCCGCAGCTGGCGCAGCGCGATGCCGCTGGCCGGCATGTGTTGCGTGGGATGCGCCGAGCCCCACTCGATGAGCGTGGGCAGCACCCCGTTGAAGAGCCGCTGGCCGTCGTCGCGCACGCTGATGCGCCATTGCAGCAGGCCGTGCGCTGTTTGACGCGAGGCGCTGACCACGGGGCCGCGCTGGATGCCGATCGCTTGCAGGGCGGCGAGGGCGGCGTCGATGTCGGGCACGCTCGCCACCCAGTGCACCAGCTGCGGTCCGCCTTGCGCCAGCCGCGCCTGCAGTGCTGCGTCGTCCAGGTCGAACCAGCGCTTGAGCCCGGCGCCGCGCGTGGGCGTGGCCTTTGGGTCGATGGCGATGATCTCCAGATACGGCGGCTTGTCGCTGCCATCGTCGAGCTTGAGCAGCCGGTTGTGGGTGCCGAACAAAGGGTGTTCACCGCCCGGGCCGGGTGTCACACCCAGCGTGGTTTCGCACCAGCTCACGCCCTCGTCGAGCGTGCGCGCGGCCACCACCAGGTGGTCGATGCGCGGCGTCACAGCACGACCTGACCGCTGATGCAGGTGACCGACGCACCGCCGACCCAGATGGTGCCGCCGGCATCGCGTTCGATGTGCACCCGCCCGGCGCGGCCCATGGCCGTGCCTTGCGCCGCCACGTAGCGGTCGGGTGCGAGCCCGGCGCCGATGAGCCACTGCGCCACGGCGGCATTCAGGCTGCCCGTCACCGGGTCTTCGCTCAGCGTGTCGTGCGTGTGGAAAAAGGCGCGCACTTCAAACGCCGTGTCTGCGTCGGCGGGTTGCGGCGCGACCACGCCGATGTCGAGCCCCGCGAGCACCGTGGCGTTGGGCTTCAGGGCCAGCACCTGGGCCGCGGTGCGCAGCATCACGCCGCGCCAGGGTGGGCCGTTTTCGCACCAGGCGTGCGCCACGATGGCGTCGCGTGCGATGCCCAGGCCTCGCGCAATCAGCGCCACGTCGGCTTCGTCGAGCGGCCCGCTGCGGCGCAAGGGTGGCGCGGCAAACGCCAGCCGGGCGCCATCGCGTTTGATCGATACCAGGCCCACGCCGCACTCCTGCACCACGTGTTCACCGCGCGGTTGTCCACCGGCTTGCAGCCACGCATGGCAGGTGCCCAGCGTGGGGTGGCCGGCGAACGGCAGCTCGCGGCCCGGGCAGAAGATGCGCACGCGGTAGTCGGCCTCGGCGTGGGTGGGCGGCAGCACGAAGGTGCATTCCGAGAGGTTGGTCCAGTCGGTGAAGCGCTGCATGGCCTCGGTGGTGAGGCCGCTGCCGTCGAGCACCACAGCCAGCGGGTTGCCGAGGTAGGGGGTGTCCGTGAACACGTCGATTTGTTGAAATGCGCGTGAGGTCATGGCGGGTTCCGGTTCAGGACAAAGGCAGGTCGAGCACACCGCGGCTTGCGGGCAGGGTCAGCAAGGCGGCGTACCAGCGTTCGAGGTGGGGCCAGGCGGGACGCGGTTGCGGCAGGCCCCACCAGCGGTGCACCTCGCAGGCGATGGGGATGTCGGCCATGGTGAGTGCGTCGCCGGCCATGAAGGCCTGACGCGAGAGGTGCTCGTCGAGCATGGCGAACAGCGGTTCGGTGGCGGCCACCGATTGCGCGATCACGCCAGCGTCGCGCTGCGCGGGGGCCACGCGTATCCACTGCTTGAAGCCGGGGCTGCCGGCGGGGTTGAGCGTGGTCTGCTGCCAGTCCATCCAACGTTCGGCATTGAAGCGTTGTTGCAAGTCGCTGGGATACAAACGACCCTCGCGAGCACACAGGTAGCGCACGATTGCGTTCGACTCCCACAGCGTGAAGTCACCGTCGCGCAGCAGCGGCACCAGGCCGTTGGGATTGGCCGCGCGGTAGTCGGGTGTGTCCACCACGCCAAAGGTCAGGCCCGCGTCGGTGCGCGGCAGTTCGATGCCGAGCACCTGCGCGCACAGCACCACCTTGCGCACATTGATCGAACTCAGGCGGCCCCAGAGGTGCAGCATGGTCAGGCGGTGTGTTGCTCGAGGATGGCGCGCGCCAGGGCCGCGATGCCCACACCCATCTGCTCTACCGTGGCGGTGACAAAGCTCAGGCGCAGGGTGCGCGGGTCGGCGTGGTCGGCGTAGAAGGCGCTGCCCGGCACGAAGGCCACGCCGTGCTCCACCGCCTTGGGCAGCAGCTCGGTGGCGTTCATGCCCTCGGGCAGCCGCACCCAGAGGAACATGCCGCCGTCGGGTTCGTTCCATTGCACGTCCAGACCCGCCATCTCGGTGCGCAGCGCGGCCAGCATGGCCTGGCACTGGCGCTTGTAGAGCGCGCGAATGGTGGGCACGTGGCGGTCCAGAAAACCGTCTTTCAGGACCTCGGCCACCACGCGCTGGTTGAAGCTGGGGCTGTGCAGGTCGGCGGCCTGCTTGGCCTGCAGCAGCTTGGGGTAGATGCTCGCGGGCGCCACCATGAAACCCAGGCGCAAGCCGGGCGCGAGGATCTTGGAGAACGACCCGAGGTAGATGCAGCCTTCGGGGTTGAGCGCGGTCAGTGGCGTGGGCGGCGGCTGGTCGAACCACAGGTCGCCGTAGGGGTTGTCTTCCACCAGCGGCAGACCCACGCGGGCGGCCGCGTCCACCAGCGCCTGACGGCGCGCCAGGCCCATGCTGCGGCCGGTCGGGTTCTGGAAGTTGGGCAGCACGTAGAGGAAGCGCGGCGCCGCAGCCGGGCTGCTGGCGGGGTCGAGGTCGAGCGTGAGCAGGCGGCGGCGCTCCATGCTCTCGGGCTGGTCGTCGCCCGCGCCCAGTTGTTGCAGCAGGGCGTCCACGTCCACGCCCCCGGCATCGCTGGCCACGCCCTCGATCTGCGGCTCCATGGGCGCAAACGCCTGCAGCGCGCCGAGGTAGGTGGGTGTTTCCACCAGCACGCGGCTGCCGCTGTCGATCAGCACCTTGGCCACCAGGTCCAGGCCCTGCTGGCTGCCGGTGGTGATGAGCACCTGCGCCGGGTCCACCGCCCAGGGCAGGCTGGCCGCGACCCACTCGCGCAGCGGGCCGTAGCCTTCGCTCGCGGCGTACTGCAGCGCGCTGCGGCCGTCCTCGATCAGCACGCGGTCGCAGGCTTCGCGCATGGCTTCGATGGGGAAGGTGTCGGGCGAGGGCAGGCCACCGGCGAAACTGATGATGCCCGGGCGCTCGGTGAGCTTGAGCAGCTCGCGGATGACCGACGGGTTCATGCGCTCGGCGCGGCGCGCCAGGGTCCAGGGGCTGGCGGTGGACGGGGTGGTGGGCAGGTCGTTGGGCTTCATGGCGTTCTCCGTTCAAATCCGTGGGGCGGGTGCGGTGGCGTGTACCGGCATTCTCTTGCCGATGAAAACGGTGGCGATCACGGCCACGGCAAAACCCAGTGTGACCGCGTCCAGCCGCTCGCCGAGCAGCGGCACGGCAAACAGCATGCCGAGGAAAGGCTGCACCAGCTGCACTTGGCTCACGCGCACCGTGCCACCCAGGGCGAGACCCCGGTACCAGGCGAAGAAGCCGAGCCACATGGAAAACACGGCGGTGTAGGCGAAGCCCCACCAGGCCGATGCGGGCAGCGCGGCCTGCGGTCGGTTGAAGGCGGCGATCGGCAGGGTGAGCGGCAATGCGATCACCAGCGCCCAGCAGATCACGTGTTCGGCGCGCATGCGTTGGGACAGCCGCGCACCAAAGCCATAGCCCACCGCAGCGCACAGCATGGCCGCGAGCAGCAGCGCGTCGGCCGGGTGGATGGTCAGGCCCGCGCTGCCCGAGCGCAGCACCGCAAAGCCCACCACCAGCGCGCTGCCCAGCGCGGCGCAGACCCAGAAACCGGTGGAGGGGCGCTGGCGGTGCAGCAGCGCACCCACCGCGGCGGTGGCCAGCGGCAGCACGCCCACGATCACGCTGGCGTGCACCGCTTCCACGTAGCGCATGGCGACCGAGGTGAACAGCGGAAAACCGAACACCACGCCACCCGCGGTGATGGCCAGGGGCAGGAGGTCCTCGCGCCGGGGCCAGGGTGCGCGCGTGGCGATCAGGAACGCGATGGAGAGCAGCGCCGCCACCACCGCCCGGCCGAGCGCCACGAACACGCCCGACATCTGCGGTGCGTCCACCGTGCCCACGGCCAGGCGCGTCATGGGCAGGGTGAGCGCGAAGATGGTCACGCCGAGCAGGCCCAGCAACAGACCCTGGTTGGTGGGCCGGTCGATCCAGCGTGGGGTGGCGAGGGTGTGTGCGTTCATACCGTGAGCATCCAGAGGGCGGTGGCCACCAGCACGGCGGCCAGCGCGCGGTTGAACCAGGCCAGACGACGTCCCTGCGTGAGCCACTCGCGCAAGAGCGATCCAGCCACGGCGTAGGTGAAGTTGCTGACGAAGGCGAAGACCACCATCACGCCGCAGATGATGGCCAGCCGCTCGCCGGGATTGGTGGCGGGTTGTCCGCTGGCGTTGACGACCCAGCCCGCGGTGAGCGTGAGCGCCAGCATCCAGGCCTTGATGTTGAGGAACTGCAGGCCCACACCTTGCAGAAAGGTGACGTTGAGGCGCGAGGCGTCGACGTCCGACAGCTGGGCCGCCCCCGCCAGCTTCCAGGCCAGCCACAGCATGTAGACCACGCCCAGCAGTTTCACGCCCCAGCGCAGCGCCGGCACACCCATCACCAGCGCGCCCAGCCCGAGGCCGCAGGCCAGCATGAGCAGCGTCCAGCCGGTGGGCACGGCGAAGCAAAAGCGCAGCGCGCGCCGCAGACCGAGGTTGGCCGCCAGTGCGGTGGACAGCGTGGTGTTCGGCCCCGGCGAAAAACTCATCGCTGTGCAGAACAGGAGCAGGGCGGTCAACTCGGTGGCGCTCATGGGGGGCGGGGTGTTGCTTGTCAGTGCGGGAGGATCAATGTAATCTTTCGGTTGAATACACCACCAATACAGTTGGCCAGCGCAGTTGGACATCTGTATTGGAAGCTCCGGCAGTACAGACCCGTCCCCGAGGATGCCCCACCATGCTGATGAAGACCTCCGCGCAGTCGTTGACCGAACAACTCGCCGCGCGTTTTGCCGACCGCATCCGCAGCCGCCTGCTGGCGCCGGGTGCGCGCCTGCCCTCGGTGCGCCAGTGCGCCGGGCAGCACAACGTGAGCACGGCCACGGTGGTCGCGGCTTACGACCAGCTGCTGGCCCAGGGCCTGGTGCACGCGCGCAAGAACCGCGGGTTCTTTGTGCGCGAGATGCCCACCGCGCGCGGTGAGGGTGCCGTCGCCGAGGCCAAGGCGGCGACGCGCGCCGGTGTATCCCCTGTCAACGCCACCGCGCTCATCCGCGGCATGTTCCACAAGGTCAGCGACAAGCCGCACCCGGGCATGGGCGTGTTCCCGCCGGAGTGGCTGGAATCCACCTTCATGCCGGCGGCGGTGCGCAAGGTCACCAGCACGCGCGCGCTGCAAGATGTTTCTCTCCAGTACGGCGAGCCGCTGGGCGACAGCGGCCTGCGCCGGGTGCTGGCGCAAAAGCTTGGCACGCTGAGCATCCACACCGAGCCCGACCACATCATCACCACCGTGGGCGCCACGCACGCGCTGGACATCGTGAGCCGCACCCTGCTGCGCGCGGGCGATCCGGTGATGGTGGAGGAGCCGGGCTGGGCGGTGGAGTTCGCGCGCCTGGCCGCACTCGGCATGCGCATCCTGCCGGTGCCGCGGCGCGCCGACGGACCCGACCTGGATGTGATGGCCCAGTATTGCGAGGTGCATCAGCCCAAGCTCTACGTGAGCGTGAGCGTGTTCCACAACCCCACCGGTTACTGTCTCTCGCCCGGCAGCGCGCACCGGCTGCTGCAGCTGGCCAACCAGCACAACTTCCACATCGTCGAGGACGACACCTACAGCCACATCGCGCCCGAACACGCCACCCGCCTGAGTGCGCTCGACGGCCTGCAGCGCACCATCTACGTGAGCGGCTTTGCCAAGATCCTCGCGCCCAACTGGCGCATCGGTTACCTGGCCGCACCACCCGCGCTGGTGGAGCCCTTGCTCGACACCAAGCTGCTGAGCACGCTCACCACGCCTGCGCTGCTGGAAAAGGCCCTGGCGTTGTGCATCGAACAAGGCCAGTTGCGCCGTCATGCCGAGCGCATCCGCACCCGGCTGGACGCGGCCCGTGCCCGCAGCGTGAAGCTGGCGCTGGCGGCGGGCTGCACGTTCGCGGCCGAACCGGTGGGTTTGTTTGGCTGGGTCGACACGGGGGTGGACACCGACGCGCTGGCGCAGCGCATGCTGGACGAGGGCTACCTGATCGCACCCGGCGCCCTGTTCCACGCAGCGCGCGCGCCCAGCACGCTGATGCGCATCAACTTCGCGACCACGCAGGACGCCGCGTTCTGGCGCGTGTTCGGTCGGCTCACCCGGACCGGACAGGGTTTCAGTACACCGTGATCGGTGGCTCGGTGTTGCCGAACAGATCGCTGCCACCGGTGTCCAGGATGCGGGCGAGCACGCGGTCGATCTGGCGCGCTTCGGCCTGCATCAGCGGCAAGGCCCGGCCAAACAGGCTCCAGTCACCAGCCCGCGCGGCCAGTTCCAGCCCCTTGGCCAAACGCGCGCCGCGCTCGGCCGTCATGCTGCCCAGCGAACCCTTGAGGCCGTGGGCGTGGGCCACAGCGGCGGCGGCGTCCTTCGCTTCCAGTGCCCGTTGCATGTCGGCGAGGCGGGACATCAGGTCACCACGCATGGCCAGTGCCAGCTGGCGCAAGGTGTCCTCGTCGCCATCCAGGCGTCGGCGCAGTTTGTCGACGTCCAGCGCTTCGGGCGAAGCCGCCGGGCGGGTGGGGGCGGTCTGCGCCGTGGGTGCGTCCACCGGCAGCGCAGGTGCCGCAGGCGGTTGCCCCGAGGCCAGCACCGCCAGCACCCGGTCCATCTCCTGCATCAGGGCCTGCGGGCTCACCGGTTTGGGCGTGTAGCCGTCCATCCCTGCGGCCAGGCAGGCCTGGCGATCGCCGGCCATCGCGTTGGCCGTCACCGCCACGATCGGCGTGCGTTTGAGGCGGCGCCGGCTTTCCGCCTCGCGGATCATCTGCGTGGCCTGCAGGCCGCTCATGCCCGGCATCTGCACATCCATCAGCACCAGGTCGATGCCGCCTTGCTCCCATTGTGCCACCGCCTGCGCACCACCCCGCGCCACGCGGACGATGCAGCCCAGGCGCAGCAACAGCAGGCGCAGCATCATCTCGTTCACCGGGTGGTCTTCGGCGAGCAGCACCACCATGCCGGCGTAGCGCGGCCCGGCATCGGCGATTTCCATCAGCTCCATCGGCGCGCTCAAGGGGCCGCTGTTGTCCACCGGGGCTTCGTGCAACGGCAGCGTCAGCGTGAAGGTGCTGCCCTGGCCGAGCTCGCTCTGCAGGCCGATGCGGCCGCCCATGAGGCCCGCCAGTCGGGCGCAGATGGCCAGTCCGAGGCCGCTGCCGCCATAGCGGCGCGCGGTGGACGCATCGGCCTGGGTAAAAGCCTCGAAGATCGTGGCCTGCTGCTTGCGGCCGATGCCCACGCCGCTGTCCTGCACCTTGAGTTGCAGCTGTGGCTGTCCCGAGCCTGTCGGAGTCGGGCAGGACACCGACACGTCGATGCGCCCGTTGCGCGGGGTGAACTTGATCGCGTTGGACAACAGGTTGCCCACCACCTGGCCCAGCCGTCCCGGGTCGCCCATGACCCATTGCGGCAGGTCCGGATCCAGGGCCAGTTGGAAGCTCAGCGGTTTGGACCGAGCCTGTTCGGCGTAGGGGCCCGACGCGTCTTTCAGCGCACGGTGCAGGTCGAAGCGCGTGTGCTCGATGTCCAGTTTGCCCGCTTCGATGCGCGACAAGTCCAGAATGTCGTTGAGCAAGACCAACAGCGAGTGCGCCGAGCTGTCCATCAGCGAGAGCCAGCTTGCCTGCTCGGCGTTGAGCGGCGAATCCATGAGCATCCGGGTGAGCCCCATCAGCGCGTTGAGCGGCGTGCGCACTTCGTGGCTGATGTTGGCCAGGAACTCACTCTTGGCCCGGCTGGCTTTTTCGGCCAGTTCCCGGGCCTTTGCGCCGTCCTGTTCAATGCGCTTGCGCTCGCCAATGTCGGCCAGCGTGCCCATGAGCCGCAGCGGCTTGCCCTTGGGGTCGTGCTCGGCCACCATGCCGTGGGTCTCGGTCCACATCCAGCCGGTGGCGGTGCGCACCCGGTGCTGCACCACAGCGCGCTGCTCGTGGCCATCGAGCAGCGCCCTCATGGCGTTCTGCAGCAGCGGTGCGTCGTCGGGGTGAAGGCGCGCCTTGAGATCTTCGATCGCCCAATAGGCGTCGCGTCCAATGTCCCCCACCAACTCGCCCCAGCGCGCCGTGAGAAACATCTGGGGGGAGGGCAGCTGCCAGTCCCACAAAGCCAGGCCGGCCGCGTCCACCGCCATCTGCAGCCGGTCGCGCGTTTCGTCCAGTGCCTCTTCGGCCAGCAGGCGGCTGTTGGCCTCACGGTGCACCGAACTGCGCAGCCGGTCCAGATCCCGGTTCTGCCGTTCCACCTCGGACAGCAGCTGCAGGGTGCGCGCCTTCTCCTGCGCAAGCTCGTTGAGCGCTCGCTGCAGATCCAGAGCCAGGCGGTCAGGTGTCATGGGCCATTGTGTGTGGTGTTGTACAGCGTCGGCTCAGGCTGACCGGTGCATCAGCTTCCGCCAAGCACCTCCCAGCGCTCCATCGCACGAAGCCATTCAGCCTCGATATCGGCATGGCGCACGCCAAGTTGAGCGGCCCGCGCCGGATCGGTGTTGAACAGTTGACCGCCGCCCAATTCCTTGTCCACGCTGGCCTGTTCGGCCTCCAGGGCGGCGATGCGCGCAGGCAGACCGTCGAACTCCCGCTGTTCTTTGTAGCTGAGCTTCTTTTTGATGGGAATGGCGGGAGCGGCGGCTGGCGTCGGCGCAGCTGCCACCTTGGCCACCGGTGCGGTGTTTTGCGCATCGCGCTCGCGCTGCAGTGCCTCCGATCGCGCCGACTGCGTCATCCAGTCCTGCACATCGCCCACGTACTCGCGCCAGCGGCCCTCGCCCTCGAACACCAGCGTGCTCGTGACCACGTTGTCCAGGAAACGCCGGTCGTGGCTCACCAGGAACACCGTGCCTTCGTATTGCTGGAGCAGGTCTTCGAGCAGCTCCAGCGTGTCGATGTCCAGATCGTTGGTCGGCTCGTCCAGCACCAGCACGTTGGCCGGGCGCGCAAACAGGCGCGCCAGCAACAGGCGGTTGCGCTCGCCACCCGAGAGCGTGCGCACCGGCGCATTGGCGCGGGCAGGCGAAAACAGGAAGTCGCTCAGGTAGCTCTTCACGTGCGTGCGCTTGTTGCCGATCTCGATCCACTCGCTGCCCGGGCTGATGAAGTCTTCCAGCGTGGCGTCCAGATCCAGCTGGTCGCGCATCTGGTCGAAATACGCCACGCTGACCTTGCTGCCCTGGCGCACCGAACCGCTGGTGGGCAGGAGTTCACCCAGGATGATCTTGAGCAACGTGGTCTTGCCTGCGCCGTTGGGGCCGATCAGGCCGATCTTGTCGCCGCGCAAGATGGTTGCCGAGAAGTCGCGAACCACGGTGCGCAAACCGCCCGACGCGGTGGGAAACGATTGCGTCACCTTCTCCAGCTCCGCCACGATCTTGCCGCTGGCGCTGCCGCTGGCCACCTCCAGCTTCACGCTGCCCAGCGCATCGCGGCGCTGCGCACGCTGCTCGCGCAGGCGCTCCAGCCGCGTGATGCGCCCCTGCGCACGCGTGCGCCGAGCTTCCACGCCCTTGCGGATCCACACCTCTTCCTGGGCCAGCAGTTTGTCGGCGCGGGCACTGATCACCGCCTCCTGCGCCATCTGCTCTTCTTTCAGCACCTGGTACTGCGCAAAATTGCCCGGGTAGCTCAGCAGCCGGCCGCGGTCGAGCTCCACCATGCGCGTGGCCACGCGGTCCAGAAACGCCCGGTCGTGGCTGATCGTCACCAGGCTGCCCTTGTATTCGAGCATCAGGTCTTCCAGCCAGGTGATGCTGTCCAGATCCAGGTGGTTGGTCGGCTCGTCCAGCAACAACACGTCGGGTCGGCTCACCAGCGCTTGCGCCAGCGCCACACGCTTCTTGTTGCCGCCCGACAGCTCGCCCACCTTCACATCACCCTCCAAATGCAGGCGGTGCAGCGTTTCCTCCACCCGTTGCTCCCAGTTCCAGGCGTCCAGCGCCTCAATGCGGTTCTGCAACACATCAAGGTCCAGTCCGTCGGCGCCGCTCAAATACAGGTCGCGCGCCGCACGGGCGTCGGCCAGGCCTTTGCTGGCCGCCTCGAACACGGATGACTGCAGGTCAAGAATGGGCTCTTGCGGGACATAGGCGATCCGCAATCCGGTCTGCACTTGCAATGTCCCGTCGTCAGGCTTCTCCAGCGACGCCAGTATCTTGAGCAACGAAGACTTGCCAGTCCCGTTGCGTCCGATCAGGCCGACCCGTTCCTGGGACTCCAGCGAAAAGTCGGTGTGATCAAGGAGCGCCACATGGCCGTAGGCCAACTGTGCGTTCTGAAGGGTGATGAGTGCCATGCAAAGCCTGAGACAAAAGAGCCGCGATTATCCCAGTCGCCCCAGAAGAGAGCAGGCGCCCCTTATATATAGACCGGTGCTGTCGAGCAGAGAAGTCGTGAGAGGCCTCCTGACGCACGCACTGGTGCGGGCGTCGACAAGCAGGCAGGCAGCCGAGGTCGGTCTCCAAAACTTTTTTCAGTTCATTTGACGGAGGCGCAAAATCTGGCATATACTGCAAGGCTCCGCTGAACACAGCAGCCCTCCACCGGAAGGCACAAGAAGACAACGGAGACGCAGCGAAAGCAGCGCGAAGAAATCAAATAAAAAATCTGATTTTTTTGACAACGCAGCAAAAACTGATGTATACTACGAGGCTCAGCTGATCGCAGCTA
>NZ_JAOASO010000101.1 GCF_030158645.1 Hydrogenophaga sp. | reverse complement strand
TTTTCAGTCGGCACTTCGACTTCTAGATGGTCAGTTTTCGGTCGGCGTCAACAGCACTGTGTTCATCCAGTAGATATCGTCGTCGCTCAGGCCGAACTCGGCCATGATGGCGCGGATCTTCTGGCCAGCATCTCCAACAAACGGTCTTTGAAGACGCACCTCCTGTTCACCGGGGTCCCTGCCGAAGAAGCACCACCGCGCATTGGCTCTCCCGAGGCCAAGGATTGCTGTCTTGGGATCCTGTCCATGCCGGTAGTAGCAATCCACATCGATCCGGTCGAGCTCAATGGCCTTATTTTTCAGTCGTTGCAGCGGAGAGGTATGTGGCATCCGGCATTCTGGCATTGGCAGCTTAGCCGTGTAACAAATGCGCAGCTTCCAGGCTGCATGCAGTTCGCTTCCCTTTAAACAGGGGCTACAAGTCCCACAAGTGTGTAGGTAACTTTCGGCGGCCGTGTCGGGCGGGTGACTGTACGTGTCTTGATGCGCACTCGCCATAGCTCACCAACCACATTTTCGGCCGACACTACCCGCTCCAACTCGGGTTGAGAGAATGCGCGCGCAATGCCGCCCACCAGGGTCGTCCCCTCCTGCAGCACGCGCAGTTCAAAACGCCTGGCAGCAGGAAGGATGAAGATGCGGCCGATCATCTCTTCTTCTTCACTGTCGAGGATAGTCGCAGCACCTGCGCGCTCCCGGCCACGGCGAATAGCGTCTGCGTTTAACTCAACCTCTCGTTCAGATTCGACAAGTCGTAGAACGGCTGACCGCTCGTCCATGACTTCGAAAAACTCGCCTAACGAGGTCAGAAATCGAGGGTCCATCCTTTCAAGGGCCTGCTCGAACTCGTCTGCTGCTGGCGCCGCTGTCGCCATCACAGTGTCCACCACATGGTCAACTACGACCTTCAGCTGCGTATCAGCAAACGCCTCACTGACACCTGCTTCTTCAAGGAGGAGACCGACCGACCCTCTGATCACGTTGGTCACGATGAGATCTGAGTTGGGTTGCATGGCAACAGGCCCCCGGCGGCCGAGGTCTCCTACTTCTTCCATAGCAAACTGCTTTGACACCATGTCTTGGAAGAGGCCTACCGCCTTCGCCGCAAACGAGGCATCGATCCCACGCGAGCCGATAACCGGCCCACCGGCAAAGAAAAGGCCCACTGCAGCTTTGTACTCAACTGCCGACTCTACTGTGGCGAGGCGCGCCAGCAGGGTAGTTTGTCGCTGCGACAGCTGCAGAAATCCGATGGGGTCTGTTTCCGGGGTTCGATCTGCAAGAAGTCCCTCGACCGCGCCGAGATCTGCTCGCAGCGATTGCACTTCTAGCTTCTTAAGCATGTGCAGCCTCCGCAGAATCTAAGAGCGCTGCGGCTTCCGCGTCGCCCCCAAGTAGTGGGATCTGGGTCAGGCCCTTCCACATATACGTGTCCCGCTGATGCGAAAACAAGCTATACCAATACATAGTGTCGGCGACGATGAGCCGAGCGTCCTTGGTCAAATCCACGAAGTAGGAGTCGCAGAGATACTTTTCTTTGACCGCCTCAACGCTGAAAAGATGAATGTTTTGCTCGAGGAAGGTTTGAATTTCGTTGGGGGGAACCGGAAGGTGAGAGAACGTAACCACGTCTAAGTCCTTTGGAGGACGGCCACGCAACGCCTCACAGTCCTCCACGAAGCTCCCATCGAACAGCTGGAAGCCCGTCACAATACCGGTAGCTCTGAGCGCTTGGCGGTAGGCGAGTAGCCTGCGGAGAATGTCTCGCCGCTCTGGGGTGTGCCCAAATCGCGCTACGAATTCGGCCATGCTTGCTTTGTATGGTGAGGCCAAGCTGCGAACAGTAGGGTCGTCGCCGATAAACGGAGGTAGCACTCCAGATGCATTGAACGAAGGCAGCACGCACAGTCTCCATCATGGTCTTCAGTTGCTCGAAAGGTCATCATGCCATGTAACAACGTGTGTAGGCCTTCAACTGCGCGGCTCTCCCAAGCCGGGGTGGCTGCAAACGGTGCGATAGTGAAGCAACGACTGCTGTTGTTCACAGCAGGCATTTAGTCGCCTCAACTCAAGGGCGGCACCCAGTCTTCCGCGGGCATCTGGCTCCCGGCGTGGAAAGCGCATCCAAGTCGGGTTCTATCGATCAAACTGGTCGGGAGCAGTGGCTGATGGCCAACGCACCGATCGATTAGCTGTGACTGGTATACAGGCGCCGTGAAGCCAAGACACTCGTAGGCCGACTTGTCATGGTCGGAGACATAGCAATCCCTGCTTGAAGAATCCTCCTCTTGGCACCACGCGATCGCCGATCGATCCTTCAAAATAGTGAGTTGCGTGCCCCGTGTAACTTGCCGCAGTCGAACCACTTCCAACGCTTGTCTGTGCGGACCTCCACCAGCACGGCACGCAAAAAACCTCAAAATCAGGTAAGCCTATGAATGACGAACATGATCTTATCGACTCGCCCTTGAATCAGACGTACACGGCCAATGGTCGCTCGGTGGAAATTCATATCTACCGCATGCCGAATACCAGTTGGACACTTGAAGTGGTGGATGACCAGAACAACTCTACAGTGTGGGACGGAGAATTTTCGACAGACAAGGAAGCGCTCGACACCGCCCTGGAAGACATCAAGGCAGAGGGAATCGAAGCCTTCATTGCCCGTCCGCCCAACCAGCACTTGCATTGAAGCCTCTGAGGAGGCGGGATCTCAGGCACATCTAGCGGCGTGAGCGGCTCTTCATGACTGATTGCAGAAGCTCACCCTCGACCCCTTTGCGGCGCCTCAGTGCCGGTCAACGAGTCCAACGGGTTTAGCGCAGATTCTTCTCTATTGCCTTGGCACGGATAGCGGGTTGCAGGTTACCCTGAATCGCACGCTCAACGACCGATTGGGCTTAGCTGCGGAGCGGCTCCGGCTTGAATGAAGTCTTAGCGGCTCCATGCTGAAGGATGCGCCGTCCGCGCTACTCACCACTCTTGTGCTTATGAGGCTTGAGTGATGGCGTATTTCCGGGTGTTTTCTTGTTGTCGCGCTGACGTCTGTCAGGCTTGCCAGTTGACTTGGCAATTGGTTTTGGACCGGGCTTGATCGCCATGATTGCTCTCCTTGATTTTTCGGAAGATGCTGCCAATGAAATCTTCGAAACGTTGTTACCCTAGCTAGCGACGGCCTACCAGGTTCTTGACAAAGTTCCATATGCGTCGACTTGGTGATCGGGATTCAGCGAAACGTTCTTTTTCGCGCTTCGCAAAGTACGCTCTACGGCACAGGTGTTCAAGACGGCGGCCTGCCTGAATTTGAGCTTCGGTCATGTCGCCGCACCACTCAACTTCTCCTTGCCAAATCCAGTAATGGGATCGGCATGGCTGCTGCCAGTTTCCAACGGAAGGACTCAAACTTAGGCCGGCGCCGGTCTCATCAAGTTGCCACTCCGTCGGGCCGAGTGGTGTGCGGATCTTTACGCCGCATCCGCAGGCGCAAAGATGAGCTGCAGCGGCGAATTCCTCCGAGGCATACAGCACTCCGGGCTCAAGGACCTTCGGCATGTGGTGAACATGCTCAAGACGCATGCGTTCAATCTTTGGCATCGGATGCGATCTTCAGGTCTCGGATGTCGAAGAGAAAGCTGTTGCCCTGCACATCGTCCGCGTAGAAGCCGCGCAACTGCTTGAACCGAATGACCGCGAATGCGGCATTCAATGCGTTGAGCTCAGCGATCTGGATGTTTGTCCGGTAAATGTCTTCGGGGGCATCCTGCGTCTCCGCATAACCCGATGCCACGATGGCTGCAGCGTTCTCGGGAGGGTAGTAAGTCGTTCGCAGCATCCCCTTGATCAAGCCTTCCCTCGAAAGCGACGGCCCCATACCGACGTCAATGAACGGGACTCCCTTCTCAACAAGGAGCTTGAAGATCTCGCCACGCGCCGAGCCCTTGTCGACGCAGACGAAAGCGAACGTCACGCCCTCTAGATCACTAGCCGACGTGCCGTCCAGCATCTTCGGATGCAGCGAGAGCCCGTGGCGGAAATTGTCGTAGCGGTCCGCGTACACCTCGGCCTTTGCCCTACCAAGCTCTCCCGGCAACAGGCGGCCCGGCGAGCGGAAGGAGTTGTGAACATGAAATGGGTCAAGATCAAAGGCACGAACTTCTTTGACTGGCGTCTTTACGATGTAGTCAAGCAAAAAGCTGCCGGTTCCCCCCAGCCCAATGATGGCTATGACATCACTGCCGAACTTACGGTTGAGCTCAGTAATTTCAGCACGACTTGTGAGCGTGTCCTGAAACTTGAAAACAGAAGGCTCTTGATCGGCCTCATCGATCTTGAAGCTATACGGATTCACGTTGTAGCGCGACATGGCTGGTCCGGCGATGAGCGCAACGTAGCTCTCAATCTTGTCAAAGAAGTTCGCGAACTTGCCTGACCCGTCCTGCGTCCTGGGCTTATTCGAGAAGGATCGCTGCACGATCACGTCTTCGGCGTTTTTGCTCAAGGCAAAAGTGTGAGGTCCACCAGCGAGGTTTTGAACAGTGGTGCCGTCCATGTTGTGCGGAACGCCGCCACTGAAGTAAATCTGGTGGTCGTCCTGAACGACTCGCTCGTCATCGACAAAGACAAGTTTGGCGACGAAGGCTGCCCTTTGCAGGGTTCCTGCTGCATCGAGATACGGAATGTCGCGCACGATCAGGTGCCCGCCGTCGAACGCGACCGCATAACCCTTTTCGACCAGGCGGCGGAGGTCCTCGTTACGACTGACCAGTTTCTGAAACACTGAACACCATCCCTTCTTTCACTTTTACTGAGTCGCCCGGGGTCAGGATGCCCTCGGGCTTGTTGCCGTCACCGCGGGTGTACTTGACTGCGTAACTGATGCCCGAGTTGGGCGAGTAGTTGGGCACCTCCAAGGTGACGACTTGGGCATACGAGATCTGCTCGTTCTTCGGCCATTCATGTGGCGCGCCCTCTACGATGATCGCGACAGTCTTCGGGTCGTGAGCCATAACGGCCTCCTTTGAAATTTTCTGAGTCAAAGCAACTCGGCAACTGCAGTGTGCTGCAACGCAATCTCATGTGTCAACTGTGAGGCTACACATACATGTTTAGATTGAAAACATGTTTGCTGGGTTCACAAGGTTTCTGCGCAAACGTGTTTGCATTGCTGAACACACCGTGTAAGCTATCAACGCATGAATAACGCCGACGAAGAGGCGCTATACCGCTCTGTCGGAGAACGAATCCGTACTGCACGCGAACGCCAACCAGCCCGACTCAGCCAAGCCGCTCTTGCGAAGAAACTTGAAATCAGTCGAGCATCGATCGTCAACATCGAGGCGGGGCGCCAACACGCCCCCTTGTATTTGCTATGGAAGATCGCGCGGCAACTCGACGTCGAATTACTCTCGCTGATCCCGGCAACGGCTGAGTTGGCTGTCGCTCCATCTGCCGCCATCCTTGACGATGAGATGCGCGAAGAGCTCAAGAAGTACACGAATGGGGATGCGGCCACGGAGAGCGCCCTTTCGAGTTTCATCGCCCAAGCCGTAGAACAACTGTCGGGCTCAAGAGCTCCGACACAACGCTTTACTCGAAGGAAAACTTCATGACATCAGACATTGAGTACAAGGCAGAGAGCCTGCTCACAGAATGCGGTGCACTGAGAGTTCCTGTGCCACTCGACACCGTGATTCACCACCTAACGTTGACCGCACAAGCTCGTCCGCTCGCGGAGACCTCGGGAGTTCTCGTAGTTGAGAACGGGCGTGGAATGATTGGCTACAACGTCAATCACTCAAGGGTGCGGCAACGCTTCACCATTGCTCATGAGATCGGTCACTTCGTCATGCACGCGTCGGACAATCAACAACAGCGACTATTTGTTGACCGGTCAACAATGTTCAAGCGGAACGAAAGCTCATCGGCGGGTGATGACCTTCAAGAGATCCAGGCCAACCAGTTTGCCGCTGCACTATTGATGCCTGAGAAGTTGATTCGAGAAGAGATCGCGTCGTCACGCTTCGATCTTGACGATGAAGAAGACGTTAGCAATTTGGCCAAGCGTTTCAATGTCAGTGCTGCAGCAATGACGTTCCGCCTCAAGAATCTAGGGCTATTTCAGGGCTAGCTGAGGACTGTTTGCGGCACATGTCGGCTGAGCGTTGAACGGCAGTTTTGTGCTGCTCGAATCGGCGATGCAAAAGACCGCAGTCGCTGCAAATCAGCCCCACAGATTTAGCGAGTCAACGACAGTGAGGGTAGGAGTACCTCACTCGACCATGGAACGGCACAAGGGCAGGGGTCGCTTTCGGCTACCTGAGTTGCACTGAAGGGGTGGGCGCGGCACAAGCAAGGCACACATCGGGCACAGGCTTTTCTCAACACACATGTCCCGACTATTGGTCCATCAGTGCGGTGTGCCTCAATCCGTGGGATTGAGTTGCAGCGAAAGATGATGTGTTTCGCGAGGTGTGTGCAGACACTTGCTCGGTATGCAAGGCTTGGTGCGGCTGGCGGGGATCGAACCCACGACCCTCGGCTTCGGAGGCCGATACTCTATCCACTGAGCTACAGCCGCATGCTGTTTGGAGACCAAGAGTCTACCTGTTGCGTTTTTCGCCGATGACGACAGCCTTCGGAGGCCAATACTCTATCCACTGAGCTACAGCCGCAACCTGCCACATTCTATCAGGCGAGGGGGTTTGAAGGCGCCTTGCAGGGGGCGTTGGCTATAATCGGGAGCTGTTCAGAATCTATGTAGGTGGGTACGTTCTGCCAGTTTTCAGACCCGCCTTGCCACCCCTTGAGGACACCATGAGCGACCACGCGCACGAACACCACACCGGCCCGATCAAGACACCTTCGCAGTTGCTGTGGACGTCGTTCTTCGCATTTGTTGCGCCCATCTTCATCATCATTGGCCTGGTCTATTTCGTGACCTCGGGCAACAAGC
This sequence comes from Hydrogenophaga sp., assembly GCF_030158645.1. Taxonomy (GTDB): domain Bacteria; phylum Pseudomonadota; class Gammaproteobacteria; order Burkholderiales; family Burkholderiaceae_C; genus Hydrogenophaga. The sequence goes on along the minus strand of NZ_JAOASO010000101.1, from coordinate 34,706 downwards.
CCGCCATGGGCGCCGGTGATCCCGAGCTGGCCGTCGCACAGCGCATCCAGCGCGTGGGCACGGTTGAACTGCGCGATGCCAACCGTCCGTTGGCGCTCGGTGACGCGGTGTATGCCGCGCAGTGCGTGGCCTGCCATGCAGCGGGTGTGGCTGGTGCCCCCAAATTTGGCGACACAGCCGCCTGGGCGCCGCGCATCGCCACCGGTTACGACGCCTTGTTGACGTCGGTGCTCAAGGGCAAGGGCGCCATGGGCGCACAAGGCGGTGGTGCCTATCGCGACGAAGAAATCGGGCGTGCTGTGGTCCACATGGTCAACGCTGCCGGCGGCAACTTCGCCGTGCCCGAGGCAGCTGCACCTGCAGCGCCTGCTGCGGCGGCTGCGCCAGCCGCCGCACCTGCCGCCGCAGCGGCCGCTCCGGCACCTGCCGTCGTGGTGGCGGCCGCCCCGGCTGCCGCGGCACCCGCCGCCTCGGCCACCGTGGCCGCTGGTGCGGGCGAGGCCCTCTACAAACAAGCCTGCGCGGTTTGCCACGTGGCCGGCGTCGCCGGAGCTCCCAAATTCGCCGACAAGGCCGCATGGGCACCGCGCGTGGGTCTGGGTCTTGACGCTCTGACCGCGAGCGTGATCAAAGGCAAAGGCGCCATGCCCCCCAAGGGTGGCTCGGCCGCCTCGGACGCCGACATCAAGGCCGCCGTGCAGTACATGCTTGATGCTGTGAAGTGAATCCCCGACCCTTCCAGCAACAGAACAGCCGGCTTCAAGCCGGCTTTTTTGTGCTCGGGGCCTGGGGACTGCGCACGAAGTGGCCCCTGCCCTGCAGTTCAGCGCTGCACACACCATCAGGTGTCCAGGCACCCGCTTCCACGTGGTCTGCGGCAAGTGCCATGTCGGCGCTGTGCACCAGTCCGATTCCCAGGTCCGTGACAAGGTACAGCTTGCCCGACTCGTCCAGCAGGCTTTGCTGAACCTGCACCGGCGAGCCGGTGTGGCTGAGCACGCGCCCATCGGGCTGCAGGCGCCAGATCCACGGAGTGGACTCCAGCTCCACGTAGACGCGTTGCGGTCCGTTCTGAAAAAACCAACGGCCTTGCTCGTCGGCCGCGTAGTTGCGCTGGATGAAGTCAATGAGTTTGTCGTGCTGAAGCAGCGAGCCCTTGCTCGCGGGAAACGCGCCAGCGGCCTGCACACGGTCGTCTCGCATGTACCAGTTGCCGCGCGCGTCCAGCCCCAGCCAGCCGAAGCAGTCGGGCACGTTGGGCCACTTGGCCATGGCGGCTTTGACGATGTCGTCCATGGTTCTTCGATCAAAGGTGGGCGAGCAGCCAGTGTCCCACGGCGTCGGGCATCGCGCGAACATGGCCCGGCACACCCAGCACCCCGTGCGAGACCGGAAAACCCACGTGGCCGCCCTGCGCAGGCTGCCATAGCGTCACGTGCCGACCCACCTGCTGCGGGGTCGGCAAGGACGCGGCGGGGATGAAGGGATCGTTGTGCGCGTTGAGTGCCAATGCGGGTACGCGGATCTGGTGCAGCACGGGTTTGGCCGACGCGCGCGACCAGTAGTCGGGCGTGTCGCGAAAGCCGTGCAGCGGCGCGGTGAACAGGTTGTCGAACTCGAAAAGGTTGCGCGCGGCCAGCAGCGCGTCGCGGTCAAACAGGCCGGGGTGCTGCTCCAGCTTTCTCAACGCCTTGGGCACCATGCTGTTCAGAAACATGCGTGTGTAGACCAGGCGGTTGAAACCGCGGCCAATCGCGTGGCCGCCTGCAGCCAGGTCAAGCGGGGAACAGACGGATGCCACAGCGCGCACGATGGCGCCCGCCGACTCGCCCATCTCGGCGGCCCAGCGCATGAGCGCATTGCCGCCGAGTGACACGCCGGCCGCAATCAAGGGCCGCCCGGGGTGCTCGGCTGCAAAGCGCCTGAGGATCCAGTCGATCTCTTCAAAGTCGCCCGAATGGTAGGCCCGCGGCGCGTGGTTGAGCTCACCCGAGCACCCCCGGAAATGCGGCACGGCAAAGGCCAAACCGTTGGCTGCCGCGAAGTCGGCAAAGGCCACCGCGTACTGGCTGGCAGACGAGCCTTCGAGGCCGTGGAACAGAACCAGCAGGGGCGCTGTGTCGGGTGAAGCGTGCTGCGCCTGGTCCACATCGATGAAGTCGCCGTCGAGCGTGGTCCAGCGGCTGCGTGTCCACACGGGGGCTGGGCCGAAGTGCCGGCGGCTGGCCAGTGCGGCCCACAGCGTTTGGGCATTGCCGCCGGGCAACCACCAGGGCGCGGCGTACTGAAAGCCTTCGGCGCTCAATGCAACACAGGCTTGGCGGTGAGGATTTCGGGCGGCTCGCTGCGCATGCCCGGGCTGGCGTGGTGGGCCACCATGCGCCAGCCCTGCGCGGTCTTGGCGTACACGTTCGTGGCCACCACCCACGCGTGTTGCAAGCCGTCGTCGCTCATCACGGCCACGCGCTCGACCACGCTGTGCACGCTGCAGGCGCCCGCGTCGAGGCGACGCACTTTCTCCGGCGTGGCCTGCACGCTGCCGTTGGCGAACATGGCCTCGAACGCCGATCGCACGGCCGCGTGGCCCACCAGCCGGGGGCCACCCGGGTGCACGCACACGATGTCGTCCTCGTCGGCCCAACAAGCCATGAGGCGTTCGATGTCGGCGTGCTGCAGCGCGTCGTAGAACGCAGCTTCGGCGTCGTCCGGGGAGCCGGGTGGAAGTTTGGGTTTTCGCATGCGCCGTATTTTGACGGCAGTGCATCGGCTGTGTGCCCGGGCGCACCGCCCGGCGCCATGCCCCGGGGTTATAGTCCCGCAGATCCGAGGCTCAACCAGAGGCTCGGTTGGCACAGGCCACGGGCCACTGGAGGATTCATGCACACATTCTTGCGCTCGGTCTCCACCTGGGCGGCGGCTTTGCTGCTGTCCGTCGGCCTCACCGGCTGCGGCTACAACGATTTCCAGCGACTGGACGAACAGACGCAGTCGGCCTGGTCGGAGGTGCTCAACCAGTACCAGCGCCGCGCCGACCTGATTCCCAACATCGTGGCCACTGTCAAGGGCGAGGCCAACTTCGAGCAGGAAACGCTCACGCGTGTGATCGAAGCGCGCGCCAAGGCCACCAGCATCCAGGTGACGCCCGAGACGCTGAACGACCCCGCCGCCATGCAGCAGTTCCAGGCGGCACAAGGCGAGCTGGGCAGCGCGCTGAGCCGGCTGATGGTGGTGGTGGAGCAGTACCCCAACCTCAAAGCCAACCAGGGTTTCAGCGACCTGCGCGTGCAACTCGAAGGCACCGAGAACCGCATCACCGTCGCGCGCAACCGCTACATCCAGACCGTGCAGGAATACAACGTGCTGTCGCGGAGCTTCCCGAGCAACCTCACCGCGATGGTGTTCGGCTACAAGCCCAAGGCCAATTTCCAGGTGGCCAACGAAGCGGCCATTTCCGCGCCGCCCACGGTGGACTTCAAGAAGCCATGACGCGCTTCTGCGCCCGGTGCCTGCTGGCGCTGGGGCTGTGGTGGGGGCTGGCCTTCGCGTCGGCCCAGGGTCTGGTGCCGGTGCCTGCGCTCAGCGCGCGCGTGATCGACCTGACCGCCACGCTGGACGCGGCCAGCCTCGCCGGCCTGGAGGCCAAGCTCGCGGCGTTCGAACAATCCAACGGCTCGCAAGTGGTGGTGCTGATGGTGCCCACCACCGCACCCGAGGACATCGCGGATTTCACGCAGCGGGTGGGCGACGCCTGGAAGATCGGGCGGGCCGATGTGGGCGATGGCGCCCTGTTCGTCATCGCCAAAGATGATCGGCGCCTGCGCATTGCCACGGCCAAGGCACTGGAAGGCGCCATCCCCGATCTGATGGCGCGCCGCATTCTGGATGGCGCTGTGACGCCCGCGTTCCGGCGGGGCGACTACGCCGGTGGCATCAACGCCGGTGTCGACCAGATCCTCGCGCGCATCCGCGGTGAAGAACTGCCCTTGCCCAGCGCCTCGGCAGGGCAGGCTGCGTCCGGCGCCAGCGACTTCGAGTGGATGGACGCGCTGATCTTTCTGGTGTTCGCGGTGCCCATGCTCTCCGGTTTGCTGCGCGGCATGTTCGGCAACAAGCTCGGGACCGTGCTCACCGGGGTCGGCGCAGGCGCACTCGCCTGGGTGCTGACCGCTGTGGTCTGGGTGGCCATTGGCGCCGGACTGCTGGGCATGCTGGCAGCGCTGTTCATGCAGTTCCTGCCCGCCGCTTCGTTGGGCGGAGGTTCGGGCCGGGGCGGGCGGGGCGGGGGTTGGGGTGGAGGTTTCGGTGGCGGCGGCTTGGGTGGCGGCCGAGGCGGCGGCGGATTCAGCTCGGGTGGCGGCGGCAATTTTGGAGGCGGCGGCGCTTCGGGCGGCTGGTGAACATGAACAAGCTGCTGCGCATCTTCAAGCACCGGTGGATGGACCGCTCGGACACCCTGCGCGCCGTGCCGGACAGCATGGCCGAACGCATCGCACGCCGCGTGGCCGCCAGCGAAGGCCGTCACACCGGTGAGGTGCGCCTGTGTGTGGAAGCCTCGCTGCCGCTGAGCTACCTCTGGCGCATTGACTCCGAGGCGCCCTTGGCACAGGTCGTGCGCGAACGTGCCCTCACGTGGTTTGGCCGCTTGCGCATCTGGGACACCGAACACAACAACGGCGTGTTGATCTACGTGTTGCTGGCCGAACACGCCATTGAGTTCGTGGCCGACCGTGCGCTGTCGCGCCGCGTGGGCCAAGGCGATTGGCAGGCCATCGTGGATCGGCTGGGCGTTCGCTTGCGGTCGGGTGAGTTCGAAGACGGGCTCACGCAGGCGCTGGAGGAGGTGTCGGCACTGCTGGTGCTGAACTTTCCAGCCGAGCCCGGCACAGTGCGCCCCAACGAACTGCCCGACGCGGTGGTGCGCCGCTGACGCAGCGCGGCGATCAACCGCGGCGTTTGTCCAGGGGGTTGCGGCTGTTCATCACGACCTGCAGTTCTTGCTGCAAGGCCTTGTTCATCTGGGCAAAGGTCTTGAGCTTGCGGGTGGTCTCACGCAAGCGGTCGGCCATGCGCTTGGAGATGGCCAACAGCAGGCGAGAACCCAGGCGGGGATCTTCCTTGAGGATGCGCATCAGCGCGGTGCGCGAGAGCACGGCCGCAGCGATGTTGGTGTTGGCGGTGCAAGTGGCCGAGCGCGGCGCGCCGTCGAGCACACCCATTTCGCCAATCAGGTGGCCGGGGCCCATGATGTTGACCACCATGCTCTCGTGCAGACCGGGCAGTTCGTTCTCGACCGCGATGTCGCCTTCGAGCACCAACAGCATGTAGTCGGTTTGCCGCACCTCACCCTCCTGGATGATCACGGTGCCGGCTTTGATGAGCTTGGGCCGCATGTAGCCCACCACCTTGAGCGCGTCACCCAGCGTGAGGTCGGCCAGCGCTGAGGGTGTGACCAACAACCGGGCCGCCACTTCTTCGGGTGCCAATTCCGGACTTTGAAAAATCGATGACATCGTCTCTGCCTTTGTTCGCTGTCACATGGTATGCGGACAGTTACACGTTGCAGCCGGCAACGGGCAAAAAAAGATCGGCTTGAAGCCGATCTTTTCATGGAAACCAGGGCAATGCCTGTGTGATCACTTCTTTTGCCGAAACTTGCGCAGTGCAGCAATCTGAGCCGCCATGACCGCCAGCTCCGACGTGGCCTTGGCCAGATCGATGTCGCTCTTGGCATTCTTCAAAGCCTCTTCGGCTTGCTTGCGGGCGTCCAGTGCCTTGGCTTCGTCCAGGTCCTTGCCGCGAATGGCGGTGTCGGACAACACGGTGATGTGGTGCGGTTGAACTTCCAGAATGCCACCGGCCACGAACACGAACTCTTCGCCGCCGTCGGCTTTTTCGATGCGCACAGCACCGGGCTTGATGCGGGTGATGAGCGGCATGTGGCCTGGCAGAATGCCCAGCTCGCCCGCTTCGCCCGGCAAAGCCACGAACTTGGCATCGCCAGAAAAGATGGAAGCTTCGGCGCTCACCACGTCGACGCGGATGGTGCTCATAGGGTCTCCTGTTGAAGATGGTTGAAAAGCAAACGGGCGGGAAGCCGGCACAAACCGGCACCCACCGCGGCCGCTTTACGCCATCTTCTTCGCCTTTTCAAAGGCTTCGTCGATCGTGCCGACCATGTAGAACGACTGCTCGGGCAGGTGATCGCACTCGCCGGCGGTGATCATCTTGAAACCACGGATGGTCTCGGCCAAGGTCACGTACTTGCCGGGCGAGCCGGTGAACACCTCGGCGACGTGGAACGGCTGCGACAGGAAACGCTGGATCTTGCGCGCGCGGGCCACGGCCAGCTTGTCTTCCGGCGCCAGTTCGTCCATGCCCAGAATGGCGATGATGTCGCGCAGTTCCTTGTAGCGCTGCAGCGTGCCCTGCACCGCACGGGCGGTGTTGTAGTGGTCTTCGCCGACGACGTTCGGGTCGAGCTGACGCGAGGTCGAGTCGAGCGGGTCGACCGCCGGGTAGATGCCGAGCGACGCGATGTCGCGCGACAACACCACGGTGGAGTCCAAGTGGGCGAAGGTGGTCGCAGGCGACGGGTCAGTCAAGTCATCGGCTGGCACGTACACGGCCTGGATCGACGTGATCGAGCCGACCTTGGTCGACGTGATGCGCTCTTGCAGGCGGCCCATTTCTTCGGCCAGCGTGGGCTGGTAGCCCACGGCGGAAGGCATGCGGCCCAGCAGGGCGGACACTTCGGTACCGGCCAGCGTGTAGCGGTAGATGTTGTCCACGAAGAACAGCACGTCACGGCCTTCGTCGCGGAACGACTCGGCGATGGTCAGGCCGGTCAGGGCCACGCGCAGGCGGTTGCCTGGGGGCTCGTTCATCTGGCCATACACCATGGCCACTTTGGACTCGCCCAGGTTCTCCAGATTCACGACGCCGGAGTCGGCCATCTCGTGATAGAAGTCGTTGCCCTCGCGGGTGCGCTCACCCACACCGGCGAACACCGACAGACCGCTGTGGGCCTTGGCGATGTTGTTGATGAGTTCCATCATGTTCACGGTCTTGCCCACACCGGCGCCACCGAACAGACCCACCTTGCCGCCCTTGGCGAACGGGCAGATCAGGTCGATCACCTTGATGCCGGTTTCCAGCAGCTCTTGCGAAGGCGACAGCTCGTCATAAGCCGGGGCCTTGCGGTGGATGGAGGCGGTCAACGCCTGGTCCACCGGACCGCGCTCGTCGATGGGCGCGCCGAGCACGTCCATGATGCGACCCAGGGTGGCCTTGCCCACGGGCACCATGATGGGTTCGGCGGTGTTGGTCACCACCATGCCGCGGCGCAGGCCGTCGGAAGAACCCAGCGCGATGGTGCGGACCACGCCGTCACCCAGCTGCTGCTGGACTTCCAGCGTCAAGGCAGAGCCTTCCATTTTCAGGGCGTCATACACGCGGGGCATCTGGTTGCGTGGGAATTCCACGTCCACGACGGCGCCGATGCACTGAACGATCTTGCCCTGAACACCGGTGTTCATTTGTGCGGTAGCTTGAGACATGATGGGTACCTTTTCGTTTCTCGGATTCTGTTGAGCAGCTGCTTCAGACCGCTGCGGCGCCGGCGACGATTTCCGAAAGCTCTTTCGTGATCGCTGCCTGACGGGTCTTGTTGTAGACCAGCTTGAGTTCGCTGATGACGCTGCCGGCGTTGTCGGTGGCGGCCTTCATGGCCACCATGCGCGCGGACTGTTCGGACGCCATGTTTTCGGCCACCGCCTGGTAGACCTGGGCTTCCACGTAGCGCAGCAGGAGCTCGTCGATGACGGCCGGTGCATCCGGTTCGTAGATGTAGTCCCAGTCACGGCCGCCGGCGTTGTCCTGCAACTCTCCCGCGTTGAGCGGCAGCAGCTTCTCGACCACCGACTCCTGCTTCATCGTGTTGATGAACTTGGTGTAGCAGACGTAGACCGCGTTGACGCGGCCTTCGGTGTACGCGTCCAGCAAGGTCTTCACCGGCCCGATCAGCTTGTCCAGATGCGGTGTGTCACCAAGACCGGTCACGCTGGACACGACCTTGGCACCGATGCGGTTCATGAACGCCAGGCCCTTGTTGCCGATGGCCACGACCTCAGCGGTCTGGCCCTGCGCTTGCAGGTCCTTGAGCTGGGTCGTCACCGCACGCAGCACGTTGGTGTTCAAGCCACCGCACAGACCCTTGTCGGTCGTCACCACCACGAAACCCGCGACCTTGGCGTCGTTGGTCTGCATGAAGGGATGCGTGTACTCCGGGTTGGCGCGGCTCAGGTTGCCGGTGATCTGACGCACTTTCTCCGCGTAAGGCCGGGCCGCACGCATGCGTTCCTGCGCCTTGCGCATCTTGGAGGCGGCGACCATTTCCATGGCTTTGGTGATCTTCTTGGTGTTCTCCACCGATTTGATCTTGCCGCGTATTTCCTTGCCTGCTGCCATTGTGTTTCCTCTAAGAAGTCAATGGGCCGGATCAGTAGGTGCCGGTTTTTTTGAAGTCGGCGATGGCGGCTGCCAGTTGGGCTTCGGCGTCCTTGTCCATGGCCTTGTCGTTTTCCAGCTTGGCCAGCAGGGCTGCGTGCTTGTCCTTGAGGAAAGCGTGCATGCCGTTTTCGAACGAGAGCACTTTCTTGACTTCGATGTCGTCCAGGTAACCCTTGTTCACGGCAAACAGCGTGGAGGCCATCAGACCGATCGACTGTGGGCTGTACTGGGCCTGCTTGAGCAGTTCGGTCACGCGGGCACCGCGGTCGAGCTGCTTGCGGGTGGCCTCGTCCAGGTCGGAAGCGAACTGCGCGAACGCAGCCAGTTCACGGTACTGGGCCAGGTCGGTACGGATACCGCCGGACAGGCTCTTGATCAGCTTGGTCTGGGCAGCACCACCGACGCGCGACACCGAGATACCGGCGTTGATGGCGGGGCGGATGCCGGCGTTGAACAGGCTGGTTTCCAGGAAGATCTGGCCGTCGGTGATCGAGATCACGTTCGTCGGCACGAAGGCCGACACGTCGCCGGCCTGCGTTTCGATGATCGGCAGTGCGGTCAGCGAGCCCGTCTTGCCCTTGACTTCACCCTTGGTGAAGGCTTCGACGTAGTCGGCGTTCACGCGCGCGGCGCGCTCGAGCAGGCGGCTGTGGAGATAGAACACGTCGCCGGGATAGGCTTCGCGGCCTGGCGGGCGACGCAACAACAACGAAACCTGGCGGTAGGCCACGGCCTGCTTGGACAGATCGTCGTACACGATCAGGGCGTCCTGGCCGCGGTCGCGGAAGTATTCGCCCATGGTGCAGCCGGAGTAGGCCGACAGGTACTGCATGGCAGCGGATTCGGAAGCCGAAGCGGCCACGACGATGGTGTACTCCATCGCGCCAGCCTGTTCCAGAGCGCGCACCACGTTCTTGATCGACGAGGCCTTCTGGCCGATCGCGACGTAAACGCAGGTCATGTTCTGACCCTTCTGGTTGATGATCGCGTCGATCGCCACGGCGGTCTTGCCGGTCTGGCGGTCACCGATGATCAGCTCGCGCTGGCCACGGCCCACGGGCACCATCGAGTCGATCGACTTCAGGCCGGTCTGCACCGGCTGGTCCACCGATTTGCGGGCGATCACGCCGGGCGCCACCTTCTCGATCACGTCGGTCATCTTGGCGTTGATCGGACCTTTGCCGTCGATCGGAGCACCCAGGGCGTTGACCACGCGGCCAATCAGCTCGGGACCGACCGGCACTTCCAGAATGCGGCCCGTGCACTTGACGGTTTCGCCTTCGGAGATGTGCTCGTACTCACCCAGAATCACGGCGCCCACGGAGTCACGCTCCAGGTTCAGTGCCAGGCCGAAGGAAGGCACGCCATCCTTGTTGGCCGGGAATTCCAGCATCTCGCCCTGCATCACATCGGACAGGCCGTGGACGCGGACGATACCGTCGGTCACCGACACCACGGTGCCCTGGTTGCGCACATCGGTCGATGTGCCGAGTCCCTCGATGCGGGACTTGATCAGTTCGGAGATTTCAGCGGGATTGAGTTGCATGACTCTTTCCTTCTTTCGTTAAATGGTGAGCAGGCGGGCGCGGAGTGACAGCGTATGAACTGGGTTCAGGCCGCGGTCAGGGCGGATTTCATGTGTTCCAGGCGGGCTTTGATCGAGGTGTCGAGCACTTCATCGCCCACCACCACGCGGATGCCGCCGATCAACTCGGGCTGCAATTCGACCTGAAGATTGAGCTTGCGGGCAAAGCGCTTCTCCAGCACCCCGGAGAGATCGGCCAACGCTGCGCTGTCGATCGCAAAGGCGCTGTAGACCACAGCGTCAAACGCACCCTGTTGCGCGTTCTTCAAAGCACGGAACTGCTCCGCGATTTCAGGCAGTGCGGCCAGGCGGCCGTTGTCGATCACGGTGCGCAGGAAGTTCTGCGCCATCGCGGGCAGACCTGCCTTGATCAAGCCCGTGACGAGGCTGAACACCTGTTCGGGCGTTGTCCGGGGGTTGTCGGCGTACAGACGGAGCTGTTCATCCGCAGCCACCGACGCCAGCTCGTCGAGCCAGGCGGCGGTGTCTGCCGCGCCAGCGCCCGAGGCCTGGAACAGCGCTTCCGCGTAGGGGCGGGCAATGGTGGCGATTTCGGCCATGGTTGTCCTTTGGTGCCGTGTCGGTGGATCAGAGCTCGGTCTTCAGGCGGCCCAGCAACTCGGCGTGGACGCCGGCGTTGACTTCGCGCTTGAGGATCTGCTCGGCGCCCTTGACAGCCAGCGCAGCCACTTGCTCGCGCAGGGCTTCGCGGGCCTTGACGACCTGCTGTTCGGCTTCCAGGTGAGCGGCGGCCACGATCTTGTTGGCTTCGTCGGTCGCGCGCGCCTTGGCCTCTTCGATCACGGTCTGCGCACGACGCTCGGCGTCGGCCAGGCGTGTGGCAGCTTCGTTGCGCGATTTGCCCAACTCTTCTTCCACTCGCTTGTTGGCCACGGCCAGCTCGGACTTGGCTTTTTCGGAAGCCGCCAGACCTTCGGAAATCTTCAACGCACGCTCATCGAGCGCCTTGGCAATCGGGGGCCACACGAATTTCATCGTGAACCACACCAGGATCGCAAAGACGATGGCCTGCGCAAAGAGGGTTGCATTGATATTCATCGCAACGCCTTTCTGTGTGTTGACATAAGTGGTGATGCACTTGCTGCTGCGTCGGTGCGTTGCCCGCCAGGCGTCCATGACACCCGGCTGCGCGGAACACGGCCCGACGAGGCAGCAAATCCCATTAAGCCAGCGTGAAGGGGTTGGCGAACGCGAACAGGAGAGCGATGGCCACGCCGATCAGGAAGGCCGCGTCGATCAGACCGGCCAAGATGAACATCTTGGTCTGCAGGTCGTTCATCAGCTCAGGCTGACGGGCCGACGCTTCCAGAAATTTGCCGCCCATCAGCGCGATGCCGATGGATGCGCCGATGGCGCCCAGACCGACGATAAGACCGCAAGCCAGTGCGACAAGACCCAGAACGTTTTCCATGATGACTCCTATGAGATGAACGAAAGTTGAAAAAAGGAAAGAGAGAAACGAGAACTCAGAGCGAGGACAGGCCGCGCAACTCAGTGAGCGTCATGCGCCTGCCCGAGGTAAATCAGGGCCAGCATCATGAAAATGAACGCCTGCAAGGTGATGACCAGGATGTGGAACAAGGTCCAAACCGTGCCTGCGATCACATGTCCGACGAAGAAGAGTCCACCACCGAGCGAGAGCGAGGCAAAGCCGCCCAGCAACGCGATCAGCATGAAGACCAACTCACCCGCGAACATGTTTCCGAACAACCGCATGCCGTGGGAGACCGTCTTGGCCACGAACTCGATCATCTGCATCAGGAAGTTGATCAGGCCCAGCAGCACGGCCCAGATGGGGTTCTTGCTGGTGCCGAAAGGTGCGGTGACCAGCTCGTGCGTCCAACCGCCGATGCCCTTGATCTTGATGTTGTAGAACAGGCACATCAGCAACACGGACACGGACAGGCCGAGCGTGGTGGAGAGGTCGGCGGTGGGCACGACGCGCAAGTAATCGGGGTAACCCATGGCCGGGCCAGCCACGTGCCAGATGGAGGGCAGCAGGTCGACCGGCAGCATGTCCATGAAGTTCATCATGAAGATCCACACGAACACGGTCAGTGCCAGCGGGGCGACCAGCTTGCGGCTGTGGGCGTTGTGAATGACGGCCTTGGCCTGGCTGTCGACCATCTCGACCAGCATTTCCACAGCCGCCTGGAAACGGCCGGGCACACCCGCGGTGGATTTGCGGGCGGCGAGCCACAACACGAAACAAACCAGCGCACCCAGCAGGGAGCTCACGATCACCGAATCGATGTTGATGACCGAAAAGTCGACGATCGACTCTTGCTTTTTGTTCGTCAAATGAACCAGGTGGTGGCGGATGTATTCGCCGGGGGTCAGAGCGCTGCCTTCAGTTGCCATGTTCGTTTGCACCGATTTGTCGGAAATTCAACCGTTTAGATTTGCGCGCCGGGTCTGGATCCAGAATCCAAACCAGTACACCTTGAGAACCAACACCAGACCAGCCAACAGGCCCAGCCAATTCAGCTCGGGGACGATCCACGGGGCCGACCACAACATGGCCACCACCAACAGGATCTTGACCCCCTCCCACAACAAAAACCCGGCAAAAGCCGCTTGCGCATAACCCGCCAGCAGGCGGCTCAATGCACTGGATGTCAAACCGTAGGCCATCAGGGCCGAAGGCAACACCACAGCGGCTGCACCGTACAGAACCGACCATGCCACCGAGGCCGATTGCGTGAGCAACCAGGCCAGGGCGCCTGCGGACAATCCCACCACCAACTGCAAACCCACCAGACGCCACAAAGACAAGCTGGGCTGGCGGGCTCGCCACTGCAACGCTTCTTCGCGCGTCAGTGGCTTGAATTCGATCGCTTGCTCACCATCTGCACCTTCTGCCTGGGTCTGCGACTCCGGATCGACGCGTTGCATTGTCGACATGGCGGGTTACAGACGGGTTACGGTTGGGCGACGTTCGCAAAGCCGCTGATTATACGTAGAAACCCCATGGGGTCGTCAAGGCTGAGCGCAGCTTGTGCGTCTTCTGCCAACACCGCCGCCGATAATCGCTTCATGACCGCTGCGAACTGGGGGCCCACCCCCGCTCTGCCCGACACCCTCTGCTACCTCAATGGTGAGTTCACCGAGCTGCGCAACGCCAGAATCAGCGTGCTGGATCGGGGTTTCATTTTTGGAGACGGCGTGTACGAGGTGCTGCCTTGCTACGCAGGCAAGGCGTTCCGCTTCGAACAGCACATGGCACGGCTGGACCGCTCGCTGAACGAACTGCGCATCACCAGCCCCCTGTCCCACGCCGAATGGCTGGCCATCGCGCAGCGCCTGGCGCACTCGTTGCGGGACGGCCGCGGCGCCACCCATCAGCTCATCTACATCCAGGTCACCCGGGGCGTGGCCTTGAGGGATCACGCCATGCCGCCCGACATCGCGCCCACCGTGTTCGTGATGGTGAGCGAGATGAAACTGGCCACACCGGCACAGCGCGAGCACGGCGTGGCCTGCGTGAGCGCCGACGACTTTCGCTGGGAGAAAGCCCACATCAAAAGCACGAGCCTGCTGGGGGCGGTGTTGGCTCGCCAGATCGGCGTGGACGCCGGTGCGGTGGAGACCGTCATGTTCCGCGGCGAGCATTTGAGTGAAGCGGCGTCGAGCAACGTCTGGGTGGTCAAGGATGGCGTGGTCATGGGCCCGCCCAGCGACAACCTGGTGCTGGAAGGCATCCGCTTCGGGCTGATCGAAGAGATCTGCCGCTCCCAGGGCCTGCCGTTTGAACTGCGCCGCATCACACGCGCCGAGGTGCTGGCCGCCGACGAACTGCTGCTGTCGTCCGCCTCGAAAGAGGTGCTGCCCATCACCCGCCTCGATGGTCACCCGGTCGGGCAAGGCGTCCCCGGCCCCATCTACAACCGTCTGTACGCTGGTTACCAGCAAGCCGTGGCCGCGTTGGCGGCCTGAACCGGAGAAGCCCCATGGACCAACCCCGCGACATCCCCCCCGAGCAATCGCTCATCGAGTACCCCACACAATTTCCCATCAAGGTGATGGGCGCGAACGTGGAAGGTTTCATCGATGCCATGGTGCACGTGGCCAGGGCCTTCGACGCCGGCTTCGACGCCGGAACCGTCGAACAGCGCCCCAGCAAAGCGGGCAACTACATGGGCCTGACGCTCAGCGTGCACGTGACCAGTCGCGAACAGCTCGATGAGCTCTACCGCACCCTGACCACCCACCCGATGGTCAAGATCGTGCTGTGAACATACGAGGCTTGGGCCTGGTGCCCTTCAGCGCGACCTTTGAAGCCATGCAGGCCTTCACGGCGGAGCGCACACCGGACACACCCGACGAGCTCTGGATCTGCGAACACCCGCCCGTGTTCACGCAAGGCCTGGCGGGGCGTGAAGACCATTTGCTCGCCCCGGGAGACATCCCTGTGGTGCAGACGAACCGGGGTGGTCAGGTGACCTACCACGGGCCGGGCCAGGTGGTGGCCTATCCGCTGATCGACTTGCAGCGCGCGGGCTACTACGTCAAGGAATTCGTCTACCGGGTTGAAGAGGCGGTGATCCGCACGCTGGCCGCGTTTGAGGTCACGGGTCACCGCGTGGCCGGTGCGCCCGGGATTTACGTCCGGCTGGACGACCCGTTCAGCCACGCGATGCTGGCCCAGCGACCCCAGCGTCGGGTGCCCGGCGAGCCCGCGCCCGAACCCGACTTCTCGGGCCTGGGCAAGATCGCCGCGCTCGGCATCAAGGTCAGCCGCCATTGCACCTACCACGGCGTGGCACTCAATGTGGCCATGGACCTGCAACCCTTCCAGCGCATCAACCCATGTGGCTACACCGGCCTGCAAACGGTGGACCTTTCTACAATCGGCGTTGCGGTGTCCCGGGAAGAGGCCGCACAGGTGTTGAGCCAGAAGCTCGGCGCCACCCTGTCACCCTGACCAACCCCGACCCCACGCGCCACCCGCGCCGCCGCCATGAACCCGACCGACACGCCCGTCCCTGCCGTTGCCGACACCACCGTGCGCGAGGCCCAGCCCGCCGCCAGCTACGACGCCTCGGCCAAGCAGAAGAGCCAGGCCAAAACATCGCGCATCCCCATCAAGATCGTGCCGGCCGAGGTGCTGAAGAAGCCCGAGTGGATCCGCGTGAAGGCCGGCAGCCCCACCACCCGCTTCTACGAAATCAAGGACATTCTGCGCACCAACAAACTGGTGACAGTCTGCGAAGAGGCGAGCTGCCCCAACATCGGTGAGTGCTTCGGCAAAGGCACGGCCACCTTCATGATCATGGGCGACAAGTGCACCCGGCGCTGCCCGTTCTGCGACGTCGGCCATGGCCGCCCCGACCCGCTCGATGTGAACGAACCGGACAACCTGGCCAAGACCATCGCGCAGCTCCAGCTGAAGTATGTCGTGATCACCAGCGTGGACCGCGACGACCTGCGTGACGGTGGTGCCGGCCATTTCGTGGCGTGCATCGAAAAGACCCGCGCCTTGTCACCGAAGACGCAGATCGAGGTGCTGGTGCCCGATTTCCGGGGCCGCGACGACCGCGCGCTGGAGATCCTGAAAGCCGCACCGCCCGACGTGATGAACCACAACATGGAGACCGTGCCGCGTCTCTACAAGGAAGCGCGCCCGGGATCGGACTACCAGTTCAGCCTGAACCTGCTCAAGAAATTCAAGGCGCTGTTTCCCCATGTGCCGACCAAGAGCGGCTTGATGGTCGGTCTGGGCGAAACGGACGAAGAGATCCTGGACGTCATGCGCGACATGCGCGCGCACGGCATCGACATGCTCACCATCGGCCAGTACCTCGCGCCCAGCGGTCACCACCTGCCGGTGCGCCGCTATGTGCACCCCGACACCTTCAAGATGTTCGAGGCCGAGGCTTACAAGATGGGGTTCAGCCACGCCGCTGTGGGCGCCATGGTGCGCAGCTCGTACCACGCCGACCAGCAAGCACACGACGTGCTGAACTCGGCCGCTTGAAAGCCATCAGGCCACTGCAGGGCACAGCTCGGGCTCGTTGACCACGGCCTCGTTGTCGTGCTTCCCTGTGCGTCCCGACCAGTCCAGAATCTCGAGCCGTCCATCGGCGTGCTCCACCAGCGCGGTGAGGCTCTCCACCCAGTCCCCGTCGTTGCAGTAGAGGATGCCGTCGATGGTGCGGATCTCGGCGTGGTGAATGTGTCCGCACACCACGCCGTGCACGCCGCGCTCACGCGCCTCGCGTGCCACCGCCGTTTCAAAGTCGCCCACATAACTCACGGCGCGCTTGACCTTGAGTTTGAGGTAGCGCGACAGGCTCCAGTACGGCAGGCCCAGGCGGGCGCGGGTGGAGTTGAGGTGCCGGTTGATTCGCAGGGTGAGCTCGTAGGCCCAGTCGCCCACGTGGGCCAGCCATTTGGCGCACTGGATCACGCCGTCAAAATAGTCGCCGTGGGTGACCCACAACAGGCGCCCGTCGGCGGTCTGGTGGATGGCTTCGTCGACCACTTCCACACCCCCGAAGTTGTGGCCGAGGTACTTGCGCGCAAACTCGTCGTGATTGCCGGGCACGAACACCACGCGCGTGCCCTTGCGTGCCTTGCGCAACAGCTTTTGCACCACGTCGTTGTGGGTCTGCGGCCAGTACCACTGCCGCCTGAGCTGCCAGCCGTCGATGATGTCGCCCACCAGGTAGAGCGTGTCGCATTCCACGCGCTTGAGAAAGTCGAGCAGCGGCCTCGCCTGGCAACCCGGTGTGCCCAGGTGCAGGTCGGAGATCCACACCGTGCGCACGCGCAGCCCGTCGGGCGCGTCCAGCACGTCGCCATCGGGGTCCATCGAATCCGAAGGGTTCAGCAAAGGCAGAGGATCACGTCGCATGGGCGTCCAGTTTGAAGAAGGCTGGCGACGCATCTGTGAAGACTCTGCGTCAATCGCATGACAGCGCAGGCTCCGCCCCGCGCACCCGAACGGGCGCTGCCGCGCTCCGCGCCTGCAGAATGGCGGCCAGCTGCCGCGGCACCTCGAGCGCCGCGTGGTTTTCCACCGCCGCGGCGCGGCGCTTGAATTCGTCGAGCCGCGGCAACAGTCGGGCCACCGCCGCATCGATCTGGCTGAAGCTGCGCAGGGTCAGACCCACGCCCTGCTCCTTCACCCAGGCGGTGTTCCAGCGTTCCTGCGGCATGGTCCAGGCGTTGCGTGTGACGATGACCGGCAGGCCCATCTGCACCGCTTCGCTGATGGCACCGGGCCCCGGTTTCCCGACAAAAAAATCGGCCAGCTGCATCCAGCGCGCCACATCGGGCGTGAAGCCCACCACCACGCGCGGCGCTGCCGAGGGCATGGCGCGCAGCGCCTGTGCCAGCGACTCGTTGCGTCCGCACAGCAGGATCAGCGGTACCTCGGGCAAGGCTGCGGCAATGCGCTTCATGACCCGCGAGCCGGCCCCGCCGAACATGACCAGCCCCACCGCTTGGTGGGGACTGAAACCGAGTGCCGCGCGCTCCTGTTCGCGGTCCAGCGCCACTGGCGCATGGAAGGCCGGGCGCAGCAGCATGCCGCTGACACGGTGCACCTGCTCGGGCACGCAACCGGCTTGCAGTGCTTGAGCCCGGGCATGCGCGGTGCCGCAGACGACGTGCTGACCCGTGCCCGGCTCCATCCAGAACGCGGGTGGGTGGTCGGCCATGTCGGTCAGCACCGTCACGAACGGCGTCTGCGGCAGGGTCAGTGCCAGACTGTCGTGCAGGGCCCGGTTGAAGTTCGGAATCAGCGACACGACCATGTCCGGCCGGGTCTCGCGCCAGTGCGCCGACAAGCGCTCCACCAGCAGCGGATGGCTCCAGCGAATCGCGCGCTGCAACAGCCTGAGCTCTTGCGCGAGCCCCAGCGTGAAGCCGCTGGCCAGTCGCTTGTTGTAAAGGTCCTCGGGATCAAAACCCATGATCCGGCGAAAGCGGCCCGCGGGATCGATCACCTCGGAGAAGTTCACCTTGCGCACCCGCCATGGAAGCCCCTGCGCCTCGATGGCCAGCGCCAGCGCCTCGGCAGCGGCACGGTGACCGCCACCGGCGTTGAACCAGACCAGATCGACATTGAGCATGGGGCGATGGTGTGTTGCCCGTGAGACCCGCGCGTGACAGCACCATGACGTGTGCGTGACGCAGCCGGCGCGGCCACGCGCGCACGGCGCGGTAACCTCCGCGCATGAACGCGAACCTCCTTGCCCTGGGTGCCATCGCACTGTGGGCCTCCCTCGCCGCACTGGGTGTGGCCCTGTCACACGTACCGCCCTTCCTGCTCACCGGTCTGTCGCTGCTGGTGGGCAGCCTGATCGCGTTGCCGCTTTCGCGGTTTGACCTGCGCCAGTGGCGTGTGCCGGCGAGCACGCTGGCGCTCGGGGTGTATGGCCTGTTCGGCTTTCACTTCCTGCTGTTCATTGCGCTGCGTCATGCGCCGCCCGTGCAGGCCAACCTGGTCAACTACCTCTGGCCACTGGGCATCGTGGTGATGGCGCCGCTCTTCCTGCCGGGCGTCACGTTGCTGGCCAGGCACGTGTTCGCGGCCCTGCTGGGCTTCGCCGGCGCGGCGCTGGCCATCCTGGGGGGCGCCGGTGGCGCGGGCGACACCGGATGGGCCTGGGGCTACCTCCCGGCGCTGGCCTCGGCCTTCATCTGGGCCAGCTACTCGCTGTTGACGAAACGCGTGCGCGCCTTCCCCACGGCCGCCATCGGCAGCTTCGCATTGCTCTCGGGCGTGCTCTCGCTGCTGTGCCACGCGCTGCTGGAGCCCGCCGTGTCGCTCTCGACCCGGGACCTGCTGCTGATCGCCGTGCTCGGCCTGGGTCCGCTCGGTGGCGCGTTCTTTTTGTGGGACGCCGCGCTCAAACGCGGCGACGCGCGGCAGATCGGCGTCTTGAGTTTTCTCACACCGCTGCTGTCAACGCTGACCTTGCTGCTGGTGCGGGGTGAGGTGCCCAGTCCTTCGATCGGACTGGCAGCTCTGATGATCGTGGGTGCGGCGGTGATCGCTACGCGCCGATAGCGAGCGATCAGGCGCCGGGCCGCCCCAAGCCGGATCAGCCCCCTCGGGGGGCAGCGACCCGCGCAGCGGTGGAGCGTGGGGGCCAGACTTCTTTCAGTCGGTCATCAAGGCGGCTGGGTCTTCCGCCGCCAACACCGTCTGCGCCCAGGTTTGCAGGCGCGTCGTGTCGCAGCGCAGGATCTGCTGCTTGACGGCCAGGATCTGCGACGGGTGCATGGAAAAGCTGCGCAAGCCCAGGCCGAGCAGCAAACGGGTCATGGCCACATCGCCCGCCATTTCGCCGCACACGCTCACCCCTTTGCCCTGCGCCTGGCATTGCGCGATGGTGCTGGCCAGCAGCTGCAGCACGGCCGGGTGCACCGGGTCGTAGAGGTGCGACACGGCTTCGTCGGCGCGGTCGATCGCCAGCGTGTACTGGATCAGGTCGTTGGTGCCGATCGAGAGAAAGTCGAAATGCTTGAGGAACAACGGGATGGTGAGCGCCGCGGCCGGCACCTCGATCATGGCGCCGAGCTTCACCGCGCCTTGTCGCACACCCGCGGCTTCCAGCTGGTCGTGCGCGCGGTTCACCAGTGCCAGCGTCTGGCGGATCTCGCTCGCGTGCGCGAGCATGGGGATGAGCAGGTGCACCGGCCCGTGCGCGGCCGCGCGCAGGATGGCGCGCAGCTGCGCCAGAAACATGGCGGGGTCGGCCAGGCTCCAGCGGATGGCGCGCAGGCCGAGCGCCGGATTGAGGTGGTCTTCGCCCGCGCGCTGGGCCACACGGTCCAGCGGTTTGTCGGCGCCCACGTCCACCGTGCGGATGGTCACCGGCAGGCCCTGCATGCCTTCGACCGCGCGCCTGTAGGCCTGGTACTGCTCCTCCTCGTCGGGCAGCTTGCCGTTGCGCCCCATGAAGAGGAATTCGCTGCGGAACAGGCCCACGCCCACGGCGCCCGCCTTGAGCGCGCCCACCGCGTCCTCGGGCTGTTCGATGTTGGCCAGCAGCTCGATCTTCTGCCCGTCGAGCGTGACGGCGGGCGTGTTCTTCAGGCGCGAGAGCCGCTCACGCTCGACCTCGCCCTGGCGTTGCTTGAAACCGTACTCGGCCAGCAGGATGGGCGACGGGTCGACCACCACCACGCCGGCATCGCCGTCGATGATGACCCAGTCGTCCTGCTCGATCAGCTGGCTGGCCGAGCGCGCGCCGACCACGGCCGGGATGTCCATGCTGCGCGCGACGATGGCCGTGTGGCTGGTCTTGCCGCCCACATCGGTGACGAAGCCGGCGAACACGCTCTGCTTGAACTGCAGCATGTCGGCGGGTGACAGGTCGTGTGCGATCAGCACCAACGGCACGTCGACCGCGTTGTCCTGGCCGGGGCGCTGCTGGCCAGCACCCACCGGGGAGGCCACGCCGCGCATCACCCGCAGGATGCGTTCGACCACCTGTTCCAGATCGGCCTTGCGCTCGCGCAGGTAGGGGTCTTCCATTTCGTCGAACTGGCGCGCGATCACCTCCAGCTGGGTGGTCAGCGCCCATTCGGCGTTGTAGTGGCGCTCGACGATCCAGTGCTTCACGCCGCCGGTGAGCTGCTCGTCCTGCAGCAGCATGAGGTGCACATCAAGCAAGGCGGTGAGTTCGGGGTGGGCGTCCGAAGGCCCCAGCTCGTGCAGGCTTTGCTGCACCTTCAGGATCTCCGACGCCACCTCGTTGCGCGCATGGCGCAAGCGCTCGATCTCGCCGTCGACCTGCTCGGTCTGCACGAAGTAGTGGGCCACGTCGACCCGGCTCGACGCCACGATCACCGCCCGCCCGATGGCAATGCCCCGGGAGACGGCGAGACCGTGGACGCTGAAGCTCACTCACCCTCTCCAAACTTGTCGTTGATGAGCGCCAAGAGCGCATCCATCGCCACCTGTTCATCGGCGCCGCTGGTCTCCACTTCCACCGTGCTGCCCAACCCGGCGGCCAGCATCATCACGCCCATGATGCTTTTGGCGTTCACACGGCGGTCGCCGCGCGACATCCACACATCGCTGGCAAAGCTGCCGGCGAGTTTGGTGAGTTTGGCGGAGGCGCGTGCATGCAGCCCCAGCTTATTGCTGATGGTCACGGTGGTCTTGATCATGGGTGGCTCGTCTGGCCTGGTTCTGCGGAGCGGTCACCGCCACCTGAATCACACCCTGTGTGGCACCGATCATGGCGCGCGAGATCAGCGCGTCCAGCGATTCGTGGCGGTACGACACGGTGCGCAACAGCATGGGCAGGTTCACGCCGGTGATCAACTTGGAGTTGATGCCGTCGATGAGTTTCTGCGCCACGTTGCACGGCGTGGCGCCGAACACGTCGGTCACCACCAGGGTTTGCGGCAGGTGCATCTGGCGCATCAGCGCGCGCGCCTGGGCCAGCGATTCTTCGGGCGGTACGTTGGGTTGGACATCGAGCGCCGCAACAGCCTCGGCGCTGTCGGGGAACACATGCATGACGCACTGCCGCAGGGCGGTTGCCAGTGGTGCGTGCGCGATGATGAGGATGCCGTTCATGGGCGCAGTTTAGCTGGCCTGCGCACCGGGGCGGGCACGCCACGCGCGCCAGAAAGCGAGGTAGGCGAACAAGCAACACACGCCGAAGAACGCGATGGCGCCGCGGTACCGAACCGGCTCGCTCCAGCCGAACACGGTGAGCGCCTCGATCAGGAGGCCGATGCCCCACTGCACACCGAACACACCGCCGAAGATGGCCAGGTTGTAGGCCGACAAGGCGCGCCCTGCGGCCTCGGGTGGCAGCGCGAGCGCCACCGCTGGCTGCGACAGCGACACAAAGGTGCTGGTCACACAGAACAGCGCCCACAGCTCCCAGCCCGCGCCCGCACCCAGCCACACGATGGCGGTCAGCACCACAAAACTCGATGGCAGGCCCCACGCAATCAGGCGTTCGGGTTTGAGACCGCGCCGCGCCAGGTGCGGGTTGACCACGCCCCAGAGCCAGAAGGTGCAGAGCATGCAGAGGTTGATGCCGAACAAGCCGGCGGCGGCCTCCTGCGGCGTGTAGCCCGCCACCTTGACCATCCACGGCCCCGCCCACAGCGTCTGCACCGCCACCATGCCGCCGTAGTTGACGAAGCCGATCGGCAGCATCTGGCGAAAGTAGGGGTTGCGCCAGATAAGGCTGTAACCGGTGGTGGCCGGTGGCTGCCCCTCGGGCTGCCCCTGTAACGGCGGACGCCAGCGCGGCACCACCACCGCCAGGGCCACCATCGACAGGGCGATCAGCCCCGCGAGCAGCCAGAACAGGCCGCGCCATCCGGTGTAGGGCATGAGCCACTGCACCGGCAAGGTGGCGGCCACCATGCCGAGCGAGCCGGTCATGAGCA
This sequence comes from Hydrogenophaga sp., assembly GCF_030158645.1. Taxonomy (GTDB): domain Bacteria; phylum Pseudomonadota; class Gammaproteobacteria; order Burkholderiales; family Burkholderiaceae_C; genus Hydrogenophaga. Next base: position 12,217 of record NZ_JAOASO010000101.1, on the reverse strand, counting down.
TCCAGGAGTTCGCGCGCAGCTGCGTGGCCGGCGCGAGCCAGCGGCGAAAGCCGGTGAGCGGCGCCATCAGGCACGCGCTCACGCCCATGCCGGTGAGCACACGCGCGGCCAGCAGGCCCGAAAAACTGGTGGCCAGCGCAAAAGCCATGCAGCCCACCACGGCCACCGCCAGAAACGCCAGGATCACCTTGCGCGGCCCATGGCGGTCCAGCCAGTTGCCCAAGGGCAGCTGCGTCATGGCAAAACCCAGAAAGTAGCCGCCGGCGAGCAAGCCCAGGTCGCCCGCGTTCAGCGAGAGCTCCAGACTCAGCGTGGGCGAGAGCGTGGCGGTGATCGCGCGCACCAGGGCGGAGAAAAAGTACGCAATGGCGAACGTCAGGAAAACAATGACGGCAGCGCGTGTGCCCAGCGCATCACCGCCGGCGTGTGTCGGTGCGGCGGTCATGGCAGCTTGAGCCCGTCAAAAAACGTGGTCTTCACTTCGTCGCTGGCGGCGCCGTACACCGCCGCCTGAAACACCTGCGTGCCACGCGTGAAATACGCCCAGCGCGCCTGCACCGGCTGGCCCTGCGGGTCGGTGCCTTGTGCCAGGACGCCTTGCGCCATCGAGGCGCCGGCCACGGCGGCGTTCCAGCGGTGGGTCGGGTCGGTGTGCAAGGCGGGGTCGAGGCGGATCGCGGCGAGCGATGCGCGCTGCCAATAGGTCACGAGGTTGGGCACAGCGGAAGGTTCGGCCGCGTTGGCCCAGGCCAGCGCAAAGGTCAGGCCACTGGCTTTGCAGCTGTGCATGTGCAGCACCGTGGGCGCTCCGCCCAGCGGCACGGTGCGTTCGGCCGTTTCGGGCTTGCACGGCAGCAGCGCCTGCAGCGGCGTGCCCTCGGGCCGCAGTTCGCGCCAGTTGAAGGTGGGGTAACAAGCGCTCAGCGCCAGCAAGGCCAGCGCTGCGAAAGACCAGCGGTGCCGCTTCGCACGATCGAAGAAGATGGAAAACATGGGATGGGAACGGGTGCGCCGCAGCGGCGACACCGCGGTCGCGGTGGCCTCACGCACAATGGCAACATGAATGCTCTGGATGGTATCCGCATACTCGATTTGTCCCGCGTGCTCGCGGGTCCCTGGTGCACGCAGACGCTGGCCGATCTCGGCGCCGATGTGGTCAAGGTGGAACGCCCGCCCGGCGACAACCACCCCGGCGGCGACGACACACGCGGCTGGGGCCCACCCTTCCTGCGCGGGCGCGACGGCGCCGACACCGCCGAGGCCGCCTACTACCTGGGTGCCAACCGCAACAAGCGCTCCATCACCTGCGACATCGCCACGCCCGCGGGCCAGGCGCTGATCCGGGCGCTCGCGGCCAAGGCCGACGTGTTCGTGGAGAACTACAAGGTCGGCGACATGGCGCGCTATGGCCTGGACTTCGAGAGCCTGCGCGCCCTCAACCCCCGGCTGGTGTACTGCTCCATCACCGGTTTCGGCCAGACCGGCCCCTACAAGGAGCGCGCCGGTTACGACTTCGCCATCCAGGCCATGGGTGGCCTCATGAGCGTGACCGGCGAGCGCGACGACCTGCCCGGTGGTGGGCCGCAAAAGGTGGGCGTGGCGGTGGCCGATCTGTTCACCGGCCTGTACGCCACGGTCGCGATCCAGGCCGCGCTGCGCCACGCCGAGCGCACCGGCGAGGGTCAGCACATCGACATGGCCCTGCTCGACACCCAGGTGGCCATGCTCGCCAACCTCGGTGCCAACTACCTGGTGCGCGGCCGCGAGGACGGCAAGGTGCCCGGGCGCGCCGGCAATGCCCACGCCAACATCGTGCCTTACCAGGTGTTTGAGGTCGCACCCGATGCGCAGGGGCAGGCGCAACACATCATCCTGGCCGTGGGCAACGACGGCCAGTTCGCCAAGTTCTGCGCGGTGGCCGGCCAGCCCGAGCTGGCGAGTGACACGCGTTTTGCGCAGAACCAGAACCGGGTGCGCCACCGCGCCGTGCTGGTGCCCTTGTTGGAAACCATCCTGAAGTCCCGCAGCAAGGCCGACTGGCTCGCCGCACTGGAAGCGGCCAAGGTGCCCTGCGGCCCGATCAACAGCCTGGCGGAGGTGTTCGCGGACGAACATGTGTTGTCGCGCGGCATGGTGCAGCGCTGGGAGCACCCGCTCTCGGGCGACGTCGATCTCGTCGCCAGCCCGCTCAAGCTCAGCGCCACCCCGGTGCGCAACGACCTGCCGCCCCCGCTGCTGGGCCAGCACACGGCCGAGGTGCTGGGCGACTGGCTGTGCAGCACGCCCGAACAACTGGCTGAGCTGCGGCGCAGCGGCGCGGTGTGAAGGACGCGTGATGGTCACCGCCGCGGCCTTGCCCACCCCCGCCTCGCTGCGCGGCGCGGCCCTGGCCGCTGCCGCGCGGGGCGAGCCGCTGGTGGTGATGACCACGCTCAAGGGCTGCGTCTATTGCGAACTCGTGCGCAACAACTACCTGGCGCCCATGCGACGCGAAGGTTTGGTGGTGGCGGTGCAACTCGACGTGCAGGACCGGCAGTCGACCCTGCAGGGGTTTGCTGGCGACACCACCACCCCGGCCGATCAGGCCCGGGCCTGGAAGGCGCGGTTCACGCCCACGGTGATGTTCTTCGGACCCGGTGGCCAGGAGCTGGCCGAGCGCTTGGTCGGCGTGGCCGTGCCGGACTTCTACGGCGAGTACCTGGAGGCGCGCCTGGTTGAAGCGCGCGCCCAGCTCAAGAAGCGCTGAGCCTCCCGCCCGCGGTCACTTCAAGGCGCCGAACACCTTCTGAAGGATGGCACTGCCGGTGCCCACCGGATCCTGGCGGATCTTGCGCTCTTCTTCGCCAATGATGGTGTAGAGGCCATCGAGCGACTTGCCGGTCACGTACTTCTGGATATTGGCATCCTCGGCCTTCACCAGCCCGATGCCCGCGGCCTTGCCCGCGACCTTGTTGTACTGGTTGGCCAGCCCCACTTTTTCGGTTGCCTTGGTCACCACCGGCAGAAATTTCTCGCTCAGCGGCGTGCGTGTTTTTTCGGCGAAGAACTGCGTCACCGAGTTGTCGCCGCCCCCGAGGATGTTTTTCGCGTCCGTCACGCTCATGGATTTGACCGCGTTCACCAGCAAGTCCTTGCCCATGGGCACGGCCGCCTCGGCGGCGCGGTTCATGCTGGTGACGAGTTCGTCAACGCGCTTGCCCTGGCCGGTGAGTTTCAGCAACTTGGACGCGTCCTCCAGAAAACCCGGCAAGGGAATCCGAACTTTTGGATTGCCCAGGAATCCATCGGTCTTGCCCAGCAGCGCCACCGCCGCCAGAGCGCCCTTCTCGAGTGCAACCTTGATGCCCTTGCTGGCATCACCTTCGGTGAGATCGCCCAGCGACAAGGCCCGAGCCTGCTGGTGGACGGCCAGGATGAGCAGGCCGATGGCGGCGGTGGACTGGGTAAACTGGCGGCGCTGCATGCGGTGTCTCCTGGGATGCTGGTGAACAAATGGCGTGGGGCAATGTAGCCCCCGGGAAATGAAAACACAATGACCGAACTTGATCGACCCGGCCTCTGGCGCCGACGCAGCCTCGCAGCCGCTGCCGCACTGGGCGCGGCCGCCGTGCTGGGCCTGGCGGGCTGCGCGGGCGGTGAGGCCGCACCGCAATCCACCTTTGTCTTGATCGACGGTTCCCAGGCGACCACAGCCGACCTCAAGGGCAAGGTCACGCTGGTGAATTTCTGGGCCACCACCTGCGTCTCATGCGTCAAGGAAATGCCGCAGATCGTGGCCACCTGGCACAAGTACCAAGGCCAGGGCTTCGACACCGTGGCCGTGGCCATGGAGTACGACCCCCCCAACTGGGTGCTGAACTTTGCGCAGAGCCGCCAGCTGCCCTTCAAGGTGGCGCTGGACAACACCGGCGAAGTCGCCCGGCAGTGGGGCGACGTCAAGCTCACCCCCACCACCTATCTCGTCGACAAGCAAGGGCGCATCGTGAAACGCTACGTGGGCGAGCCCGACTTTGCGGCGCTGCACCAACTCATCGAGAAACTGTTGGCCCAGACCTGAAGCGGCACAACCCTCGCACAACAAAAAGCCGGGTCCTGGGACCCGGCTTTTTGTTGTCAGGCCAGCGCCCGGGGCACCATCACTCCTTGCGGTAGGCGTCGTGGCAGGCCTTGCAGGTCTGACCCACAGCGCCGAAAGCGGTCTTCACCGCGTCGAGATTGCCGGTCTTGGCCGCGGCGCTCAGCTTGGTGGCCTCGGCCTGAAACTTGTCGACGCCTTCTTTCCATTTGGCCTGTTCGGTCCAGATGGCCGGCAGTGCGCGGGTGTCGCCCTTGTCGGTGCCGGGGCCAAATCCTTCCCACGGCAGCTTGCTCATGGTCTCGACGAGGGCAGCGTTGTCGGCCGCCACCTTCGCGTCGAACGGCACGCGTCCGTTGGCCATGGCCCCCACGCGCCCGAAGTGGCTGGCCATCACGGTGAACGCGGCCTTGCGGTACTTCACAGCGTCCTCGGGCTTCTGGAACTGGGCCATGGCCGGTGCGGACAAACTGGTGATGGCGATGGCCATGGCGAGTGGGGCGAAAATCTTCATGGGCGCTCCTGAGCGTGGTTGAATACAAACAGCAGCGGCTTGCTGCCTGCGCGTGAGTGTGGGGGCGCGGTGGAAGTTCCGCCGGAACTGTCGGCATGCCCCCTGGCTCCACTCTTCTTTGAACTCGCTCATCTGAACCATGCAAACCATCCGCGTCTGGGACCTGCCCACCCGCCTGTTTCACTGGCTGCTGGCCACGGCGGTGGTGGGCCTCGTGATCACCGCCAACATCGGCGGCAACTGGATGAACTGGCACCTGCGCCTGGGCTACGCGGTGCTGGCGCTGTTGCTGTTCCGCGTGGTCTGGGGCTTCGTCGGGGGACACTGGTCGCGCTTTGGCAATTTCCTGTACCCGCCGTCGGCCCTCGTCGCATACGTGCGGGGCACGGCCAAGCCCGAGCACCGGGTGGGGCACACGCCGCTGGGCGCACTGTCGGTCTTCGCGCTCCTGCTGGTGTTGATGGCGCAGGTCGGCACCGGCCTCATTAGCGACGATGAGATCGCCTTCTTCGGCCCGCTGGTGCGGTTTGTGTCGGCAGACACGGTGTCGGCCGCGACCAGTTACCACAAGAACATCGGCAAGTTCATCGTGATCGCGCTGGTGGTGCTGCACGTGGCGGCCATCCTGTTTTACAAGTGGTTCAAGAAAGAGGGCCTGGTGCGCCCCATGGTCCTGGGCGACAAACAGGTGGACGCGGGTGTGGTGGTGCCGCGAGCGCGCGATTCGTCAGCATCCCGGTGGCTGGCGTTGGCGTTGCTGGCGGTGTGTGGTGGTGCCGTGGCCTGGCTGGTCCGGCTGGGTCATGCCTTCTGAGCACCGCCACCGCCAAGCTGGCCGTATAGTGGCCCCTCCCTGTTTGGCAGATTCCCACCCGCACGCATGAAACCCACCGAGACAGCCGACGTCACGCTCCGGCTGGCCCATTTTCCGGACGACCTGAGCACGGTCCGATCCCTGTTCCTCGACTACCAGTCCGACCTGGGCATTGACCTGTGCTTTCAGGGGTTCGAGGAGGAACTGGCCAACCTTCCCGGTGAGTACGCGTTGCCAGCGGGCTCGGTGCTGGTCGCCCTGGTGGACGGAGAACCCGCGGGTTGCTGCGCATTTCGCCCGCTCACCAACACCGACCACCTCGACGCCTGCGAAATGAAGCGCCTGTTCGTGCGCAGGGCGTTCCGCGGCTTTGGTCTGGGCCGTCTGCTGGTGGAACAGGTCATGTCGGACGCGCGGCTGGCCGGCTACACCACCATGTTGCTCGACACGCTCAGCGACATGGAGACCGCGCGTGCGCTGTACCAGGAATCGGGCTTTGTCGAGGTGGCGCCCTACTATCACAACCCGATTCCCGGGGCGCACTACCTCAAAGTGGATCTCTGAGGTTTCCCTCTGGCGATCCTGGTCGTCCACGACCACCTTTGCACCCACTCTCAAGCCCGCAAAGGTGCTGGCAAAAACAAAAAAGCCGCCGATGTCACCACCAGCGGCTCTTGCCCAGCGTGAACCCGTGCTCAGACGCCTGATTTGGCCTGCGCCAACAACGTGGCTGCATCGCTCACTTCAAACTTGCCTGGGGCCTCGACGTTCAGCGCCTTGACAACCCCATCCTTGATCAACATCGAATACCGGTTGCTGCGCAGACCCATGCCGCGACCCGTCAGGTCCAGCGTCAGACCCGTGGCCTTGGCAAAGTCGGCGCTGCCGTCGGCCAGCATGCGCACCTTGTCGCCCGTCTTCTGATCGCGTGCCCAGGCACCCATCACAAAGGCGTCGTTCACGCTCAGGCACCAGATCTCGTCGACGCCGGCGGCCTTGAAGTCGGCAGCGTGCTCGACAAAACCAGGCACGTGCTTCGCCGAGCAGGTCGGGGTGAAAGCGCCGGGCAGTGCAAACACCGCAATGGTCTTGCCCGAGGCGGCTTTGTGCGCATCCACGGCGTTGGGGCCGATGCTGCAGCCGTTGCCTTCCACTTCGCTGTACTCCATCAACGTCGCCGCCGGAATCTTGTCACCAACCTGAATCATGCTGAGCTCCTCGTGGTTTTGGGCCTGTGGGCCGGGGTGTGGGGGACCAAAAAAACGATCCCGGAAAAAGAAAAAGCGACCGGCATTGTCGGTCGCTTTTCAGTTCGGCGCTGCGAGCAGCGCGAATCGCGCTTAAACCAGCTCGGCCTTCTGGATCAGGCGGGTGGCGACCCAGTTTTTCGTCTTCGACAGCGGACGGCTCTCGGTGATCTCGATCGTGTCGCCGGTCTTGTACTCGCCCTTTTCGTCGTGGGCGTGGTACTTGCTCGACTTCGCCACGATCTTGTCGTAGAGCTCGTGCTTCACACGGCGCTCGACCAGGACCGTCACGGTCTTGGCGCGCTTGTCGCTGACGACCTTGCCGATCAAGGTGCGCTTGAGGGATGTTTTAGCTTCCGTCATGGTCACTCCTTATTTGGCCGAAGCCGCGTTGCGCTGCTTCTCGGCCAGGATGGTCTTGGCGCGAGCGATGGCGCGGCGGGTGTCACCCAGCACGGCGTTGTTGTTGAGTTGTTGCGTGGCTTTTTGCATGCGCAGACCGAAGTGGGCCTTTTGCAGCGATTTCACTTCGGCTTCGAGGCCGGCCACATCCTTTTGGCGCAGTTCAGCAGTTTTCATCTTGTGTTCTCCTGAATCACTGACCCAACAAGCGCGTCACGAACGTGGTGCGCAGGGGAAGTTTGGCGGCGGCCAACTGGAACGCCTCACGCGCCAGCTCTTCTGGCACACCGACGATCTCGTACAGCACCTTGCCGGGCTGGATCTCGGCCACGTAGTACTCCACGGAACCCTTGCCGTTGCCCATGCGGACTTCAGCAGGTTTCTGGGAGATCGGCTTGTCCGGGAACACCCGGATCCAGATGCGGCCGCCACGCTTGACGTGACGGGAAATCGCGCGACGCGCGGCTTCGATCTGGCGGGCCGTCAGGCGACCGCGGTCGGTGGACTTCAGGCCGAAGTCACCGAAAGCGACGGTGGCGCCGCTGGTGGCAACACCGGTATTGCGGCCTTTTTGTTCCTTGCGGAATTTGCGGCGAGCAGGTTGCAACATGTTTATTCTCCTTTGCCGTCCGCAGCTGCAGATGCGGGCGCGGCGTCTTTGCGAACGCGCTTAACGGCGGGTTTGGTTTCGGTACCGGTCGTGGCTTCGGCAGGCTTGTCGCTGCCATCGGCTGGAGCGGCGTTGGCACCGGGGCGACGAACCGCAGCGCGGGCAGGAGGACCTGCTGGACGCTCACGGCGCGGACCACGGGGGCGGCGCTCTTCTTCGGCACGGGGCTCGGCGGCCACGGGCGCATCATTGCGGCCCAGGGTGTCGCCCTTGTAGACCCAGACCTTGACACCGATGATGCCGTAGGTGGTCTTGGCTTCGGACGTGCCGTAGTCGATGTCGGCGCGCAGGGTGTGAAGTGGCACGCGACCTTCGCGGTACCACTCGCAACGTGCGATCTCGATGCCGTTCAGACGGCCCGACGACATGATCTTGATGCCCTGTGCGCCCAGGCGCATCGCGTTCTGCATCGCGCGTTTCATGGCGCGGCGGAACATGATGCGTTTTTCGAGCTGCTGCGTGATGCTGTCGGCGATCAGCTTGGCATCGATTTCAGGCTTGCGCACTTCTTCGATGTTGACCGCCACCGGCACGCCCAGCTTGGCGGACAGTTCCTTCTTCAGCTTCTCGATGTCTTCGCCTTTCTTGCCGATCACCACGCCCGGACGTGCCGAGTAAATGGTGATGCGGGCGTTCTTGGCGGGGCGCTCGATCACGACGCGCGAAACGGCGGCGTTCTTCAGCTTGCCCTTGAGGTACTCACGCACCTTGATGTCTTCGGCCAGCATGCCGGCGAAGTCACGGTTGCTCGCGTACCAGCGGCTGGCCCAGTTGCGCGAAATGGCGAGGCGGAACCCGGTGGGGTTGATTTTTTGTCCCATATTCCTGTGACCTCTTCAGTTGCCAACCGTCACGTAGATGTGACACGTGGGTTTGCTGATGCGGTTGCCGCGGCCTTTGGCGCGGGCCGAGAAGCGCTTGAGCGTCGTGCCTTGTTCGACGTAGATGGTCGTGACCTTCAGTTCGTCGATATCGGCGCCGTCGTTGTGTTCGGCATTGGCGATGGCGGACTCAAGGGCTTTCTTGACGATGCCAGCGGCCTTCTTCTGCGTGAACGCCAGGATGTTGAGGGCCTGGTCGACCTTTTTGCCGCGAATCAGGTCGGCAACCAGTCGGCCTTTGTCGACCGAGAGGCGAACGCCTCGAACGATTGAACGGGTTTCCATGGTTGTTCCTTACTTCTTCGCTTTTTTGTCGGCCGGATGGCCTTTGAACGTCCGCGTCAGCGAAAACTCGCCGAGCTTGTGTCCAACCATCTGGTCGGTGATGTACACGGGCACGTGCTGCTTGCCGTTGTGCACGGCAATGGTCAGGCCGATGAAATCGGGCAGGATCATCGAGCGGCGCGACCAGGTCTTGACGGGCTTTTTGTCCTTGGTGGACACGGCCTTCTCGACTTTGGCCATCAGGTGATGGTCAACGAAAGGGCCTTTTTTGAGTGAGCGAGTCATGTTGTCAACCCTTTACTTCTTGCGACGCGAGACGATCATCGACTGCGTGCGGCGGTTGTTGCGGGTGCGGTAACCCTTGGTCAGGTTGCCCCACGGATCCACCGGAGCGCGGCCTTCGCCGGTCTTGCCTTCACCACCACCGTGCGGGTGGTCGATTGGGTTCATCGCAGTACCGCGAACGGTCGGTCGAATGCCCATGTGACGCTTCACACCGGCCTTGCCCAACTGGCGCAGGCTGTGTTCCTGGTTGGACACTTCGCCGATGGTGGCGCGGCAGTCCACGTGGACCTTGCGGACCTCGCCGGAGCGCATGCGGACCTGGGCGTAGATGCCTTCGCGAGCCAGCAGCACGGCCGAGGCGCCAGCGGAACGGGCGATTTGCGCGCCCTTGCCGACTTGCAACTCGATGCAGTGGATGGTCGAACCGACGGGGATGTTGCGGATCGGCAGGGTGTTGCCCACGCGGATCGGCGACTCCGAGCCGGACAGCAGGGTCGCGCCCACTTCAACGCCACGGGGGGCGATGATGTAGCGGCGCTCACCGTCGGCGTAACACACCAGCGCGATGTGCGCCGTGCGGTTCGGGTCGTACTCGATGCGCTCGACCTTGGCCGGAATGCCATCCTTGTTGCGACGGAAATCGACAACGCGGTAGTGGTGCTTGTGACCACCGCCCTTGTGGCGGGTGGTGATGTGACCGTTGTTGTTGCGGCCGGCTTTCTGGAACTGGGGTTCCAGCAGCGGCGCAAAACCTTCACCTTTGTGAAGGTGGTCACGCGTGACCTTCACCATGCCGCGACGGCCTGGTGAGGTGGGTTTCATCTTGATGACTGCCATGATTAAACGCCCTCCCCGCCGAAGTTCAGCTCTTGACCCGGCATGAGGGTCACATACGCCTTGCGAACGTGGTCGCGACGACCCACCGTTTTGCCGAAGCGTTTGGCCTTGCCTTTTTGGTTGAGCACGGACACACCCTTGACCTGGACCTTGAACATCAGTTCAACAGCGGCCTTGATCTCGGGCTTGGAAGCATCGCGCAACACCTTGAACATGATGGCGTTGGTCTGCTCGGCAACTTGGGTGGCCTTCTCGGACACGATGGGTGCCACGAGGACCTGCATCAGGCGGCCTTCGTCGTATTTTGTGACGCTCATGCGAACATCTCCTTGAGCTGGTCGATCGCCGCCTTGGTGACGATGACCTTCTTGTAATGCACCAGCGACAGCGGATCGGCGTAACGCGGCTCGACCACCAGCACATTGGGCAGGTTGCGCGAGGCGAGGTACAGGTTTTCGTCGACTTCTTCGGCGATCACCAGAACCGACTGCAGGTTCATGGCCTTGAACTTGTCGGCCAGCTGCTTGGTCTTGGGCGAGTCCACTTTCATGGAATCGACCACGGCCAGACGGCCTTCACGCACCAGCTGCGAGAAGATGGAGGCCATGCCGGCGCGGTACATCTTCTTGTTGATCTTCTGGGTGAAGTTCTCGTCGGGGCTGTTCGGGAAAATCCGACCGCCGCCGCGCCACAGGGGCGAAGACGTCATACCGGCGCGGGCGCGGCCCGTGCCTTTTTGCTTGAACGGCTTCTTGGTCGAGTGCTTGACCATCTGGCGGTCTTTTTGTGCACGCGTGCCTTGACGGGCGTTCGCCTGGTAAGCCACCACGAGTTGGTGGATCAGGGCTTCGTTGTAATCGCGACCAAACACGGTCTCAGGCACGTCCACGTTGGACGACGACTGACCCTGGTCGTTCAGGAGTTCAACTTGCATCAGTTTGCTCCCTTGGATTTGGCCTTGATGGCGGGACGCACGGTCAGGAAACCGCCGTTCGAGCCAGGCACAGCGCCACGGATCATGAGCAGCTGACGGGCTTCGTCCACGCGCACGATGTCGAGGTTCTGGATGGTTTTGGTGTCATCGCCCATGTGGCCGGTCATTTTCTTGCCCGGGAACACGCGACCCGGATCCTGGGCCATGGAGATGGAGCCTGGCACGTTGTGCGAACGGCTGTTGCCGTGCGACGCGCGCTGGGATTTGAAGTTGTGGCGCTTGATGGTGCCGGCGAAGCCTTTACCGATCGAAGTGCCTTGCACGTCCACTTTCTGACCCACCGCGAAGATCGCGTTGGGGGCCACCACGGCACCGGGCTGGTACTGGGCAGCAACGTCAGAAGCGACGCGGAATTCCTGGATGATTTCGCCTGCTTCGACACCGGCCTTGGCCAGATGGCCAGCTTCGGGCTTGGTCACGCGGGAAGCGCGGCGGGCACCAAAGGTGACCTGCAGCGCATCGTAGCCATCATGGGCCAGGGTTTTGACCTGTGTCACACGGTTGTTCGACACATCGACCACCGTGACAGGAACTGCGTCCCCGTCATCGGTGAACAGACGCATCATGCCCACCTTGCGACCCAACAACCCGAGGGAGTTGCTAAGACTCATTGTTTTCTCCGTTCCCGACTTCAATTGGCCGGGGCTGATGGTGCATCGACTCTCCCCGAAGGGCGCCGACACGTTTTAAGGGTACGACCTGCATCATTGACAAGCCGCATCGGCAAAGCCGAACTCACCGGACCAAGATCCGGAAAAGCCCGCCAGTATAACCAGCGGGCTTTGTTTGTGCAAGCCAGTGAACGCGCAAGGCGCCCAATGGCTTGGGAACCGCAGTTACTGCAGCTTGATTTCGACGTCCACGCCAGCCGGCAGGTCGAGCTTCATCAGGGCGTCAACCGTTTTGTCGGTCGGGTCCACGATGTCCATCAGACGCTGGTGCGTGCGGATTTCGAGCTGGTCGCGGCTGGTCTTGTTGACGTGCGGCGAACGCAGGATGTCGAAGCGCTTCATGCGGGTCGGCAGGGGCACGGGGCCCTTGACGATCGCGCCGGTGCGCTTGGCGGTGTCCACGATCTCGGCGGCCGAGCTGTCGATCAGCTTGTAGTCAAACGCTTTCAGGCGGATGCGGATTTTCTGCTTGGTAGACATGTCCGCTCCTTACGCGATGATTTTGGCAACGACGCCGGCGCCGACGGTGCGGCCACCTTCGC
>NZ_JAOASO010000100.1 GCF_030158645.1 Hydrogenophaga sp. | reverse complement strand
CCAGCGGAGGCCGCCGACTTGCAGGAGGTGTTTGGCCTGCCCGGAGGGACTCGAACCCCCGACCTGCTGCTTAGAAGGCAGCTGCTCTATCCGGTTGAGCTACGGGCAGACAGATAACCGGCAGCACACAGAAAAAAGGCCCACAGAGTGGGCCTTTTTCTTTTCTTGATGAATGGTCGGAGCGGCGGGATTCGAACTCGCGACCCTCTGCTCCCAAAGCAGATGCGCTACCAGGCTGCGCTACGCTCCGACTAAGCTGCGAATTGTACCTGCTGAAATGGTGGGTTCTGGAGCGCACGCCATTTTTCAGCGTTTTTCGTACTGCGTTTTGCCAAACAGGATGTCGCGTGACTTGTCGTCGGTGAGCGGTTTGCGGGCATCGGCAAGCACCGCCACACCGCGTTGCACGGCAGGGCGTGCCGCAATTTTGTCGAACCAGGCTTTGAGGTGCGGGTAATCTGCCCAGTCGATACCCTGGTTCTGCCAGCTGCGCAGCCAGGGGAAGATGGCGATGTCGGCGATCGTGTATTGGTTGCCGGCGATGAACTTCTGGTTCTCCAGCTGCTTGTCCATCACGCCGTACAGGCGTTTGGCTTCGTTGGTGTAGCGGTTGATGGCGTACTCGATCTTCTCGGGCGCGTAGATGCGGAAGTGGTGTGCCTGGCCCAGCATCGGCCCCACGCCGCCCATCTGGAACATCAGCCATTCCAGCACCTTGAACTTGGCCCGGTCGGATTTGGGCAGGAACTTGCCCGTCTTGGCGGCGAGGTACAGCAGGATCGCACCCGACTCAAAAATGCTGATCGGTTTGCCGTCCGGGCCGTCGGAGTCCACCAGCGCCGGGATCCTGTTGTTGGGGCTGATCTTCAAAAAATCGGGCTTGAACTGGTCGCCTTGACCGATGTTGACGGCGTGAACCTGCCAGTCTCGGCCCAGACGCAATCCGCACTCCTCGAGCATGACGTGAACCTTGTGGCCGTTCGGAGTGGGCCAAGAGTGGACATTGATCATCAAATCGGCCTTTCTGTGAGGGCTTGCCGTGCGCAAGTTGCCGCACTCTAAGGTAAAACTCGAGACCATGTTCGCAGATTTCACGAATGCCTTGATCCCTTCGCCCTGGAGGCGCGCCCGCTCGGCGCCGTTGGCGAAATGGGCACAAGATCACGCGCTCAGTTTCAAGCCGATGGTGGGCGGTGCGTATGCGCTCGCTGGACGGTGGCGTGATCGCCCGGTGCGCATTCAGTGCACCGAGGCATCGCGACCGTTCATCCAGGGCATGGAGTTGATGGCGCGTGCCGACCTGGGGCTCAGGCAAGAGGGCAACGTGGTGGTGATGAACCGCCGTCTGAAGAACGTTCTGGAGGCGCAGTCGCGCCAGCTGTATTCAAAGTACACAGACGATCTGCAGACGATGGCGGGTGTCGTGCCCGACGAAGTCCGGTGGCTGGCGATGTACCGCGATGCCGGCTGGGCCGGGCCCGACCGGGGTTTCTGGGCCCGTTACGCGGTGCTCACCGACGCGCCCGACACCGCGCGGCGCTGGATCGACAGCGAAACCGAACAGCGCTTGATGGATTGGCCCGAACCGGTGTCCGAAGAGACGCCGGTGATGCTCATGTTGCAACGCGGCAAGACGTACATGCGCATGCAGATCGACCGCAAGGGCGACACGGACATCGCATTGCACGCTTTGGGCCTGTTCGACCGGGCCAGCCAGCGCGCGTTGGAGATGGCTGCCCGCTGATCACGCAGCGGGCAGGGCGGACTCAGGAGCCGCGCGTGATCGGCATCTCCACCTCGGTTTTCACCAGCATGTGTTTGGCCAGTTCGAGCTTGGCGATCGACATGCGGTGCACTTCGTCCGGACCGTCGGCCAGGCGCAGGGTGCGCTGGTTGGCGTAGCTGTAGGCGAGCGGGAAATCGTCGCTCACACCGCCCCCGCCGTGGGCCTGAATGGCCATGTCGATGATGTCGCAGGCCATGTTGGGTGCCACCACCTTGATCATCGCGATCTCGGCCTTGGCCACCTTGTTGCCCACGGTGTCCATCATGTAGGCGGCTTTGAGCGTGAGCAGGCGCGCCATCTCGATGCGGCAGCGTGCATCGGCCAGTCGCTCGTGCCACACCGATTGGGCGGAGACGGGTTTGCCGAACGCGATGCGGGTGTTGAGTCGCTTGCACATGAGTTCCATGGCGCGCTCGGCCGCGCCGATGGAGCGCATGCAATGGTGAATGCGCCCGGGGCCCAGGCGCCCTTGCGCAATTTCGAAACCACGGCCCTCGCCCAGCAGCAGGTTGCCCACGGGCACGCGCACGTTCTTGAGCAGCACCTCCATGTGGCCATGGGGCGCGTCGTCGTAGCCGAACACCGAGAGTGGCCGCACGATGGTCACGCCCTGGCTGTTGGCCGGGACAATGATCATCGACTGCTGCGAATGGCGCGGCGCTTCCGGGTTGCTCTTGCCCATGACGATGTAGACCGCGCAGCGTGGGTCGCCGGCGCCCGACGACCACCACTTGCGCCCGTTGATCACGTATTCGTCGCCATCTCGCACGATGCTGCACTCGATGTTGGTGGCGTCCGATGAGGCCACGTCGGGCTCGGTCATCAGGAAAGCCGAGCGGATCTCACCGCGCAGCAGGGGTTCCAGCCAGCGGTCCTTGAGCTCTTCGCTGGCGTAGCGCTCGAAGGTTTCCATGTTGCCGGTGTCGGGCGCCGAGCAGTTGAACACCTCGGCGGCGAACGGCACGCGGCCCATGATTTCGCACATGGGTGCGTACTCGAGGTTGGACAGACCCTGCGGCGCGCGCGGGCTGCGCGGCAAGAACAAGTTCCACAATCCGGCGGCCTTGGCCTTGGGTTTGAGCTCTTCAATGATCTCGGTCGGGATCCATGCGTTGCCCTTGGCGCGGTTGGCCGCGATCTCGCCGAAGAAGCGCGCTTCGTTCGGGTAGATGTGCTCGTCCATGAACGCCAGAAGGCGCTCGCGCATGTCCTTGACCTTGTCGGTGTAGTCGAAATTCATGGTGTCTCCTGGTGGGTGATGTGATGTGGTGCGTAGGGGTTCAGCGGGCGCTGGCGAATCGCCAGGCCATTTCGGCCATGGGTCGGGCACCGGCAGCAGATTTCACCGCCTGATCGCTCGACGCCGTGCCGGCCTCGACCCGCTTGGCAATGCCTTGCAGGATGGCCGCCAGGCGGAACATGTTGTAGGCGAGGTAGAAATTCCAGTCGGCCTTGAGCTGCGCGGGCTGGGCGATGCCGGTGCGCTCGCAGTAGAGCGCGATGTACTCGTCTTCGGTCGGAATGCCCAGCGCCTTCACGTCCAGCCCGCCGATGCCGCGGAACAGGCCGGGCGGAATGTGCCAGGACATGCAGTGGTAACTGAAGTCCGCCAGCGGATGGCCCAAGGTGGAGAGCTCCCAGTCGAGCACCGCGAGCACGCGCGCTTCCTCCGGGTGGAACATCATGTTGTCGAGCCGGAAGTCGCCGTGCACCACCGAGAGCATGGACTCATCGCGCGCCATGGCCGGGATGTTGTTCGGCAACCATGCCATGAGCTGGTCCATCTCGGGAATGGGCTGGGTGATGGACGCCACGTACTGCTTGCTCCAGCGGCCAATCTGGCGCTCGAAGTAATTGCCCGGCTTGCCATAGCCGTCCAGGCCGATGGCCAGTGGCTTGACCGTGTGCAGCGCGGCGATGACGCGGTTCATCTCGTTGTAGATCGCGCCGCGTTGCTGGTTCGTCATGCCCGGCAACGACTGGTCCCACAGCACGCGGCCGTTGACGCACTCCATGACGTAGAACGCGCGGCCGATCACCGATTCGTCTTCGCACAACACGTGCATCTGCGCCACCGGCACGCCGGTGCCGTGCAGTGCGCTCATCACGCGGAACTCGCGTTCGATGGCGTGGGCCGAGGGCAGCAGCTTGGCCACCGGGCCGGGTTTGGCGCGCATCACATAGGCGCGCTGCGGCGTGATGAGTTTGTAGGTCGGGTTGGACTGCCCCCCCTTGAACATCTCCACCGTGAGCGGCCCTTCAAAGCCGGGCAGGCGGCTGTGCAGCCAGGCGGCCAGGGCGGCTTCGTCGAACAGATGTTGCCCCGCCACGGGGCGGGTGCCGGTGAAATTCTGGGTGTCGCTCATGCGTGAAGGCCTGGGTGAAAGTTGAGAGGGGAGGCCATCACGCGCGGCCTCAGGATTCGGCTTCCGCGATGCGCATCAGCATGTCCCGGTTGCGCACCACCAGTCCGCCCTGTTCGATGCGGATGGCATCGTCGCGCTCCATCGACTTGAGTTCCTGGTTGACCCGCTGGCGCGAGGCACCGAGCAACTGGGCCAGCTCTTCCTGCGCCAGTTGCAGACCGATGCGCATTTCGTTGCCGTCGGAGAGGCAAGGCACGCCGTAGCTGCGCACCAGGTGCAGCAGTTGTTTGGCCAGGCGCGCGCGCAAGGGCAGGGTGTTGAGGTCTTCCACCAGGCCGAACAGCGTGCGGATGCGCCGAGCCTGCAGGCGCATCAGGGCTTCGTACAGCTCCACGTGTGTGCTGAGGATCTTCTGAAAATCGGTGCGCGCCACACACAGCAACGTGGTGGCCCCATGGGCATAGGCGTCGTGCGTTCGCTGGTCGCCGTCGAACATCGCCACGTCGCCGAACCACACGCCCGGCTCCACGTAAGTCAGCGTGATCTGCTTGCCCGACAACGACGTCGAGCTCACGCGCACGGCTCCCTTGGCCACCGCCGTCCATTCGGAGGGCGGATCGCCTCGGGCGACGATCAGGTCGCCGTCCTTGAATCGCTTGACGTAGGCGCATCGGAGTATGTCGTGCCGCAGGGAAGGAGAAAGGCTGGAGAACCAGCGACCACTGTTGATCGCCTCGCGTTCTTCCATTGTCAGAATCGGTTCGTCCATGGGCTGTCTTTTGAGTGACTGAAAGGTCGATGATTGTCGCCACTGGGACGTGGCAACAGGCTCAGGGTATGCGCGCAGAGGGTCTGCGCTGCCACGCTTGCGCGGAACCTCAGCGGTATTGCGCGGGACGCTTGTTGATGAAGGCGTCGATGCCTTCGCCCGCGTTGGCGTGGTGCAGGTTGCGCACGAAGTGGTCGCGCTCGGCGCCCAACTGTGCATGCAGCGGCACGGTGGGCGCGTCGTTGGCCAGCTCCTTGATGCTGGCCAGCGCGTTCGGCGCCCGCGCGTTGAGGCGTTCGCACAGCGCGAGCGCCTCGGTCAGCGCTTCGCCCGTGGCGCTCACGGTGTTGATCACACCGAGCTGCTGCAACCGCTCGGCGCCGATGCGGTCTCCGCACATCAGCAACTGCAGGGCGGTGGCGCGGGGCAGGGCGCGCATCAGGCTCCAGGTGGCGCCACCGTCGGGGGACAGGCCCACGTTGCTGTAGGCCATCACAAACACGCTGCTGTGTGCAGCCACCACCATGTCACAGGCCAGCGCGAGCGAAAAGCCGGCACCGGCGCACGAGCCTTCCACCGCAGCCACCACCGGCTTGGGAAACGCTCGGATGGTCTCGATCCAGTTGTGCAGTCCTTCGATGCTCTGCGCCTGAACCTCGGGTGGTTGCTGGCGGTTGGCCAGCAGGCGCTGCAGATTGCCACCGGCACAGAAGTGGTTGCCCTCGCCGGTGATGACCACGCTGCGCACCTCGGGGCTGCTCTCGGCCACATTGAGCGCTTCCACGCCCGCGGCGTACATGTCGGGCCCAAGGGCGTTGCGGTGCTCGGGGTTGCTGATGGTCAGCACCATGGTCTGGCCATGGCTGTGGCTCTTGAGACTCGCGGTCATGTCAGGCTTCCTCGTGCGTGAGGCTCAGGCCGAGCGCGCCACGGCGACGCAACCAGGGAGACGGGCGGTAACGTGGGTCGCCATAGACCGTTTGCAGGTTGAACAGGATCTCCAGCATGTTGGTCGGGCCGATGCGGTCGCCCATGGCCAGCGGACCCATGGGGTAACCGAGGCCGAGTGTCACGGCCACGTCCAGGTCGGCGGGGGAGCAGATGCCTTGCTGGCACATGTCGGCCGCGATGTTGACGATGGTGGCCACCACGCGTTGCGTGACGAATCCGCCGCTGTCGCGGATCACGCTCACCGCCTTGCCATCGCGCGCAAAGAGTGCGCGGGCCGCCTGCGCCATGTCGGGGCGGGTGGCGGGGTTGGTGGCGAGCACCCGGCGTTTCACCGACGCGTCGTCCAGCATCATGTCGATGCCCACGGTGCGCGTGGCGTCCAGCCGTTCCACGGCGGCCAGGGTGGTCACGTCCAGGCCCAGCGGCGCCACCACGATCAGCGCAGCGGAAGAGGGGGCGGCCGCGGTTTCGATCTGCGCGCCCAGGTCTTTGAGCAACTGGTACAGCTCGGCGCGCCGTGCCGCCTTGGGCGACACCCACACCGGCGGCAGCTCGGCCACCGCCGGCACGGCCGGCTCGGGCTGCACCTGGGCCACCCCTTTGTCATAGGCATAAAAACCTTCGCCCACCTTTTTGCCCACCACGCCACCGGCGAGCCGCTGTGCGGTGATCACGCTGGGTCGGTAGCGGGGCTCCTCAAAGTACTGGTGGTAAATGGATTCCATGACCGGGTGCGACACGTCCAGCGCGGTCAGGTCCATCAGCTCGAACGGGCCGAGGCGAAAGCCCATCTGGTCTTTCAGGATGCGGTCGATGGTGGCGAAGTCGGCCACACGTTCGCCCACCACACGCAAGGCCTCGGTGCCGTAGCCACGTCCGGCGTGGTTCACGATGAAGCCGGGCGTGTCCTGCGCGGTCACGGGGGTGTGGCCGAACTGGCGGGTGAAAGCGGTCAACCGTTGGCACACCGATGCGCTGGTCTTCAGTCCGGCGATCACTTCCACCACGCGCATCAGCGGCACCGGGTTGAAGAAGTGAAAGCCCGCCAGTTGGGCGGGCCGCTTGAGCGGCGCGGCAATCGCCGTGACCGACAGCGACGAGGTGTTGGTCGCCAGCACCGCGTCGGGCCCGACGATGCCTTCGAGTTCGGCGAACAGGCGCTGCTTGACGTCGAGCCGCTCGACGATCGCCTCGATCACCAGATCGCAAGGTGCGAGGTCGCTCAAGGCATCGGCCAGCCGGAGCCGGTCCATGCAGGCTTGCATCTGCTCGACCGTCATCTTGTTTTTGGTGACCAGCGTCTGCCAGGTGGTTTGCAATGCATCACGCGCGGCGAGCGCTGCACCGGGCTGGACATCGAACAGCCGGACCTCGCTGCCTGCCTGGGCCGCCATCTGGGCGATTCCGCGGCCCATGGCGCCGGTTCCCACGATGCCTGTGTTTTGAAAGATGGGTTGCATAAGCGTGTTGTATTTGGAATGAAGCCTGTTGGAGCTATGACAGAATCGCCCAACGAACGAAAGAAGGAAGTCTGGCGTGCGCAAGTACTGGACAGGTTGTATTTTGCTATCAACTGCCTTGAGCAGTTACGCCGTGACCCTTGGTCGGCACAGCGGTGCGGCCGTGATCGGGAGAGCCCTGGACGTTCGCGTGCAGGTTCTGCTGGCGCCTGGTGAGGACCTCGCCAATCTCTGCATCGAAACCGATGTGTTTTACGGCGACACCCAGGTGGCCGCGAACCTGGTGCGCACATCACCACAAAAGACGGCACCCGACGCGGAGGCCTCCGTCCGGGTCCAATCCAGCCTGCCGGTCAACGAACCCTTCGTCACGCTGTACGTTCGGGCAGGCTGCGGTACGCAGTTCACACGCCGCTTTGTGCTGCTCGCCGACCTGATCAACGAACCGGTCGCAGCGGCGACCCCATCGGCGGCGGCTTCGAGCACAGCGTTGGCCGCAGCACCGGCCCGAGCGGCCGCCGTGGTGGGTGCTCCTGGCCCGGTGTCGGCCGCATCAGCCCCCAACGCTTCGGCGCAGACTTCTGCGCAGGCATCGGGCACGGCGCCGTCCAGGCAACCTGCCCCAGCCCGTGCAGAAGCACCCGTGCAGCGCCCGGCCTCCGTGGTGCGGCGTGCGCCAGCCAAGGCACCCGTGGTCACCGCGCCCAGGCTGCAACTGGATCCGATCGACCTCACCACCGGTATTGAACGCGACCCAACGCTCAAGCTCTCGCCTCTGCTGCTCAGCGAGCCCAGCGCGTCTGAAGAAACACGCGCTGCAGCGGCGCTGCTGTGGAAGAGCATCAATGCTTCCCCTGAAGACGTCTTGCGCGATGCGCAAAAACTGTCGGCACTGGAGTCCGAGGTGGCGCGGCTGCGTCAAGAGCAGGCCCGGTCGCAGTCCGCATTGGGCGATCTGAACACGCAGCTCGAACAATCGCTCGCACAGCGCTATCAGAACTGGCTGGTGTATCTGTTGGGAGGCCTGTTGCTGCTGGCGTTGCTGGCCGTGCTTTTCGTCGCGCGCCGTCGCCCTGTGGCCGTGGTTCAGGGTTCCGAAGCCTCGCGCGCCTGGTGGGCGCCCGAGGAGGAAGACAAAACCGTGCTGGTGCCGCTGCAGCCCGACGATGGCGCGTCCAAGGCAAGCTCCGGGTTCACGCCGCTGGCGGGCAGCGTTGATCTCGACCTCGATCTTGACCAGGATTCCTCGTTCGATGCGTTGACCGCTGCCAGCGAGGAGACGGTGAAATCCAAAGGGTTGCGGTCGCCGGATGAGGTCCAGGCCCCGTTGTCCGCCCGCGATCGGCGCGAGTTCTCCACCAGCGCGATGAATGTGTCCCGCTCGGTGGCGACTGAAGAGCTGTTCGATGTGCAGCAGCAGGCCGATTTTTTCGTGTCTCTGGGCGAGGACGAGCAGGCCATCCAGGTGCTCAAGGACCACCTGGCTGAAAGCCATGAGCCCAGTGCACTGACGTACCTGGACTTGTTCCACATTTACCACCGACTGGGACGCCGCGGTGATTACGAAAACCTGCGCGAAGAGTTCAACCACGTTTTCAACGCGGGAGCGCCGCCGTTCGATGCGTACTCTCAACGCGGCAGGGGCCTTGAGGCGTACGAGACGGCATTCAGCCGCATCCAGGCGCTGTGGCCCGAGCCCCGGGTGCTGGATTTGATCGAGCAGTCGATTTTCCGGGACGCCACAGACAGCGCGTCCGAGGTGTTCGATCTGGAGGCGTACCGAGAACTGCTGATGTTGCACGCCATTGCCAAGGACCTGATCCGGCGCGACGTGGCAGCACCGCGCGCAGCGGGCGATTTTCAGCACACGGCCATGCAGCCACTCAAGGCCGCCGACAAGCTGACGGCACCGGAGCTGGCATCGTTGCGCGATGCCTCGGAGCGTCACACCCAGCCCATGGGCCTGGACCACCTGCACCCATCGTCTTCCCGCCTCGGGCTGGACATCGATCTGGATGAGTTCGCGGAGATGGACCGTTTCGAGGCCTCTCTGCCCGAGGTGGATCGGTTGGTGGAGCCTTCGGCCAGACCACCGCAACCGGCCGACTTTCACATCCGGGAACCGAACAGCAACCTGATCGACTTCGAAGTGCTCGATTTTGACTTGCCGAACGAGCCTGGTCGGACGGACTCGCCTGGCAAGAAGGACTGATCACGTCGACACCATCAAAAAACGCCGCACATGCGGCGTTTTTTGATGGCGAATCCGTCCGCTACCGGCGAACCTGCAGTGCGCCAGGATTCACGATGTTGGTCGGCGTTCCCTTGATGAAGTTGACCACGTTGTCAAAGGCGGAGGAGAAGTACTGCTCGTAGCTGTCTTGTTCCACATAGCCTATGTGCGGCGTGCAAATGCAGTTCTCCAGCCGCAGCAACGCGTGCCCTTGCAGAATGGGTTCCGATTCGAACACGTCCACCGCTGCAAGACCAGGGCGACCCCGGTTGAGCGCAGCCAGCAAGGCCTCGGGTTCGATCAGTTCCGCACGCGATGTGTTCACCAGCAGCGATGTGGGCTTCATCCGACCCAGATCTTCCAGCGTGACGCAGCCCGTGCTGGCTTCGCTCAGCCGCAGGTGGAGTGACAGCACGTCGGCCTCGGAGAAAAAAGCTTCCCGGCTGGCTGCGGCCTCAAACCCATCGGCAACAGCGCGGGCACGCGATGCTTCGCTGCCCCAGACGATCACCTGCATGCCGAATGCGCGCCCGTAGCCGGCCACCAATTGCCCGATCCGGCCATAGCCCCACACACCGAGTGTTTTGTCGCGCAAGACCATGCCCACGCCAAAATTGGTCGGCATGGCCGCCGATTTGAGCCCCGCCTGCTGCCAGGCGCCGTGCTTCAGATTCGACACGTACTGAGGGATGCGGCGCATGGAAGCCATGACCAAGGCCCAGGTGAGTTCGGCCGTGGACACTGGGGATCCGACGCCCTCGGCCACGGCAATCCCCCGCTCGGTGCAGGCAGCCACGTCCAGGTGTGCACCCACCCGGCCCGTCTGGGCGATGAGCTTGAGTCGAGGCAACTTTTCGATGAGCTGGCGAGTGACCTGGGTGCGTTCGCGGATCAGCACCAGCACATCGGCGTCTCGCAGTCGGATCGACAGTTGCCCGACACCTTTGACGGTGTTGGTGAATACCTTGGCGGGGTACTGCTCGAGCTTGTCGGCGCACTTCAGCTTTCTGACCGCGTCCTGGTAGTCATCAAGAATCACTATGTTCATGGGCGTATTGTGCCCGCGCGCCTCAGGCGGGCACCTCGCCGCCCTCAGGCTGCGCGGGCCAGGGAATCCTGCTCCAGCGCTGCAAGGCGGTCCAGCTCGGCGCAAACATCGTTGATGCGACCCGATATGACGAGGCGCACGGCAGGGCGTCTGACCGCCCGGACGTCGGCCTGCCGCAAGACGCGAACCCTGCACGGCGTCGATGCAAGGGGTTCTGCTGTCGGGCTTCCGGGCGGCTGCAACGCCGGGCTGTTCGCGGCTTCCCGGTTGAGCCAGCCAGCGCGTGCAAAGCGCTGCATCGCCTTGATGGCCATGGCAGAGGCGGGCGGGCGCGACTGGGGCCGGGTTGGCAGTGGCAGCCAGCAATCGATCAACTGCAGGGGCGCGCGCCAGGTGTTGGTGTTGAAAATTTTTCCCATGCGAAACTCCAGACGAGGGGTTGAACACAGGCAGGATTGAGAGGAAGTTGCCAACGCAGGGATGTGTCCACGAGGCGAACCCAGGGTTCGCCGGACCAAACGCCCGCCACCTGCTGAGGCAATGTGACCCGGGGGTCAGACTTGGAAACTGTTGCGTATGAGTCCCACCGCCAGGCCTTCGATCTCGAAGGGTTCACCGGGCTCGACCACGATGGTTTTGTAGTCCGGGTTTTCGGCGTGCAGTTCGATGATGTTTTGCCGGCGCATGAACCGTTTGACCGTCACATCGTCGCCCAAGCGGGCCACCACGATCTGGCCATTCTTGGCTTCCTTGGCGGATTTCACCGCGAGCAGATCGCCGTCGATGATGCCGACGTCGCGCATGGACATGCCGCGCACCTTGAGCAGGTAGTCGGGCTCGCGCTGAAAGAGGCTGCGCTCGACGTGGTAAGTCTGGTCCACATGCTCTTGCGCAAGGATGGGCGAACCAGCGGCCACACGCCCGATCAGGGGCAGCATGAGCTGGGCCAGGCTGGGGAGCGGGAGTGTAAGCTGGCGCCCGCGCGAATCGTTGATGGAGCGGAGGTCTTCGCTGCGCAGACGGATGCCACGGGACGTGCCACTGACCAGTTCGATGACGCCCTTGCGCGCCAGTGCCTGCAAATGCTCTTCGGCCGCATTGGCGGACTTGAAGCCAAGTTCGCTGGCAATCTCTGCCCGGGTGGGTGGGGAACCCGTGCGGGCGATGGCTGTCTGGATGAGTTCCAGGATCTGTTGTTGCCGGGCGGTGAGCTTGGGCGCGGTGGCGGGCATGTCTGGCATGGGAACCTCATCGGGGTGGATGCTTCACCGGGCGGGGTATCCGGCCAGTGTGTCACTGTTTTCTTATCCAGTGGCTGTATTTTTAACCAGTTCAAAGGACTTGGCAAGTGGTGAATGCAAACCAGGCGCGCCGCCTCGTGGTTTTGGGCACCGGCGGCACGATCGCCGGACGCGCCACCCGGGCAAATGACAACGTGGGGTATGTGGCCGGGCAGGTGGCCGTGGGCGATCTCGTGGCCATGGTCCCGGCGCTGGCGGCTTGTCCGCTGGACGTGGAGCAGGTGGCCCAGATCAACAGCAAGGACATGGTGCTGGGCGTGTGGCAGGCCCTCGCTGCAAAGGTGGCCGAGCACCTGGACCGTCCCGAAGTGGCTGGCGTCGTGATCACCCACGGCACCGACACCATCGAGGAAACCGCCTTCTTGCTCCAGACGCGCTTGCGGCCTTCCAAGCCGGTGGTGCTGACGTGTGCGATGCGACCGGCCACCGCGCTGGTGCCCGACGGACCGCAAAACCTGAGCGATGCGGTCGCCGTGGCCATGCATCCCGGCGCCCGAGGCGTGATGGTGGTGTGTGCCGGGCGCATCCATGACGCGATCGATGTGGCCAAGGTGCATCCCTACCGGACAGACCCGTTCGATTCAGGTGACGCAGGCGATCTGGGATGCGTGGAAGAGGCTCAGCTGCGCTTGTTCAGGCCGTGGCCGGACGCGGTGCGACAGGGTTCGCATGACCACGCAGGGCTGCAGCGACTGCTGGCGGCTGCCTCGCTGCCGCGCGTGGAGTTGATCTTCAGTCATGCAAACGCCGATGGCGAGGTGGTGCGCGCACTGCTGGGCCACACCGCCGGTGCGGCCAGGTTGCGCGGCCTTGTGGTCGCGGGTACCGGCAACGGCACCGTGCACGACGACCTGCTGGCCGCGTTGAAACAGGCCGAGGCCAGCGGCGTGGAGGTGGTGGTGGCCAGCCGATGCGCGCGAGGTCGCGTGGTACCTCATGCGGGTCAGCCGCTGGCGGATTCGGGTGGCCTCTCGCCTGTGAAGGCGCGCCTGGCGCTGGCCTTGCAGCTGTTGGAGGTCTGAGCATGTTGACGGCCCTGGGCGCCCATCCATGGGCTTACCC
This sequence comes from Hydrogenophaga sp., assembly GCF_030158645.1. GTDB lineage: Bacteria > Pseudomonadota > Gammaproteobacteria > Burkholderiales > Burkholderiaceae_C > Hydrogenophaga. The sequence goes on along the minus strand of NZ_JAOASO010000100.1, from coordinate 29,053 downwards.
CATGCTGGAGGTGGTGCACCTGATCGGCGTCGCTTTGATCGTGGGCAACCTGGTGCTTCTGGAGTTGCGTGTCTTCGGTTGGGGCTCGTCCCTGCCGATCGAGCCGCTGGCGCGGCTGAGTCTCGGGTTGGTGGGCCTCGGTTTCAGCTTGGCGGTGGTGACGGGCTTGTTGATGTTCGGCACGCAGCCCGGGGAACTGTTGGCCAACCGCGTGTTCACAGCCAAGATGGCGCTGATCATGCTGGCTGGCTGCAATGCCGGCTGGTTTCACGCACGCCGTTCGCTGCAGCTCCAGGACGCCACCGCCCGTGTGAGCCTGCTTTTGTCCACGGGGATATGGATGCTGGTGATCACCTGTGGACGCTGGATTGCCTATGTCTGAAGGAGAACCCATGCAACGACGTGAATTTGTTCAAGTGGCCGCCGTGCTCGGCTGGGGTGGTGTCGCCACAGGCGCCATGGCTCACCACGGCTGGAGCAGCTTCGACCAAGGGCGGCCGATCTACCTGGAAGGCAAGACCGCCAATGTGAGGTGGCGCAATCCCCACGTTGAACTGTCGCTGGAGCTGCCCGAGACACTGCGTGTGCCGTCCGATCTGGCCCAGCGCGCGCTGCCGGCCCAGACCGCCGGTGTGGATGGCCCGGCACTGCTGGCCAGGGCGGTGGTGCCGACACGGCGTGACCGGCGATGGGACGTTGAATTGGCGCCCCTGTTTCGCCTGGGTCAGTGGCAGATGCCCGAGATCAGGAATGGCGACGACCTGTCGCTGATCGGTTTCACGTTCAAGGACGAGGTGGGGGAGCCCATCGTGCGCGCCGAATATGTGTTCTTTGGCGGCAAGGCGTACGGCCTGCGGTCCAGCCCGGCTTGATGCCCAGACCCAACAAAAAACCGGCTCGAGGCCGGTTTTTTGTTGAGCGAAGGTCGCTTACTTCGACAGCGCTTCGAAGGCGCGCGACGTGATGTCTTCCACCGAGCCCATGCCGCTGATGGCACGGTACTGGGGCGCTGCGGCCGCGTCGTTGCGGGCCCAGCTGCTGTAGTAGTCCACCAGCGGGCGGGTCTGTGCGCTGTAGACCTCGAGGCGCTTCTTCACGGTCTCTTCCTTGTCGTCTTCGCGCTGGATGAGCGGCTCGCCGGTCACGTCGTCCTGGCCCTCGACCTTGGGTGGGTTGAACTTCACGTGGTAGGTGCGGCCCGACGCCGGGTGCGAACGGCGGCCACTCATGCGCTCGATGATCGCGTCAAAAGGCACATCGATCTCCAGCACGTAGTCAAGTTTGACGCCGGCTGTCTTCATGGCGTCAGCCTGGGGAATCGTGCGCGGAAAGCCGTCGAAGAGGAAGCCGCCGTTGCAATCGGGTTGTGCGATGCGTTCCTTCACCAGATTGATGATCAGGTCGTCGCTGACCAGGCCGCCGGACTCCATCACCGCCTTGGCCTGCAGTCCCAGCGGTGTGCCCGCCTTGACCGCGGCTCGCAGCATGTCACCGGTGGAAATCTGGGGGATGCCGTACTTCTGGCAAATGAACGTGGCCTGCGTTCCTTTGCCGGCTCCCGGCGCGCCCAACAAAATCAGTCTCATCGCTTTCCTTCTTTGGTGTTTCAGTGGCTTGGCCGCTTGTCTCGAACGGCTGCCCGTGGCGCAGGGCCGGGGCGTCCGGGCGAGGATAGCATGCACATCCTCGTGCCCGGCTTACAGAACCACGCCCTGAAAGTCCGGCCGCGCACAGGGTGCTTTCACCCTTGCGACAACGCTCGGCGGACCCGCTCGAGGTCGTGCGGCGTGTCGACACCCGCACCGGGCGGGACCGTGCTCAGGTGCACCGCAATGCGTTCGCCGTGCCACAACACCCGCAACTGCTCCAGCGACTCTGTGGACTCCAGCGGCGCAGGTTCGAGCGCCGGAAAGCGCCGCAAGAAGCCGGCCCGGTAGCCGTACACACCCACATGACGCAGAGGGCGTGGCGAAGGCAGGGCGGACAGCGCGCCCTCGGTCATGCCGTCTCGCCACCAGGGAATGGGCGCGCGGCTGAAGTACAGCGCGGTGCGCTGTCGATCGAGCACCACCTTGACCACATTGGGATTGAGAAAATCGGCCAGATCGTCGATGGCATGGGCTGCCGTGCTCACGACGCAGTCGGGCCTGTCGTGGAGTTCTTGCGCCACCGCGTCGATGAGCCCGGGGTCGATGAGTGGCTCGTCACCCTGGACGTTGACCACCACCTCGTCATCAGCCAGCCCGAGCAGGGTGCAAGCTTCCGCCAGGCGGTCGCTGCCACTGGCGTGGTCGCTGCGGGTCATGATGGCGGTCACGCCGTGGGCTTCGCAGGCTTGCACGATGCGCAGATCGTCGGCTGCCACCACGCAACGTTGGGCAGCGCTGTTTTGCGCCTGCCGCGCCACCCGCACCACCATGGGCAAACCGGCGATGTCGGCCAGCGGTTTGTCGGGAAGCCGTGTGGACGCCAGGCGCGCTGGAATCAGGACCGTGAAGTCTCTGGGGACTCCGCGTGCACTCATGGCAGCGGGGTGGGCGCGTTGGGCCGGGCGGCTTCCTCTTCGGTCAACGGGCGGGCTTCGTGCTCCAGCAGGATGGGGATGCCGTCTCGCACCGGGTAGGCCAGACGCGCACTGCGCGACAGCAGTTCCTGGTGCTCGCGGTTGTAGATCAAAGGCCCTTTGGTGACGGGGCAGACCAGCAGTTCGAGCAATTTGGTGTCCATGGCGCGATGATAGTCGGGCGGTTGCGGAACACCATCCCGTCAGGGTCGTCGTTCCAGGTTCTTGAGGTGAGCGATCAGCCTGTCGAGAAAGGCGGGGTCCGGCGTCATGTCCAGGGGCACGGCCCACACCTGCAATCGCTTGTGCGCCGGCATGCCGTTCAACAGGGGACGCAGCTTGACGGCATCTTTTTCCGTGCAGATCAAGGTGTTGGTCGGATCCTGCAGCAGCGCGCTGTAGTCCGCGAGACCGGCGTGGTCGGGCAGCGCCACTTCGCGGTCGGGTCGCAAACCCGCTTCGCGCAGCATGTCGAAAAACACGGCAGGCCGGGCAATACCGGCCACGGCGGTAAGGCGGTGCTTGTGCAGCGACTGCAGCGCCACGCGTTCGCCGTTCGTTCCAATGGCCTGTGCCGCGAGCCGGCGGGTCGCCTGGAACAACTGCGTGCCCGGCGCCACGGGCAGTGGGGGCGGGGGTACACCGTCGCGGCACTGAATCAGCACAAGTTCCGTCACGTGGCTGCGACGCGGCCAGGTTTCGCGCAGCAACCCCGCAGGCAGCAGCCAGCCGTTGCCGACACCGCGGTCGTCGAAGACGACGATCTGCAGATCGCGCTGCAAAGCCCAATGCTGCAGACCGTCGTCGCAAACAACCACATTGACCTCCGGGTGTGCGGCCAGCAGGGCATTTGCCGCAGCCACGCGGCTGGCGGCCACGTGGACGGGCACTCCCGTGCGCTCATGGATGAGGGCGGGTTCGTCACCGCTGTCGTCGGATGGCGTGTGGATCGTCACGCCGACAACGCCATGGCTGCGACGGCCATGGCCCCTGGAGACCACGCCAGGGTGCCAACCCCGATCGCGCAGGTGGTTCACCACGGCGATCACCGTGGGGGTTTTGCCCGCACCGCCCACCACCACGTTGCCCACCACCACCACCGGGACCCGCAGGCGGTGGGTTTTGAAGATGCCGACGAGATACAAGATCCGGCGCAGCGCCATCAGGGCGCTGTACGCCAGCGAAACAGGCCACAGCAGACACGCCAGCCAGCCGCGCTGGAGTGACTGCGCCAGCCACAGCGCCTCCCAGTTGGACCGACTCATCGGTGCTCGGGCGGGCCTGCCTCCGTCAGGGCTTGCCACGGGCTGCCGCTGTGCCCGTCTGCTGGGTGGCAAACGTGATCTGCACCAGCCCCGCGCGACGCGCTGCATCCATCACGTTGATGACGGACTGGTGTGTGGCCTGGGCATCGGCGCTGATGATGATCACCGTCTCCGCGTTGCCCTGCGAGGCCTGACTCAACGCGCTGGTGAGCATCTCGACACTGGCGCCTTCAAGCACCTGCTTGTTGATCGAGTAGCGCCCGTCGCTGCCGACCGCCACGACCACCTCCTGGGTGTTGGTCTTGGGCGCCTGGGCATCCGCCACCGGGAGGTTCACCTTGAGCTCGGTGAACTTGCTGTAAGTGGTGGTCAACATCAGGAAGATGAGCACCACCAGCAGGATGTCGATGAACGGGATCAGGTTGATCTCGGGCTCATCGCGGGATCCGGGACGGAAGTTCATGGCGTCAGTTCTTGCGCAGGCTCAGCAGGTGGCGCGCGAAGCGCTCCGCAGCCAACTCCAGGGCCAGCAGGTAGTCGTCCACCCGGGCGCGGAAATAGCGCCAGAAAATCAGGGCCGGGATGGCCACGATCAGGCCGAACGCGGTGTTGTAGAGGGCGATCGAAATGCCCTGGGCCAGCTGGGCCGGGTCGCCAACACCCGGCACCACACCGGCGCCCTGGGCGCCTTGCGAGCCGAAGATCTCGATCATGCCGATGACCGTGCCCAGCAGGCCGAGCAGGGGCGCGGCCGACGCGATGGTGGCGAGTGCGCCGAGGTAGCGCTGCAGTTGCGCCGCTGCCTGGCGGCCGGCGCCTTCGAGGCTGGCGCGCAAGTCGTCTTCGCTGGCGCGGGGGTTGCTGTTGAAGGTGCGAAAGCCGCTGGCCAACACGGCGCCGAGCACGGAATTCTGTTCAAGCTGGGTCACCACGTCGGGGCCCGGCACGCCGTTGCGCGACACCATGATGGCTTCATCCAGCAGCTTCGGCGGGATGATTTTCGCGGTTTTGAGACTGACGAACCGCTCAATGACGAGCGCCAATCCGATGACGGAACAGAGGATCAATGGCCAGATGGGCCATCCGGCGGCTTGTATGATGGAAAGCAAGTCTGGGCTCCAGTCGGGGGCCGCCGGGTCGCGCGGCGCATCGTTGTGCCGGGATTATGGCTCAGGGGTGATGCCGACCCCGCAAAACAGGCGCCCAATCCCGCTCGCCATGGAACCGTCCACCCGGCTGGTTCCGTGCACAGATTCTGTGGATAACTTTGTGAAGAACCCGGCGGGCATGTGCCGCGAACCCGCGCAGCGCTTCACTTCCAACAAATCGATCAGCAAACAGGCAGTGCAAAACGCTTCTGAATCAATGTCCTATCCGTTCCGGCCCGGCCACACGAGCCCACAGCACCGACACGCCAGCATTCATGCGGTCTGTGGACACTTTTGCCCGGGAAGCGCCCGTGGCTGAGCCGTTTTCCGGATTGGATGCCGCATCGGCGGGCCGTGTGTGGGCGGTTGGGCCGCTCATGCGAGCGGTGGCGGACACGCTGGCCGCGCGCTTCAACCCGGTGGCGGTGCGTGGGGAGATTTCGGGCTTTTCGCGCGCGGCCAGCGGCCATTGTTATTTTTCCCTCAAGGACGAGACCGGGCAGGTGCGCTGTGCGCTGTTTCGCCGTTCGGCCGAGCAGCTCACCTTCGCTCCCCGTGACGGACAACTCGTGCAGGCGCGCGGCAAGCTGGACGTCTACGGCGCGCGCGGCGAACTGCAGCTGATCGTGGACACCCTGCAGCCGGCCGGGCAGGGCGCTTTGTTCGAGCAGTTCCTGCGTCTCAAGGCCGAGCTGGAGGCCGAGGGGTTGTTTGAGGCGGCGCGCAAACGGACGCTGCCGATCCAGCCGCGCAGCATCGGTGTGGTCACTTCGCTCGGCGCTGCCGCCCTGCGCGATGTGGTGACGACGCTGCAACGGCGGGTGCCGCACCTGCCGGTGGTGATTTATCCGGCGTCGGTACAGGGCACGCAGGCGCCAGCCGAGCTGTGTGCAGCCCTGCAGACTGCTTACCGCCGTCATGCCGAGACGGGGGAGAGCGAGGTCTTGCTGCTGGTGCGCGGCGGCGGATCGCTGGAGGATTTGTGGTCATTCAACGACCCTGGGCTGGTCCGCCTCATCGCGCGCTCACCGATGCCGTTGATCTGCGGCGTGGGTCATGAAACCGATTTCACCCTGGCCGACTTTGTCGCCGACCTGCGGGCGCCGACGCCCACCGCTGCGGCTGAGCTGTGCGCACCGGCGCGTGAACAGCGCCTGGGCGAGCTGGATTACCTTCAGGAGCGGCTGGGTGAAGCGGTCTTCAGCATCGTTGACCAGCAGGGCCAACGGCTGGACAGGCTGGCGCAGCGACTGGGTCGTCCGTCTGCTCGTCTGCACGACAACCAGCAGCAGCTCAGCCGCCTGCAGCATCGGCTGCAAACCGGCTGGCTGCTGGGCTCGCAGCAGCGACGCAACCGGTTGCGGGTTCTGGAAGACCAACTGCCGAGCGCCTTGCAGCGATCTTTGAAGCGCCAGCAGGAGCGCCTGCACCGTTGTGAGCTGTCGCTGGGTCTGCTGGATCCACAGCTCGTGCTGGAGCGCGGTTACGCGTTTCTCACGGACACCCAAGGCCTGGCGGTGACGCGGGCGGCGCAGGTGGAGGCCGGGCAGGCGCTCACCGCCACGCTGGCCGATGGCACCCTGGACGTCCGGGTGGAGCCCCCGGCGCAGAGACCCTGACACCGTCGCTGCACAGACCCGTGCCTACAATGGCCGCCTGTCCGCGGGTGAGACCACCCGGCCGGCGAGATTTCCACAACAGCACTCACGAGGAACCCCATGGAACACACCCTGCCCGCATTGCCCTACGCCCTGGACGCCCTGGCTCCCCACTACAGCCGCGAAACGCTGGAGTTCCACCACGGCAAGCACCACAACGCGTATGTGGTCAACCTCAACAACCTGCAAAAAGGCACCGAGTTCGAAGCCATGGACCTGGAGTCCATCGTCAAGAAGTCCAGTGGCGGCATCTACAACAATTCCGCCCAGATCTGGAATCACACCTTTTTCTGGAGCTGCATGAAGCCCAACGGCGGTGGTGAGCCCTCCGGCGCGCTGGCCGAGGCCATCACCGCCAAGTGGGGCAGCTACGCTGCCTTCAAGGAAGCCTTCGTGAAGTCCGCTGTCGGCAACTTCGGCTCCGGCTGGACCTGGCTGGTGAAGAAAGCCGACGGCTCGGTCGACATCGTGAACATGGGCGCCGCCGGCACCCCGCTGACCACCGGTGACAAGGCGCTGCTGACGGTGGACGTGTGGGAGCACGCCTATTACATCGACTACCGCAACGCCCGCCCCAAGTTCGTGGAAACCTTCCTCGACAAGCTGGTGAACTGGTCGTTTGCCGAAGCCAACTTCGCCTGAGCCGCCGCGATCCGGTGACAGGGCTCGAAGCGCAAGCTTCGAGCCCTTTTTGTTGCCGGTGAGCTGGAAAAGAAATCAGATTTTTCGCCGTGCTTTTTGCATGGTGAGATACGGGTTCAAAAAATGGGGTTCGATTCAGGCTCTGGAAAGCAAAATCACCTACGGTTCGATCCAGCCGGCGCGAAGACAGCGTGCCGCACGCTTCGAAGACCTCAGCCCAACAATTTTGGAGATACGCGATGAGCAGCCAGCAACCCACCATCATTTACACCCTGACGGACGAAGCCCCCCTGCTGGCCACCAGTGCGTTTCTGCCCATCGTCCGCACCTTCGCAGCACCGGCCGGCATCCACATCGCCACCAGCGACATTTCCGTTGCCGCGCGCGTGCTGGCTGCGTTCCCCGAGTGCCTGACCGAGGCGCAACGCGTGCCCGACCACCTCGCTGAACTCGGCAAGCTGACATTCAAGCCCCAGGCCAACATCATCAAGCTGCCCAACATCAGCGCGTCGGTGTCCCAGTTGGTGTCCTGCATCAAGGAGCTGCAGGCCAAGGGCTACGCCATTCCGGACTACCCGGAGAACCCGAAGTCGGACGAAGAAAAGGCGCTTCGCGCGCGCTACGCGAAGTGCACCGGGAGTGCTGTGAACCCGGTCCTGCGGGAAGGCAATTCAGACCGCCGTGCTCCTCGGGCGGTGAAGGAATACGCCCGCAAGAACCCCCACAGCATGGGCGAGTGGAGCCAGGCTTCGCGTTCGCACGTGTCCCACATGCACGCGGGCGACTTCTACCACGGTGAAAAGTCCATGACGCTGGACAAGGCGCGCGACGTCAAGATGGAGCTGGTCACCAAGAGTGGCAAGACCATCGTGCTCAAGTCCAAGGTGTCCTTGCTGGACCGGGAAATCATCGACTCCATGTTCATGAGCAAGAAGGCACTGCTCGAGTTCTATGAAAAAGAGATCGAAGACGCCCACAAGACCGGCGTGATGTTCTCGCTGCACGTGAAGGCCACCATGATGAAGGTGTCGCACCCCATCGTGTTCGGGCACTGCGTGAAGATCTTTTACCGGCAAGCCTTCGAGAAACACGGCAAGCTGTTCGACGAATTGGGCGTGAACGTCAACAACGGCATGGTCGATCTGTACAACAAGATCGCCACGCTGCCCCAGAGCAAGCAAGACGAGATCAAGCGCGACCTGCACGCCTGCCACGAAGGCCGGCCCGAGCTGGCCATGGTCGATTCCGCCAAGGGCATCACCAATTTCCACTCACCCAACGACGTGATCGTGGACGCGTCGATGCCCGCCATGATCCGCAACAGCGGCAAGATGTGGGGCGCCGATGGACGCCTGAAAGATGTGAAGGCGGTGATGCCCGAGTCGACCTTTGCGCGCATCTACCAGGAGATCATCAACTTCTGCAAATGGCACGGCGCTTTTGATCCCAAGACCATGGGCACCGTGCCCAACGTCGGCCTGATGGCCCAGCAGGCGGAGGAATACGGTTCGCACGACAAGACCTTCGAGATCACCGAGGACGGTGTGGCGAACATCACCGACCTCGCCACCGGCGAGGTCTTGCTCAGCCAGGACGTGGAGCAGGGCGACATCTGGCGCATGTGCCAGGTCAAGGACGCGGCCATCCGCGACTGGGTGAAACTGGCTGTGACCCGCGCACGCCATTCGGGCATGCCCGTGGTGTTCTGGCTCGACCAGTACCGCCCGCACGAGGCTCAGCTGATCACCAAGGTCAAGATGTACCTGCACGAGCACAACACGGCGGGCCTCGACATCCAGATCATGAGTCAGGTGCGCGCCATGCGTTACACGCTGGAGCGCGTGACCCGCGGTCTGGACACCATCAGTGCCACCGGCAACATCCTGCGCGACTACCTGACCGATCTGTTCCCGATCATGGAGCTGGGCACCAGCGCCAAGATGCTGTCCATCGTGCCGCTCATGGCCGGTGGCGGCATGTACGAAACCGGCGCTGGCGGCTCTGCACCCAAACACGTGCAGCAGCTGGTGGAAGAGAACCACCTGCGCTGGGATTCACTGGGTGAGTTCCTGGCGTTGGCCGTGTCCATGGAAGACCTGGGTTTGAAGACCGGCAACCTGCAAGCCAAGGTGCTCGCCAAAACGCTGGATGCAGCCACCGGCAAGCTGCTGGACAACAACAAGAACCCGTCGCCCAAGACCGGTCAGCTCGACAACCGCGGCAGCCAGTTCTACCTGGCGATGTACTGGGCCCAGGAACTGGCCGCGCAAACCGACGACCCCGCCCTCGCCGCGAAGTTCGCCCCGCTGGCGAAGCAACTCGAAGACAACGAGCAGACCATCGTGGCCGAACTGGCGGCTGTGCAGGGCCAGGCGGTGGACATCGGTGGCTACTACAAGCCCGACTTCGACAAGCTCGAAGCGATCATGCGTCCCAGCAAGACCTTCAACGCCGCGCTGGCTTCGGTCCAGGCCTGATGCGGGTCCGTTGAGACGCCACAGCGGCCTACCGTGTGAACGGTGGGCCGCTCAGCCTGGAGCCGGCTTTCAGTCCGCGTTTGCTGAACCAGCCCTGGTTCATCTCGAGGACGAAGCGCACGGGCTTGCTGGAGCAGTGCGACTCCAGGCTCTGCGGTTGCATGTCGGCGAGGTTGACGATGGTGCCGTCATCGGCCACGAAGGCCGCCGTCAGTGGCAGCAGGGTGTTCTTCATCCAGAAACATTGCTCCGCGGCCTGTTCAAAGGCGAACAGCATGCCTTCGTTGACGGGCATTTCCTTGCGGAACATCAGACCCACCGCACGCTGCTGCGGCGTGGCGGCCACCTGAGCGTTGATCAGGTGCATGCCGGCCGACAGCGTGACCCTGGGCAGCTGCAGCTGCGGTGACTCCTGTGACCAGGCGGCCGTGGACAGGAGGATCAACAGCGACAGCAGGTGAGTGGACAGTTTTTTCATGCTCGGGATGGGGTGTTTCGCGAAACACTTCATTCTCCGCGAAGCCGGGGCCCGGCATGTGTCCACTGTGTATCTGACGTGCAGGCTACTTGGTAGCCATCGTATGGATGCGAGTCCACGGGAGCGGGGGCTAGAATTTCCGCAGCGTCCACACGTGCCTCCCAGCTTGTGCGTGCTGCCTGTGAACCCGTCGCCAAAATCACAAATCCGGAGACCCTCCATGTACCAACACATCCAAGTGCCGACCCAAGGCGAAAAGATCACCGTCAACGCCGACATGTCGCTCAACGTGCCGGAGCAACCCATCGTGCCGTACATCGAGGGCGACGGCACCGGACTGGACATCACGCCGGTGATGCTCAAGGTGGTCGATGCGGCCGTGGCCAAGGCCTACGGCGGCCAGCGCAAGATCCACTGGATGGAGGTCTACGCCGGTGAAAAGTCCACCCGGATCTACGGCCCCGACGTCTGGTTGCCCGAAGAAACCCTGGCTGCCTTGCGCGAATACGTCGTCTCAATCAAGGGCCCGCTGACCACGCCGGTGGGCGGTGGCATCCGCTCGCTCAACGTGGCGCTGCGGCAGGAGCTCGATCTCTACGTGTGCCTGCGCCCGGTGCAGTACTTCAAGGGCGTTCCTTCGCCGCTGAAGGAGCCTGAAAAAACCAACATGGTGATCTTCCGTGAGAACTCGGAAGACATTTACGCCGGCATCGAGTACGAGGCCGAGTCCGACAAGGCGAAGAAGCTCATCAAGTTCCTGATGGAAGAGATGGGCGTGACGAAGATCCGTTTCCCGAACACCTCGGGCATCGGCATCAAGCCGGTGTCGATCGAAGGCACCGAGCGCCTGGTGCGCAAGGCCATCCAGTACGCGATCGACAACGACAAGCCCAGCGTGACCATCGTGCACAAGGGCAACATCATGAAGTACACCGAGGGTGGCTTCCGCGACTGGGCGTACGCCCTGGCACGCAAGGAGTTTGGCGCCGAACTCATCGACGACGGCCCATGGTGCAAGTTCAAGAACCCCAAGACGGGCAAGGACATCATCGTCAAGGACAGCATCGCCGACGCCTTCCTGCAGCAAATCCTGTTGCGGCCGGCCGAGTACTCGGTGGTCGCCACGCTCAACCTCAACGGCGACTACATCTCCGACGCGCTGGCGGCGCAGGTGGGCGGCATCGGCATTGCGCCCGGCGCCAACCTGTCGGACACCGTGGCGTGCTTCGAGGCCACGCACGGCACCGCGCCCAAGTACGCCGGCAAAGACTATGTGAACCCGGGATCTGAAATCCTTTCCGCTGAAATGATGCTGCGTCACATGGGATGGAAAGAAGCGGCTGACCTGATCATCACCTCGCTCGAAAAATCCATCCTGAGCAAAAAGGTCACCTACGACTTCGCGCGCCTCATGGAGGGCGCGACGCAGGTGAGTTGCTCCGGTTTTGGTCAGGTGATGATCGAGAACATGTGACGCACCGGTGCCGGTGGCGTTCCCGCTGACTCCACCCGTCGCCCGATATCGCGAACTACACCCCCAAAAACCGCTTGCTCTGCGGTTTTGTTTTCGCCTTTCCCCTCACAATGAGGCATGGAAAAAACCATGTCACAGCCATCGGCCCCGCCAGCAGGCAGGGGCTTGGTTGTGGCCCCCGTCCCGCTGCTAATCCCGCATGGTGATGTGGGCGGGGACGCGCCGCTAGAATGGTTTTCATGGCCACCCAGAACCCCAAAAAACCCGAAAACCCGACGGCGCCTCCCGGCGTCGGCAACGACGAGTCGGTGGTGCTTGAACGGCGTGCCCAGCGCACCCAGCCCCCCCAGATGTTTCAGGTGGTTTTGCTCAACGACGATTTCACGCCCATGGAGTTCGTGGTGCATGTCATCCAGGAGTTCTTCAGCAAGGACCGCGAAACCGCCACCCAGATCATGCTCAAGATCCATCTGGAGGGAAAAGGCATCTGCGGGGTCTATTCGCGTGACGTGGCCAGCACCAAGGTCGATCAGGTGCTCCAGGCGGCCCGCGCTGCTGGCCATCCCTTGCAATGCATGAGCGAGCCGGTTGAATAAAGACCAAACCGCCTCATCTGAACCAACGAATCCGCTCTGTTCTTATTTCAGACATTTGCTTTCCCGATCATCCCAGCCCAAAGGACGTGCCCCATGATTGCCCAGGAACTTGAAGTCAGCTTGCATATGGCCTTTGTCGAGGCCCGGCAGCAGCGGCACGAATTCATCACGGTCGAGCACCTGTTGCTCGCGCTGCTGGACAACCCCAGCGCCGCCGAAGTGTTGCGCGCCTGCTCGGCCAACATCGACGACCTTCGAAAATCCCTGACGAACTTCATCAAGGACAATACCCCGCAAGTGGCCGGCACCGACGAGGTGGACACCCAGCCCACGCTGGGTTTCCAGCGCGTGATCCAGCGCGCCATCATGCACGTGCAGTCCACCGGCAACGGCAAGAAGGAAGTCACCGGCGCCAACGTGCTGGTGGCCATCTTCGGCGAGAAAGACTCGCACGCCGTGTACTACCTCCACCAGCAGGGCGTGACCCGCCTGGACGTGGTGAACTTCATCGCCCACGGCATCCGCAAGAGCGATCCGCCCGAGGCTGCCAAGCCCGGTGAGAGTGCCGCCGAGAACGAAGAAGCCGGCGAAGCCAAGGGCAACGAAAAGGCCTCGCCTCTGGAGCAGTTCACCCAGAACCTCAACCAGATGGCCAAGGACGGCAAGATCGATCCGCTCATCGGGCGCGAGTACGAAGTCGAGCGCGTGATCCAGATCCTGTGCCGGCGTCGCAAGAACAACCCGCTGCTGGTGGGCGAAGCCGGCGTGGGCAAGACGGCCATTGCCGAGGGTCTCGCCTGGCGCATCACCCAGGGCGAAGTGCCCGAGATCCTGGCCGATTCGAGCGTGTTCTCGCTCGACATGGGCGCCTTGCTGGCCGGCACCAAGTACCGCGGTGACTTCGAGCAACGTCTGAAAGGTGTTCTCAAGTCACTGAAGGATCGCCCCAACGCCATCCTGTTCATCGACGAGATCCACACCCTGATCGGTGCGGGTGCTGCCTCGGGTGGCACGCTGGACGCGTCCAACCTGCTCAAGCCGGCGCTCTCCAGTGGCCAGCTCAAGTGCATCGGCGCGACCACCTTCACCGAATACCGCGGCATCTTCGAGAAAGACGCCGCGCTCAGCCGCCGCTTCCAGAAGGTGGACGTGGTCGAGCCGACCGTGCAGGAAACGGTGGACATCCTCAAGGGCCTGAAGTCGCGCTTTGAAGAGCACCATGGCGTGAAGTACGCCGTGGCCGCCCTGCAGGCCGCGGCCGAACTCAGCGCCAAGTACATCAACGACCGTCACCTGCCCGACAAGGCCATTGACGTGATCGACGAGGCCGGTGCCGCCCAGCGCATCCTGCCGGTGTCCAAGCGCAAGAAGACCATCAGCAAGACCGAGGTCGAGGAAATCGTGGCGAAGATCGCGCGCATTCCCCCGGCCAACGTGTCCAACGACGACCGCAGCAAGCTGCAGACGCTGGAACGCGACCTCAAGAGCGTGGTGTTCGGCCAGGACAAGGCGCTGGAGATCCTTGCCTCGTCCGTCAAGATGGCGCGCTCTGGCCTGGGCAAGAGCGACAAGCCGATCGGCGCCTTCCTGTTCAGCGGCCCCACCGGTGTCGGCAAGACCGAAGCCGCCAAGCAGCTGGCCTACATCATGGGGATCGACCTGATCCGCTTCGACATGTCGGAGTACATGGAGCGGCACGCCGTGAGCCGCCTGATCGGCGCGCCCCCGGGCTACGTGGGTTTTGACCAGGGTGGCCTGCTGACCGAAGCCGTGACCAAGAAGCCGCATTGCGTGCTGCTGCTCGACGAGATCGAGAAGGCGCATCCGGACATTTTCAACGTCTTGCTGCAGGTGATGGACCACGGCACGCTGACCGACAACAACGGGCGCAAGGCCGACTTCCGCAACGTCATCATCATCATGACGACGAACGCGGGTGCCGAGACCATGAACAAGGCGACCATTGGCTTCACCAACCCGCGCGAAGCGGGCGACGAGATGGCCGACATCAAGCGCCTGTTCACGCCCGAGTTCCGCAACCGCCTGGACGCCACCGTGAGCTTCAAGGCGCTGGACGAAAACGTCATCATGCGGGTGGTGGACAAGTTCCTGCTGCAGCTGGAGACGCAGCTCGGCGAGAAGAAGGTTGAGGTCACGTTCACCGACGCGCTGCGCAAGCACCTGGCCAAGAAGGGTTTCGACCCGCTGATGGGCGCGCGCCCGATGCAGCGCCTGATCCAGGACACGATCCGCCGCGCGCTGGCCGACGAACTGTTGTTCGGTCGCCTGACCGAAGGCGGTCGCCTCACGGTCGACATCGTCACCAAGACCGACGAAGCCGGCAAGGAGGTGCAGGAAGTCGATCTGGACATCCAGCCGCTGCCGAAGAAAGAAGGCAAGGCCAAGCCCGAGGAAGCCACGGCGGGCTGAGCTTCAGCCTCACCATGCAAAAGGCCCGGTCTTCCGGGCCTTTTGTTTTGGGCGTTGCGGTTCGCTTCAGGGGGCTGCGAGGTAAGCCGCGCGAATGGCCTCGATGCGTTGGCGGTTCACGCCAAAGTCTTCGCGTCCCAGGCGGCTGGCGCTGCGCAGCTCGATCACGCCACTGGCCGGGTTGGCCCAGAACTCCACGTCGTCCACAAACTTGAGCCAGCGTGTCTGCGCCTGGGCATACATGTAGTCGGGGCGTTGTTCGACGATGGTCACGCCGGGCATGGCGAGCAGCACGGCCTCCAGCGCCTTCAGCGAGGCCGCTGCACCGGCCGCCTTGAAGGGCAGCGGGTCAACCGCGGCATAGGCGCGTTGCGGGTGGTCGGGCAGCAGCGCGGCCTGGCTGCTCACGCTGTTGCGGGTGAGCGAGGGTGGCTTCAGGCGGCCGTCTTTCACGCCGAGGTCGCCCGGCCGCTGACCGCTGAGCAAGCCGACCTGGGCGGCCACCAGGGCCAGCACGATGGTGGCCAGGACGATGTAGAAGACGAATTTCATGTTGCGCCCGTTCAGCGTTTGCCGCCGAGCAGACTGCCCAGCACGCCTCGCACGATCTGACGGCCCAGACCGCTGGCCACGCTGCGCGCCGCCGTTTTGGCCATGGTCTGCACCAGTCCGTCGTATTGGCCACCGCGTGGGCCGGTGCGGCCAAACAAGGCCTCGTTGACCATGCCGCCGATGCCACCACCACCGGCTTCGGCTTCTTGTTTGGCGGCGCCGGGAATGCGGGGCGTTTTCGCTGCGGCCTTCTGCTCGGCGGGCTCGGCCTCGGCCCCACCGCGCTGGCCCGCGTGGTTGGCAAACATCTCGTAGGCGCTCTCACGGTCGAGCAGCTTCTCGTACACGCCCGCTACCAGCGAGCCTTGGCGCAGCTGCTGGCGCTGGGCGTCGGTGATGGGACCGAGCTGGCTGCCCGGTGGCACCACAAACACGCGCTCGGTTTCACAGGGCCGGCCTTTGGCGTCCAGCAGGCTCACCAGCGCCTCGCCCACGGCGAGTTCGGTGATGGCGGCTTCGATGTCCAGCCCGGCTTTGGGGCGCATGGTCTGGGCGGTGGACTTCACCGCCTTCTGGTCGCGCGGGGTGAAGGCGCGCAGCGCATGCTGCACGCGGTTGCCGAGCTGGCCGAGCACGCTGTCCGGAATGTCCAGCGGGTTCTGCGTCACGAAATACACGCCCACGCCCTTGGAGCGCACCAGGCGCACCACGAGTTCGATGCGCTCGATCAGCACCTTGGGCGCTTCGTTGAACAGCAGGTGGGCCTCGTCGAAGAAGAACACCAGCTTGGGCTTCTCGGGGTCGCCGATCTCGGGGAGGGTCTCGAACAGCTCGGAGAGCATCCACAGCAGGAAGGTGGCGTACAGGCGCGGCGCGTTCATGAGCTTGTCGGCCGCCAGGATGTTGATGACGCCCTTGCCGTCCACCGTCTGCATGAAGTCGCTGATGTCGAGCATGGGCTCGCCAAAGAACTGGTCACCACCTTGTTGCTCGACCTGCATCAAGCCGCGCTGGATCGCGCCGATGCTGGCCGCGCTGATGTTGCCGTACTCGGTGGTGAACTGCTTGGCGTTGTCGCCGATGTGCTGCAGCATGGCCCGCAGGTCCTTCATGTCCAGCAGCAGCAGGCCGTTGTCGTCGGCGATCTTGAACACCAGGTTGAACACGCCGGCCTGGGTGTCGTTGAGGTTGAGCATGCGCGCGAGCAGCAGCGGGCCCATGTCGCTCACCGTGGCGCGCACCGGGTGGCCCAGCTCGCCGAACACGTCCCACAGCGTGGTGGGGCAGGCCTGTGAGGCGGGCAGGGTGATGCCGCGGTCTTGCAGCACCTTGCTGATCTTGTCGCCGAAATGGCCCTTCTGGCTGATGCCGGAGAGGTCGCCCTTCACGTCGGCCATGAACACCGGCACGCCGATGTTGGAGAACTGCTCTGCCAGGGTTTGCAGCGTCACCGTCTTGCCGGTGCCGGTGGCGCCCGTGATCAATCCATGGCGGTTGGCCAGGCCCGGCAGCAGCTGGCAGGTGGTGGTGGCGTTCTGGGCGATCAGCATCGGTTCGGCCATGGCGGAGCTTCCTTGTGTGCGGGTTCGGGGCAGGGCGGTTGAAAACGTAAAATCGCAGGCTTATTAGATCAAAGCCCAAGCAGGCAAAAGGACAATTTCGTGGCCGGACACAGCAAATGGGCAAACATTCAGCACCGCAAGGGCCGCCAGGACGAAAAGCGCGGAAAGATCTGGACGCGCGTCATCCGTGAGATCACCGTGGCCGCGCGCCAGGGCGGCGGCGACCCGGCCATGAACCCGCGCCTGCGCCTGGCCATCGACAAGGCCAAGGCCGCCAACATGCCGGCCGACCGCATCAAATACAACGTGGAAAAGGCCTCCGGCACGCTCGAAGGCGTGAGCCTGGAAGAAATCCGTTACGAGGGCTATGGCATCGGCGGCGCGGCGGTGATCATCGACACCATGACCGACAACAAGGTTCGCACCGTGGCCGAGGTGCGCCACGCGTTCAGCAAGCACGGCGGCAACCTGGGCACCGACGGCTCGGTGTCGTTCCAGTTCAAACACTGCGGGCAGCTTGTGTTTGCACCTGGCACCTCCGAAGACAAGGTGATGGAAGTGGCACTGGAAGCCGGCGCCGACGACGTGATCACCGATGCCGACGGTGCCATCGAAGTGCTGACCTCACCGACCGAATTCGAAGCCGTGAAGAACGCGCTGGAAGCCGCTGGCCTCACGCCCGAGATCGCCGAGGTGAC
Source organism: Hydrogenophaga sp. (assembly GCF_030158645.1). GTDB lineage: Bacteria > Pseudomonadota > Gammaproteobacteria > Burkholderiales > Burkholderiaceae_C > Hydrogenophaga. The sequence goes on along the minus strand of NZ_JAOASO010000100.1, from coordinate 11,510 downwards.
GATGCGCGCTGAAAACACAGTGGAACTCACCGGCGAGGACGCCGCGCGCATGCAGAAGCTGCTGGATGTGCTGGAAGACCTGGACGACGTGCAAGGCGTCTTCCACAACGCAGAAATTCAAGAATGAAAGTACTGGTCATTGGCGGCGGTGGCCGCGAACACGCGCTGGCCTGGAAACTCAAGCACGATGAAGGCGTGAGCCAGGTCTTCGTTGCACCCGGCAACGCCGGGACGGCGCGCGACCCGGACCTGATCAACCTCGACATCACCGACAAGGTGTCGCTGCGCCAATGGGCCCAGGCCCAGGGCGTGGCACTCACCGTGGTGGGGCCGGAGGCGCCTCTGGCCGCCGGTGTGGTGGACGAGTTCCGCGCGCATGGCCTGCCCATCTTCGGCCCGACGAAAGCGGCCGCGCAACTGGAGAGCTCGAAAGCCTTCTCCAAAGCCTTCATGCAGCGCCACGGCATTCCCACGGCCAGGTACCAGGCCTTCACCGACGCGGCGCTGGCCCATGCCTATGTGGACGCCGAAGGCGCACCCATCGTCGTCAAGGCCGACGGTCTGGCGGCCGGCAAGGGGGTGGTGGTGGCCATGACGGCGGCCGAGGCGCACGAAGCCATCGATTTCATGCTGCTCGACAACACCCTGGGCGTGGCACACAACGAAGGCGGCGCACGCGTCGTCATCGAAGAATTCCTCGAAGGCGAAGAAGCCAGCTTCATCGTGCTGTGCGACGGCGAGCACGCGCTGGCGCTGGCCACCAGCCAGGACCACAAGCGCCTGCTGGACGCCGACCAGGGACCCAACACCGGCGGCATGGGCGCGTACTCGCCCGCGCCGGTGGTCACGCCCGCCGTGCACGAACGCGCGATGACCGAGGTGATCCTGCCCACGCTGCGCGGCATGGCCGCTGACGGCATTCCCTACACCGGCTTCCTGTACGCGGGCCTGATGATCACGCCCGATGGGCGTGTGAAGACGCTGGAGTTCAACTGCCGCATGGGCGACCCCGAGACGCAGCCGATCATGATGCGGCTCAAGAGCAACCTCACGCAGGCGCTGCTGGCGGCAACCAAAGCCGAGTTGGACCGCGTGAAGCTCGACTGGGACCCGCGCGTGGCGCTGGGCGTGGTGCTGGCCGCCGCTGGTTACCCACTGCACCCGCGCAAGGGCGACGCCATCACCGGACTGCCCGCCGATGCCGCCGACCGCATGGTGTTCCACGCCGGCACGGCCACGGCCGGCGACGAGGTGCAGGTCTCGGGTGGCCGTGTGTTGTGCGTGACCGCCCTCGCCGATACGGTGGCCCTTGCACAGCAAAGCGCCTATCGGGTGGTGGATGGCATCCGCTTTGACGGCATGCAGTGCCGCCGCGACATCGGTTACCGTGCGGTCTGAGCCCAGCACGACGCCGCCCCTTTCCCGACGATTCGGTCCCACCATGAAACAGACTTCCTTGTCTTCCGTGCGCGAGTTCCTCATCGACCTGCAGGACCGCATCACCTCCACCGTGGCCATGGTGGACGGTGGCAGTTTTGTCGTGGACCGCTGGACCAAGCCGGCGGGCGAAATCCTGCAAGGCAACGGCATCACGCAGATCCTGGAAGACGGGGCGGTCTTCGAGCGCGCGGGCTGCGGTTTTTCGCACGTGACCGGCCCGCGCCTGCCGCCGTCGGCCACCGCACACCGGCCCGAGCTCAACGGCGCGCCGTTTGAGGCCATGGGCGTCTCGCTGGTGTTTCACCCGCGCAACCCCTATGTGCCCACGGTGCACATGAACGTGCGCATGCTCGCGGCCACGCCCGCTGGTGGCGAGCCGGTGTGCTGGTTCGGTGGCGGCATGGACCTCACGCCGTATTACGGTTTCGAGGAAGACGCGGTGCATTTCCACCGCTCGGCGAAAAACGCGCTCGACCCGTTCGGCGTGGACAAATACCCCCGCTTCAAAACCTGGTGCGACGAGTACTTTTATTTGAAGCACCGCGACGAGCAGCGCGGCATCGGTGGCGTTTTCTTCGACGACTTCTCCGAACTCGGCTTCGACGGCAGCTTCGCCATGATGAGCTCGGTCGGCGACGCTTTTCTGGACGCCTACCTGCCCATCGTCGACCGCCGCAAGAACACACCCTATGGCGAACGCGAGCGCAGCTTCCAGCTGTATCGCCGCGGGCGTTATGTTGAATTCAACCTGGTGTGGGACCGCGGCACGCATTTCGGCCTGCAGTCGGGCGGGCGCAGCGAATCGATCCTGTTGTCCATGCCGCCGCTGGTCAGCTGGGCCTACAACCGCAAAACCAAAAAAGGCACGCCCGAAGAGCGGCTCTACAAGGACTTTCTGGTGCGCAAGGACTGGCTTTGAAGCAGGACGCCGCGAGCCCGCAACGCGTGGGCATGTTCGGCGGGGCGTTTGACCCACCGCACTGGGCGCACCGGGCGCTGGCCGAAACCGCTTTGCAGCAGCTCGGGCTCGACGCGCTGCACATCCTGCCGACCGGCCACGCCTGGCACAAGACCCGGGTGCTCTCGCCCGCCGCCGATCGGGTGGCCATGTGCCATCTGGCGTTCGACGATCTGGCCCGCGTGACCATCGACGAGCGGGAAATCCACCGCGAAGGCCCAAGCTACACCGCCGACACCCTGCGCGAGCTGCGGCGCGAGTACCCCGGTGCGCAGCTGTTCCTGGTGTTGGGTGCCGACCAGCTGCTGGCGTTTCGCAGTTGGGTGCGCTGGCAGGATGTGCTGGAGCTGGCCACCCTGGCGGTGGCCAACCGCGCCACCAACATCGGTGCCGACGCCCCGCTCGACCAGGCGGTGGAAACCGATCTGTCCCAGGTGGATCTGCCGTTCGAGCGGCTCGACATGCCGCTCAAGAACATCAGCGCGACCGCCGTGCGGGCCCGGCTGGGCCAGGCGGCCCACAGCACCTCCGCCCTGGAGGTTCTGGTGCCCGAGGCCGTCGCAAGCTACATTTCAACCCATCACCTTTATCAGATTCCTAAATGACCAGCGAAACCATTGCCAAAAAAGACATCCAGAGACTCCAGCGCGCCATCGTCGACGGGCTGGAGGACGTCAAGGGTCAGGACATCGTGGTTTTCAACACCGAACACCTCTCACCGCTCTTCGAGCGCGTGATCGTTGCCAGCGGCACGTCGAACCGCCAGACCAAAGCCCTGGCCGCCAGTGTGCGCGACGCCGTGCGCGAAGCCGGCTTCGACAAACCCCGCATCGAGGGTGAAGACAACGGCGAGTGGATCATCGTGGATTGCGGCGCGGCCGTCGCCCATGTGATGCAACCCGTGATCCGCCAGTACTACCGGTTGGAGGAAATCTGGGGTGCCAAACCGGTTCGCCTGAAGCACGGTGCCGAGAAGCCTGTGGTGGCCGAGGCCAAGCCCGCTGCCAAGAGCCGCAAGAAACCGGTGGCCACTGCCGCGGCCCAGCCCGCCAAGAGCACGGCACGCAAGGCCGCGCAGTCGGCAGCCCGCACGGCCGCCGCAGCACCGGCCAAGCCCGTGGCCAAGACCGCGAGCAAAAAGCCCGCGGTGAAGTCGGCCGCCAAATCGGCACCGGCCAAAACCACGGCCACCAAGACCGCCCGCAAACCCGCCTCGAGCGCGCCCAAAACCGCGCTGCAGAAACTGGTGGTCAAGCCACGCGTGGCGCCGAGTGCGAAGCCCGCCGCCAAGTCCGCTCCCAAAGCTGCAGCCAAGGCAGCACCGAAGGCCGCAGCCAAACCCGCTGCCAAGACGCCCGCTCGCAAAACCACCAAGGCCGCTGCCCCCCGCAAAGCATGAAGCTGCTGATCGTCGCGGTCGGGCAGCGGGTGCCCGACTGGGCCCAGACCGCCTACGACGATTACGCCAAGCGCTTTCCGCCCGAGCTCCGGGTCGAACTCAAAGCCGTCAAGACCGAGCCTCGCGGCTCCAAGACCCTGGAGACGCTGCTCGCGGCGGAGCGCGAGCGCATCGAGGCCGCGATCCCGCGCGGCTCGCGCATCGTGGCACTCGACGAGCGCGGCACCACCCTCACCACCAAGGCCTTGGCCCAGCAGTTGAACGAATGGCAGCTGGAGAGCGATGACGTGGCCCTGGTGATCGGCGGCCCCGACGGCCTCGACCCGGCGTTTCGCGCCGCGGCTCACCAGCGCATCCGCTTGTCCGACCTGACCCTGCCGCACGCCATGGTGCGGGTGCTGCTGATCGAGCAGCTCTACCGCGCGTGGTCTGTCAACGCCAACCACCCGTACCACAGAGAATGACTGCCCCCACGCTCCACTGCTTCGCGGGTCGCTGCCCCCCAAGGGGGCTGATTCGCCTTGGGGCGGCCCGGCGGCGAATCTTCACATGACCGACTTCATCTACCTCGCATCCCAGAGTCCTCGTCGCAAGCAGCTCCTTGAACAGTGGGGCGTTCGTTGTGAGCTGCTGCTGCCGGACGCAGACGAAGACGCCGAGTCGCTCGAAGCCGTGTTGCCCAATGAAGCGCCAGCGACGTACGTACAACGCGTGACCGGCCTGAAGTTGCAGGCTTCGCTCGATCGCTTGAAACGACGAGGTCTTCCGCCCGCGCCCGTGCTCTGCGCCGATACCACCGTGGCGCTGGGCCGGCGCATCCTGGGCAAGCCGACCGATGCCGCCGAGGCGCAACGCATGCTCGCCAGCCTGGCCGGCCGCCGCCACCGCGTGCTCACCGCCGTGGCGGTGGGCGTGCCCCGTCAACGCGGTTCACGTGTCCACGCGGCCCTGTCCACCTCGTGGGTCACCTTCGAGCCCCTCACGGTCCAGCAGATCGCCCGCTACGTGGCCAGCGGTGAGCCCATGGGCAAGGCCGGGGCCTATGCCATCCAGGGGCGTGCCAGCCTCTGGGTGAGCCACATCAGTGGCAGCTATTCGGGCATCATGGGCCTGCCCGCGCACGAGACAGCGCAGGTGCTGCACGCCGCCGGTGTGCCGCTGATCTGAACCGCATCACGCCACGGAGAAGGGCCTCATGAGCCAGGACATTCTGATCAATTGGTCACCTCAGGAAACGCGGGTGGCGGTGGTGGAGCAGGGGGCGGTGCAAGAGGTGCACCTGGAGCGCACGCTGGAGCGCGGTCTGGTCGGCAACATTTACCTGGGCAAGGTCTCGCGCGTGCTGCCCGGCATGCAGTCGGCCTTCATCGACATCGGTCTGGACCGCGCGGCCTTTCTGCACGTGGCCGACCTCATGCCCAACATCGCTGCCAAACACGCCGCTCCGCGCGCGAGCGCGACGCAAGCGCCAGAGTCGGAGGGGCCTGCAGCCGGCGCCAACGGCAAACTGCTCACCCCCAATCCCGTGTTGCCGATCGAGCGCCAGATCTTCGAGGGCCAGGCGCTCATGGTGCAGGTGCTCAAGGACCCCATCGGCACCAAGGGTGCGCGTTTGACCGCGCAGATCAGCATCGCCGGCCGCCTGCTGGTGTTTCTGCCGCAGGACAACCACATCGGTGTGTCGCAGAAGATTCCCCCGGCGCAACGCGAAGCGCTGCGCCAGCGCCTGCTGCAGCTCACGGCCACCACCGACGGCAGCCCTGCCGGCGGCTTCATCCTGCGCACCAACGCCGAGGACGCCACCGACGAAGAGCTGGCGGAGGACACCGCCTACCTGCGCAAGACCTGGCTGCGCATCAAGGAAGCTTCCACTCGGCAGCCCTCGGCCACGCTCCTGCACGAAGACCTGAACCTGATGCAGCGCGTCCTGCGCGATCTGGTGGGTGCCGACACGCATTCCATCCGCATCGATTCGCGCGAGCAGCACGGTCTGCTCACCACATTCGCGGCAGAGTTCATGCCCGACACCGTGGCCAAGCTGCAGCACTACAGCGGCGAGCGGCCGATCTTCGACCTCTTCAACGTGGACGAAGACATCGTGCGTGCGCTCAGTCGGCGCGTCGACCTCAAATCGGGTGGTTACCTGGTGATCGACCAGACCGAGGCGCTGACCACGGTGGACGTGAACACCGGTGGTTTTGTGGGCGCTCGCAATTTCGACGACACCGTCTACCGCACCAACCTCGAGGCTGCGCAGGCCATTGCGCGGCAGCTGCGCTTGCGCAATCTGGGCGGTATCGTCATCGTGGATTTCATCGACATGGTGCGCGAAGACCACCGGGATTCGGTGCTCAGCGAGTTCCGCAAACAGCTCGCGCGCGACCGCGTGAAAACCATGACCGGCAGCTTCTCGCAGCTGGGTCTGGTCGAGATGACGCGCAAGCGCACGCGCGAGTCGCTCGCCCACATGCTGAGCGAACCCTGCGAAGCCTGCAGCGGCAAGGGCGTGGTGAAAACCGCGCGCAGCGTGTGCTACGACATCTTGCGCGAGATCCTGCGCGAGGCCCGCGCCTTCAACCCGCGCGAATTCCGCGTGGTGGCCTCGGCCAAGGTGGTGGAGCTGTTCCTCGACGAGGAGCGGGCGCACCTCGCAGGCCTGTCGGACTTCATCGGCAAGCCGATCTCGCTGCAAAGCGAAGGCTCGATGACGCAAGAGCAGTACGACATCGTGTTGTTGTGAGCGACCTCATCGGCTGTCTGCTTCCGGCCTGAAGCTCTGCGAGTGCAGCCGGGCGTAAAGCCCGTCGGCGGCCAGCAGTTCGCGGTGCGTGCCCATTTCGCTGATGCGGCCGTCGGCCAGCACCACCACCCGGTCGGCGTGCTCGATGGTGGAGAGGCGGTGCGCAATCACGAGCGTGGTGCGGCCTTTCATCAGCCTGGCCAGTGCGTCCTGCACCAGCCGTTCCGATTCGTTGTCCAGCGCCGAGGTGGCCTCGTCCAGGATCAGGATGGGTGCGTCCTTGTAGATGGCTCGGGCAATGGCCAGCCGCTGGCGCTGACCACCCGAGAGCTCGGCCGCGTTGTGGCCCACGTTGCTGTGAATGCCCTGCGGCAGGCGCTCCACCAGCTCGCCCAGGTTGGCCGACACGAGCGCTGCGCGCACGCGTCCTTCGTCCACCTCGTTGCCCAGCGCGCCCAGTGCCACGTTGGCGGCCAGCGTGTCGTTGAGCATCACCACGTCCTGGCTCACCATGGCGTACTGGCGACGCAGGCTGGTCAGGTTCCAGTCGGCCAGCGCCACACCGTCGAGCAGGATGTCGCCGCGCTCGATCTCCACGAAGCGCGGCAGCAGATTGACGAGAGTGGTCTTGCCCGATCCCGACGGACCCACAAAGGCCACCACCTCACCTGGGTGGATGTCCAGCGAAACGCCGCGCAAGGCCACCAGGCTGTCGTCATCGCTGTGCACGACCTGGTCGTCCTTGGCGGGGTATCGCACCCAGACGCCGCTCAACACGATCGAACCGGTCACCCGATCGACGCTGTGGGCCCCACTGGATTGTTCGGGCGTGTTCTCGATCAGTTCCAGTCCACGCTCCAGGGCCGCCAGGCCGCGCGTGATGGGCGCGGTGATCTCGGCCAGGTGCCGGATCGGCGTGATCAGCATCAGCATGGCGGTGACGAAGGCCACGAAGTTGCCCACCGTCACGCCGCTGCTGCTGCTCTGCCACAAGGCCACGGCGATGACCGCCGACAGCGCGGCCGAGGCGAGCAGTTGCGTCAGCGGCGTCATGGCCGCCATGGCGATGGTGGATTTGAGCGCCAGCCGCCTCAGCGCGAGGCTGAGCTCATCGAAGCGCTGGGTCTGGCGCGCCTGTGCGCCGTGCAGGCGCACCATGCGGTGGGCCAGCGCGTTTTCTTCCACCACGTAGGCGAGCTCGTCGGTGGCGGTCTGGCTGTCACGGGTGAGCTTGTAGAGGCGGCGCGAGAGCACCCGCATGATCAGGATCAGGCCGGGGAACACCGTCATCACGATCAGCGTGAGCTTCCAGTTGAGGTAGAACAAATAGCCCAGGAGCGCCAGCACGGTCAGGCTGTCCTTGGTGAGCGTGAGGAAGGCGGACACCAGCATCTGCGAGCCCGTCTGCACTTCGTACACCAGCGTGTTCGACAGCTTGCTGGCGCTCTGCCGGGCAAACAGCGTCATCTGCGCGTCGTTGAGCTTGACGAACATGGCGCGGCGCAGGTTGAGCAGGCCCAGGCTGGCGGTGTAGGAGAGCGTGTACTGCGCCACAAAGCCGGCCAGCCCGCGGACACCGAAGAGGCCCATGAGTGCGACCGGCACCATCCACAGTTCGATGTTGCCCTCGGCGAAACCACGGTCCAGCAGCGTTTTGAGCAAGGCGGGAATGAGCGGTTCGGTCAGTGCGCCGACCAGGGTGCTGATGGCCGCGAGCGCAATGCCGGTCTTGGCCGAGCGGAAGTAGGGCCACAGGCGCAGCAGGCGCTGGGTCAGCGTGCCGGCCAGGGGCGGGCTGGAGTTGTTGGATGCGGTCAAAAGCAGATCGGTCCCAAAGAGTGCGGTCTTGCGGAACATTCCGCGCAGCGCTGAATCAGCCTTGCACCACCGGCACTGGCCCTGCGTGCACACATCTTGTCACGGAAGGGCCGGGTGCCTCCGTTATTATCGGTCGGCTTCGCGAGGCGTTTTTTCTCGCTGCCACCTCAGGACAAGCGACACACACAGCATGCTGGATTTGAACCGACACAACGCGCTGCCCGCGATCCCGAGACGCCGCGCGCTCGGCCTGGTTTCCACGCTCCCCCTGCTCGGTTGGCCCATGGCTTCGCAGGCCCAGTTCCGGGTCGAGGTGGCGGGCGTTGGTCTCACCCAGTTTCCCTTTTCTGCCGTCGGTTTTCGCGGCAACGATGCCGCCAGTGAAAACGTGGCCGCCATCGTTCGCGCCGACCTGGAGCGCAGTGGCCAGTTCCGCTTCGTCGACCCCATCGCCGGCGGTCTGGACGAAACCTCCCGCCCCGACCTCGGCCCCTGGCGCGAGCGGGGCGCTGACTCCCTGCTCACCGGCAGCGTCACCAAGCTGGCCGATGGCCGGTTTGACGTGCGCTTCCGCCTCTGGGACGTGGTGCGTGGGCAGGACCTGGGTGGCCTGAGCTACCCTGTGGGCGCACAAGACCTGCGCCTGGCTGCCCACCGCGTGGCCGATTTCATCTACGAAAAGATCACGGGCGAAAAGGGCGTGTTCTCCACGCGCATTGCTTATGTGACCAAAACCGCGCAGCGCCACAACCTCTGGGTGGCCGATGCCGATGGTGAAAACGCGCGCGCCGCCCTCACCAGCCCGGAGCCCATCATCTCGCCGAGCTGGGCACCCGGTGGTGCGCAACTCGCCTATGTGTCGTTCGAAGCGCGCAAGCCCGTGATTTATGCGCACGACGTGGCATCGGGCCGCCGCCGCTTGCTGGCCAATTTCAAAGGCTCCAACAGCGCGCCTTCATGGTCGCCCGATGGTCGTTCGGTCGTGGCCACGCTGTCGTTGTCGGGCAACGCGCAGGTCTACACCATGGACGCCAACGGCGGCGAACCGCGCCGTTTGAGCCAGTCGGCCAGCATCGACACCGAGCCGGTCTTCAGCCCGGACGGCAAGTCGATCTACTTCGTGAGCGACCGCGGCGGCTCGCCGCAGGTCTACCGCATGGGTGCGCAAGGCGGCAATGCCCAGCGCCTGACCTTCACCGGCAACTACAACATCTCGCCCGCGCCCAGCCCGGACGGGCGGTGGCTCGCCTTCATTTCGCGCGTCAACGGGGCGTTCCGCCTGCACGTGATGGAGCTGGCCAGTGGCACCGTGACGGCACTCACCGAGTCGAGCGCCGACGAGAGCCCCAGCTTTGCGCCCAACAGCCGCATGATCATTTACGCCACCCGCGAGAAGGGTCAGGAAGCGCTGATGACCACCACGGTCGACGGACGCATCAAGACCCGCCTCGCCGGCGCTCAGGGCGACATTCGCGAGCCTGAGTGGGGCCCATTCCTGCGCTGATCCCCCACAGGAGCTCCCGCGCTCCTGCCTCCCCTTTTTTTTCATCTCCAAGGACTCTCTCCATGAACAGCATCCAAACTTCCCCCACCGTTCCCAATGCGCGCCTGCAGCGCGGGCTGCGCCTTGTCGTCGGACTGGGCCTCGCCGCTGTGTTGGCTGCTTGCAGCTCGGGCGTGAAACTCGACGACGTGCCGGTTGAAAATCGCACCGGGTCAGCAGTCAACTCGGGTGCTGCTGCCGGTGGTCAGGGCGGCGCTGTCGATCCACGTGGCGTGTCCGGCGTGGCTGTGGGAGGAGCCGATTCGGCGCAGCCCGCCGCCGTGGCCCGCATCATCTATTTCGACTACGACAGCTTCGAGGTCAAGGCCGACTCCGCCGCCACGTTGGAAGCCAATGCGCGTTACCTCAACGCCAACCGCACCCGTCGCGTGAACCTCGAAGGTCACACCGACGAGCGCGGCGGCCGCGAATACAACCTCGCGCTGGGCCAGAAGCGCGCCGAGGCCGTGCGCCGTGCGCTCGGCCTGCTGGGCGTGACCGAAGCCCAGATGGAAGCCGTGAGTTTCGGTGAAGAGAAGCCGGCCCAGGTGGGCCTGGACGAAGCCTCGTTCGCCAAGAACCGCCGCGTTGAACTGACCTACCGTTGAACATGAAGCTCACCGTCGCCGCGCCCTGGGCGCTTTTCCTGGCCATGGCGTGGCCTTTGCAGGCCCACGCCTTGTTTGGCGATGACGAGGCGCGCAAGGCCATCATCGAGTTGCGGCAGAAAGTGGACGCCAACAAGCAGGCCGCCGACGCCGCTGCGGCCGAAGCGCGCGAGGGCGATGCGAGCACGCGTCGAAGCCTGCTGGAGCTCTCCAACCAGATCGAGCAGCTGCGGGCCGAGCTCGCGCGCTTGAGGGGTCAGAACGAGCAGTTGGCGCGCGAGGTGTCGGAGTTGCAGCGTCAGCAGAAGGACGTGCAGGTCGGCATCGACGAGCGCCTGCGTCAGGTGGAGCCGCTGCGCATCGAATTTGACGGTCAGTCCTTCACCGCTGCACCCGCCGAAAAGAACGACTTTGAAGCCGCCATGGCGCAGCTGCGCAAGTCGGAGTTCCAGCCCGCAGCGGCAGCCTATGCGTCGTTCCTGCAGCGCCACCCCGCCAGCGGCTACACGCCCTCGGTGTTGTACTGGCTGGGCAACGCGCATTACGCCAACCGTGCCTACAAGGAAGCCGTGGCCACCCATGGCCGCTTGGTGCGCGAGTTCCCGGCGCACATGCGCACACCCGAGGCCATGCTCGCCATGGCCAACAGTTACGTCGAACTGAAAGATGCGCGCACCGCGAAGACCACGCTTGAAAGCCTGGTCAAGGCGCACCCCAACTCCGAGGCCGCAGCCGCCGCACGCGAGCGCCTCGCCCGCCTGCGCTGACCCGAGCCACGTGCTCCGGCACGTGGCTGTCTGTTCAGGAGGGACCAGGCCCGCCTCCTACAATGGCGGCCATGGAAATCGCCGACCTCGCCAAACTCAACACCCTCGTTCTCTGGGCCGCCTTTGCCGTGGCCCTTGTTTTTGGGTTCATCGCACAACGCACCCATTTCTGCACCATGGGCGCCATCAGCGACATCGTGAACATGGGCGACTGGACCCGCATGCGCATGTGGGGCA
>NZ_JAOASO010000099.1 GCF_030158645.1 Hydrogenophaga sp. | reverse complement strand
TGCTCGCGGCCTGCTCGGTGCGCGCGCTCAGGTCCTGGTTGCCCGAGGCGATTTCGGCGCTCGCGTGACCCATGGCCACCACGCCGCCGCGGATGTCACGCACCATCGCCGCCAGCGCGTCCTGCATGCGCTGCACACCGGCGAGCACGCGGGCGGTTTCATCGGTGCCCCGCACCTTCACGTGCACCGACAGGTCGCCCGCCGCCACACGGTCCATGGCCAGTGCCGCCTCGTCCAGCGGCCGCGTGATCCGCACACCGATGGCATAGCCCAGGGCCAGCGCCAGACCCAGCACCGAGGCCGCGACCGTGGCCGTGAGCGCCACCGCTCCAGACTGCAAGTCGGCCAGCAGGACCACCATGCCATCGGCCCGGGCGGTCACGGCTTTGCTGATTTCGTCGAACGCGGCGTCGGCAGAACGAACATCGGCCTTGGCGGGCTCCATGGCCTGGTTGGCGCGCCACGGGTCGTTGATGTCGCCCCGCGTGATGCCGACATGGATCGCTTCCACCGCCTCGCTGTAACGGCTCACACCCGAGCGCATCCGCTTCAGCGCGGCCTGTTCGTCGGCACGCAGCAGGGGCTCGAGCTCGGTCATGCGCTGCAGGCCGCCGGCCACCTGGTCGCGCCACGCCTGGTGGTACCGCGCCAGCGCAGTCTCGTCGGCCAGGTTGAGGAACATGTCCTTCTCGAAGCGCCGCATGTTGCCCACATCCGCGCGAACCTCGCCGAGCGTGCGCACGGCGCTCACCTCCGTCTGGACCAGGTGCTGACCCGCGCTGACCGCACGCTGAAGACCAAACAACGCGCTCGCGGCCACGATCAGGATCCCCAACGCACACAGACCCAACAACAAGGCCAGTTTGGCGCGTACCGAAATGTGAGAAAGCCAGTTCATGGGAAGTCCAGACACGGAGTTGACGGGCCCGACGGGCACTGCTTCAGTTTTCGGTCAAACGGTGGTGGACTTGAGCGTTATCGCGCTTCAAGCTCGCTGGAACGCATTTACCCGGCTTAAATGCTTGCTCTGTATTTGATAGCTTTTGTGTCAGATGCATGACAGTTCCGATGGCTGCGGCTCCGCCGCGGGCTGCGTGTCCCGACGGGGTCTGGGAAGCGCTTGTATAAACGATGGCTTATGAACAAGAACCTCTGGTTGCTGGCCGCCGCACAAGGCCTGTTTCTCACCAACAACGTGGTGTTCATCGCCATCAACGGGCTGGTGGGTCTGTCGCTGGCGCCGCTGGGCTGGATGGCGACGTTGCCGGTGATGGGCTATGTGGTGGGCGGCGCGCTGTCCACACCCCTGGTGGCACGCACGCAAAGCGCATTCGGGCGCAAGGTCTCGTTCCAGATCGGGCTGCTGGTGGCGCTGGGGTCGGCGCTGTTGTGCGCCTGGGCCGTGATGGACCACAACTTCTGGCTGCTCGTGGCCGCCACCGTGATCGCCGGCTACTACAGCGCCAACGGCCAGCTCTACCGCTTCGCCGCGGCCGAACTCAGTGCGCCGGCGTTCCGCGAAAAGGCCATCTCGCTGGTGCTGGCCGGTGGGCTGGTGGGCGCGGTGCTGGGGCCCAACCTGGCCAGCCGCACCCGCACCCTGTTCGATGTGCCGTTTGTGGGCGCCTACCTGTCGCTGGCGGTGGTGGCGCTGCTGTCCATGGCGGTGATGGCCTGGGTGCGTTTTCCGCCCGTGCCGCCCAAAGCGGCCAGCGCCGATCCCGGCCGGCCCTTGAGCGTGATCATGCGCCAGCCGGTGTTCATCGTCGCCACCGCCGGCGCGGCCCTGGGCTACGGCGTGATGAACCTGCTGATGGCGGCCACGCCGCTGGCCATGCAGGTCTGCGGTTTTCCGTTCGA
>NZ_JAOASO010000098.1 GCF_030158645.1 Hydrogenophaga sp. | reverse complement strand
GCCACCGCACGCGTGGCGTACACCAACGACAGCAGCGATTTCATGCGCCAGCGGCCCACGGCCCAGCCCATGGCCAGGCTGCCGATGATGTTGAACAGGCCGATGACGCCCAGCGCCCACGCACCCACCGGCGCGGGCAGACCGCAAGCGGCCACCACGCCGGGCAGGTGCGTGGCCAAAAAGGCCACGTGGAAACCGCAGACGAAGAAGCCGGCCGAGAGCAGCAGGTAGCTCGGGTGGGCCAGCGCCTTGCGGATCGCCTCACCCGCCGGCAGCGACACCGGCGCGGGCGCGGCGCCCGCGGCAGCCGCCGGGCCTGGCCCACGCAACACCCAGGCCGCCGGGAGCGCCAGCAACACGATCAAGGCCAGCGCCTGCATGGCACCGGCCCAGCCCAGACCCAACGTGAGCGCGGCGGCCAGCGGTGCCATCACGAACTGGCCGAACGAACCCCCGGCGTTCACGATGCCGGTGGCCATGCCGCGCCGCTCGGCCGGCATGAGGCGGGTGGTGGCCGCCATCAGCACCGACGGCCCGGCCATACCGGCGCCACCGGCCGAGAGCACGCCGATGGCCAGGATCAGACCCCAGGTGCTCGTCATGAGTGGGGTGATGTAGGTGCCCAGCGCCACCAGCAGCACACCGGCGAGCAACACCCGCCCGGCGCCGATGCGGTCGGCCACAGCGCCCGCAAACGGCTGCGTGAGACCCCACCAGAGCTGGCCGAACGCAAATGCCAGGCTGATGCTGCCCACCCCGAGTCCGGTGGCGGTGTTCAGCGGTGAGAGAAAAAAGCCCATGGTCTGGCGCGTGCCCATGGTCAGCGCAAAAGTGCCGGCGGCGGCCAGCAGCACCAGCCACCACACCACGTGTTTCCGAACGTCAGTCTTCATGGCTGTCCTCCTCGTGGAATGCGGCCAGCCCCTGGTCCAGCAAACCGTGCAGCGCAGCCACGGTGGCCACGCCCAGCTTGTCGTTGAGCGCGAGTTGCGCGGCCTTCCAGCGGCGCTGCGCCTGGCGGCGCGTCTCGCGACCAGCCTCGGTGATGTGCACGAGCCGGCTGCGCGCGTCAGCGCCTTCGCCGATCTCCAGCCAGCCGGCCGCCACGAGCGGCTGCAGGTTGCGCGTGAGCGTGGAGGCGCCCATGTCCATGCGCCGGGCCAGATCGCCCGGCGCCAACGGGCCGAGCTTGTCCACGTGGGTCAGCAGCGAGTACTGCGTGATCTTGAGACCCGAGTCCGCGAGGTGCTGGTCGTAGTGCTGCGTCACGCGCCGCGTGAGCTGGCGCAGCTTGAAGTTGGTGCAGCCCACCGGAGTCGGGGCTGACGCATGGGTGTCAGTGGCCATCATTCGATTGTATCTACAATCATTGCATCTGCAATCAACACAGGAGCCCGCATGTCAGCTGAAGCAACACAGACCGAATGGGTCCGCCATTTCGACGAAACCCGCGCGCGCCTGCGCAGCGGTGCCGGTGCAGGCCTGGCCGACCCAACCCAACTGGCCGGTCTGAACGGCCTGCAGCAAATGCAGGCCATGCTCGAAGGCCGCCTGCCCTACCCGCACATCGCCGACACCATGGACTTCGCACTGGTGGAAGTGGCCGAGGGCCGCGCGGTCTTTCAAGGCCAGCCCCAGCTCAAGCACTACAACCCGCTGGGCAGCGTGCACGGCGGCTGGTACGCCACGCTGCTCGATTCGGCACTGGGCTGCGCGGTGCACACCACGCTGCCGTTGGGTCGCGGCTACACCACGGCCGAACTCGGTGTGAACATCGTGCGCGCTGCGTCCCACAAGAGCGGGCCGCTGCGCGCCATCGGCACGGTGTTGCACGCGGGCCGCCAGCTCGCCACCGCCGAGGC
>NZ_JAOASO010000097.1 GCF_030158645.1 Hydrogenophaga sp. | reverse complement strand
GCGCCTACAGCTTCTCGGGCGGCCTGCACGGCGTGGGCGTGAGCGTGACCAACGCACTTTCCACCCGCCTCGAAGTGACCAGCTACCGCGAAGGCCAGGTGGCGAAACTCGCGTTCTCGGCTGGCGACGTGATCGAGGCACTGGTCATTGCACCGAAAGGCGAAGGCGACCGTAAGCAGGGCACCACCGTGCGCGCCTGGCCCGACGCCAAGTACTTCGAATCCGCCGCCCTGCCCATGGCCGAGCTGACCCACCTGCTCCGCAGCAAGGCGGTGCTGATGCCGGGTGTGACGGTGACGCTGGTGAACGAAAAGACCAAGGACATCCAGACCTGGCTCTACAAGGGCGGCCTGCGCGACTATTTGCAGCAGACGCTCAATGGCGAGCCGGTGATCCCGCTGTTCGAAGGCGAAGGTTTTGCCGACGCGAAAGACGAGAGCTTTGCCGAGGGTGAGGGCGCCACCTGGTGCGTGGCCTTCACCGAAGACGGCCAGCCGGTGCGCGAGAGCTACGTGAACCTGATCCCCACCAGCGCGGGAGGCACGCACGAGAGCGGTTTGAGAGACGGCCTGTTCCAGGCGGTCAAGGGCTTCATCGAACTGCACGCGCTGCTGCCCAAGGGCGTGAAGCTGTTGCCCGAGGACGTGTTCGCGCGCGCCTCCTATGTCCTCTCAGCCAAGGTGCTGGACCCGCAGTTCCAGGGCCAGATCAAGGAACGTCTCAATTCGCGCGACGCGGTGCGGCTGGTGGGCAGCTTTGTTCGTCCCGCGCTGGAGCTCTGGCTCAACCAGCACGTGGACTACGGCAAGAAGCTCGCCGAACTCGCCATCAAGGCCGCGCAGACGCGCCAGAAGGCGGGTCAGAAGGTCGAGAAGCGCAAGGGCTCCGGCGTGGCCGTTTTGCCCGGCAAGCTCACCGATTGCGAGAGCCGCGATCTGGCGCACAACGAGGTGTTCCTGGTCGAGGGCGATTCGGCCGGCGGCAGCGCCAAGATGGGCCGCGACAAGGAAACGCAGGCCATCCTGCCGCTGCGCGGCAAGGTGCTCAACTCGTGGGAAGTCGAGCGCGACCGGCTGTTTGCGAACAACGAGATCCACGACATCGCGGTCGCGATTGGTGTCGACCCACACGGTGCAACCGACACGCCCGACCTGAGCGGCCTGCGCTACGGCAAGGTCTGCATCCTGAGCGACGCCGATGTCGACGGCTCGCACATCCAGGTGCTGCTGCTGACGCTGTTCTTCCGCCACTTCCCGAAGCTGATCGAGACCGGGCACCTGTACATCGCCAAGCCGCCGCTGTTCCGTGTGGACGCGCCGGCGCGCGGCAAGAAGCCGGCGGCCAAGCTCTACGCGCTGGACGAGGGCGAACTCACGGCCATCCTCGACAAGCTGCGCAAGGAAGGCGCCCGCGAGACCAGCTGGACCATCAGCCGCTTCAAGGGCCTGGGCGAGATGAACGCCGAGCAGCTGTGGGACACCACGCTCAACCCCGACACGCGCCGCCTCATGCCGGTGGTGCTGGGCGCCATCAACTTCGCGGACACCGAGGCCCTCATCACCAAGCTCATGGGCAAAGGCGAAGCCGCTTCGCGCCGCGAGCTCATGGAACTGCACGGCGACTCGGTCGACGTGGACATCTGACCCTTTTAGAACCGACGCATGTCCGACATCCTGAATCCCGAATTGCCTTTGTCCGAGCCGGACGACGGCCTGAACCTCGCGAACTACGCGCAGCGCGCCTACCTCGAGTACGCGCTCTCCGTCGTCAAAGGCCGCGCGCTGCCCGACGTGTGCGACGGCCAGAAGCCGGTGCAGCGGCGCATTCTGTACAGCATGGACCGCATGGGTCTCGGTTTCAGCGGGCCCAACAACAACACGGCCGCGCGCCCGGTGAAAAGTGCGCGCGTGGTCGGTGATGTGCTCGGCCGTTTCCACCCGCACGGCGACCAGGCAGCCTACGACGCACTCGTGCGCATGGCGCAGGACTTCGCGCAGCGCTACCCGCTGATCGACGGCCAGGGCAACTTCGGTTCGCGCGACGGCGACGGCGCGGCGGCCATGCGCTACACCGAAGCGCGGCTGGCCAAGATCACCACGCTGCTGCTCGACGAGATCGACGAAGGCACGGTGGACTTTGTGCCCAACTACGACGGCTCCACGGTGGAGCCCAAGCAGCTGCCCGCGCGCCTGCCGTTCAACCTGCTCAACGGTGCCTCCGGCATTGCCGTGGGCCTGGCCACCGAGATCCCCAGCCACAACCTGCGCGAGGTGGCCGACGCCTGCGTGGCACTCATCAAGAACCCGAAGCTCACGGACGACGAACTCTTCGCCGTCCTGCCCGGGCCCGACTACCCCGGCGGCGGCCAGATCATCAGCCCGGCTGGCGACATCGTTGACGCCTACCGCACCGGGCGCGGCAGCCTCAAGGTGCGCGCGCGCTGGAAGATTGAAGACCTCGCGCGCGGCCAGTGGCAACTGGTGGTGACCGAGCTGCCACCCGGCGTGAGCACACAGCGCGTGCTCGAAGAAATCGAAGAGCTCACCAACCCCAAGGTCAAGGCCGGCAAGAAGGCGCTCACCCAGGAGCAGACGCAGCTCAAGGCCAGCATCCTCATGGTGCTGGACGGCGTGCGCGACGAGTCGAGCAAGGACGCACCGGTGCGCCTGCTGTTCGAGCCCAAGAGCAGCCGCATCGAGCAGCAGGAACTCATCACCGCGCTGCTGGCCCACACCAGCCTGGAGACCTCGGCGCCGATCAACCTCACCATGATCGGCCTGGACGCTCGGCCGACGCAGAAATCGCTGCGGCAGATGCTCAATGAGTGGATCGAGTTCCGCCAGGGCACCATCACCCGCCGCTCGCAGCACCGCCTGACCAAGGTGCTGGACCGCATCCACATCCTCGAAGGGCGGCAGCTGGTGCTGCTCAACATCGACGAGGTGATCGCCATCATTCGCCAGGCCGACGATCCCAAGGCCGCGCTGATCGAACGCTTCAAACTGAGCGACCGGCAGGCCGAAGACATCCTTGAAATCCGCCTGCGCCAGCTCGCGCGGTTGGAGGCCATCAAGATCGAGCAGGAGCTCAAGTCGCTGAAAGAAGAGCAGGGCAAGCTCGAAGACATCCTGGGCAACCCCGGCAGCCTCAAGCGCCTGATGGTGAAAGAGATCGAGGCCGATGCGAAGAGCTTTGCGGACGCGCGCCGCACGCTGATCCAGACCGAGAAGAAGGCCGTGGCCGAGATCAAGGTGGTGGACGAGCCGGTGACGGTGGTGGTGTCCAGCAAAGGCTGGGTGCGCGCACGCACCGGCCATGGTCACGAGGCCGGCAGCTTCGCGTTCAAGGCGGGCGACGGCTTGTACGGCACGTTTGAATGCCGCACGGTGGACACCATGATCGTCTTCGGCAGCAACGGGCGCGTGTACTCGGTGCCCGTGGCCAGCCTGCCCGGCGCGCGCGGCGACGGCCAGCCCATCACCACGCTGATCGAGCTGGAGACCGGCACGCAGCCGCTGCACTACTTCGCCGGCCCGGCCAACGCCGCGCTGCTGCTCTCCAGCTCGGGTGGCTACGGCTTCCTGGCCACGGTGGAGAACATGGTCTCGCGCCAGCGCGGCGGCAAGACCTTCCTGAACCTGGGCGAGGGCGAATCGCCTTGCGCACCGTCGCACGCTGCGTTCACGTCGGGCGGCCAGCCGCTGAACGCCGCCACCCACGTGTGCTGCGCTTCCACGGGTGGGCGCATCCTCACGTTTGAAATCGGCGAGCTCAAGCTGATGGAAAAGGGCGGTCGCGGCCTGATGCTGATCGACCTCGAACCCAAGGACACGCTGGCGGGCGCGGCGGCCTACACGCGCAGCGTGAAGATCGAAGGCATCGGACGCGGCGGCAAGGAGCGCGACGAAACGCTGGAAATCCGCAGTCTGAACAACGCACGTGCGGCGCGCGGCCGCAAAGGCAAGGCGGCCGACCTGGGTTTCAAACCCAGCCGCGTCACGCGGGTGGAGTGACCATGAACAGCGGAGAACTGACCGGGATCGTGATCGCCGCCGCCGTGGCGGTGCTGGCGTTCGGCGTCACCCGTTTTGCGGTACGGCACTTCGCGCGAAGACGAGCAGCCAAGGAGGAAGTCGCTGCGCAAGCCACCCAGAGCCGCCAGGTGCGGCGAGCAGGCAAGCGCAAGAAGCAGCAGGCAACGACACGACCGAAGTGATTCCCACCAGAGGCATCGAGGGTCCGGCTCCGCCGGCCCCAGATGCGGCCCCCCTTCAGGGGGGAGCGCCGCGAGGCGCGCGGTGGGTCATCCCAGTTCGCATCGAGGGTCCGGCTCCGCTGGCCCCAGATGCGGCCCCCCTTCAGGGGGGAGCGCCGCGAGGCGCGCGGGGGGTCAGCCGATCTCTGCGATCAACTCGATTTCAACGCACGCGCCCATGGGCAGTTGCGCCACGCCGAACGCACTGCGCGCGTGCGCACCCACCGGGCCGAAGACCTGACCGAGCAATTCGCTGCAGCCGTTGGTGACCAGGTGCTGTTCGGTGTAGGTGGCCGTGGAGTTCACCAGGCTCAGCACCTTGACGATGCGCTTCACGTCGTCGAGCGTTTTGCCGGCGGCCAGGCAGGCGGCGGCCAGGGTGCCGAGCAGGTCGATGGCCACAGCGCGGGCGGCGGGCTTGGCTTCGTCGGTGGTCATCGTCAGGCCGAGTTGGCCGACCCATGGCTTGCCGTCCTGTCTGGCGATGTGGCCGCTGAGAAACACGAGGTTGCCGGTCTGCACGAAGGGCACGTAGGCCGCAGCGGGCACCGAGACGGGCGGCAGGACGATGCCGAGTTGGGACAGCTTGTCGTAAATGCTCATGGGAGGGCTCCTGAAGAATGAGCGGCCCATTCTAATGACGGCCCCCTGCGCGAGGCCGTCTGCAGGCGCATCAGTCCTGCGGTGGCGAGGCCTGTGCTTCGAGCGCCTTCAATTCGTCGGGTGGTGCCACCGTCACCGCCACTTGCAATGTGTGGCCGGCACCGCTCTGGATGACGCCGCGCATGGGCGAAACATCGCCAAAATCGCGGCCGGTGGCCAGCGTCACGTAGTCCTCGCCCGGGCTGCCCCAGCCGCAGCGGTTGTTGGTGGGGTCGAAGTCGAACCAGGCGCCGGTGGTGTCGGACTCATCATCCGAGTCGCTCACGATCGGTACGTACACCGACACCCAGGCGTGCGAGGCGTCGGCGCCGATCAGTCGCACCTTGCCGGGTGCCGGGCGCGTGAGCAGGTACCCGCTCACATAGCGCGCGGGCAGGCCCAATGTGCGCAGGCAGCCCAGCATGATGTGGGCGAAGTCCTGGCACACGCCCTTGCCCTGGGCAAGCGCGTCGAGCGCGGGGGTGTTCACCTCGGTGCTGGCGGTCTCGTAGGTCAGCTCGGTGTGGATCAATTCCATGAGGGCCTGGGCCGCGGCCAGCGCAGGCAGGCCGGGCTTGAACACGGGGCGGGCGAAGGCGGCAAATGCGTCGTCGCGCGGCACATAGGGCGATGCGAACAGGAATTCGGCTGCGGGGTCGAAGGGCGCGTTGGCCCGGTAGCGGAAATGCTCGCGCACGCGCTCCCAGGTCATGCCGCGCCAGGGCGGGGCCTGTGGCAGTGGCTGGTGCGCGCTGGTCTCCACCAGGCTGTCGGCTTCCACCGTGAGCACGCTGTGGGTGGCTTGCAGCGAAAAGAAGGTGCGCAGGTTGCCGAACACGTCGGTGGTCTGACTGAGCGCCGCCGGCATCGGGTCAATGCGCAGTTCGTTGTCGATCAGGCGCTGGTGAGGTGTCTGCAGCGGACACAGGTGCACCATGTGCTGCGCCAGGTCGATCGAGCCGTGGTAGCGGTAGCGGGTGCGGTGGAGGATTCGAAGTAACACGTCATGCACCCAGGGACTGGTTGCGCAGATCGGCGTGGCTGAAGTGCAGACGGCTGAGCTCGTTGGAGAGTTCCACCGCCGCTATCTCGCAGCCGTCCAGCAATTCGGCCAGTTCGCTCCAGACGCGCAGGCCTTCAGGGTTGCGTTGCCAGTTGCTCAGGTCGGGCAGCACCCAGGTGTCGGGGTTGGGCAGGCCCTGGGCCAGCACCGCGTCTTGGGGCGTGGCGCTGCGGGCCAGTTTGGCCAGCCGCGAGCGCAGCGTCTGCACCACCCAGGCCAGCGAACGGGGGTTGTCGCGGTCCATCACCAGCAGGTCGATCAGCGCCACCATGTCGCGCCGCTGCTGGTACTGCGCGTGGAAGGTGATGGTGCTGTCGAACAGCGCGACCACGGCCTCGAAGCCGGCCTGGTCGTGCACGCACCCGTGTTCGAGTGCGAGCGACAAGGCGCGCGAGAGCGTGATGAGGCGCTCGATGTGGCGGCCCATGGAGAGCAGGCGCCAGCCGTCGTCGTGCACCATGCGGTCGGTTTGTGAGCCGGTGATGGCCGCCAGCAGTTCGCTGGTGCTCTGCAGCGCCGTGAGGGCTTCGGCGGTGGCGTATTCGGCGTCGGTCGACAGGGCGGCACAGTCGCGTGCAAAGCCGGTTTCGGTGCGCTCGATCAGGTGCCAGTGTTCTTGCGACAGGCGCTCGCGCACCTGCGAGGCGGCGGCCTTGAGCGCGCGCAAATTGAATCCCACGCTGTGCGACTTGGCGAACAGCGGGTCGTCGGCTGTGGGTGAGAGCGCGGCCATGAGGCTGCGCGCGAACACGCGCGGTGACGCGGTGGCGGCGGGTGCTTCGGAGATCACCAGCGAGTTCTCGGTGGCGGTGGCGGTGAGCCAGGCCATGAGCGGGCGTGAATTGGGTTCTTCGCCGCCCAGGTGGTTGAGCACGATCTGCGCGAGTCGCAAGCTGTTTTCTGCGCGTTCGGTGTAGCGGCCCAGCCAGAACAGGTTTTCGGCCGCGCGGCTGGTCACCGGGCGCTTCTGCTGCGCCAAGGCCAGCGTGGTGGGTGCCGATTGCAGCAGGCTGGTGTGGTCCACGGGGCCGTCGGTGAGCACCCAGCAGTCGGCGCTGCTGCCGCCGCGCTGCATCGCGGCGATGAGCTCGCCGCGCTGCGCCAGGCGCACCAGGCCACCGGGCAGCACGCGCCAGGAGCCGGCGCCGTCGGCCAGCGCGAACACGCGCAGCATGGCCGAACGGGGCATGAGCCGTTCACCCGACCAGGTGGGCGTCTGTGAGAGCGGCAGCCAGGATTGCACGGTGTAGTCGTCGGGATGGCGTGCCATGCGGCCGGACCATTCGTCGAGCTCACGCTCGCTCAGGCTCTGGCCCATGGCGGTGTCCAGGCCCGAGCGCGGGTAGGTCGGTTTGATCACGCTGCCCTTGATCAGTGGCAGCACCTCGCGCAGGGCGGCGTCTTCGCCGCACCACCAGGTGGCCAGCGAAGGCATGGCGAGCTCTTCACCCAGCAGGTGGCGGCTGATCGCAGGGAGAAAGCCGAGCAGGGCGCTGGACTCGAGCGGCGCCGAGCCGGGCGCGTTGGCCAGCAGCAGGTTGCCGGCGCGCAGCACCTGCAACAGGCCGGGCACGCCCAGGCGCGAGTCGGAGCGCAGCTCCAGCGGGTCGAGCCACTCGTCGTCCAGTCGCTTGATGAGGGCGTGCACCGGCTCCAGGCCGCTGAGCGTCTTGAGGTACAGGCGCTGGTCGCGCACGGTGAGGTCGTTGCCCTCGACCAGCGTGAGGCCGAGGTAACGCGCGAGGTAGGCGTGTTCGAAATAGGTTTCGTTGTAGGGGCCGGGCGTGAGCAGCGCGATGCGCGCGTTCTCGCCCTCGGGCGCCATGCGTTTGATGCCGTCCATGAGCGCGCGGTAGCTCGCGGCCAGGCGCTGCACCTTCATGCCGGCAAACGCCTTGGGAAATTGCCGCGCGATCGCGATGCGGTTTTCCAGCAGGTAGCCCAGGCCCGACGGCGCCTGCGTGCGCTGGCCCACCACCCACCAGCGGCCATCGGGTCCGTGGGCCAGATCAAAGCCCACGATGTGCAGCCAGGTGTCGCCCGGCGGTTTCACACCCTGCATGGAGCGCAGGTACCCCGGGTGGCCTTGCACCAGCGCGGCGGGCAGCAGCGCGCGCTTGAGCAGCTCGCGTTCGCCGTAGAGGTCGCCCATGATGGCGTTGAGCAGGCGGGTGCGCTGCAACACACCGGTTTCGATCTGCGCCCAGTCTTGCGGGCCGACAAGCATGGGGAAAAGGTCGAGTGCCCAGGGGCGCTGCAGGCCTGCCGAAGCGTCAGCGTAGACGTTGTAGGTCACGCCGTTGTCGCGGATCTGGCGCTGCAGGTTGTCGCTGCGGCGGTTCAGGTCCTTGAAGCCATCGGTGCCGATGTGCTCGAAAAAGCTGGACCACGGTGCGGCCAAGGCATCGCTGTCGGGCTTGCCGTCGGCACGCAGCTCGTCGCGATGTCCCGGGTCGGCGGGGACCGACAAGGACAAAGCCCAGTCGCCGGGGTTCTCGGGACTGAGCTCGTCAAACAGGGAGTCGGAGGCGTCGTGGTTCACTGCACCCGAGTATGCCCGGTGGCCTCCAGGCGCCGAGACGCCGGGTTCGCCGCCTTGTTGCTTCCGTCACACAAGGGGTTTCACCCGGCGAGCGGTCAGTAGCGCAGGTCCAGCGTGGTGGGGAACTCGCGGCTGCTGGTGGCCGGCTTCACATCCATGTGACCCGGCGTGTGCCCCATCTGGAAGAAACGCGACATGCGCCGGCTCTCGGCCTCGTAGGCGTTGATCGGGAAGGTGTCGTAGTTGCGCCCGCCCGGGTGTGCCACGTGGTATTGGCAGCCTCCCATGGAGCGCTTCATCCAGGTGTCGACGATGTCGAAGGTGAGCGGCGCGTGC
>NZ_JAOASO010000096.1 GCF_030158645.1 Hydrogenophaga sp. | reverse complement strand
GGATGTGGGTGTCCAGCGGGCCGCAGAGGTGACCCATGCGGACGTTGTCGGGCGGAGAGAAGGTGTGTCTGAGAATCAAGCCGATAATTCCTCAAAAGGATGTCCAGATGATAGGCAAGTTGACCGGTACGCTGCTGGAGAAAAACCCACCCCAGATCCTGCTGGACTGCCACGGCGTCGGATACGAGGTCGATGTGCCGATGAGCACGTTCTACAACCTGCCCGCCACCGGCGAAAAGGTGGCCCTGCTCACCCACTTCGTGGTGCGCGAGGACGCCCAGATTCTCTACGGCTTCGCCACATCACCCGAACGTGAGGCCTTTCGCCAGCTCATCAAGATCAGCGGCGTGGGCCCGCGCACTGCGCTCTCGGTGCTGTCGGGCATGAGCGTGGGCGACCTGGCCCAGGCCATCAGCGCGCAGGACAGTGGCCGCATCATCAAGGTGCCCGGCATCGGCAAGAAGACCGCCGAGCGCCTGCTGCTCGAACTCAAGGGCAAGCTCGGTGCCGATCTGAACCTGACGGGTGGCGGCCCGGCCCAGAGCGACGTGCAGAGCGACATCCAGCAGGCCCTGATGGCACTGGGCTACAGCGACAAGGACGCCGCGGCCGCCTTGAAGCCTCTGCCGGCGGATGTGGGTGTCAGCGAAGGCATCAAGCTCGCGCTCAAAGCCTTGGCCAAGTAACAACCATGAGCATCCAGACCGACGACTTCGCCCCGGCGCCGCGCATGGTGTCCGCCGCGCCGGCTTCGCCCAAGGAAGAGGCGATCGAGCGCGCCCTGCGCCCCAAGCTGCTCGACGAGTACGTGGGCCAGGTGAAGGTGCGCGAGCAGCTCGAGATCTTCATCGGCGCGGCCAAGAAGCGCAACGAGGCGCTGGACCATGTGCTGCTGTTCGGGCCGCCTGGCCTCGGCAAGACCACGCTCAGCCACATCATCGCGCAGGAACTCGGCGTGAACCTGCGCCAGACCAGCGGACCGGTGCTGGAAAAGCCGAAAGACCTGGCCGCGCTGCTGACCAACCTCGAAGCCAACGACGTGCTCTTCATCGACGAGATCCACCGGCTCAGCCCGGTCGTCGAGGAAATCCTGTACCCCGCGCTGGAGGACTACCAGATCGACATCATGATCGGCGAAGGCCCGGCGGCGCGCAGCATCAAGCTGGACCTGCAGCCCTTCACCCTGGTGGGTGCGACCACGCGCGCCGGCATGCTCACCAACCCGCTGCGCGACCGCTTCGGCATCGTGGCGCGGCTGGAGTTCTACACGTCCGAAGAGCTTGCGCGCATCGTCAAGCGCAGCGCCGGCTTGTTGAACGCGCCCATGGACGAAGCAGGCGGTTTCGAGATCGCACGCCGCTCGCGCGGCACGCCGCGCATCGCCAACCGCCTGCTGCGCCGCGTGCGCGACTTCGCCGATGTGAAGGGCACAGGCACCATCACGCAGGACATGGCCAACCGTGCGCTCGCCATGCTCGACGTGGACCCGCAAGGCTTTGATTTGATGGACCGCAAGCTGCTCGAAGCGGTGATCCACCGCTTCGACGGTGGACCGGTCGGGCTGGACAACATCGCAGCCAGCATCGGCGAGGAGCGCGACACCATTGAGGACGTGATCGAGCCCTATCTGATCCAGCAGGGCTTCCTGCAGCGCACGCCGCGCGGGCGCATCGCCACGCTGGCGGCCTACCGGCACCTGGGCGTGGCGCCGCCCGCCGCCGACAACGGGCTGTTCCAGCCCGGCAACTGAAGTCATCTCACCCATGACCCTGTCTTCCGCTCAACGCCGCTGGGGATGGGGTGCAGCAGGCGTGCTGCTGGTGCTCGCGTTCTGGGCCGGCTGGCTCTGGCGCCACCCCAAGGTGGATGCGGTCGAGCTGGAAGCGGCACCGCTGGTGCGCAGCCTGCAGTTTTCGGCCCGGGTGGCCACGCTCTCGCGCGTGGAGATCGGCAGCACCATCACCGGGCGGGTGCAGGCCGTGCTGGTGGCAGAAGGCGCCAGCGTTCGCCGGGGCGACGTGCTGCTGCGCCTGGAATCCGACGAACTCGCTGCCGCACTCATGCAGGCGGAGGCGGCCGAGCGCCAGGCCGCGGCCCGGCTGGCGGGCTTGCGCAGCACCGGGCGCACCGCCGCCCAGGCCGCGCTGGCCCAGACCGAGGCCACCGTGCGCGCCGCCCAGGCCGAACTCACGCGCACCGAACAGCTGGTGGCACAGGGCTTCGTGAGCGCCTCGCGGCTGGATGAAGTGCGTCGCGCCCTGGACGTGGCCCGTGCTCAGCAGGCCAGTGCGCGCTCGCAAACGCGGGCCAACGAAGAATCGGGGACCGACCTGGTGCAGGCGCAGGCCCAGCTGGCCGTGGCCCAGGCCACCACCCAGGCGGCGCGCGCCCGGCTGGCGCAAACCACGCTGGTGGCACCGGCCGACGCGCAGGTGCTGCTGCGCGAGGTCGAACCCGGCCAGATCGTGCAGCCCGGCAAGGCCTTGCTGGGCCTGGCGCTGGCCGGTCCCACGCAGATCGTGGCGCCGGTGGACGAGCGTTTTCTGGACCAGCTGCAGACCGGCCAGGTCGCGCGTGTGGTGGCCGATGCCTTTGCCGGGCAGCCGCTGGCCGCGCGCGTGCTGTCCATCGCCCCGTCGGTCGATGCGCAGCGCGGCGCCATCGAGGTCAAGCTCACGCTGGACGCGCCCGCACCGGCCTTTCTGCGCGAAGACATGACGGTGTCGGTCGAGGTGGAAACCGCCCGGCGAGACAAGGCGCTGGTGTTGCCGTTGGCCGCCCTGCGCACCGCGCTGCCCGACGGATCGACGACTGTGATGGTGAGCGCCGATGGCCACGCACGCAGCCGCGCGGTGAAGCTGGGCCTGCGCACGCTCGACGCGGCCGAGGTGCTCGAGGGTCTGGCCGAAGGCGACGTGGTGCTGATCGGTGGCACGCCGCAGGCCGACAGCCGCGTGCGTGTGCGCCGCGTTCAATGGCGGCCGGGCCAGAGCACGGTCCCCGGAGCGGCAGCGCCCGACGCCGGTGCTGCGCTGACCAATGCCATGGGGCGCTGAGCACCCCATGAGCGCCTGGCTGGGATTTGAACGCCGTGTGGCACTGCGCTTCCTGCGCGAGGGGCGCATGCAGACCGTGCTGATCATCGTGGGCGTGGCGGCCGGGGTGGCGGTGATTGCCTACATCTCCGCGCTCATCAGCGGCCTGCAGACCAACACCCTCAACAAGACGCTCGGCGCCCAGGCCCACATCACGCTCAGCGCGCCCGACGACGTGGTGGCGCCGCCCGCGATCCGGGCGCCGGGCACGACCACCCTGACCGAAGCCCAGCCGCGCGCGCAGCGCCTGCGCTCGGTGGCCAACTGGCAGGCGCTGGTGCCACAGCTCGAACGGCTGCCCGGCATCGCGGCGGTATCACCCATGGTGGCTGGCGGCGCGCTGGCGTTGCGCGGCGAGGCCACGCAGTCCATCTCGCTGGTCGGTGTGGAGCTGGACCGCTACGACCGCATCGTCGGCCTGCGCAGCAAGGTGGTCAGCGGCACCGCACGCCTCGCGCCCGGCGAGGCCATCGTGGGACGCGACCTGGCGGCCGATCTGGGCGTGCGCGTGGGCGACCGCCTCACGGTGCAGACCAGCACCGTGAGTGAATCGGTCCGGGTGACCGCGCTGGTGGATCTCGGTGTGAAAGAACTCAACCGCCGCACCGTGATCGTGCCCTTGCGGGCCGCGCAAAGCCTGCTCGGTCTGCCCGGCGGCGCCACCACGATCGACCTCACGGTGGACGACGTGTGGGCCGCGCAGGGGCTCACCGAAGACCTGCGCCGTCAGCTGCCCTACCAGCTGGAGAGCTGGCAGGAGAGCAACGCGCAACTGGTCTCGGCCCTCAATGCGCAGTCGGTGAGCACCAGCCTGATCCGGGGCGTGGTGCTGGTGGTGGTGGTGCTGGGCATTGCCAGCGTGCTGGTGGTGTCGGTGGTGCAGAAGCGCCGCGAGATCGGCATCCTGCGCGCCATGGGCGCCACGCGGGCCCAGGTGCTGCGCGTGTTCCTGGTGCAGGGCGCGGTGGTGGGCGCGGTGGGTTCGGTGCTCGGCATTGCGCTGGCCGTGTTGATGATCTGGCTGTTCACCACCTTCGTGCGCGGCGCCGACGGACAGCCGCTGTTCTCCATCGCCTTGCCGCCCCTGCTGGCGCTGCAGGTGGCCGTGTTGGCCACGGTGTGTGGCGTGCTGGCGGCCATTGCGCCGGCCCGCCGCGCGGCGGCCATGGACCCCGGCCAGGCCATCCGCATCTGACGCGATGACCCCCCCCGACACCGTTGCGCTGATCGAACTCAGCGATGTCCGCAAGACCTACAACGCCGGCCTGCCCAGCGAAGCCGAGGTGCTGCACGGGTTGAACCTGCGCGTGATGCCGGGCGAATTCATCGCGCTCATCGGTCCTTCGGGCTCGGGCAAAAGCACCTTGCTCAGCATCGTTGGCCTGCTCGAGCGCATGAGCTCGGGCACCTACCGTTTTCAGGGCGAAGCGGTGCAGGGGCTGGACGACAACGGCCTGACCATGCGCCGGCGCAACAAGCTCGGCTTCGTGTTCCAGTTCCACCACCTGCTGCCGGCCTTCACCGCGCTGGAAAACGTGACCATGCCCGCGCTCATGGCCGAAGGCCGGGTGAGTGCGGCGCAGTTGGCAAAGGCGCGCGAATTGCTGGACGCGGTGGGTCTGGCCCAGGCCATGGACAAACGGCCATCCGAGTTGTCGGGCGGCATGCAGCAGCGCGTGGCGATCGCCCGCGCGCTGGTGATGGAGCCGCCACTGGTGTTGGCGGACGAGCCCACCGGCAACCTGGACACGGCGTCGTCCGATGAGGTGTTCGTGCTGCTGCGGCGCATGCACGCCGAGCGCGGCGTGTCGTTCGTCGTGGTCACGCACGACCCGCGGCTGGCGGCGCGCTGCGACCGGCTGGTGGAGCTGGTGGACGGCCGCATCGCACGCGACGAGGCCATCGTTCACCCCTAGGAAACGCACCGAAACGCCGTGCCAGAATCCGGCATGACCGTCACGCCGCAGCCCGCTTCGGAGACCGCGACCACCGCGCTGTACCGCGCGGCATTGGGTCCGGTGAATGTCGGTCGGTACTTGCCCGTGTTTGCCCGCTTCGACGAGGCGGGACAGGCCGGCCCCGGCTGGAACTGGGCCGCTGCCTTGCTCACCCTGAACTGGCTCGTCTTTCGCCAGCTCTGGGGCGCTGCCCTGGTGTACGTGGCTGCCGTGGAAGGTTTGGCCTTGCTCGTGTTGGGGCTGGGCCGGGAGTGGCTGGCCATGCCGTCGCTCGCCGAGTGGGGTTTTCTGGGCGCGATCTTCGTGTTGAGTTGCCTGATTCCGGGCGTGTATGGCAACGCCTGGCTGCACGCCGACGCGCGCCGGCGCATGACCCGCGCCGTGCGCGAGGCCAGCACGGTGCGCGAGGCCTGTGTCGCCCTGGCACAGCGCTCAAGCTCCCGCAAGCGCTGGTGGGTGCTGGCGGTCATCAACGCGGTGCTGGCAGCCGCTGCGTTGGGGGCTTACTGGGGTTTGTCCCGGTGGGTGAACGAACGGCCGGTGCTGCCCACGGTGGTGTTGCCGGCGGTGGTGGCGCCGGTGGAGCCCACGCCCGTGCCGCCCGCTCCTGCGCAGGCCGAAGAACCTCCACCGGCACCACCCTCGCCAGCCGCGGAGCCACCTGCAGAGCCACCCGCCGAACCGCCGCCAGGTCAGCCAGCCGAACCGGTGCCCTTGCCTTCCACGCCTTCGGTGGAATCCTCCACCACGTCGTCGCAAAGACCCCCACCCGCACCCGCCGCGCCGTCTTCCCGCGCGGACGCGCAGCAGAGCTTTGCCATCAACGTCGGCCTGTTTGCCGATGCCGGCAACGCCGACCGCGTGCTCACGCGGTTGATCGATGCCGGCTTGCCGGCGTTCATTCAGGTGGTTGACGCGCCCACGGGTCAGCGCACCCGCGTGCGGGTGGGTCCGTTCGCCAACCGCGCGCTCGCCGATGACGCGGCGGTGCGCATCCGCGCGCTGGGGCTGGACGCGGTGGTGTTCCGGCAGTAAGCCGGACGCAAGTGGCCCTGTGCTACATTGTTCACCCATGAAAGCGCGCAATTTCTTTGCCTTTTACTTTTGGTTCTCGGTCCCCGGCGGACGAGAGGCGAGGCTGTAAGCGCATCACCGAATCTCGATCAAACCGCCGGAGCCCTCAGCCCGGCGGTTTTTTTTCGACCCCGTTTTTCCACCCTCAACACCAGCCCCAGGAGCCCTTGATGACCGCGAAACATGCCCCCGCCAGCAGCGACGCCTGGCACACCCGTTCGATCGACAAGACCAGCCAGACCGACGACGAACGCATCAAGGACATCACCGTGTTGCCCCCTCCCGAACACCTGATCCGCTTCTTCCCCATCGGCGGCACGCCGGTGGAGACGCTGATCAGCCAGACCCGCCAGCGCATCCACAACATCCTGCACGGCAAGGACGACCGCCTGCTGGTCATCATCGGCCCGTGTTCCATTCACGATCCGGCCGCAGCGGTGGACTACGCGCGCCGCCTCAAACCCTTGCGCGACCAGTACGCCGACACGCTGGAGATCGTGATGCGCGTGTACTTCGAGAAGCCGCGCACCACGGTGGGATGGAAGGGCCTGATCAACGACCCCTACCTCGACGAGAGCTACCGCATCGACGAAGGCCTGCGCATCGCACGCCAGTTGCTCATCGAGATCAACCGCCTGGGCCTGCCCGCGGGCAGCGAGTTCCTCGACGTGATCTCGCCGCAGTACATCGGCGATCTGATCGCCTGGGGCGCCATCGGCGCACGCACCACCGAGAGCCAGGTGCACCGCGAGCTGGCCTCGGGCCTCTCAGCCCCGATCGGGTTCAAGAACGGCACCGACGGCAACATCAAGATTGCCACCGATGCAATCCAGGCCGCTTCACGCGGGCACCACTTCCTCTCGGTGCACAAGAACGGCCAGGTCGCCATCGTGCAGACCAACGGCAACAAGGACTGCCACGTGATCCTGCGCGGCGGCAAGGCGCCCAACTACGACGCATCCAGCGTGGCCGCATCGGTCAAGGAGCTCGAAGCCGCCAAGCTGCCCCCGCGCCTGATGGTGGACTGCAGCCACGCCAACAGCAGCAAGCAGCACGAGAAGCAGCTGGAGGTGGCGCGCGACATCGCGGGCCAGATCACTGGCGGCTCGCGCAGCATTTTCGGCGTGATGATCGAGAGCCACATCGAAGCCGGCGCGCAGAAGTTCACCCCGGGCAAGGACGAGGTGGGGGCGCTCAAGTACGGACAGAGCATCACCGACGCGTGCCTGGGCTGGGACGACTCGCTGCAGGCGCTCGATGTGTTGTCCAACGCGGTGAAGACCGCGCGCCAGGCGAAGGCCTGAGCGGGCTGCGGGCTTTCACGGAGTTCCCCGCCCTGGGCGGGGGCCACAATGGAAGTCCATCAGGAGAACCACCATGCGAAGCCAAGTCACCGTGAGTTGGGGCGTCCGCTCCACCTACCCCTTCGATCTGGAAGAGGTGCAGCCCATGCCGCACGACCTGGCCCGCAGCTGGCTGGACGAGCAGTTCACCTTCCTGGGGTGTGATCCGATTCGGCCCACCGGCAAGGTGCTCACGGCCGACAAGATCCTGGCGGTGGCCGAGGCTGTGGGCGAGGAACGTTTTCGCGACGATGCGCACCGTGCCTGGGCGATGGCGTTTGCACGGGCGGCCAGCGCGGCGCTGGCCAAGCCGGTCATCTCCATCGATGTGCCGGCCCAGGCCCTGAGTTACTAGCAGGGGAGCTCCCCCGCGCCGCCTTCGGCGTCACCCCCTCAAGGGGGCGCATCCTGCGGCCTGGCAAAGCCAGTTCCGCGGATGCTCTGGGCAAGAGCGCGTCTTCAAGCGGAGAGTGCCTTCAGCAGGCGCTCGTGCACGCCGCCAAATCCGCCGTTGCTCATGCAGACGATGTGGTCGCCGGGTTGGGCGGCCAACACGACCTGCGCCACCAGCTCGTCGATGCTCTTGCCCACCCGGGCCCGCGCGCCCATGGGCGCCAGCGCCTCGGGGGCGTCCCAGTCCAGACCGCCCGAGTGGCAGAACGCGAGGTCGGCCGCTTCCAGGCTCCACGGCAGTTGCGACTTCATCGTGCCCAGCTTCATCGTGTTGCTGCGCGGCTCGAACACCGCCAGGATGCGCCCCCGCGGACTGCCCAGGCGGCGCTGGAGGCCGTCCAGCGTGGTGCGGATGGCGGTGGGGTGGTGGGCAAAGTCGTCGTAGACCGTGATGCTGCCACCCGCGCGCGCCACGGTGCCGCGCACTTCCATGCGCCGGCGCACGTTCTCGAAGCTGGCCAGCGCGCGCGCGGCGTCGGCCGGCGCCACGCCCACGTGTTCGGCGGCGGCAATCGCCGCGAGTGCGTTGAGCTGGTTGTGCACGCCGCTGAGTGCCCATTCCACACGGCCCGCCGGCTGGCCCTGGTTCAGCACGTCGAAGGCATGGGGTTCGCCCACGGCAGTGAAGTCGCTCACGGCGGCACCGAAGGTGCGCAGCTCGCTCCACAGGCCCTGGTGAAGCACGCGGTCCAGGCTTTCCTCCAAGCCGTTGGACACCACGCGCCCGGATGGCGGCACGGTGCGGATCAGGTGGTGGAACTGGCGCTCGATGGCGGCCAGGTCGTCGAAGATGTCGGCGTGGTCGAACTCGAGGTTGTTCAGCACGGCCGTGCGCGGGCGGTAGTGGACGAACTTGCTGCGCTTGTCGAAGAAGGCGGTGTCGTACTCGTCCGCTTCAATGGTGAAGGTAGGGCCAGTTCCCATGCGTGCCGACACGCCGAAGTTCATGGGCACCCCGCCAATCAAGAAACCCGGCTGCAGGCCGTTGGCCTCCAGAATCCAGGTCAGCATGGCGGTGGTGGTGGTCTTGCCGTGGGTGCCGGCCACCGCCAGCACATGCCGGCCTTGCAGCACGTGTTCGGCCAGCCACTGCGGGCCGCTGGTGTAAGCGGCGCCGCTGTCCATGATGGCCTCCATCAGCGGAAACTTGGGCGTGCCGTCGGGCTTGCGCGCGCGGCTGACCACATTGCCGATCACGAACACGTCGGGTTTCAGGGCCAGCTGGTCGGCACCAAAGCCTTCGATCAGGTCGATGCCGAGCGCGCGAAGCTGGTCGCTCATGGGGGGGTAAACGCCGGCGTCGCAGCCGGTGACGCGGTGGCCGGCTTCGCGGGCCAGCGCGGCCAGGCCGCCCATGAAGGTGCCGCAAATGCCCAGGATGTGTATGTGCATCGGGCGATTCTAGGTGGCAGGCCACCCGGGTCTTGCGGGTATGGCTGGTCTTGGCCGTGGCGATGTCCCGGGCGGGCACAATCCACTCGATGGAAGCGAGCCGGGACGACATCACCTTCGAAATTGCGGCCGTTGCCGCCCGCCTCGTGGCCGAAGACGGCCTGGAGTACGCGGCCGCCAAGCGCCAGGCGGTCAAGCAACTTGGCCTGCCCGCGCGCACGGCCCTGCCCGACAACGCGGCGCTGGAGGCCGCGGTGCGCGAACACATCGACATCTTCTGTGCCGATACCCAGCCCGGCGAGCTGGTGGCCCTGCGCGAACTGGCCTTGCTGTGGATGGAGCGCCTCAAGGCTTTTCGCCCGCACCTGGGCGGATCGGTCTGGCATGGAACCGCCACGCGTCACAGCGATCTCTACATGCAGCTCTTTTGCGACGACCCCAAGGCGCCCGAGTGGGCCTTGCTCGATCATCGCGTGGAGTACCACCCCGGCACGGTGAACGGCTGGCGCGGCGAGCCGGTGGAGGCGCTTACCCTGCGCACCCGCTGTGACGCGCTGGGTCAGTGGGTGCTCATTCACTTGATGGTGCACGAGCACGACGACCTGCGCGGTGCCCTCAAACCCGATGCCCAAGGCCGCAAGCCGCGCGGCGACGCCGCTGCGCTGCGGCGACGCATGGCCGTCGAGGCCGATACCCCTGGACTGGACGAATGAAATTGCAACGAAGAACGGTGTTGATGACGGGGGCCGCGGTGACTGCCGCTGGTGCGGGCGCCTGGGTGTCCTGGCAGCGCATCGCGCCCCAGGTCGTGTTGAGTGGCGCCGAGGCCGCTTTCTGGGCGGGCGCCTTTGAGGGCCCGAACGGCGAGGCGGTGAACCTGGCGGGCATGCGCGGGCGTCCCTTGCTGGTGAACTTCTGGGCCACCTGGTGCCCGCCGTGTGTGGAAGAGCTGCCCTTGCTCAACGCCTTCAACACGGCCAACGCACCGCAGGGCTGGCAGGTGCTGGGCCTCGCGGTCGACCAGCCCAGCGCGGTGCGCGGCTTCCTGCAGAAGCTGCCGCTGAATTTCCCCGTGGGCATGGCCGGCTTTGCCGGCACCGAGCTCAGCCGCAGCCTGGGCAACCCCAGCGGCAGCCTGCCCTACACAGTGGTCTTCGGGGACGAGGGCACGGTGCTGCACCGCAAGATCGGCAAGGTGTCCGAGGCCGACCTGGCCCAGTGGGCGCAACTGGGTTGACGCTCGCCAGGTGGCGGAACGACCGCTGGTCCCTTGCCGGGAATGTTCGCCCATAAAGGGCTAAATTCCAGCTTTGTCGCCCAAAACGGCAATCGACGTTCTGCGGTGGGCTTGCAAGCCTGGGCGGCCCGATCGTGCGCTACCGCACAACCCTTCGTGTACACTGCGGCACCCTGGCTGGTGGGGGTGGGTCGGCAGCCTTGAAGTTGCTCGAACTTAGAACAAATTAGCCGCTTTTCGTTGGAGAAATCATGGACTTGAGAAAACTGAAGACGCTGATCGACCTGGTGTCCGAATCAAACGTGTCGGAGCTGGAGATCACCGAAGCCGAAGGCAAGGTCCGCATCGTCAAGAGCGCGCCGATGTCCGCCGCGGCCCCCGTGACGTACAGCATGGCGCCAGCGCCGGTGGCTCCCGCGGTGGTTCCGGCGGTGGAGGCGGCGCCCGCCGTGGCCGCAGCCCCCGCCGAGCCGGTGGGCCACACCGTCAAATCTCCCATGGTCGGCACTTTCTACCGCGCTTCCAGCCCGGGCGCCAAGCCCTTCGTGGAGATCGGCGACACCATCAAGGAAGGCGAGACGATCTGCATCGTCGAGGCCATGAAGATCCTCAACGAGATCGAAGCGGACAAGTCCGGCACCGTGACCAAGATCCTGGTGGACAACGGCCAGGCCGTCGAGTACGGCCAGCCTTTGTACGTGATCGAATAAAGAAGGCCCCGAGCCCATGTTCAAGAAAATCCTGATCGCCAACCGCGGAGAGATCGCACTGCGCGTGCAGCGCGCCTGCCGCGAAATGGGCATCAAGGCGGTGATGGTGTACTCCGAGGCCGACCGCGACGCCAAGTACGTGCGCCTGGCCGACGAGGCCGTCTGCATCGGCCCGGCGTCGAGCACCCACAGCTACCTCAACATGCCGGCCATCATCTCGGCGGCCGAGGTGACCGACGCCGAAGCCATCCATCCCGGTTACGGCTTTCTTTCGGAAAACGCCGATTTCGCCGAGCGCGTGGAAAAAAGCGGCTTCACCTTCATCGGCCCCACGCCCGACTCCATCCGCCTGATGGGCGACAAGGTTTCGGCCAAGCAGGCCATGATCCGCGCCGGCGTGCCTTGCGTGCCGGGCTCTGAAGGCGCGCTGCCCGACGATCCGGTGGTGATCAAGCGCACCGCCAAGGCGGTGGGCTACCCGGTGATCATCAAGGCCGCCGGTGGCGGTGGTGGACGCGGCATGCGCGTGGTGCACACCGAAGCGGCCCTGCTGCACGCGGTGCAGACCACCAAGGCCGAGGCCGGTGCCGCGTTTGGCAACGCCGAGGTCTACATGGAGAAGTTTCTCCAGAACCCGCGCCACATCGAGATCCAGATCCTGGCCGACACGCACCGCAACGCGGTGTATCTGGGTGAGCGCGACTGCTCGATGCAGCGCCGCCACCAGAAGGTGATCGAAGAAGCGCCGGCACCGGGGATCCCGCGCCGCCTGATCGAAAAGATCGGCGAGCGTTGCGCGACCGCCTGCAAGAAGATCGGCTACCGAGGCGCCGGCACGTTTGAGTTCCTGTTCGAAAACGGCGAGTTCTATTTCATCGAGATGAACACCCGCGTGCAGGTGGAGCATCCGGTGACCGAGTGGATTTCGGGCGTGGACATCGTGCGCACCCAGATCTCGGTCGCGGCGGGCGAGAAGTTGCCGTTCACGCAGCGCCAGGTCCAGCTGCGCGGACACGCCATCGAGTGCCGGATCAACGCGGAAGACGCCTACAAGTTCACGCCTTCGCCCGGTCGCATCACGACCTGGCACGCACCGGGCGGCCCGGGCGTGCGCGTGGACTCGCACGCCTACACCAACTACTTCGTGCCGCCGAACTACGACTCCATGATCGGCAAGATCATCGTGCACGGCGACACGCGCGAACAGGCGCTGGCGCGCATGCGCACGGCGCTGGCCGAAACGGTGATCGAGGGCATCAAGACCAACATCCCGCTGCACCGCGAGCTGATGGTCGACGCGAGCTTTGTGGCGGGCGGCACCAACATCCACTACCTTGAAGAGTGGCTCTCACAGCGAGAGCGTTAACCCATGCCGTCCTTGTTCGAGCTGGTGCTCATGGTGCCAGAGACTTCGGTTGAAGCCGTGGGCGAAGCGCTGGACGCGCTGGACGCCTTGAGCACCTCGGTGGAAGACGCCGACGCCATGACCGACGCCGAGCAGGCTTTGTTCGGCGAACCCGGCATGCCGCCACCCAAGGAGGGCTGGCAGCGCTCGCGTGTGGTGGCCCTGTTCTCGTCCGAGAGCGTCGCACGGGAAGCTGCCGATCTGCTCAGGCTGCAAGACTTTTTTGAAGGCTGCGCGGTGCTGGGTGTGCAGGCCGTGCCCGAGCAAGACTGGGTGCGCCTGACGCAGTCGCAGTTCGCGCCGGTGGAGATCACACCCACCTTCTGGATCGTGCCCAGCTGGCACGAACCGCCCGCCGCCGCCAAACAGGTCATCCGGCTCGACCCGGGTCTCGCGTTCGGCACCGGCACGCACCCCACCACCCGCATGTGTCTGCGCTGGACCGCCCAGCACCCACCGGTGGGCTCGCGGGTGCTCGACTACGGTTGCGGCTCCGGCATTCTTGCTATCGGTGCGGCCAAGTTCGGCGCGCGCGAAATCGTGGCAGTGGACATCGACCCGGCGGCGGTGGAGTCGACCCGGCTCAATGCCTCGGCCAACCACGTCACGTTGAGCGAAGGCCTGCCCGACATTGCCCACGGAGAGCACGACCTCGTGCTGGCCAATATCCTGGCCACACCACTGAAAGTGCTCGCGCCGCTGCTGTGCTCGCACGTTCGCTCGGGTGGTCACCTGGTGCTTGCGGGCATTCTGGCGCGCCAGGCCGACGAGTTGATCGAGGCCTACGCGCCCTGGGTGGCGTTGCAGGTCAGCGACGAAGAAGAGGGCTGGATCCTCATGACCGCGGTCAAGGCCTGAGCCGCCGCGCAGCGCCCCCGATAATCGGCGCATGAGTTTCACCACCCGTTGTCCGGCCTGCGGAACGACCTTCAGGATCGTTGCCGATCAACTGAAGATCTCCGAAGGCTGGGTGCGTTGTGGCCATTGCGCCGATGTGTTCGACGCCACGCTGTACCTGGAGCCTTGGGCTGCCGGCGCACCGGCACCTTCCGGGTCTGCGCCAGCGCCCGATGTGCCACCGGTCGAGCCCGCCGGCGCCGACCTGGCCGACAGGGATGAGCCCATCACCCGGTCACCTGATTCCATGGCGGATGACCCGCCTGCAGATCCGTCCGTCGACGCCGACTTCAGCACCGAACTTCAGCGTTTCGCGGCTGCCAAGGCGACCCCCGAGGCGCAGGCTGCAGCGCTCGTGGCCCCGGTCTCCGATGCCGATAGCGAGTCGCCTGCCCAGGCCCCACAGGACCTCGGTGCGGAACCCGTCGAGCGGGCCGTGCCCGAGGCGGTGCCGGGATTCGTGCGCCAGGCGCAGCGGCGCGCGTTCTGGCAGTCGCGCGGTGTGCGGGTGGGACTGTCGTTGCTGGCGCTGCTGTTGGCGGCCGTGCTCGTTGCCCAATGGGTGTTGCACGAGCGTGATCGCATCGCAGCCTGGAAACCCGAAACGTTGCCATGGCTGCAACAGCTCTGCGAGCCGATCGGCTGCACCGTCGGTCCGGTGCGCAACATCGACGCCATCGTCATCGACAGCTCGGCGCTGGTTCAGCGTCTGGGCAACTTCCACTCGTTCGACCTGGTGCTCAAGAACACCGCCGACATGGCGCTGGCCCTGCCGGCCCTAGAGTTGAGCCTGACCAATTCGCGCGACGAGGTGATCTCGCGCCGCGTCTTCCTGCCAGAAGAGTGGCCCGATGCCCCATCCGTGATGCCTGCGCAGAGCTCGTTGAATGTGAGCTTCCGCCTGTCACTCTCGGTGGGCGAGGCCATGCCCATGGCGGGCTACCGTGCGCTGGTCTTCTACCCTTGATTCCTCTCCACCTTTCGAACTGACCACACCATGCCCATTCTTGTTTGCGGATCGCTGGCCTTTGACACCATCATGACGTTTGAGGGGCGCTTCGCCGAGCAGATTCTGCCCAGCCAGTTGCACATCCTCAACGTGTCGTTTCTCGTGCCTGCGCTGCGCCGCGAGTACGGAGGGTGTGCCGGCAACATTGCCTATGGACTTCGCCAGCTGGGAGCGCACGCCGTGCCCTTGGCCACGCTGGGCAACGACGGCCAGGAATACCTCGAGCGTCTCCAGGCGCTGGGCGTCGACACTGCGCACGTCAGCAGTGCGACCGAGAGCTACACCGCGCAGGCCATGATCATGACCGACCGCGACAACAACCAGATCACAGCGTTCCACCCTGGTGCCATGTCGATGGCCCACGACAACCCGGTGCCTGTGCGCACAGACATCGCTGTGGCCATCATCTCGCCCGACGGCCGCGACGCGATGCTCACGCACGCGAAGCAGTTGCATGCGGCGGGCGTTCCGTTCGTGTTCGATCCGGGCCAGGGCCTGCCGATGTTCAACGGTGAAGAGCTCAAACAGTTCATCGAACTGGCCACCTGGATCACGGTGAACGACTACGAAGGCAAGATGCTGTCCGATCGCACAGGCTGGTCGTTTGAAGACATGGCATCGCGTGTGCGTGGCGTCATCGTCACGCTGGCCGAGCATGGGTGCGAGGTGTGGGAAGGTGGTCAGAAGAGCGTGGTGCCCGGCGTGAAGGCCGCACAGGTTGTCGATCCCACCGGCTGTGGCGATGCGTTTCGCGCCGCACTGCTGCACGGGCTGGAACAAGGTTGGTCGCTGGCGCGTTGTGCCGAGCTCGGCAACCGCATGGGCGCAGCCAAGATCGCGACCCGCGGTGGTCAGAACTACACCGTCCCCGTGCTTTGAAGCAGACATGAAAAAGCCCGGCGCTTTCGCGCCGGGCTTGCCAAGTCATCGCAAGGACGACTTCAGGGCTTGCTGGACGTTGGAAACGGCCAGGCAGCCTGAGGGTTGAGCTTCGTCTGAGCCGCAGGAGCAGCAGGGGCCGCCGGCTTCTTGGCCGGCTCAGCTTTTTTTGCTGGGGCTGCCTTCGCGACGGCGGCCTTTTTGGCCGGAGCTGCTTTTTTTGCAGGAGCTGCTTTTTTCGCAGCAGGCTTGGCAGCCTTCTTCGCTGGAGCTGCCTTCTTCGCAGGCGCTGCTTTTTTCGCTGCTGGCTTCTTCGCAGCGACTTTCTTCGCTGGAACTGCCTTCTTCGCAGGAGCCGCTTTCTTCACTGCGGGCTTTTTGGCCGGTGCAGCTTTCTTCGCGACAACCTTCTTGGCCGGTGCCGCCTTCTTCGCAGGAGCCGCTTTCTTCGCCGCTGGCTTTTTGGCCGGAGCAGCTTTCTTGGCGACAACTTTCTTGGCCGGGGCGGCCTTCTTCGCAGGCGCTGCTTTCTTCGCAGCGACTTTTTTGGCCGGGGCGGCCTTTTTCGCCACAGCTTTTTTAGCTGGGGCTTTTTTCGCAGTTGCCATTGTTTTCTCCTTGATCAAGTTGCAAAGAGCACTTCAACCGGTCACTGTGCCGGTGAAGTGATTCAACGCGCTGGAGCCGTGTGGATGCATCCACGTGTGGCTCCAGGGTGCTGAATCCTGTGACAAAACCCTGCCTCCGGCACCGTGGTGCCCGCAGCAGGGTTTTGAAATGTTGAAACGCATGTGAGGTGGGTTCAATGAGGCAGTGCGACCCCGGCGATGGCATCAGTCCCAGGACAGGGCGCCGCCCGTCTGGTATTCGATCACGCGGGTTTCAAAGAAATTGCGTTCCTTCTTGAGGTCGATCATCTCGCTCATCCAGGGGAACGGGTTCTCTTCGTTCGGGAACATGGGCTCCAGGCCGATCTGCGTGGCGCGCCGGTTGGCGATGTAGCGCAGGTAGCCTTTGAACATGGACGCGTTCATGCCGAGCACGCCGCGTGGCATGGTGTCTTCGGCATAGCGGTACTCGAGTTCGACGGCCTTGAGGAACAGCTGCTTGATCTCTTCCTTGAACTCGGCCGTCCACAGCATCGGGTTCTCCATCTTGATCGCGTTGATCAGATCGATGCCGAAGTTGCAGTGCATGGACTCGTCGCGCAGGATGTACTGGTACTGCTCGGCGGCACCGGTCATCTTGTTCTGGCGGCCCAGCGCCAGGATCTGCGTGAAGCCGACGTAGAAGAACAGGCCTTCCATCAGGCAGGCGAAGACGATCAGGCTCTTCAGCAGCGTCTGGTCGGTCTCGGGCGTGCCGGTCTTGAAGTTCGGGTCCATGATCGCCTCGATGAAGGGGATCAGGAACTCGTCCTTGTCGCGGATCGACTGGACCTCGTGGTAGGCGTTGAAGATCTCGCTCTCGTCGATGCCGAGCGACTCGACGATGTACTGGTAGGCGTGCGTGTGGATCGCTTCCTCGAAGGCCTGGCGCAGCAGGAACTGGCGGCACTCCGGGGCGGTGATGTGCCGGTAGGTGCCGAGCACGATGTTGTTGGCGGCCAGCGAGTCGGCGGTGACGAAGAAGCCGAGGTTGCGCTTGATGATGCGGCGCTCGTCTTCGCTCAGGCCGTTCGGGTCCTTCCAGGTCGCGATGTCGCGCGACATGCTGACCTCTTGCGGCATCCAGTGGTTGGCGCAGGTGGCGAGGTACTTCTCCCAGGCCCACTTGTACTTGAACGGCACCAGCTGGTTGACGTCGGTCTGGCCGTTGATGATGCGCTTGTCGGCAGCGTTGACGCGGTGACCTGCGGTGGCTGCAGCAGGCGCCTTGGCGGGCGCTGCGTTCGACGCGAAAGAGGGAGCGAGGGATGCGGCTGCGGAGGAGGCGATGCGCTCACTCGACAGTGAGGCTTGCAGACCCTGCATGCCGGAGGGCATGGGGTTGATCGCTGGCTTCGTGGAGGGCGTGGTGTGTTCGTCCCAGGTCAACATAGGTGTTTCCAATTCCTCGGATTATCAAAGTGTCTGCATGAATTGCAAAGTGATCGTGCGTGCTGCGCTGTGTTTGTGTTGCTGTGTCGCATCGATTGAAGTTCGACGCGACTCAACTCACACAACACAGCGCGGTGTCATTCACTGACAAGCTTCGCAACCGGGATCGTCGATCGCGCAGAACTTGATGTCGGTGGCGGGCACTTCAGACGTCGCTGCGTTCGTTGTGACCGCCGCGTTTGCAGCGGTGGTGGCGGCCATGCCGGCGGTGGTTGCATCCAGCGACACAGCGTTGAGTTGTCCCGTGCGACCAGTGGATTTCTCGGCTTGTGTGGCCGAGGTCGTGCGCAGGTAGTAGGTGGTCTTGAGACCACGCAGCCACGCGAGCTTGTAGGTGTCGTCGAGCTTCTTGCCCGAGGCGCCGGCCATGTAGATGTTCAGGCTTTGTGCCTGGTCGATCCACTTCTGGCGGCGCGCAGCGGCTTCCACCAGCCACAGCGGTTCGACTTCAAACGCGGTGGCGTACAGCGCCTTCACTTCTTGCGGCACGCGGTCGATCGGACGCAGCGAACCGTCGAAGTGTTTGAGGTCCATGACCATCACGTCGTCCCACAAGCCCAGGCGCTTGAGGTCTTTGACCAGGTAGCCGTTGATGACGGTGAACTCGCCCGACAGGTTGGACTTCACCGAGAGGTTGCCGAAGCAGGGCTCGATGGAGGCGTCCACGCCGATGATGTTGGAGATGGTCGCGGTGGGGGCGATGGCCACGCAGTTGGAGTTGCGCATGCCGTCGGTGGCAATCTTCTGGCGCAGCGCGTCCCAGTCCATGCTGACCGAGCGGTCCACATCCACGTAACCACCACGCTCGCGCGACAGCAGGTCGAGCGTGTCGGGGGGCAGGACGCCCTGGTCCCACAGCGAGCCCTTGTAGCTGGCGTAACGGCCGCGCTCTCGGGCGAGTTCGGTGGACGCCCAGTAAGCGTAGTAGCAGACCGCTTCCATGGAGCGGTCGGCGAATTCCACGGCGTCGGTTGATGCGTAAGGGATGCGCAGTTCGTACAACGCGTCCTGGAAGCCCATCACACCCAGGCCCACCGGGCGGTGGCGCATGTTGGAGTCGCGTGCCTTCTTGACCGC
Organism: Hydrogenophaga sp.; assembly: GCF_030158645.1. Lineage (GTDB taxonomy): Bacteria > Pseudomonadota > Gammaproteobacteria > Burkholderiales > Burkholderiaceae_C > Hydrogenophaga. Next base: position 23,987 of record NZ_JAOASO010000096.1, on the reverse strand, counting down.
GTAGTAGTTGATGTCGATCACGTTGTCGAGCATGCGCATCGCGGTCTTGATCGTGACCTGCAGCTTGTCGTGGTCGAGCACCTTGGCGCCGTCGTCGGTGTGCTTGATGTGGTTGAGCAGGTTGACCGAGCCCAGGTTGCACACGGCGGTTTCGGTGTCGCTGGTGTTGAGCGTGATCTCGGTGCAGAGGTTGGAGCTGTGCACCACGCCGGCGTGCTGCTGCGGGCTGCGAACGTTGCAGGCGTCCTTGAACGTGATCCAGGGGTGGCCGGTCTCGAACAGCATCGAGAGCATCTTGCGCCACATGTCGGTGGCGGGCACCTTGCGGTAGGGCTTGATCTCGCCGCGCGCGGCTTTCTCTTCGTAGGCCACGTAGGCCTTTTCAAAGTCGGCACCGAACAGGTCGTGCAGGTCGGGCACGCTGTTGGGCGAGAACAGGCTCCACTCGCCTTTTTCCATCACGCGCTTCATGAACAGGTCGGGAATCCAGTTCGCCGTGTTCATGTCGTGGGTGCGGCGGCGGTCATCGCCGGTGTTCTTGCGCAGCTCCAGGAATTCTTCAATGTCCAGGTGCCAGGTTTCCAGGTAGGTGCAGACCGCGCCCTTGCGCTTGCCGCCCTGGTTCACCGCCACGGCGGTGTCGTTCACCACTTTCAGGAACGGCACCACGCCTTGCGATTCGCCGTTGGTGCCCTTGATGTGGCTGCCCAGGGCGCGCACGCGGGTCCAGTCGTTGCCCAGGCCGCCGGCGAACTTGGAGAGCAGTGCGTTTTCCTTGATCGACTCGTAGATGCCGTCGAGGTCGTCGGGCACGGTGGTCAGGTAGCAGCTGGAGAGCTGCGAGCGCAGCGTGCCGCTGTTGAACAGCGTGGGGGTGGACGACATGAAGTCGAACGAGGAGAGCACCTCGTAGAACTCGATGGCGCGCGCTTCGCGGTCGATCTCGTTGAGCGACAGGCCCATGGCCACGCGCATGAAGAAGGACTGGGGCAGCTCGATGCGGGTCTTGCGCACGTGCAGGAAGTAGCGGTCGTACAGCGTCTGCAGGCCGAGGTAGTCGAACTGCAGGTCGCGCTCGGGCTTGAGCGCGGCACCCAGGCGGGCCAGGTCGAACTGCATCAGGCGTTCGTCGAGCAGGTCGTTTTCCACACCCTTCTTGATGAATTGCGGGAAATAGTCGGCGTAGCGCGCGCCCATCTCGGTGGAGGGCACTTCTTCGCCCATGACTTCCTTGACGATGGTGTGCAGCAGCAGGCGCGCGGTGGCGTAGGTGTAGTCGGGGTCTTTTTCGATCAGCGTGCGCGCGGCCAGGATGGAGGCTTTGTAGACCTCTTCGATCGGCACGCCGTCGTACAGGTTGCGCTTGGTCTCTGCCACGATGGGGTCGGCGTGGATGTCCTTGCCCAGGCCGCTGCAGGCGTCGGCGATGAGCGCTTGCAGTCGTTCGAGATTCAACGGCACGCGCTGGCCGCCGTCGATCACGTGCAGCGTGGCTTCCACCGGCTTGGCCACTTCGGCCTGGTGGGCACGCTCTTGCGTGCGGCGTTCACGGTAGAGCACGTAGGCGCGGGCGACTTCGTGGTGGCTGCTGCGCATGAGGCCAAGCTCGACCTGGTCCTGCACGTCTTCGATGTGGAAGGTGCCGCCGCCCGGGCGCGAACGCATCAGCGCCTTGACCACCGCGCCGGTGAGTTCGTCCACCGTCTCGCGCACGCTGGCCGAGGCCGCGCCCTGGGTGCCGTGCACGGCCAGGAAAGCTTTCATCATGGCCACAGCGATCTTGCTGGGTTCAAAAGAAACCACCGCGCCGTTGCGGCGGATGATCTGGTACTGGGCGAACACCGAGCTGTTCGTGCTTGCGGGCGCCGTGGTGGATGAACCCATGGGTTGCTTCGGGGAGGCTGAAGGTGTGGCGTGGGTGGGGGAAGCGGTCAGCATGGTTCCTCTTTCGTTTGTTGTGATGGGCCTGCTCGCAAGGCGCGGTGACGGGGAGCAAGACGTTCGGTTTCAGTTCGGGTTCGCGGCGTTGTTCGGGGTGCCAAAAAGTTCTCAGCGGGGTGAAAACGGGCCGGAACAACGTGGACAGTGTCGAATCTGGAAACGCAGAGCACACACTATATCTGGTGTGTGGGTGGTCTTCAAGCCACTACCGGTAGTGTTTGAGAAAAAATCTCCCCGGTGCTGAAAGCCCTGTTTTGGTGATCCCGGCCGGCGCTCGATCAGCCCATGCGCCGCGTCGTACCGGCGTCGCGCCGGAATGCCCGAAATCCTTGGGCGCCCCGATCTGCGCTCAGCAACGGCGGGCTTTGTGGCGCGATTTGCCCGCGCATGCCGCTGCCCGCTTGTCGCCCGTCGACGCAGGCGCGCGCCCGGTGTGTGGCCTCAGACGCCGGGCGGGTTCGTGCCGGTCATCGCCTCGGGGAAACACGCCCCCGACCAGCCCAGTTCGTGTTGCAAACGCGCCCAGTCAAACCCCGACCCCGGGTCCTGTTTGCGACCGGGAGCGATGTGCTCGTGACCCGCGATGTGGGCCACCGGGTAGCGCGCCCGCAGTTGGCGGCACAACCGAGCGAGGGTGCTGTACTGCGGCGCCTCGAACGGCTCGCCCTCCAGGCCTTCGAGTTCGATGCCGATGGAGTCGTCGTTGCAGTTCTCCCGGCCGCGCCAGCAGGACGCGCCCGCGTGCCAAGCGCGCGCATCGGCGTCGACGAACTGCACCAGCTCACCGTCGCGGCGGATGAAAAAGTGGGCCGAGACTTCCATGCCGCGGATCTGTCCGAAGTAGGGGTGGGCGTCCCAGTCCAGCGTGTTGGTGAACAGCTGCTCGACCTCGGGGCCGCCGTACACGCCGGGCGGCAGGCTGATGGAGTGCAGCACGATCAGGTCGATCTGTGCACCCCCGGGCCTGGGTCCGTGATTGGGTGATGGGCAGTGGCGCGCCGTGGCCAGCCATCCGCCAGCCCAGGAGCTTGCAGGCGATTCAGGCGGCATCGTCATCGTTGGAGGGCATGGCAATGCCCAGGCGCTGGATGCGGTATCGCATCTGCCGCAGGTTCAGGCCCAGCCGCGCGGCCGCAGCAGTGCGGTTGAAGTCGCATTCGCGCAGGGCCTTGAGCAGGACTTGCTTCTCCTGTTCGTCGAGGTAGGACTGGAGGTCGCTCGGAATCTCCTCGTGCTCTCGTGCCGTCGAAGTGGAGGCTGAGAGCACCGAGTCGGGCAACTGGTCGGGTTGTGTGGGGATTTCGTCCGTGTCGTCGGTGTCGCCGAAGTCTTCGGGTTCCAGCCGTTCACCGCTGCTCAGGGCCAGCGCGCGTTGCAGCAGGTTTTCCAGCTCGCGCACGTTGCCGGGCAGGTCGCGTGCCTTGATCCAGTCCAGTGCCCGGTTCGAGAGCTCGGGGGTGGGCTGACCCGATTCTTTGCAGATGCGCTGCAGCAGGGCATGCGCCAGCTCGGGCAGGTCGTCACGCCGTTCGCGCAACGAGGGTGTGCGCAGCTCGATCACGTTGAGCCGGTAGAAGAGATCCTGGCGGAACTGCCCCGCCTGCACCAGCGCGACCAGGTCGCGGTGGGTGGCGCTGACCAGGCGAACGTCCACCGCTTCTTCCTGCACACCGCCGAGGGCCCGCACGCGCCGCTCCTGGATCACGCGCAGCAGCTTGGCCTGCATGGCCAGCGGCAGATCGCCGATTTCATCGAGGAACAGCGTGCCGCCCTTGGCGGCCTGGAAGTAACCCTCGCGATCGTGCGTGGCGCCGGTGTAGGCGCCCTTGCGCGCGCCGAAAAACTCGGCCTCGATGAGGTTCTCCGGGATGGCGCCGCAGTTCACGGCCACGAAAGGACCATGGCCGCGGTGGCTGCAGTCGTGCACCGCGCGCGCCACGAGCTCTTTGCCGGTGCCCGACTCGCCCAGGATCAGCACCGGCGCCATGCTGGTGGCCACCTTCTCGATGCGACCCTTGATCTGCACGATGCTGGCCGCGCGGCCGACGATGCGCCCGAGCGACTTCAGGCCCGAGGGCGGCGGTGGCGCGCTGCGCATGGGTTCCGCGCTGGTGGCTGCGCCGTTGCCCGCCGGGCTCTGGTGTCCCGCGAGCGGGTGGCGCTGACTCTGCACCGCTTGTGTCACCGCATTGCGCAGTTGTTTGAGGTCCACCGGTTTGGTGAGGTAGTCGAATGCGCCGGCCTTGAGCGATTCCACCGCATTGTCGGCCGAGCCAAAGGCGGTGATGACGATGCACTTCTCGGTGCGTTGGGCTTGTGTGAGTTCGCGCAGCAACTCCAGGCCCAGGCCATCGGGCAGGCGCATGTCGGAGATCAGCACGTCAAACCGTTGCTGGGCCAACCACTCGCGCGCCTGCGCCAGGTCGGCGGCGGCCACCACCGCATGACCTTCGCGCAGCAGGGTGAGCTCGTAGAGCGTGCGCAGGTCGGGCTCGTCATCAACGACGAGCACGGAGGCCGAGAGGGAGGGGGTGTTGGAGCTGATGGCCATGGGTGCGCTGTGGCCGGGTCAGCCCGTTGCCAGCGGGGGGTCGCCCAGGGTGGGGCTGAAGCGGGTGCTGTAGGGTCGTGAGTCGCTGGACGGGTAAGCCAGGCTTTGTTGCGTGGGCTGTTGTCCTGCGTGGCCGTTGGGCATGGTGACGAAGAATTCGTTGCCTTCCAGCTGGTCCAGCCGCACGCGCTGGTAGGCGATCTGCGCGCCGTAACGCTCGCAGAGTTCGCGGCAGATGTACAAGCCCAGCCCGCTGGAGCGGCTCTCCGACGAGAAGAAAGGTTCGAACAGGTGGCGCATCACGCTGTCTTCCAGCGGCTGCCCGTCGCTCCAGACCGAAAGCCGGCTGTGGTCATGGCCATTGGGCTGCGTGACCACACGGATGGACGAGGGCTTGCCGGATGCGTGGCGCAGCGCGTTGTCCAGCAAGTTGACCAGCAGGCGGCGCAGGTGCTCGGGATCGAACTCCACGTGCGCCTCGGGTGCATGCAGGTGAACGCCCAGCACGCCCTTGGCCGGGTTCTGGCGCAGCCAGTCCATGGTGATCTGGCGCACCATGGGGTCCAGCGCGAGGCTGGGCATGGAGCCGTCGCCGCGCACCGGCTGGACGCGCGCCACGTTCAGGATGTCGTCCACGATGCGCGAAAGCCGCTGCGCGTTTTGCTCGATCATGCGGGTGAGCCGCTTTTGAGCCGGGTCTTTCACCTCTTCATCCAGCAAGGCGCTGGCCTGGGTGATGGCCGAGAGCGGGTTGCGGATTTCGTGCGCCACGGCGGCCGACATGCGGCCCATGGAAGCGAGCTTCTCGGTGCGCACGCGGGCTTCCACTTCGCGCAGGTCTTCGAGGAACAGCACACACAAACCCGTGCTGCGGCCGCCCTGCGACGTGAGCCGGGTGCGCGCATGCAGCCGTTGGCTGGGCCGGTCTTCGTTGTCGATGGTGGTTTCTGTTTCCAGCGCTTGCCCCAGCACGAAGGTCTCGCTCACCAGGTCGGACAGGTGGCACCAGCTGGGGCGTGCCGAGAGCAAGAGCTTGGAGGCTTGCGGGTAGACCTCGCCCCTGAGCATGATTTGCGCAGCCGGGTTGGCATTGCGCACCACGCCGTCCGGGTCGACCACCAGCACGCCCACACTCAGGCTCTCGATCACCAGTTCATTGACCTGTGCCTGCGTGCGCGCGGCGGCCTGGCTGCTGGAGGCCAGGGCTTCCTCGCGCGCCAGGCGGATCGCCAGCTGGTTGGCCAGCACCGCCACCAGAAAGAAGCCGGTGCTGGCCAGGCCCGCCTGCAAATACCGCGCGGTGCCGAGGTCGCTGAACAGCGGCGCACTCAGGAACGCCTCGGTGAGCAGGAACAGCGTCACGATCGCTGCGGTGCCCAGTGCCAGCACGAGTGGGCCCAGGATGGACGCCAGCAACACCGGCAGGGCAAACAGCGGCGTGTAGTTGATGGAGCCGATCTGGAAGAACTGCAGCAGCGCGAACACCACCACGTCCACGCCGATGGTCAGCAGCCATTGCGCCTGGATCGGCGCGCTTTGCTCCGCGGGCCGCCAGGCGTACAACACAACCAGCGTGGCGGTGAGGTGGACCGCTGCGAGCAGCAGCAGCCAGTCCGGACCACCAGAGCCCGTGACGACCATGAAGATCTGCAGGGCCAGCAGCACGAGGGCAATGAACACCCGCGCCCGCATGAACGCCACCCACAGGCGCACAAAGGCGCGCAGGCGCTGTTCGCGTCCCTGGTTGTTGCCGGACTCAAAGGCCACGAACCAGGAGGGGGCGAACTGCGAGCTGTCTTCGCGGGCCATGTCAGTTCCCGTCGCGGGGCGCGCTGGCCCGGGGTGTGCGCAGGGGCGTCATGCCGGGCCACCTTCCTTGATTCGTCGGTGTTCAGCGCTGCAGTAGGGCCCCAGCACCCCCTGAACCGTGTCGCCCTGCGGCAGGTGGGTGCCGCACTGCTGGCAAGCCACCATCACCACCGGCAGGCGCGAAGCTCCCGGGGAGGGGGGGTGCTGGCGCGACTTCTCCGAGCGGTCGGTGACGCGGTTGTTGCGCCACACATAAAACGCCACCATCACCACGGCCAGGACGAGCAGGTATTTCATGTGGAGAGTGGGTCAGCCGCGGTGCAACAGCACTTCGAGCACAAAGCGGGAACCGGCGTATCCCAGCAGCAACAAGCCCGCGCCCAGGTAGAGGGTGCGAGCGGCAAAGCGGCCGCGCCAGCCCAGGCGCCAGCGCCCCCAGAGCAGCACGCCCATGGTGATCCACGACAGCACCGAAAAGACCGACTTGTGGTCCCACACCCAGCGGTGGTTGAGCAGCTCTGAGAAATACCAGCCCGCCATCAACGTGGCCGTGAGCAGCACGAAGCCGGCGGCCACGAATCGAAACGTCAGGCGCTCCAGTGTGAGCAGCGGCATGGCGGTTTTGGCAGAGGTGCCCAGTCGCATGGCTTTCTCTGCGCGCTGCATCAGCCAGGCATGGCCCACGGCCACGGCGATCAGGCCGTAGGACGCGATGCCCAGCGCCCAGTGCAGCGGCATCCAGTTGGAGCGCAGGGCGGGATAGGGTGTGCCCGGGAACACCAGGGCCAGCAGCACCACCACGGTGCCCACCAGGGCGAAGGTCCAGCGTTCGCGCAACTGGGGATACAGGCGGCTCTCGATCATGTAAACCGTGAGCACCAGCCAGACCGTGACCGACAGCGAGGGCGCAAAGCCGAAGCGCGCCGGTTGCTCGAACAGCCCGAACACCAGCACGCCGAGGTGCAGCAGCCAGGCGACGGTGAGCAGCGCGCGGCTCTGAAGCGCCGAAGCGCGGGGGTGGACCCAGGCCAGGATGGCGTAGGCCAGTGCCGCCAGGCCCGAGAGCACCACTGCGGGCAGGTTGGTCGCTAGCGTCGGCAGCAGGTTCATAGGGGGTGAGGCGCGCGCAGCGGGCAGGGGGTGGGCGCGGCTAAAATCATGGGCGGAGTTTAACGGCCCTGACCGTTGCCAGACGCCGGTTTCCCGGTCAATGGCCCGACATACCCCCCAGCTGGCGTGCATTCCGCAGCCCGCGGGCACTTCTCCCACCACCCGAGCGCAGCATGGCATCAGCCCTTTCCGACCGACTCTCACGCATCGTCAAGGAAATGCGCGGCCAGGCCCGCATCACCGAGACCAACGTCACCGACATGCTGCGCGAGGTGCGCATGGCCCTGCTGGAGGCCGACGTGGCCCTGGCCGTGGTGCGCGATTTCATTGCGAGGGTGAAAGACAAGGCCCTGGGCCAGGAGGTGGTGGGTTCGCTCACGCCGGGTCAGGCCCTGGTGGGCATCGTCAACCGCGAACTCGCGCTGACCATGGGCGACGGCGTGGCCGACATCAACCTGGCGGCGCAGCCGCCGGCGGTGATCCTCATGGCCGGCCTGCAGGGCGCGGGCAAGACCACCACCACCGCCAAGCTGGCCAAGCACCTGATCGAAAAGCGCAAGAAGAAGGTGCTCACGGTGTCGGGTGACGTGTACCGCCCCGCCGCCATCGAACAGCTCAAGACCGTGACGGCGCAGGCCGGCGCCGAGTGGTTCCCGAGCACACCCGAGCAGAAGCCGGTGGACATCGCACGCGCGGCCATCGACTACGCGCGCAAACATTACTTTGATGTGCTGCTGGTGGACACCGCGGGCCGGCTGGCCATTGACGAAGCGCTGATGCGCGAAATCCAGGAACTGCACGCCGTGCTCAAGCCGGTGGAGACGCTGTTCGTGGTGGACGCCATGCAGGGCCAGGACGCGATCAACACCGCGAAGGCTTTCAAGGAAGCACTGCCTCTGACCGGCATCATCCTCACCAAGCTCGACGGCGACTCGCGCGGTGGCGCGGCGCTCTCGGTGCGACAGATCACGGGTGCGCCGATCAAGTTCGCCGGTGTGTCGGAAAAAATCGACGGCCTCGAGGTGTTCGACGCCGAGCGCCATGCGCAGCGCATCCTGGGCATGGGCGACATCCTCGCCCTGGTGGAGCAGGTCACGGCCGGTGTGGACATGGCGGCGGCGCAGAAGCTCGCGGCCAAAGTCAAGAGCGGCGAGGGTTTCGACCTCAACGATTTCCTGGACCAGCTGCGGCAGATGAAGCAGATGGGTGGCCTCTCCAGCCTGATGGACAAGCTGCCCGCTGCCATGGCGGCCAAGGCCGGTCAGGTCGACATGGGCCGGGCGGAGAAAGACATCGCCCGCAAGGAAGGGATCATCTGCAGCATGACGCTCAAGGAGCGCCGCAAGCCCGAGATCATCAAGGCCACGCGCAAGCGCCGCATCGCCGCGGGCGCGGGTGTGCAGGTGCAGGAAGTCAACCGCCTGCTCAAGGAGTTCGAGCAGATGCAGGACATGATGAAGAAGATGAAGGGCGGCGGGATGATGAAGATGATGAAGCGCATGGGCGGCATGAAGGGCATGCCCAAACTGCCTGGCATGGGCTGATGCCTTTCCCCATCAAGATTTCAAGGTGAGCGTTGCTTCCTTGTCGCGCGGAGACCTGCTGCGCGCGCTGGCCGTGGTGGTGATCTGGGGCCTGAACTTCGTGGTGATGAAGGTCGGCCTGCAGGGCATCGGCCCCATGCTGCTGGGCGCGCTGCGTTTTTCGGCCGCCGCCGTGCCCTTCCTGCTGTTCGTGAAGTTTCCCAACCTGCCCTGGCGCTATGTGGCGGCCTACGGCCTGGCGCAGGGTCTGGGGCAGTTCGGTTTCCTGTTCCTCGGACTGCAGATGGGCATGACGGTGGGCATGGCCTCGGTGGTCATGCAGACGCAGGCCTTCTTCACCCTCTTGCTGGCGGTGCCGGTGCTGGGCGAGCGTGCGCGCGCTGCGCAATGGCTGGGTTTGGCGGTCGCTCTGGGCGGGCTGCTGCTGATCGCCACCGCGCACGGTGAAGGTCCCGGGCAGATGACGCTCGCCGGCTTCGTGCTCACACTGGGTGCGGGGTTCATGTGGGCGGTGTCCAACCTGGTGGCACGCCTGGCCAGCCGCGTAGCCGATTACGACCCCTTCCCCTTCATCGTCTGGAGCAGCGTGTTTCCCGTTCTGCCGTTTGTGGCGCTGGCGCTGTGGATGGACGGGCCGCAGACCGTGGTGCAGCAGCTCACGGGCATTGGTTGGCCCGCGATCTTGTCGGTGCTGTTCCTGGCCTGGTTCGCCACGCTGCTGGCCTACAGCCTGTGGACCCGCCTGCTCAAACGCCACCCGGCCGGGCGGGTCACGCCGTTCTCACTGCTGGTGCCGGTGGTGGGGTTGTGGTCTGCCTGGATGTTCTTCGATGAACTGCCGCTGCTTCAGCAATGGTTGGGCACCGGGCTGGTGCTTATGGGACTGGTCGTGAACCAGTTGGGGGGTTGGTGGCAGTCCGTGCGAGCGCTGCGCAACGGGCCCTGAAACGACAACGCGCCGCAAAAGCGGCGCGTTGGCAAAGAGCGTTCGGAGCGATCTTCAGGCGGCCTGCGCCAGTGTGAAGCGACTGGCATGGCGCCAGGCACGGCGCAGCACGGCCGGCGACCACGACTCTTCGGGAATCAGCAACACGCCGCGCGAACGCATCCAGGCGCCGAGGTCCACGTGGCTGGTGGCCACGGTCAGTGGCACGGCCAGCAGCAGCGGCAGGGCGACCGGTGCGAGCCAGATCAGCGCATTGGCGTTGATCGCGGCCACACCCAGGCCCAACAGGCCGATCACCACCGTCATGGGCGCCAGCCGCGCCAGCGCATCGCGCCAGCTCACGCCGTTGGCCTCACGCGGAGGCGACTTCCATTCCAGCTTCAGGCCGGTGAGCGCGACCAGCACGAACAGCGAGTGCGCCAGCATGCGGATGGGGGCCTGCATCAGGGCGAGCACGGTTTCCACCACCGAACTGCCCAGCAGGCCTGCCGTGCCGCCAAACGATTTCTGCTCGCCCTTGAGGAACACCGCCAGCAAACCCAGCACACGGGGCATGAACAACATGGTCAGTGTCCACATCCACAGGGCGCGCAGCTCTTCGGGCACGGCTTGCCAGCTGGGAATGGCGCTGGAATCGGCGGCCCAGAGGGCGGTGCCGATGGTCAGGAAGGCCAGCCACAACGGAGCCGAGAGGTAGGACATGGCGCCGATGGCGAACATGGTGCGGTGCACGCGGTGGATGCCGGGCTCGGCCATCAGGCGCGAGTTCTGCAGGTTGCCCTGGCACCAGCGGCGGTCGCGCTGCAGTTCGCTCAGCAGGTCGGGCGGCTGCTGTTCGTAGCTGCCGGTGAGGTCGGACACCAGCCACACGTGGTAGCCGGCGCGACGCATCAGCGCAGCTTCGACGAAGTCGTGCGACATGATGCCGCCGGACATGCCGCCCGTGCCCTGGATGGGGGCCAGCGCGCAATGCTTCATGAAAGGCTCGACGCGGATGATGGCGTTGTGGCCCCAGTAGTGGCTCTCGCCGAGCTGCCAGAACTGCATGCCCAGCGTGAACAGGCGACCCGTCACGCGCGAGCCGAACTGTTGTGCGCGGGCGTGCAGCGTGGCGTGGCCGATGGCCTGCGTGGCGGTCTGCACGATGCCTGCCTTGGGGTGGGCTTCCATCAGCTTGACCATGGAGACGATGCAGCTGCCGCTCATGACGCTGTCGGCATCCAGCACCACCATGTAGCGGTAGTCGCTGCCCCAACGGCGGCAGAAGTCGGCCACGTTGCCGGCCTTGCGGTGGGTGCGGCGCGTGCGCAAGCGGTAGTACACCTCGATCTGTGGCAGCTCGGGCTGGGCGGCCAGTGCGGCGCGCAGGTCTTCCCAGGCCGATTTTTCGGCGGCGGCGATCGCCGGGTCGTAGCTGTCGGAGAGCACGAACACGTCGAACTGGCGGGCGTGGCCGGTGGCTGCGAGCGACTCGCAGGTGGCGCGCAGGCCGGCGAACACGGTGGCCACGTCTTCGTTGCAGATCGGCATGATGATGGCCGTGCGCGCGTCCGGGTTCATCGGGTCGTTGCGCACTGCGGCGGCGGACAGTGTGTGCGCGTCACCGCGCAGCGACACCCAGAAGCCCATGAGCGCGGTCACGAAACCGGTCACGACCCAGGCCGAGAGCAGACCGAACAAACCCAGCTGACCGTATTGCAGCCACACGTTGTCGTGGGAAGGTTGGGCGTTGGCAAACAGGCTGGTGGCAAAAGCGGTGCTCAGCACGGTCAGCAACACGAACACCAGGCGGCGGCGGTTGGCGGCTGTTTCCCAGGCTTCGGGCACAGGCTGGGCCCCGGCATGCGCGGGCGCTTCGTACGGCGGCAAGGCCTTGCCGGCCACGCTGAGCAGCGCGGTGCCGATGCTGTTCCAGAAACCGCGCCAGGGGCGGGGCACCATGGAGCCGCGGTTGAGCGGCGGCGCGGTCACGGCGTTGGGGTGGCGTTCTTCACGCAGGGTGCTGCGTGGGGCGGGTGTGGTGTTCGTGGAAGTGTTCATTCGGGTAACAGCAGGTGTGTCCATGTTTCAGTCACGGTGTCGTTGTTGTGCTGAAGGAAGGCGCGCAATTCCACGGGCTGCGTGGCATCGACACGCTCGACGCGCAGGGTCACGCGCCAGGTGCGCGTGGCGGGGTTGGGATAGGCCAGCGTTTCCAGCACGCGGCCGTTGGTGTTGGCGCTCACCACGGCCTTGACCTTGGCGTTGGCGGGCAGTGCGTCCAGCGCGGGGCCGGTGAAGTCGATGACGTACTGCGGCTGGCGGCCCTGTTCTTCTGCGCTGAGCTTGGTGTAGCCGTAGCCCCGTCGGCTCTGGGTCACCCAGCTCGATGGCGGGCGCTGTTGGGCATCGCCTTGCCAGGCCAGCTCGTAGGCCACTTCGAGTGGCTGACCAGGGGCGGGCAGGGTGGCCGGGACCCAGTACGCCACGATGTTGTCGTGGGTTTCGTCGGGCGCGGACAGCTGCACCAGCTCCACGCGGCCGGGGCCCCAGTCGCCCAGCGGCTTGACCCAGGCGCTGGGACGGCGTTCGTAGCGCGCTTCCACGTCTTCATAGCTGGCGAAGCTGCGGTCACGCTGCATCAGGCCGAAGCCGCGCGGGTTCTGCATGGTGAACGAACTGACCGTCACGGCCTTGGGTCGCTGCAGCGGGCGCCACAGCCATTCACCTTCGCCGGTCACCATCATCAGACCGTCGGAGTCGTGCACCTCGGGGCGGAAGTCGCTGGCCAAGGGCTGGTTCTCGCCCGAGAGGAACATGCTGGTGAGCGGTGCCACACCCAGCGTGTTGATCGGGCCTGCACCAACGCGCTGAAAGATGCGGGCGTTCACCGTGGTGGTGGTCTGCAGGCCGGGGCGGATCACGAAGCGGTAGGCCCCGGTGGCGCGTGGCGATTCGAGCAGGGCCAGCACGGTGACTTCGGTGGCGCTGGCGGTCGGGCGTTGCAGCCAGAACTCGGTGAAGCGCGGGAATTCCTCGCCGCTGCCGCCCACGGTGTCGATCGCCAGGCCGCGGGCCGACAGGCCGTATTGCTGGCCGGCCCCGAGGGCGCGGAAGTAGCTCGCGCCCTGGAACACCACCAGCTCGTCCTTGTAGGCCGGGCCGTTGAGCGGGTAGTGCAGGCGGAAACCGGCATGGCCCAGGTCGCCCCAGGGCGAAGGGTCAAAGGTGTTCTTGCCGTAGTCGAAGTCGGCACCGCGGTAGGGCAGGTGGTTGACCCGGCCATCGGGCATCAGTTCGTGGATGCGAACCGGCTCGGTCTGGTACAGGCCGAGGTGGAAAAATTGCGCCTCGAACGGCAGGGCGTCCGCGCGCCAGAGTGACTGGTCGGTCTTGAAACGGATGTCGCGCAGCTGGTCGTAGGTGATGCTGGCGAGCGCGGCGGGCAGCTTGTCGCTGTTTGCTTGATAAGTCTCGGTGGCGCGGCTTTGGGCCAGCTGGGTCAGACCGTCCCAGTCCATGCGCTGGGCCTGGGCTGACGCCCCGCAAAGCAGGGAAAACAGGGCGCCCAGCAGCACCAGGGTGCGGGTGCACCGGGCGGCGGAAAAGGGGCGGTTCGTGGGGGTCATGCCTTGGTAAGGGCAAACCCCGTGCCAGGTTGAAAAAACCCTGCCAGATCAAAGACTTGGAGTCAAAACCTCTTTTGCCGACTCGCGAGCGGGGTCGGAGAGGGCCTCAACCCCTGGTTTTTGTCGTCAAACGGCGACAGCAGATGCTGCGCCATGAAAAAAAACCAATGAAATCAACGAGACAGGGCTGTCACTCATCGGCGACAGCGTCTCCGGGAATACCCGAAGAACCCGGCATTCCGTCGCTCTTGAAGAGGCCCGGGGTGAGCGCGTGTTTTTGCAGCAGGCGGTAGAACTCGGTGCGGTTGCGCTGGGCCAGACGGGCCGCGTCGGCCACGTTGCCGTCGGTCATCTTGAGCAGGCCCACCAGGTACTCGCGCTCGAAGCGCTGCTTGGCGTCGGCAAAGCTGAGCACCTCCACCGACGGCGTTCGCAGGGCGCGCTGCACCAGGGCCAGCGACACCAGCGGCGTGGTGGAGAGCGCGCAGACCTGCTCGACCACGTTGTAGAGCTGTCGCACGTTGCCCGGCCACGCCGACATGGTCAGCGCCTTGAGCGCCTCGGGCGCAAACCCGGAGCTGCGCTTGCCGTACTTGGCCGCCAGCTTGGCCAGGAAGTGGTTGGCCAGCAGCGGGATGTCTTCGCGCCGCTCGGCCAGCGTGGGCAGGGTCAGCGTGACCACGTTGAGTCGGTAGTACAGGTCCTCGCGGAACTGCGCCGTGGCCATGGCCTCTTCGAGGTCGCGGTGCGTGGCCGAGATGATGCGCACATCCACCGGCAGCGACTGGCTCGACCCCAGCGGGCGCACTGCGCGCTCCTGCAAGACGCGCAGCAGCTTGACCTGCAGGGCCGGCGGCATGTCACCGATCTCGTCGAGCAGGAGGGTGCCGCCGTCGGCCGCCTGGAAGAGGCCCTTGTGGTTGGCCACCGCGTCGGTGAACGCGCCCTTCATGTGGCCGAAGAGTTCGGATTCCAGCAGCGCCTCGGGAATGGCGCCGCAGTTCACCGCAATGAAGGGTTTGCCCGCGCGCGCACTGGCCTTGTGGATGGCGCGTGCCAGCATTTCCTTGCCGGTGCCGGAATCGCCGCGCAGCAGCACGCTCGCATCGCTCTGCGCCACCATGCGCGCCTCGGCGAGCAGGTCGGCCATCCGGTTGGAGCGGCTCACGATCTCGCTGCGCCAGGCTTCGTCCACCCGCGCGTTGTCGCTCGCCGGAGCGCCCAGCGCCAGGGCCTGCGCGATCTTCTCCAGCAGCTCTTTGGCGTCGTAGGGCTTGGTGAGGTAGGTGAAGACGCCGCGCGCCGTGGCTTCCACCGCGTCGGGAATGGTGCCGTGCGCGGTGAGCAGGATCACGGGAAGCGAGGGGTGGCGCTTGCGGATCTCGTCAAACAGGGCCAGGCCGTCCTTGCCCGGCAGGCGCACGTCGGAGAGCACCAGCTGGGGCCGCTCGATGTCGAGCTGGCTCAGCGCGGCTTCGGCCGAGCCGACCGAGGTGACCTGGTAGCCCGCCGACCCCAGGCGCATCGCCAGCAGGCGCAGCATGTCGGCGTCGTCGTCGACGACCAGCAGGCGCGCGCGTGGCGATGTGGTGTTCATGGAGGCGTGGTGCTCAGGGTGGCGCGCTTCGGCTGCCGTTGGGCGCGGCGGGCGGGCGGGTGGTCAGGCTGCGCTCGATGGCGCGCATGGCCTCCAGCCGCTCGTTGAGCTGGTCGATGCGGCGCTGGTTGTCGCGCAGTTGCTGGCTCTGACGCTCCAGGCCGTCTTCGAGCCGGCGCTGCTCCATCAGTTGGTAACCCAGCAGCCGCGCCAGCGGTTTGAGAAGCGTGGCCTCGGGTGAAGGATTGCCCACCACCCGTTGCAGCAGCCCGAGCGCTCGCGCTGTGTCCACCGCTTGGGGGCTGTGCATCAGCGCCAGGGCCAGCTGCATCTGCCGCAGCGGAGCGTTGCCCGGGTCGCCCTGCACCGCAATCTCGGCAGCGAGGTCGGTCGGGCTGAGCTGGCGCACGCGTTCCGAGTACGTGAGCAGGGCGGTGACCACGTCGGGCAGCGGGGACGCTGGCGCGTTCAGGGATTCGGGGGGGGTGGCCGCGGGCGCCTGGACCGGCGTGACCACCAGAACCTGGGGCGCCGGTGCCTGTGCCGGCGTGGTGATCACCGTGGTCACCGATGCCGGGGTGGATGGTGGTGTTGTGGTGCCGCACGCGCTCAGCAGGAGCGCCGTCGCAGCAGCGGGAAGACTAGTTCGCATGGGGAAGTTCGATACGGAAATGGGCGCCCTGGCGCTGGGGCAGCAGCTCGATGCGGCCACCGTGGGCCACAATGTACTCGTGCACGATGGACAGGCCGATGCCGGTGCCGCGCACCGCGCCCTGGGGCTGGCGTTCACCGCGGTAGAAGGGCTCGAAGATGCGGTCGCGGTCGGCCTCGGCCACGCCGGGTCCCTGGTCGATGATGTCCAGGCTGACGCGTCCGGGCAAGTCCAGCAGCACCAGGCGGATCACACCGCCGTGCGGCGAAAAACGGATCGCGTTGGACAGCAGGTTGCCCACGGCCGAGGCGATCTTTTCGCGGTCGATCGGCAAGACCACCGAAGCGCCTTCGGCCCGCACGGTGAGACCCTGGGCCTGCCAGTGGAGCCGCTGCGCGTCGATCTGGTCTTCCAGCACGCCCATGAGATCGGTTTGCTCGCGCTTGAGCTGGCGCGCCTCGAAGGCCGCCGCGTTGAAGCGCAGCAAGGCCTCGATCTGGTGCTGCAGCATCAGGGTGTTGTGCTGCAGGATGTTGACCACCTCGGCCTGGCTGGGGTTCAGTGCGCCGGCCACACCGTCGCCCAGCACCGCCACGCCTTCGTGCAGCGAGGCCAGCGGGGTCTTGAGCTCGTGCGAGATGTGCCGCAGGAAACGCGCCTTGTCGGCGTCGAGTTCGGTCAGGCGCAGCCGCAGCCAGTCCAGCTGCTGGCTGACGCGGCGCACGTCGGCCGGACCTGCGATGTCGATCGGCACGTCCAGGCGGTTCTCGCCCAGACCCTGGATCGCTTTTTCAATTCGCTTGAACGGGCGCGCCAGCCACACGCCGAAGCCCAGCGCCATCACCGCGGCCACAAAGATCGAACCCAGCACCTGCTGCGTGAGTTCCTGGCGGCTGGTCTCGAAGCGCGCCTGCAGCGTCTCGTTGCGCGTGCCGATGATGGACTGCACTTTCTGCGCGATCGAGGTGCTGTGGCCGTCGATCTCGCGGAAGGCGCGGGCCACCTCGCGTTCGCGGTCCAGTGCGGTCTCGGGCGGACCCTCGAGCAGCTCGGTGATGACATTCAGTTGCTGCAGCCAGTTGAATGAGAACTCGGGCGGCAGTTCGTTGTCTTCCAGGCGCTTGAGGATGTCGCGCGCGTTGCCGGCGGCTTCGTTGAACCGCTGGCGCAACTGGTTGTCGCGCAACACCAGCGACTGGCGCGCCGCCCGCTCCATGGTCAGGCTGCGTTCGGACAAGGACTGGGCGGCGGTCGACAGCGCAATCGCCTGCGCCGCGCTGTCGCGGCTCTGGGCCATCAAGGCCTCCAGCGAAAAGAGCGCGCGCAGGGCCGCTGCACCCAGCAGCAGTCCGATCAGCAGGAACGCCACCAGCAGCAGCTGGGGGAACGAAAAACGGGGTGACTTCACGGGCTTGGGTGGCCTCAGGCGCCCAGAGCGGATTCGTGCGTCAAGACCTCGGCCCGCAACGAATGCGGCCGGGCTTCGGTGATGCGCACGTCGACCATCTGGCCCACCAGGCGCTCGGCCAGCGGGCCGCCGGGGAAGTTGACGATGCGGTTGCACTCGGTGCGTCCGGTGAGTTCGGGCACCTCGGCGCTGGAGCGGCGCGACGCGCCTTCCACCAGAATGCGCTGCACCGTGCCTTCGCGGCTGGCGCTGATGCGGCGCACGTTCTCTTCGATCGTGGCCTGCAGGTGCTGAAGCCGCTGGAGCTTCACGGCGTACGGCGTGTCGTCCGCCAGGTTGGCCGCGGGTGTGCCCGGGCGCGGGCTGAAGATGAAGCTGAAGCTGGTGTCGAAGCCCACGTCGGTGATCAGCTTCATCATCTTGTCGAAGTCATCGTCGGTCTCGCCGGGGAAGCCCACAATGAAGTCGCTGCTCATCACCAGCTCGGGGCGGATCGCGCGCAGCTTGCGCACCGTGCTCTTGAATTCCATGGCGGTGTAGCCGCGCTTCATGGCCATGAGGATGCGGTCGCTGCCGTGCTGCACCGGCAGGTGCAGGTGGTTCACGAGTTTGGGGATCTTGGCGTAGGCCTCGATCAGGCGCGGCGTGAACTCGTTGGGGTGGCTGGTGGTGAAGCGCAGGCGCTCGATGCCGGGGATGTCGGCCACGTATTCGAGCAGCAACGCGAAGTCGGCGATCTCGCCACTGTCGCCCATGGCGCCGCGGTAGGCGTTCACGTTCTGGCCCAGCAGCGTCACCTCTTTCACGCCCTGATCGGCCAGGCCCGCGACCTCCACCAGCACGTCGTCGAACGGCCGGCTCACCTCTTCGCCACGTGTGTAGGGCACCACGCAGTAGCTGCAGTACTTGGAGCAGCCTTCCATGATGCTCACGTAAGCCGCGCCACCGTCGACCTTGGCCGGTGGCAGGTGGTCGAACTTCTCGATCTCGGGAAAGCTGATGTCCACCTGCGGCACGGCCAGGCGCGCGCGCTGGTTCAACAGCTCGGGCAGGCGGTGCAGCGTTTGCGGGCCGAACACGACGTCCACATACGGCGCTCGCTTGATGATGTCGGCGCCCTCCTGGCTGGCCACGCAGCCACCCACGCCGATCAGCACACCCTTGTCCTTCAAGTGCTTCACGCGCCCGAGGTCGCTGAACACCTTTTCCTGTGCCTTCTCGCGCACCGAGCAGGTGTTGAAGAGGATCAGGTCGGCCTCTTCCACGTCCTGCGTGGGTTCGTAGCCTTGCGCAGCGTGCATCACGTCGGCCATCTTGTCCGAGTCGTACTCGTTCATCTGGCAGCCGAAGGTCTTGATGAAAACTTTTTTGCTCATGGAAAGCTCCTGTGGCACCGGCTTCTCGAAAGCGGTGCCCGCGCCGCGCGCAGTGTGGGAATGGGGTGTCCACCGCAGGCCGCTCAGGCCTGCGCTGGCCGTGCTTCAGTTGGCGGTGGCGGCGGCCGGCTTGGGCTGCAGCGACTCGAACACGTAGTTGCGTTGCACACCGAAGCCGGCGCGCTTCTCCTTGGCCTCGGCCTCGGTGAGGATCCACACGTTCTGGATCTGGTCGCGCAGGTCCAGCGTGTAGTTCACCACCACTTCCTTGTTCAGCAGCGAAGACGACATCACCAGCGAGTTGTTGGTGTTGTAGATGCGCGCGCCTGGCGACAGGCGTGTGGCGCGGTCGTCCATGGTCACGTTGGGCGGCTGCACCACCACCAGCGTGCCGCGCAGGGCCTTGGCGGGGAAGTCGCGTGTGCCCGACTGGGCCTGGACTGTGAAGGGCAGGGCGATCAGCAGCGCTGCGAGCAGGCCGGAACGGACGGAGGGGGTGCAGCGGTTCATGGTGTGTGTCCAGAGGCTGTTGGAAGGGTCGCCAGCCTGTGCGAGAGGCCGGGGCGAGCAGGGCCGCGATTGTCTCACGCCCCCCGCCGCCGAAGGACCGTCAAGGCCGGCGCGGACCGTCCAGCGGCCGGTCCGACTCCACCAGCGGATACCCGTCGGCCACATAGGCCGGGCCCTTCATGACCATCACGATGAAAGCACCGATGGCCAGGGTGAGCAGCAGCGTCCAGAGCAGCACCACCACGCCGATGGCCACGAAGTCCACCATCTGGATGCTCGCGGCCACCGCCGATTCGCTGCCGCTCCATCCGAACCAGCGGGCCGACAGCGCTGCCAGGGCCGGCACCAGGGCGCTCAGCAGCAGGGCCTTGGGCATGCGCCGCAGGATCACGCGTTCCAGCCCGGCGGGTGTGCGCACGAAACCGGGAAGCTGGTTGAACATCGACATGGGATCGGACCGGTTGGACAGAGGTGGGTCATTGGCCCCGCGGGGCGCTGCGTTTCAATGTACGGCGCACAATGAAATCTGTCCACCAGCCTGCGAGATGCCCCCCATGTCCTCACCGTCGTCCCGATCTGTGCACCGCTGGCTGCACCGCGCGTTCCTGTTGTTGTGCCTGGCGGGCCTGCCGCTGCTCAACGCCTGCACCTCGCCGCCCGACGGCGTGACGGTGGTGAGCCCCTTCGATGTGAAGCGCTACGCCGGCCAGTGGTTCGAGATCGCGCGCCTGGACCACCGTTTCGAGCGCGGCCTGAGCGACGTGAACGCCACCTACCGGCTGGAGGCCGACGGCAGCGTGGCGGTGATCAACCGCGGGTTCAACGCCGAGAAAAGCGAATGGAAAGAAGCCGTGGGCAAGGCCCTGTTCACCGGTGACTCCAACACCGGCTCGCTCAAGGTCTCGTTCTTCGGTCCGTTCTATGGCGGCTACCACGTGATCGCGCTCGACCCGGGCTACCGCTGGGCCATGGTGATCGGTCCCAACACCGACTACCTGTGGATCCTGGCGCGCGACAAACAATTGCCGCCGGGCGTGCGCGAGCAGCTGGTGGCCCAGGCCGCGCGCCTGGGCGTGAAGACGAACGAACTCATCTGGGTCGAGCACCGCCGCAGCGACAGCTGATCGACCCACTCCACCGCTGTCTGCACATCATTTCCAGCGGATCGGCTCCACGGCCACACTGCCACGGTCGCTGGAGAGCGTGAGCACAGCTTCCTGCACGGTGGCCTGCAGCTGCATGCTGCGCTCGGCCATCTGGGCCAGCGAGGGCGCCACCTCGGTGGGCAGGCGCCAGACCTGCAAGCGGTCCAGCCGCGTGAGCTTGGTGTGTATGCCGCGCCACCACACGTCGGCCGCGCTGCCGAACGCGTAGAGCACCACCGCGTCGGCCTTGCTGCAGGCCTTGGCCAAGGGTTTGTCCTCGGGCTGGCCCACCTCGATCCACAGGCGCTTGCGGCCGGTGAAATCGGTGAGCGAGACGTCCGGATCGTCCGGGTCGGACAGGCCGGTGCCGAAGGCCAGCGTGCCGTCGCCGCGGCAGGTGTCCTGCAGTTCGTGGGCGTGGAGGGCCAGCGCCACCAGGCGCACCATCATGCGTTCGTCGGTCTCGCTCGGGTGGCGGGCCAGGGTGAGCGCGTGGTCGGCGTAATAGCTGTGATCGATGTCGGCGATCTGCAGGTTTGCCTTGAAGATGGTGGACTTGATGGCCATGGTGATCCGTCTGTGAGGGCCGCAACGGCGCGCGCCATGAAAAAAGCGGACCCTGTTGCCAGAGCCCGCTTTTTGAATGTTGGTGGTGATAGGTGGACTTGAACCACCGACATCAGCATTATGAATGCTGCGCTCTAACCAACTGAGCTATATCACCAACGAGGCGGGATTGTAGCTCAATTCAGGCCGCGGTCCTTGGGTGGCCGGGCACGAACCCGGTTGTTCAGGTCGTCTTTTTGACCCAGGATGAACACCAGCCCGCGGCGGCCACCTGTTTGCCTGCAAACAGCGGGCAAGGACCGGCCTCGGTACCTGCCGCGCCCTGGTACAGCGCGCAATTGGCGCAGTTGCTGCCCGCCACAAAGTTGGGGTATTTGGCCGTGTCGTGGTTGGCCGCCACGGCCACGTAGCCCAAAGCCACGGCGGTGGGGTCGGTGGCTTCCACCATGGGGCCTGCTGCAACGGGGGCTGGCGACGCTGCCGGGGCTGGTGCCGCGGCCGCGGGTGGTTCGGCCGGTGCAGGCGCGGGAGCGGGTGCCGGAGCGGGGGCCGCCGCAGCGGGTTCTTCCTGCTTGGAGCAAGCAGCGGCGAGCACGGCGCCGCTCACGGGCACCATCATCAAAAAGCGTCGGCGTGTGGTCATGGGGATCTCCTGAGTTATGAATGGGGAGCAGGCCGGTGGCCTGCCCACGCAGCCTCCCGAATTGTTGCCTTTCGGGCTACTGCTGCGTGCCGACGGTTATACGCTGGCCCAACGGGTCGGCGTGTTACAGCCTGTGCATCCCCCACCCCCACGCTGCGCCATTACTGGTGCTTGAAATCGGGCTTGCGCTTGTTCACGAAGGCGTCCATGCCTTCCTTCTGGTCGGCGGTGGCGAACAGCGCGTGGAAGACGCGGCGCTCGAACATCACGCCGTCGGACAGCGAGCCTTCGAAAGAGCGGTTCACCGATTCCTTGGCCGCCATGACGCTGGGCAGCGAGAAGCCGCAGATGGTGAGCGCGGCACCCAGGGCTTCGTCCATCAGCTTGTCCAGCGGCACCACGCGGCTCACCAGGCCGGCGCGTTCGGCCTCGGTGGCGTCCATCATGCGGGCGGTGAGCACCATGTCCATGGCCTTGGACTTGCCGATGGCGCGCGGCAGGCGCTGCGTGCCCCCCGCGCCGGGGATCACGCCGAGCTTGATCTCGGGCTGGCCGAACTTCGCGTTGTCGGCGGCGATGATGAAGTCGCACATCATGGCGAGTTCGCAGCCGCCACCCAGTGCAAAGCCGCTGACCGCAGCAATCACCGGTTTGCGGATGCTGCGGATGGTTTCCCAGTTGCGGGTGATGTAGTCGCCCTTGTAGACGTCGGCGAAGGTGTAGCTGGCCATGGCGCCGATGTCGGCACCGGCGGCGAAGGCCTTTTCACTGCCGGTCAGGATCATGCAGCCGATGTCGTCGTCAGCGTCGAAGGCCTTGAGCGCGGCGCCGAGCTCGTCCATCAGTTGGTTGTTCAGCGCGTTGAGTTGTTTGGGGCGGTTGAGCGTGACGATGCCGACCCGACCTTCGGTGCGGACGGTGATGCATTCGGGTGCGGTGGTGGTGGTCATGGGGTCTCCTCGAGGGTCGTTGGGGGCTGAAAAGCTGTTCACTATAGCGGTCGGTACCAAGGGAAAACATTAACCGACCGATTGGTTGGCGAATGGTAAATTGCAGCGCCGAACCACCACCGAACAACACCGCTCGCCGGAGGAGACCCAACGCCATGACCGATGCCACCGTCTTGTATGAAGAGCGCGGGGCCGTGGCCCTGGTCACGCTCAACCGGCCGGACGCCCTGAACAGCTTCACGCGCCAGATGCACCGCGACCTGTGGGCCGCGCTGGACCAGGCCGAAGCCAACCCGGTGGTGCGCGCGCTCGTGATCACGGGCGCGGGTCGCGGTTTTTGCGCCGGCGCCGATCTGGCCGAGTTCGACTTTGCACCGGGTCCCGACCTCGTGAAACGCGCCGACCCCGGCCCGGTGATCGAACAGGCGTTCAACCCCACCGCGCGGCGCTTGCAGGGCCTGCGCATGCCCACCGTCGCCGCGGTCAACGGCGTGGCCGCGGGTGCCGGTGCGTCGCTGGCCATGTGCTGCGACATCGCCATCGCCGCCACCGGGGCCAGCTTCATTCAGGCCTTCAGCAAGATCGGCCTCGTGCCCGACGCGGGTGGCAGCTGGTTGCTGGTGGAGCGCCTGGGCCTGGCGCGTGCCATGGCGCTGGCCATGACCGGCGACAAGCTGCCGGCCGCGCAGGCGAAGGAGTGGGGGATGATCTGGGACGTGAGCGACGACTGCGTGGGGGCCTCAATGGCCATGGCGACCAAACTCGCCACCATGCCCACACGGGCCCTGGTCGCCACGCGCGCGCTGCTGCGCGATGCGGCCACCCGCACCCTGAGCCAACAGCTCGACGTGGAACGCGACACGCAATCGGCGCTGGGCAAGACGCACGACTACATCGAAGGCGTGATGGCGTTTCGTGAAAAGCGCCCGGCGCAGTTCAAGGGGGAATGATGAGTCCCCACGAAAGAGCCGCCAAGGTCGGCGAGACGATGTTCGCGGTCGACACCGCGAGCAAGGACACCATGGGCATGGAGTTGCTGAGTTGCGAGCCGGGTCGCGCCAGCATCCGCATGGTGGTTCAGCCGCTGCACCTCAACGGCCACCAGATCTGCCACGGCGGTTTCATCTTCACGCTCGCCGACTCCACCTTTGCGTTTGCCTGCAACAGCCACAACAAGAACACCGTGGCCGCGGGCTGCAGCATCGAATTCCTGCGCCCCGCGCACGCGGGTGATGTGCTCACCTGCGAAGGCGTCGAGCAAACGCTCAGCGGGCGTCACGGCATCTACGACATGCGGGTGTGCAACCAGCGCGGAGAAGTGGTGGCCATGTTCCGTGGCAAGAGCGCGCAGATTCCCGGGACGGTGTTTCCCGAAGAAGGAACCCCATGAAAGCCTTTGCCCTGGAGCCGATTGAAAAGGCCAGCGTCGACGAACTGCGTGCCCTGCAGCTCAAGCGCTTGCAGGCCACGCTGCGCCACGCGTACACCAACTCGCCCGTCTACCGCGCCAAGTTCGACGCGGCGGGCGTGCACCCGGACGACTGCCGCAGCCTCGCCGATTTGGCGAAGTTTCCCTTCACCACCAAGAAGGACCTGCGCGACAGCTACCCCTTCGGCATGTTCGCCGTGC
>NZ_JAOASO010000095.1 GCF_030158645.1 Hydrogenophaga sp. | reverse complement strand
CTCGGCTTCGAGCACCCGCATCGGCGTGATGTCCTGGATGAAGCCGAGCTGGCTGGTCACGTTGCCGTGCTCGTCGCGCAGCGGTGAATTGCGGGCGAGCACATGCACCACCTCGTTGCCCGGACGCACCAGCCGGAACTCCAGACTCAGGCTCTCGCCGGTGGCGATCCCGCGAATCCAGTGCTCCTGCACGCCCGGCAGGTCGTCGGGGTGCACCCGGTCGAGCCAGCCAAAGTTGGGGAAGTCGTGTTTTTCCAGCGCAAAGATCTGCTGCAACCGGGCGTCCACGTGCGTCAAAAGGCCGGCCTGGTCGATGCGGAAGATGCCGATCGGGAACGCGCTGCCCAGCGCCGCAAAGAGTGCCTCGTATTCGAGGTGGGCCGCTGCCACCGGTGTGGCGTTGTCAGAATCGAGAGCGAGTTCCAGCGAGAGCGGCAAGTCGCCTTCAAAGCGCAGCTCGCTGGAAACCCCTTCGTGCAGACTGCCGCCCATGTGCTGGGCGTAGTTGCGACGCAAATGCAGGTTTTCCGCCTTGAGGGTCTCGATCTCCAGCAGCAGCGCCCGTTCGCGAGCCGAGATCGGTGCCTCGGGTCGGTGGTCTTCAAGACGGCTGTCTTTCGGAGGGAACAGAGCGCTCATCGATCAACTGTACCCCAGGGGGCACCTTGTTGAACGTGATATTTGACCCTCAGAAACGGGGCAGGTCCGGATGCGCCAGACGACCGCCGCGCACCAGCATTTTTCCGTACTCAGCACAACGTTGCAGGGTTGGAATCACCTTGCCCGGGTTCAGTAGCGATTTCGTATCAAAAGCCCGCTTGACGCTGAACATCTGCTCGTTTTCCTCGGGCGAGAACTGCACGCACATGCTGTTGAGCTTCTCCACGCCCACGCCGTGCTCGCCCGTGACCGTGCCGCCCATGGCCACGCTGGTTTCCAGGATGTCGGCGCCAAACAACTCGCAG
The DNA here is from genome assembly GCF_030158645.1 of Hydrogenophaga sp. Taxonomy (GTDB): domain Bacteria; phylum Pseudomonadota; class Gammaproteobacteria; order Burkholderiales; family Burkholderiaceae_C; genus Hydrogenophaga. Next base: position 8,280 of record NZ_JAOASO010000095.1, on the reverse strand, counting down.
CGGTGCAGCTGGTCGGCGTCGTTGGCATCGAACAGGATCAGCGGGTGCAGGTTGCCGTCGCCCGCGTGGAACACGTTCACGCAGCGCAGGGCGTATTTGGTTTCCATCTCACTGATGGCTTGCAGGATGTCGGCCAGGCGCTTGCGCGGGATGGTCGAGTCCATGCACATGTAGTCGGGGCTGATGCGCCCGCTGGCCGGAAACGCGTTTTTGCGCCCGCTCCAGAAACGCAGGCGCTCGGCCTCGTTCTGGCTCACCGCGATCGCGGTGGCGCCACAGCCGCGCAACACCGCGCTCATGCGACCGATTTCCTCTTCCACTTCTTCTGGCGTGCCGTCGCTTTCGCACAGCAGGATGGCCTCGGCGTTGAGGTCGTAGCCGGCGTGCACGAAGTCTTCCACCGCCGCGGTCATGGGTTTGTCCATCATCTCCAGCCCGGCCGGGATGATGCCGGCGGCAATGACGGACGCCACCGCGTCGCCGGCTTTGCGGATGTCGTCGAAGCTGGCCATGATGCAGCGGGCCAGCAGGGGCTTGGGCACCAGTTTCACCGTGACTTCGGTGGTCACGGCCAGCATGCCTTCGCTGCCGATGACGAGCGAGAGCAGGTCGAAACCGGGCACATCCAGCGCCTCGCCGCCGAAGGTGACGGGCTCGCCTTCGACCGTGAAGCCGCGCACCTGCAGCACGTTGTGGACCGTCAGGCCGTACTTGAGGCAGTGCACGCCACCGGAGTTTTCGGCCACGTTGCCGCCGATGGTGCAGGCGATCTGGCTGCTCGGGTCGGGCGCGTAGTACAGGCCGTGCGGCGCGGCGGCTTCCGAGATGGCGAGGTTGCGCACACCCGCCTGCACCACCGCCGTGCGCGAGCGCGGGTCGATCTGGAGGATGCGGTTGAACTTGGCCAGCGACATCGTCACCCCCAGCGCGTGCGGCATGGCGCCGCCCGAGAGGCCCGTGCCCGCGCCGCGTGCGACCACCGGCACGTCCAGCGCATGGCAGGCCTTGAGCACGGCCGCCACCTGGCCCTCGGTCTCGGGCAACACCACCACCAGCGGGCGCTCGCGGTAGGCGGTGAGGCCGTCGCATTCGTAGGGCACGGTGTCTTCCGCCTGCCAGAGCAGGGCATGGGCGGGCACCACGGCCTGCAGGGCGCGCACCACTTCGGCCTGGCGCGTGGCGCGCTGGAGCTGGGTGGCCTGGGCGGGGGAGGTGGGTGCGTTCATGGCGGGCTCGGGGTGTCTGCAGGGTGGCCGGGCCAGTTTAGGCCAACGCCCCGCCTGCGGTTTGAAGAAACTTGCATCCCCCTTGAAATTTCCTGGGTGCAACGTCAATTGATGAACACCGCAACGCGCCCTTGGGCGCAACTGTTCAACCCTTGTTCTGGAGCACCTGCCATGAACCGTCTGATTGCCCGCACCAACCTGTTCGACGACTTTTTCAAGGACGTCGCCCCTGGTTTTTACGTGAAGCCCCTGCACGGCGAAGGCCTGCCCGCGCAGATCAAGATCGATGTGAAGGAGACCCCCGACGCCTACGCGGTGGATGCCGAGGTGCCCGGCGTGTCGCGCGAAGACATCCACGTCACGATTGACGGTTCGGTGGTCACGCTGCGCGCCGAAATTCGCCAGCAGGACAGGCAGACCGAGGGTGAAAAGCTGTTGCGCAGCGAGCGCTATTTCGGGGCTGTGTCGCGCAGCTTCCAGCTGCCGCAGGACATCGACAACGCGACGTCAAAGGCCAAGTACGAGAACGGTGTGTTGCAGCTGACCCTGCCGAAAAAACTGCCAACCGCCGGTCAGCGCCTCACGATCGAGTGAGCGGCCCCCACGCTTCCCCGCTGCGCCTGGTCCGCTGCCCCCCGAGGGGGCTGATCCGGCTTGGGGCTGCCCGGCGCCGGATCGTCAACCGACGGCCTTCTTGAGCCACTCGGTGAACGCCGCGCACTCCCATCGGTCCATGGTGCCGGTGCGCCAGCACAGGTAGTGCGCGTGTGGGCTGGGCACGTGGCGGCTGTAGAGCGGCACCAGCGTGCCGTGCTCCAGCCAAGGCGCGGCGAGCTTGAGCCGCACCAGGGCCACACCCATGCCGGCGGCTGCGCCGTCGCACATCAGGCCGATGTCGTTGAACTGGGAGCCCTCGTTGGGTTCGGGCCAGTCGAGGTCGTGCGCGGCAAACCAGGTGCGCCAGGGCTCCAGCGGACTGCGCAGCAGCGGCACACCCTCCAGGTCCAGCGCGCTTTCGAACGGGCCGTGCTCGCGCACGAAAGCGGGTGAGGCCAGCGGCGTCACCTCGTCTTTCATGAGGCAGACGTGTTCCACGTCGGCGTAGCGCCCGGTGCCGAACCGCACGGTGAGATCGGCGTCTTCGGCCACCACGTCCAGCAGCGGAATGCTCACCTGCAGCGTGAGGTCGATCTCGGGGTAGGCGTCGCTGAACTGCTTGAGGCGCGGCAGCAGCACCGAGCGCGCAAACGTGGGCGTGACGGCGACGCGCAGCTTGCGCCGGCCGGGCGCGGCCGCGTTGCTTGGAAATTTCTGCAGCGTGGCCAGGCCGTCGCGCACATGGGCCAGGTACTCGCTGCCTTCGGTGGTGAGTGAAAAATCCGCCCGGCCGAACAGCTTGGTGCCCAGGATCTGTTCCAGCTGCTTGATGCGGTGGCTCACCGCACTCGGCGTCACATTGAGCTCATCCGACGTCTGCGTGACGCTGCGCAGGCGCGCCAGCGCCTCGAACGTCAACAAACATTGAATGGGCGGAATGCGAATGGTCACTTGAACACGACCGTCTTGTGTCCATTCAACAGAACCCTGTGCTCGCTGTGCCATTTGACGGCCCGCGCCAGCACCTGGCTCTCGGTGTCGCGGCCGCGCGCGGTGAGGTCTTCCACGGTGTCGGTGTGGTCCACACGGGCCACGTCCTGTTCGATGATCGGGCCTTCGTCGAGGTCGGCCGTCACGTAGTGCGCGGTGGCGCCGATGAGCTTCACGCCGCGGTCGTGCGCCTGGTAGTAAGGCTTGGCGCCCTTGAAGCTGGGCAGAAAGCTGTGGTGGATGTTGATGGCCTTGCCCGCGAGTTCGCGGCACAGGTCGTTGCTCAGCACCTGCATGTAGCGCGCCAGCACCACGAGTTCGGCGCCTTCGCTGCGGATGATGTCGAGCTGTTTGGCCTCGGCCTGCGCCTTGGTGGCCGCCGTCACCGGGATGTGGTGAAACGGCACGTTGTAGCTGGCGGCCAGTTGGTAGAACTCGCGGTGGTTGCTGATGATGGCGCGGATGTCCAGCGGCAGCAGGCCGCTCTTCCAGCGGAACATCAGGTCGTTGAGGCAGTGGCCTTCCTTGCTGACGAAGATCACCGTGCGCACCGGCTCGGCCAGCGGGTGCAGGCTCCAGCGCATGCCGAAGGGCTCGGCGAACAGCTTCAGGTGCAGGCGCAGGTCGTCCTGCGTGAGCTGGGCGCAGGCGAACTGCACGCGCATGAAGAACAGACCGGTGTCGTGGTCGTTGTACTGCGCGGCTTCTTCGATGTTGCCGCCGTGCTCGAACAAGAAGCCGGAGACGGCGTGCACGATGCCGGGGCGGTCCTGGCAGGACAGGGTGAGGACATAGGTGTGGTTCATGGCCGGATGATTGTCGCAGCAAGCCTTTTGACCCATGGGCGGTGGGCCTGCGTGTGGCGCGGGCAGTGGAGCCCCCGCCAGGGCATGGCCGGTGCCACAATTCCCGTTTTACATCTGTGCCGGAGACGCCCCATGGCCTACAACGACCTTCGCATGGACAACCAGTGGTTGCCCTTCACCCCCAACCGCAGCTTCGCCAAGGACCCGCGCATCTTCGTGGCGGCCGACGGCATGCACTTCACCACGCACGACGGCCGCCAGGTCATCGACGGCATCTCCAGCCTGTGGTGCGTGGGCGCGGGGCACAACCGCAAGCCGATCAACGAAGCGATCAAGAAACAGCTCGACACGCTGGACTACAGCACCGCCTTCAGCGTGAGCAACGACAAGGCGTTTCGCGCGGCCGAGATGATCGCCGCCATGGCGCCCGGCGACCTGAACAAGGTGCTGTTCTGCAACTCCGGCAGCGAGGCCGCCGACACCTCGATGAAGGTGGCGCTGGCCTACCACCGCGCGCGCGGCGAGGGTCACCGCAACATGTTCATCGGTCGCGAGCGCGGTTACCACGGCGTGGGTTTCGGCGGCATGTCGGTGGGCGGCATTCCGGCCAACCGCAAGGTCTACGGCACCAGCCTGCTGCCGCGCGTGGACCACCTGCGTTTCATCCACGATCCGGTGAACCACGCCTACATCCACAACACCGAGCCGGTCTGGAACGAAGACCTGCTGCTGGAGCTGGAGAACCGCATCCTGCCGCTGCACGATCCGAGCAACATCGCGGCCGTGATCGTGGAGCCCGTGGCCGGTAGCGCCGGCTGGTACGTGCCGCCGCAGGGCTACCTGAAACGCCTCAGGGAAATCTGCGACAAGCACGGCATCCTGCTGATCTTCGACGAGGTCATCACCGGCTTCGGCCGCCTGGGCACCGCCTTCGCGTCCGATTACTACGGCGTGCAGCCCGACATGCTGAACTTTGCCAAGGCCGTCACCAACGGCGTCTTCCCGCTGGGTGGCGTGGTCTGTACCGACCGCATTTACAACGCCATGATGGGTGCGCACGGCAGCGCGCCGGAGCACGCCATCGAGTTCTTCCACGGCTACACCTACTCGGGCCACCCGGTGGCGTGCGCGGCGGCCATCGCCACGCTCGATCTGTTCCGCGAAGAGCAGCTGTTCGAGCGCGCCGGCGAGATGGGCCCGGTGCTGGGTGATGCGATGCACGCCGCCCTCATGGGCCTGCCCAACGTGATCGGCATCCGCAGCCTCGGGCTGGCCGCGGCGGTGGAACTGGCGCCCATCGCCGGCCTGCCAGGCAAGCGTGCGTTCGACGTGTTCATGGACTGCTACCACCGCGGTGTGCTGGTGCGCAATGCGGGCGAGAACCTGGTGTTCGCGCCGCCCTTCATCGTGGAGAAGGCGCAGATCGAGACCCTGGTCGGCACCCTGGCCGACGCCATCAAACGCGCGGCCTGAGCGCCGCTTTCAGCGCTTGAACTGCTGGCGCAGTTCGGCGCAGTGGTCGCGCGGTGGTAGCGGGGGTGTGGGCCACACGGCATCGGCCGGCGGGGCTGTGGTGGCGGAACCCGCCTGCGCCATCACCACGCGGTGTGTCAGCTCCTTGGGCAGGTACAGCGGTACACCCAGGTCGCGCCGCACATGGCCGTTGCCGGCCACCAGCACCACGGTTTTGCCGGCGCCTGCCTTCTCGACAGCGGCCACCACGGTGCGTGCCATGGTGTCGTCGCGCGCCAGCTGGATGCGGGTCATCGGGGCGATCTGGCTCTCGGGCAGCAGGTCGCAGTGGCCTTCGCGAATGCCCTGGCGTTGCTCCTGCAGTCCAGCGCTGCCGATGCGGCCCTCCAGTGCGGCGTTGGCCATGGCAACCTTCATCTGGCTGCGCGGCAAGTCACCGCCCAGCACAGGGACGCCGGCCCGCACCGCGGCCATCACCACCGCGCTGTACACCGGCCAGGGCCAGCCGCCCTGGTCGGTCCAGTTCAGGGCCTCGCGCACGCGGGCTTCGCTGGCGTCCGTCGGCAAGCCGGCGGTCTGGTGACCTTGTTCGGCCATTTCCATCACCAGCGCACCCAGCTGGCCGCGCGCGGCCAGCGTCTGCACCACGTCCCGTTGCAGGGCCTGGTGTTCGGGCGCATCGTGCTGTTCACCGAGCAGCAGCACCTGCACGGGCATCACGCGTTCCAGCAAGGTGGACACGTGGGTGGGCGGCGGGTGCGCGCACGCGCCCAGCAGAGCCACACCCAACACCAGCACGACAGCAGATCGACAGTTCATCGACCGATACTAAGCGGCCTGCCGCTGATGGCCGGTGCATCACACCATTAACCGAGTGCCTTCCTTGCCCGCCTTCGGCCCCTCCTCGTGGCCGCGTGTCCTCCTCACCTTGTTGCTCGCGCTGGCCGCCGCCTGGCTGTGCGTGTGGCTGCGAACCCCCATCCCCTGGATGATCGGCCCCCTGCTGGCCACGTCGCTGGTGTCGGTGCTGGGTGGGCGCACCGAGAGCTGGGCGCCGTTTCGCAACGCCGGGCAGTGGGTGATCGGCACGGCGCTGGGGCTGTACTTCACCCCCGCTGTGGGCGCGCTGGTCGCCAGCCTGTGGTGGGCGATTGCGCTCGGCATCGCCTGGGCCTTGCTGCTGGGCCTGGGTTTCGGCGCCTGGTTGCGCCGGTTGCACGCCGGGCACCTGGCGCATCTCACACCCGCTCAGTTGTTCAGCACCACGTACTTCGCCGGTGCCATCGGCGGCGCGTCCGAGATGACGCTGATCGCCGAGCGCCAGGGCGCCCGCACCGATCTGGTGGCCGCCGCGCACAGCCTGCGCGTGCTGCTGGTCACGCTCACCATCCCGTTTGCGCTGCAGTTCTGGGGCGTGAGCGGCCTGGACACGCTCACCCTGGGCCTGCGCGATGTGCAGCCCACCGGCTTGCTGGCGCTGGCCGGCCTCACGCTGGTGGGGGCGCTGCTCATGCAGTGGCTGGGCCGCGCGAATCCGTGGTTCATGGGCGCGCTGGTGGTCACCATGGTGGTCACGCTCTCCGGTGTCACCCTGTCTGCCATCCCGCAGCCACTGACCAACGCCGCGCAACTGGTCATCGGCGTGAGCCTGGGCGTGCGTTTCACACCCGCGTTTGTGCACACGGCGCCGCGCTGGCTGGCCTCGGTCGCCCTGGCCAGCTTTTTCATGATGGGGATCTGCGCGCTGTTCGGCTGGGCCCTGTCGAAAGCCACCGGCCTGCACCCGGCCACGCTGTTGCTGGGCACCGCGCCCGGCGGCATCGCCGAGATGGCCATCACCGCCAAGGTCTTGCAGCTCGGCGTGCCGGTGGTCACGGCGTTCCAGGTCTGCCGGCTGGTGGCGGTGCTGGTGTTGGCCGAGCCGGTTTATCGCTGGCGCTACCGACAGGCGTGAAAAAGCCCGGTCAAGACCGGGCTGATGAGCGGGGGTGGGGCCCTCAATGCATCACAACGGGCATTTGAGCCAGTTCGGCATAGCCTTCCAGCGTGTCTTCCACCTCTTCCTGCGAAGGGGTGCTTTGCTGCCAGGCGGTGATCTGGATCTGGAACATCTCGGCCCAGGAGCCGTCGAGGTAGACCTCCTTGCCCGATCGCTTGTCCACGATCTCGAAGCCGTGGCGCGGCATTTGCGGGCCTTGGGCGGTGGTGTCTTCACCCTCGGCGGGTGCGTTGGCCAGGATGTGGACCACAGCGAAGGCATCCGAGTCGTAGAGCATGTTCATGACTGAAATTCCTTGTGTTGCGAAAACCGGCTTCCGGTATCTCTTATATCGGCAAACCTGGGCGCTCTTGAAGTTCTGAGTGGTCTTTACGTGGCAACGTTCCGTCTCATTTCAAGAGGCGTGTCATTTCCGGCACAAATGAGGTCCAAACGCCTACGGCAGCCGGCTGAGTTGTTGATCGGCCACATCGCCGTTGGCCTGGGTCACGCGCAGGCGCACCGGCAGGTGCTGCAACGCGGGCGCCAGCCACATCTCCACCGTGCTGTCGAACTCCTTGCGCGGCAGGCGTCTGATCTGCCGCGCGCGCATCTCGCCCGCGGGCAAGGACAGCGTGACCTCGTCGCCCACTTCGAAGCGCCAGAGGTCGGCATCGCCCGTGCCGACCACCGGCATCTCGATGGTCTGTCCGCTCGTGTAGGCCTGTGGTCGGGCCTGCAACAGACCGGCGATCTGCAGGAACAGGCTCAGGCGGTCCTGTGCGCCGGGCAGCAGCACCGCATCGGGGGCGTTGTTGCTGAAGCGGACGCGCTTCTGCACCGCGTCGAAGTGCGCGGCTTTTTCGCTGCGGCTCTTGTCGGCGAAGCGCTCGGGGCTCAGGCCGGCAGGGCCCACCTGCCCCGTGCTGGTCTGCACCCGGCTGCCCAGCAAAAACACCTTCATTTCCATGCGGGCGCTGTAGCGGCCATCGGCCAGTGCCCAGTCGAGCTGGCCTTCGGCGTTGTAGGCGATGCCCTTGATGCGGCCGGTCACGGCGTAGTCGAGCCGCGTGCTGGCGGGCGGCTGTGCCGGCGGCAGGCTGCGGGTGGCGGCGGGCGGGGTGCGCTTCTTCACGGCCGCGGCGGCCAGCAGTTCGTCGTCGGTGTCCGGGGCGGTGTCGTCGATGCCGGGTGCCTGCGGTGCCGGCGC
>NZ_JAOASO010000094.1 GCF_030158645.1 Hydrogenophaga sp. | reverse complement strand
CCTGCAAACATCCCAATGTCCTTTAGTGAAAGTCGCGCATCCGCGCGATGAGTTCAGGCCAAGGCGCGGCAACGTATCCGGTGGCCTCTCGGAAGCGCTCGGCGTTCAATGACCGATCGATGGCGACGCGATCGTCGGGCTCGATATCGATCGTCTTGCCGTAGGCGTCGCGCACCAGCTTCAATAGATCGTATTTGGCGATGGGCTGTGCCGCTACATGGTAAAGGCCCGACAGCTCAGGGTTGGGCATTACGACATCGCGCACGACTCGCGAGAGCTCCACCGTGGGCAGGCCAGAGAAGATGGCCTTCCGATAGCCCTTGACCGTACCCTCTTGGGCGAGAAACCAGCCAACCAGTCCGTGTGCGCTGCTCAGTTCGTGGCCGATGATTGAAGTGCGCAGCGTGATGGCATGCGGATACGCCACTTCGCCCAAGTATTTGGAGCGGCCGTACAGGTCTTCCGCATCTGACGGATCGGACTCGCGGTAATCGCCCTTTTTGCCATTGAAGACGCAGTCTGTGCTGATATGCACGAAGCGCGAACCCACCAAACTACACAGACGGGCCAGTCGATGTGGAAGCAGTGCGTTGATGGGCAATGCGGAAAGCGGATCGTCCGCTTGCGCCAGTTGTTTTACCAGCCCGATGCAGTTGATCACGACCGAAGGCCGCACGTCGGCCAGCAGAGCGGCCAGTGAGTCGATGTTCTCGACATCAATGCCCGTGATGATGCGCTTCGCCAAGACGGCATCGAAGTTTTTCAACACACCGTTCGACCGGGCTGTTCCCCATGCCTCGTATTCGTCTGACTGCGCCAGGCTGCGCAGCATGGCGTTACCCAGCATGCCCGAGGCACCCAACACCAAAACTGTCACCGTGATTTCTCCTGTTTTTGAATGGCGTGTGTGGCCACGAGTTCTTCGAACTGTCCCACCAAATCACTGGCCAACCGGTCCAGAGAGAAATGAGCAAGCGCATACCGGCGCGCATTTTCGCCCATTTTGGCGCGTGAACGGTCGTTCATCCCCACCAGAGCCTGCACCGCTTCAGCGAGCGCCCGCGCATCTCCGGCGGCACATGCCACACCCGCTTTGGCCTCCTTGACCACCCGGGCACCTTCGCCGTTGAGCGAGGCAATGATCGGCCGCCCCGCGGCCAAATAGCCTTGGATCTTGCTCGGAATGGTGAGGGCGAAGATCGGTTCGTCGCGCAGCGACACCAGCAATGCAGACGCCGCCTCGTACAGTCGATGCATCGTGTCAGGTGCAAACCGACCGGGCAGTAATACGTTACGAAGCTTGCGGCGCTGGATCTCGTCGCTCAGCCACAAAGAGAGGCTTCCACTGCCGATCAAAAAGAACCGGGCTTGCGACCCGACCGATTGGAGCCGCTCGGCTGCATCCAGGATGGTGTCCAGGGACTGAGCGGCGCCGAGGTTGCCAGCGAAGACTACCGAGAATCCCGAGGCGATGTCTTTGGCCAATGTCGCCACATCGGCCGTGGTGTCGGCCACCGGTTCTTCGATCCATGCGTTGGGGTAGTAGTGGATGTCGGCCGCACCCTCGGTCAGCGCCAGAATGGGGGCACGGAACGCCGCGGAGGGCACCAGAACCCTGTCGGTGTGTCGATAGATGAAGCGAACCGCGTGAGCTACCAGATCCAGCGCGCGCTGGTTCTTGATGAAGCCAGTGGCGGACAGGCTCTCGGGCCAGAGGTCCTGCACCCACAACGCCAAAGGTGCGCACTTAAGTCGGGCGAGCCAGATAGCGGGAAGGGCCTGCAGCAACGGGGATGGGGCGTAAACGAAGACAGCGTCGAATGAGCGCCGTCGTAACATCCAGGGTCCGACGACCGCGCCGGCCATGATGAACGACAGGTAGTTCAGCAGCAGCCGCAGCGGCGACTGTTTGCCGCGCGGGAAGAGCGGCACACGGAGGACCTCAATGCCGTCGTAGCTCTCGCGGGCAGTGCCCCATGCGGAATAACCAGCGAACATCTTGCCTTCGGGGTAGTTGGGCTTGCCGGTCATGACGGTGACCTCAACGCCCTCGTCACGCAGCTTTCTCGTCAGTGCGTTGATACCGAAGGTTTCGGGCCAGAAGTATTGTGTGAAGATGAGGACCTTCATGCGATCAATGCGCCGTTTTTCTCGCCGGTTGCCGAAGGGATTTGCAAGCGCGCGATCAGCAGCCCCCAGATGAAGAACGTAATGATGCCCGGGTAAGGTTGGCGCATCCCTACCTTGAGCATGTTCTCGAAGAGAAGGAGGTAAAGCGCTGCCATTGTCGTTCCGAGAAGAACTGGCTTTGATATCACGTCACTACGCCGCTGCCAAATCCACTGGACTGTTGTGACCAGGAGGATGATCAAGGGCAGCATCGAGATCGCGCCAAAGTTATACAGACCGTCGAGCCAGTAATTGTGCGCGCTGGGGTGATGGTTCCGATCTGGGGGGGTTGCATGGCCAAGAAAGAAAGCCGCGGGCGATTCCATGATCCCGTCGGCGTAGAAGCGCCAGTGCGTCATGCGGGTCGCGCCGGTTGCAGGCGCAGAAGTTTCAGTCTGGTCCAGGTACGGGGCCAGTTTGTCGCGCCATTGCAAGGTGGTGCGGGGTCCGCCGGCCTTGCTCAAAGACTGGGCCAAGACACCGGTTTCTGAAAGAACCACGTACGACACTACGCAAACTCCCGCAAGCGCCACGGACGCTATGGCGCGTCGACTAATGCGGATCTTGCGTAGATGACTCAGAGCAAAGCAGGCGAGGCAGACCCCCGCACCCAGTACAGCTCCCCAGGAAAGCGATGCCACGATGTAAACCATGGCGACCGGCAGGAGAATGCCCAGCGTAACGCGGCAGGCTACGCCGCGGTCCCATAGCGCCTGGCTGACCATCATCAGCAATGCCACAACGACCATAGGTACGTACTGCAAATGCTGGTAGATGCTGAAGAAGAATACCTTGGGATGCAGCAGCGTGTAGCCCTGAAGCCATGTTGCTAGCAGTTGGGCTGGCAAGATTAGCAGCAGGACCCACAGTGCGGCGCGCTCAAAAACTGGTACAGCGGTCGATGCGCCATACATCTGGCCCAGAACCAGGCCAAACATGGGCAGCAGAAACTGCGCCAGGAGAATCAGTTTGGCGCCTTCGTATGTGTTGTTGCCCTGGGAGATCGTGAGCGAGGTCATCACGAACAGCAGCGCTGTGAAGAACAGGATCGCCAAAGTGCGCGCGGCGGCCGCGTAGTTGCCCAGCAGTGCAATCCCTGAAAACAAGGCCAGTATCGACAAAGGTAGGGGCAGCTTCAAGATGCTGCCTTCGGCGTCGAACACATAAATTGCGTCGCGAAACAGTCCGCCATTGAGTTGAAAGAAGAACGGAAGGAGCAAAAGGAAGCCGATGGCTAACAGAATCGGTTGCAGGTGGGCGGACGCGGTGCTTTTGCGCTGCCAGCCCACGCCTGCCAAGAAGGCCAGGCTGAGAAACCCGCTCAAGCCGTACAGACCGGCCAAGGCATTCGGTCCCAACACGTAGAAAACAAACGGCACGCAGGTGGCAATCAGCACATTGGCCAACAAATCCGGGCCGAATACGTCTTCCCCGCCGGCCCGCTGGATCAGGCGTGTGCGCAGCGTGGCTGCCACGCTCATCAGCGCGCCGCCTGCTATCGAAATCCCAGTGGCGAGCCAGAAATTGGGCGCACGATCCAGCGCACCCAGCCAGTCGGGCTGCGTTACGCCCAGAGCCACCACCCAAGCTGCTATCAACAACATGCCCAATGGAACGATCAGCAGCCATTTGGGCAGGCCTCTCGAGCCATAGCGGTGCGCCAGCGTTGGCGCCAGTGCCTGTCCATAGATCGTCGGAATGAGGCCGCCGATGGCAAAAGCGGTGAAGAGATCGCCGGCCACCACCTTCCCCGCCAACAATACGATGGATATGCGAAACACATAGACGCCGGTGCCGATGATGGCGGTCGACCCGAAATGCGGGAGCAGCGTCTTCAACGAAAAGTCTCTTGTGCCCGCGCGCAACGTGAGACGTGCCTGGCGCGCAGCCAGGAGCGGCGCCAGCGCCCACGGAACGGCGCAGGCGGCCAGATCCCAGTCCACAAGCAATGGCAGTAAGCAGAGCAAAAACGAGAAAGTCTCGGCGAACATGGCTTGCGTCGGAATGGTGAGCTGGTATTTCTGTTCGTGCCGCGCAAGTCCGATCTCGCCCAGCCATTCCGACGCCCGCCGCAGGATCAACACCAGCGCGAGCGCAGCGCTGGCATCGCCCACGCTCACGCTGAGCAGATACGCCGCGGCCGAGAGTGGCAGCAACAGCCAGAAGCGGGTCTGCAACAGGCGTGCAGCTGCAGAGCCCGTGGGGTCCGCAAGAATAAGGTTTCGGGCATTTGCCGAAAACGCATAGAAGAGCGCCAACGTCGCACCCTGTACAAGGCCGATGTTGGCTGCGATCTCGGACTGACCCGCAAGGCCGAAGACCAGCAGCAGTGCCGTCATTGAAAACGAGTTCAGCAGGGCCGCGAGCGGGAACACGAGCAACGCGCGCCGGGACGTCAGCACAGGGCGATTCAAGTGAACGGATTCCATGTCAGCAGTTTCAGTCCGATGCACGGAATCTGGCCATCCAGCGTTGCAGTACCCAGCCGGCGGCAGCGATGAGCAATACGTTCAAGACCAATGTGCCGAACAACAAGTAAGACTGCTTCGGCACGTAACCAAAGCTTGCATACCGAAACGCAACCACCTGGGCGAGAAGGGAGCACAGAACCCAGTTCTGGCCGCCTAGTCGGTAAGCCAAATATTCGTACATGGCTCCTGTCAACCCGATCAGCAGAAGGCCGACGAACACGAACGCTAGGGAACCTGGGTAGTAGAAGAATGCGATGACGCCAGGGAGTGAAACGAAATGGTGCTTGGCTTTGTCAATGGTAGGTATCGCGTAGGGTGAGTCGATAAAGTAGCGGTCATACAAGCTCAGCTGGCCTTCTTGGAATTTCTCCAGCCACGCCTCATTCCACAAATTCCAGCCGAGGCGATTGGAAGAGGACACGGCCATCACCCCTTCGATGCCCACCCAACGGTCGATGAAGAGAGGGCCGGTCATGTCTCTTGCATTCGCTGCAATGTCGGCCGAGCTGTACGCAAGGGTGGGAGCCGCAGTCGCCGACGTGCGCGGTGCCTCAATGTCACGCAGAACACTGTTGGCCCGCAGGTAGTTGACGGCGAGCACCGATGCTACGAACAGGATAGAGAATGCGACGGTAGCGACCACCATCGTCCTGATGTCCAGGCGAATCTTCGCGGCGAGCAAGGTGCGCAGACCACCCAATCCAAGGGCTGCCGCGTTGAGAATCATGCCGCGGCTCAACAGCGAAACGTTGGAGAAAAAGCATTCCAGCAAAGGCGGAAAGATAGCCAGCATGGAGATCTTGCGTTGCAACTCGATCTCAAAGCGGATGATCAAGGCCGCAATCGACGCCAAGCCGAATTGCAGCAACCATTTGTAGATGCCGTTGAGGCCGAATGGCAGCACGGTTTGCACCACCATGCCTCTTTGGTAGATGCCCAGCCCGATGTTGCTCGCTGCCACTGCGATGACCAGCAGCACGAAAAGCGCAACAAGGGTTTTGCGGTACACCCGGTAAACCTCGAACAAGCCTTGACCCGCGCAAGAGGGTGGAGTGGCTGTGTAGCTAAAGAATCTTTGTCGCATAAAGCTGGCCGCCAGCAAACCGACAAAGCCACATGAAGCGATGGTCAATGCGTGATCGAAAGCGGCCGCCGAGCCGTCAAACGCCCCGACGGGCTCGCTGAATCGTCCTGCCATGAAAGCCACTCGCACGGACAACTTCAGCCAGAACCCCAGCCACAGAAAGATGCCAATGAAGGTGTCGAAGTAGAGCGCATTCTTTCGGAAACCGTTGAACAACAAAGCGTTCGCGGTGAGCGTGAATACTGCATAGGTCAGCCAGTGCCCTTGGTAGCGGGAACCCGCCAATAGGGCGAGTGCGAGACATGCGATCGTGAAGAGCAGAGCGAAAAAGCGAATCATCTGAATTCAGAATCCCAGTGCGTTGTGGGGAATGCCGGGAAGGATGGAAGATGTTCACATTCCCACCACTTTGCTGGAGGAAGTGCAGCGTCTTGGGCGTGTACTCAGATTACTGCAGCGCATCCCAACCGAGGATGGTTGGGTCGGTGTGCTTTTCTTATGGGTGTTTCGTTCGTACTGACGGCGAAAAGATTTTAAGCGGCATTGCTTCTCACACCCCTGTCCCTATTGCAGTCGCGAAGCACCTCTTGTACGAACTCCACACTCGACAGCACGCGCGGCGGTACTTCGACGCCGTTGAGAAATCGGCCGACGGCACGGGCGATCGACAGTGGCGAGTGGGGGTCGAAGGTCACGTTCGGGCAAACCACGTCGCGCACATAGTCCAACTCTGACGCAAGTATCGGCAGACCCAGCCGGGATGCTTCGATCAGAGGAAGACCGAACGACTCCAGGGTGGAAGGATAGATGAGCGCCCGGGCCTGCTGGTAACGTTGTGTCATCTCCTGCGCTGCGACCGTGCCCAGATTTGTAATCCGCAACCCATGGTCTTGAACGGCACGCCTTAGGTGCTGCACCAGTGGGGCGTGTCTCTCCGGATCGAGAGTCAGGCAGAGCGAAGGGAGCAGGCCCTGCTGTCCCAGAATTCGCCAAGCTTCGATCAGCTCGCGGTGGTGTTTGTGTGGCTCGCCCGAGGCCACGTAAATGAAGTCGAAAGACGGATCGTCCCTCGTTGCCTGGGGTTCGGTTTCTGCGGGGGCAAACGGAAAGACCTTGGGCTCGATGCCCGCCGCGCGGTGGAGTTCTTCGGCCATCGAGGCGGTTTGAACGTAGACGGCCATGGCGCTTGCGTCCACGCGCCGCGCGAACCACAGCCGTTCCAGCCGAATGCGCAAGCGCTCCCGCAGCGAAAACGCGCTCAAATCGCGCTGACCGAACAGATAGCGGTTTTGCAGGAACACCACCACTTTGCCTTGGTTGCGCAACAAGGGCGGCAGGTTGCCAAAGCACAGAACAGTGTCGCCGGGCCTGGTCAACTGCTGCACACGGCGTTCCGCGTACCAACGCCCGAGCAGGGTGGGCGAGAAGCGCTCGAAGGCGAGCGACGAAGGCACGGACGATTTGTCGAGGCGGCTGTCCAACAATGCAAGGCTGTCGTCCAGCGCAATGGCATTAAGTAACGACAGCAGCAGCGTGCGTCCGCCACCTTGGTGGATGTTGGGCGCGTGAACAATCAGGGTCACGATGGTACCTTGGGAGCGGCGAGGACGAGCAAGGTCTCGCCACCCATCAGGCGCGCACCCATATCGTGGTTGATGGCAAATACGGCTTTGCGCGCGAGGCCCGCGAGCCGGGTCTTGAGCGAGCGCCGCGGCGCGTTCAGAGCGGCACCCGTGTAGCGTGCTTCGATGATTTCGTAGCCGCATTCTTCCAGCATCGCCAGGGCGAGCTTGCGCGTGTAGTAGTGGATGTGTCCGACCTGCTCGCGCACATGTAAAAGTGGCGACTCTCGTAACACGCTGATCGCGGAGAGATCCAGCGGGATGTGAAACACCGCGTACCGGCCGTGGGGACGGAGCCGTTCCAGGAAACTGAAGGGGTCGCCCAGGTGTTCGAGTACGTCCAGTAGCAACACCACGTCTTGGGCCCCGTGGTTGATTTCAAGAAAGTCGCCCACTTCGAAATGGATGCGAGCGGTTTCGTGCCGCGCCCAGAAGCCTGCGGCGCCAGGCGCTATGTCGTAGCCCGACAACTGCGTTCCGGGGTAGGACGAGCGCAGCGCAGCCAGCACGCCGCCAGCACCGCATCCGACCTCGACCAAGGTTTGCGGCCGTATCTTGTTGCGCAGCAGGATGTCCGCGACCAAGGCGGCCTTCCAGGGCGCGTCGCCGGAATCCCAGTCCGGGTTCTTGTCTGCGTATTCGCCGCTCAGGTAGCGGCGGGAAACGATGTCATCGGCCATGTTCTTTTCCCACGTGGGGTTGTTCCAGTGCTGCACGGTAGAGCCCAGCGATGTGTGCCGCCGAGTATCGGTCCCTAACGCGAGCCACGGTATCGGGATGAACCTGCGGGAGCGATTCGATGAACGTGCGCAGGGACGCCAGATCGGTGCCTGTGGGTGCAATGCTGCGCACCAGTGTCAGCGTGGCGGGATAGTCCGAGAGTGCGGTCAACGAAGTGTCGGCCGGCGAACTGATGATGTTCAGGATGGGCCGCCCTACCGCCATGTATTCGATGACTTTGCTCGCCAGTTGAGAAGCGGAGTCGTTTCCGATATTGACCAAGATGTCCGCGTCCAGCATGGCGACATGAACCGCCGCCCGATCGACGACACCATGCACAAAGACCCGTGAGCGCACGCTGTCAGGCGCGGCTGCCAGTTCATTGCCGCAGTCGTTGACCGCACCGTAGAAGTGAAGTTCCAGGGTGCTGTTCGGCATGGCAGCGGCCAAGGCGGCGAATGTCTGCAGCAAAAACACCGGGCTGCGCAGCTGGCGGTACAACGTGCCGACGAAGACCAAACGCACGACCTCCCGCGCTTGGCGCGGGAGGTCCACAGGCAAGGCTGGCAGCGACAACAATGGCGGCATCAGGTGCAGTTTGCCGCGTGATTGCGGGAAGTGCGATTCGTACAGCCGCTGCGTCGACTCGGTCGTGACACTGATGGCGTCGGCCAGCGAAAGGATGCGGTCCTCGGCCCATCGGTTGAGCCTGGCGAACAGGCGCCGGTTGTTGGGGGCGGGCTCTTCCATGAGGCAGAACGGATCGCCGATGTCGACGAACCATCGTGCGCCGTGTGCATGCTTGTGCGTGAGCCAGCCCACCACGTGCCCGCTGAAGGGGTGAGACACGGACACGATCCAGTCATAGCGGTGCGTCTTGCACGCCGCGCGGGCCTTCTTGGTGGCCGGGAGAATCCAGCCGCAGGCGTAGTCCGGCCAATAGGTGATGCGCCAGATCCACCGCGCGGTTTTGCGCAGCTTGGCGCGCAAGGCTTGGCGCCAGCCGCCCCCCGTTCTTGTCAACCCAGCAGTGGTAGCGCCGGGCGTGACGCGCGCGGATGCATCGAGCAAGGCATCGCCTACCCGGTGCACCATAATGCCCGCCACTTCTTCGTTCGGCTTTGTGCCCACGGCAGCCGCGCACAAGATGTGGACTTCGTGGCCGGCGCTGGCGAACTGTTGCGCCAGCGCGGCCCAGCGAAAGGCGCGAGGCGTCAGGTCCGGTGTATAGGAATGGGTGATCAGCAGTATTTTCACGGGCAGACTTGCGGCTTAACCCAGCACCCGGCCATACCCTTGCGAAAAGGGCAATGGGGCGGGGTCTGAAGAGGACAGTGTCAGGCCGCCTTCGGCCATGTCGTGGAGGTTGATGTGGTCATCTTCGAGCGCAACCATGCGGACGACCCAGGCGCCATATCCCTTGTGCCGACCGATGAAGCCGCGGGGTCCGACGTAGAGGCATTCGCCGGTCGCGCTGCCACGCAGATCGAACAGACCCAGTGTGAGATCGACCGGCTCGCGCCCCTTGACGTGGGGCACATGGTGAGCGTGCGCACTCCGGTAGGCGTTACGCTGTTGAGGCGAAGGCGTGTAGACATAGGTGCCTGGGTCGCGCACGTGGTTGATGCCATCGATGACGAGTTCGATTGCCAGCTGGTCGCCGTGTGCGTGTGCCCCCAGACCCGCCACGCCAATCTCGCCGCACCGCACCGCGAGGAACAGGCGGTCGCTGCGCCACACGTAGCAACCCATGCCGGAGAATGCGGCGCATTGAACGTCGTTGCGCAGGCCGGAGGATGCGGCGGCGAAGCGAGTTGTCCAACGACTCTGCGGCGGTGTCTGTTCGAAATTGCGCAGGTGTTTCTGCCAGACGCCATCATCACCCACCAGGCGCTGGGCTTCGTCCTTGTGCGTGCGTGAGTGCGCTGTGCCGCAGTCATCCAGGCCGGCAAATCGCCGCACCGTAAAAGCCCTGACGTTGTCGACACCCTGGAGGTTCGTCCTCGCCCCGAGAAGCGTGCGGATGTCCGCCACCAAGGCCGCGTGATCCAGCGACCACAAAGGGTTCGACGGATCGTTGCCAGCACGGACTTGCTCGCCGCTCAACAACGTGATGAAACGGCCGCTGTCGTTATCGCCGAACTGGACCACTGCACCGTCTGGACGCGTTAGTGCCTCGGTGAAATCCGCCATTCGGCCCAGGCGCGCCCAGCACCAGGGCGGCACGGGCGAGGTGCGGTCGCCGCTGCCGGGCACAGGGTGCATCTCAAACGCCGTGGGCCGCAGCCGGGGCAATGGCCGCAGACGCGAGTGCTCGGGCTGCGCCAGCACGGCGCGCTGCGATTGCGAAAGGCCCGTCAGAACGGCGCATCCCCACAACACCATTTCGGCAGACAGACGGTGGTAGCAGACAGAGGCCTCGAAGTTGCTGCCATCCTCGTGGAACTGATACTGGACTTCGGCCAGCAGTTCCTGCGTCGCAAATACGAGCCAACTGTTCACCTCTTCATCGCCGGGCAGGTAGGCCGCTGCGAAGAGCAGCCCCACGATGTTGGCCAGATAGTGGTTGCCACGGTACATCGGCGACCACTCCAGATTCTTGATGACATGCCTGGCGTGTGCGTAAATGCTGGCGGCGAAGCAGCTTTCGAACCCTTCGTCCAGCGATGCGCCTGAGGCGATGAGAATGTCTCGCGCCACCAGTAGATTGGCGCAGCGGATCGCCACGTCCATCGCACAGCTCCAGTTGACGCCGAAGCCAGGAGGGTTGTTGGCTATGAAATCGAGAATCTGGTTTCGCAGTTCCTGTTCGTAGATCAAAGCCTCTTTGAATCCCGGCATGTGCTGACGTGCGAAGTGGCAGGCCAGTGCCAGGGCGGGCAGGTGCTGCAGGCGGGCCAGCTCCCACGGAACCTTGATGTCGACACCGGGCAAGTGACCCAGCGGAATGTCGCGGTGCCATGTTCTTTCGTCCCACCGATAGCCAGAGATGAAGTCGCGCTGCCAGTCGATCGGGGAGTACCCTTCCCCGACCAGTCGCCAGATGCGTTGTGATTCCTTCAAGTTGGTTCGGTTGATTCGGCCCGACAGCCAGTGCCCGAGCCCGTCCGCTTGAAGCGGCAACGGTGCAGGGTAGCGAACACCCTCGAACCCCTGGCAGTCGATACCGTGTGCGACCACCGTCGGACCGGACCCGAGCAGATCAAAAGCATGCCGAACGGCGGCATCGGCCTGCTGCAGCACGAGGAACTCCAGACGGGGGTCGCAGGTCGGGAACAGCGCCATGAAGCGGCCGTCCATGAAAGAGAAACGGCCAGAAAAACAGGCCTCACGGGCGTTCTCGGCCAGGTCGAAGCTGGCGCCAAGACGGTAAGTCAGCTGCTCCACCCGGTGGGACATTTCGCGCCGCATGCGGCCGCGAATTCTCTGCGCCAGGGTCAACATCCCCTGGAGATAGCGCGCGCTGTTACCCATTTTCGCCAGAGGCACGAGAGGCCTGGCTGTGCAATGCACGGGTTTCGACAACCAGCACCCACCAGATCAAAACGGCAGACACGACGGTGACCAACACCTGTGTCCAGGCCGCGCCATAGATGCCGTACCGCTCGCAAAGGGGAAGACCGATGGTGACGGTGAGGATGGTGGCGAACACCGCGATCCAGGCGCCTTGCTTGATGGCACCCACGCCAACCAAGGCAGCCCCGCCTACGGCAAAGGTGCTCCACAGAAAGAACTTGAGCATGAGGATCGCCAGGATGTTGCTGAGGCCGGCATAGCTGTCGCCCAGAAACCAGGTTTCAATCGCCTTGGCCAGCAGGACCAGGCCCACCGCCACCGGAACGGCCGCGACCGACAGAA
Source organism: Hydrogenophaga sp. (assembly GCF_030158645.1). Classification (GTDB taxonomy): domain Bacteria; phylum Pseudomonadota; class Gammaproteobacteria; order Burkholderiales; family Burkholderiaceae_C; genus Hydrogenophaga. Next base: position 32,625 of record NZ_JAOASO010000094.1, on the reverse strand, counting down.
GCGTGGACCAGCGCACCAGGCGTTTCTTGAATAGCGCCGGGTCGTGAATAAGGGCGGTGAACATGGGGGTCGCCACACTTTGAACGGCGCCGCCGAGCGCCACGGCAGCAAAAAAGAACACCGTGGCCAGCGAGTACACGGCGATCATCTCCTTCTGCGTGCCCACGAAGTCCAGCATGATCACGTCGGCGTATTGACCGAGTGCGGTCACGGCGGTGCCGAAGACACTGTAGAAGGCCAGACTTGAAAAGTCGGCGGGCACTGCCACGGCAGTTGCCGGACGGAACAGCGGGCGGGACAGGGTCAGCAAAGGCACACAGATCAGGTAAGCGGTAACAAACGCGGCCACCAGCAATCCCGCCAGCCCGAACCAGTACACCGCCCCGACGGTCAGTACCAAGGTGACGACGCGGATCGCAACCTGATAGAAAGCCAAGGCCTTGAACTGTTGATTGGCCTGAAGATAGACCAGCAGCAGGCTGGCGAGTGCCAACCCAGGCAGTTGCAAGACATAGGAAGCAAAAACGCCGGCCTGCAGCTTGTCCATCGGCCACGCCAGCAAAAGGCCGAGTGCGCCGACAGAGACCCCTGCAGAGATGACCAGCACGCGCCGGATGCCAACGGCCAGCAGCGCACGCCGCTCGCTCAGCGACATGGTAATGTCCGCGCAATACCGCAACACGGGGGCTGTGATGCCACCCGCGGCCAGCACCGTCCCGATCGCCGCATACGCCAGCGCGATGCGCACCAAGGCGAATTCGTCCGGAGGCAGCAGTTTTGCAATCAGCAGAACCCCAATGAAGGCCACGCCTTGCTGCGCGATGTTGGCGACCATGACGTGCGGGAGTCCGCGGGCCATCATCGCGGCGATGCCGTTTTGAAAGCGCGCCTTCATGGGCAATCAGGCATCAAGTCGCTGGTCCAGTTCGCTCTGGATCCAGCGGAATTTTCCCGTGCCACCCCGACTAAGCGATTCGTGTTGAACGGGCACGATGGACACGCCTGCCAGGATGCTTTGGAGGCCGGCTGCAATGTCGGCGATTTCGGCCGCGCCATCGGCGTTGTCGCCGGTGCAGTAGCGCAACTCGACAGCGTTTTTCTCGCGCTGCACCAGCTGGATCTCACGCACCACGCGCAGATGCTTCAAGGGATACGTGATGATTGCGGGCGGAATCCAACCCCGCACCGGGCTGTACAGGTAGTCTTCCGCACGGCCATCCACGGTAAGCACAAGCGGGTCCGCATACCTGCCGCAAGCCGGGCACACCTTGCGGTCCGCTACGCGGATCCGGTCAGACATCTGGTACCGGATGAAAGGGTTGACCGCGTTGAACAGATTGGTGCCGATCAGCGAGCCATCTTCTTCCACCTCGATTCTGGAATACAGCGGCAGCATGTGGTAAGTGCGCTCGGTCTCGCACCAGGCGCCTAGCGCGACCCGCTCTGCATTGCCGTAGTGAGCGATCAGCCTGGCACCGGGAAAGGCCTGCTCGATCATCTCGGTCTGGTGCGGGTAGACCATTTCGGACGCCAGCATGATGCCCCGTATGCCCTCAAACCGAATGCCTTCCCTGACACAGGTGCGGGCCAGCAGATCCAGCGCGCTCGGGTAACCATGCAGGAAGGCGACGCGGTTGTGGCGGCACGCGTCTGCGTAGTGCCGAACGCTTTCGGGCCCCAGATCGAGGATGGAGCAACGCAGCATGTTGTATTCGGGAAACTTCTGGACAATGCGCCCGTCGGGCACGAGTCCACGAAACTCCGCCCGCCAGCTGGTGATCGGGTCGTAGCCGATCCGTCGCCACTGGTGGCAGATGGCCGCCCACTCACGCTGGTTGTCATCTGCGTCATGGAAGAACTGCAGCGCGTTTCCCGTGGTGCCCGACGTGCTCGCCGGAGAGAGGCTCGAAGCCAGTTCCGGCCGACTGGGGATATTGCGAAAACCGCTGCGCGTCTGGACCGGGAACACGGAGTCGAGATGGGCCGCCGCATGGGCAGCATCGTGCCCTTTCAGCATCTCTCGGTAGGTGGGGTGGCGCAGCTTGAGTTTCTGCAGCAACCGCACCAGCTGCTGCTGCTGATACGCATCCGTCTGTTCCGGCGACCATGTTTCGGCCTCTTTGAAACGCTGGTACCACTCGAAGAAGTGGCGCCCGAGCCTGTACCGGTAGGGCACCGTGGCCTTCAAATGCCGCGCAGCAGACTCGAGTTGGGGAATCCCTTTCAGACCTGCTGCAATTGTTTGGCGCATGGATGGCATGGCGACGTTCAGGAGCCGATCTGCCGATAGATGTCCATCATGTCGCGCGCAACCACGAGCGAGTCGTGGTACTTCTCGACATACTGCCGGCTCTTGTAGGCAAGGCTGGCGCGCCGCTGAGGGTTTTCGATGAGCCCTCTCAAGACGGAAGTGATCGTGTCTGGATTTGCATTCACCAGGGGCATTTCTGCCGGGTACTTTTCGACCAGGTCTGAGCGAATGTAGGTGATGGTGGGCTTGCCCGCCGCCATAGCCTCTACCGCGGTGACGCCATGCGATCCACAACGCAGTTCATCCACGTACACATCGCAAGCAGACAGCTCCCGATAGAACTCGGACTGCTTGAGCTGCCGGAGTTTTCTGAATTCGAATTGATGGCCTTCTGCCCGGAGTTGTTCGAAGGCGGCCTCGATTTCCTCCGTGCCCTTGACTTTGGGCTCTGTGGGAACGTGAAGGAAAACAGGTGGCCGGCTGGTGTTCGGTGGTTTGAAATCGAAGCGTTTGAGATCGACAGGCTGCCGGAACACAAACACCTTTTCAAAATAAGGCGCTACATATTCAGCCATTTCACAGTCAGTGGCCGCGAATCGCACGTAGCGGGAAACAGACTTCAGATAGGCACGAATTCCGTCGTCTCTGGCAGGGTCAGGCTCCCGGTAAAAGTAGGGATTGCGGGCCCTGGCCAACTCCACGATGCGCGCATCACCGCCCCCGAAACTGATCAGCATCGGCACGCGGCAAGCGGCCAGATAGCGACCTTCCAGCATGTGGTGCAGACTGCCGCGCAGAAGGTGGCTCCCGTGGTAATGCACCAGGGAAAACCGGGACGGGATGCGCGCGAGAAATGCCGCACGCAGTGCGAATTTCACCGCGCGAGGGGCGGCGGCGATGCAAATAGCCTCGTGAAAAGGCAGGCGCCGGTCGAGGTCATGCACATCCGTTTCCTCGGGGATGACATTGATAGACGGATGACCTAGCACGTTGAGCGCTTCGGCGAGCCAATATGGCCATGCTGCCAGACTGCCATATTGCAGTATGGGCTTGCGGTTGTCGGGTGGCATGCTCAGCTCTTGGCCGTGTACTTCATATAGAAGCTTTTCGGGATGAGGTCCATTTTGTACATGAGCCAGAAGAAGGGGCGCATCCGCTCGAACGTCTTCTTGTACGTGCGGTAGTCCCGGTACGTTTTCTTGGGCATCGTCATCAATTGCCGGAACTCGTCGTCCGAAAAGCCCAGACGCTTCTTGACGAAGTCCACCAGTCCGGCCTCGATGTGCGGCGGCTCGTCCATCAGACGAAGTGCCTCTTCGCGTGTCATCCAGCCATTGCGGCAGTAGGCGGAATATCCAGCGATCCGGAAATCGATGTCCCAGCGGGTGGGTAGAAAATGACTGTGATAGAAGGCGGTGAACCGATTCTCGAGATGGTGTCCGCCGTACCATTGCCAGCCGTACTTTTCGGTCAACAGTGACTTGGCAGCTTCCTTGTCATAGTCCATGAAGTACAAAGGGCGGATCTTCTTGATGCCGCCGAAAAGCATCCATTTCAATTGGTCCCGCAACCATAGGTTGGGGAATGTCTTCATGGGCACCTTGCCGAACTGTTGATGAACGGACTGAATGTATTTCCCGTCCATGTAGATCCAGCCCAGTGGCGCCACACCCTCTGTGCGAAACGAATGTCCCTCGATCATGTACTTGATACCGAATTTCTCTGCGGCCTTGTACAAGGTCGTCGCAAGTCCGATGTCGGTTGGGGTTTCTAGGTCTTTGACGCCCGCCTTGAAGAAGGAGCGATAAAGATCGTCGTACTCCTTGTTGTCCACCACGATGGTGAAGAGATCCACGCCCAATTTTTCCAGCACGTTGTGGATATTCTCTGTGGCGATCGTCGAGTTCCAGGTGTTGTCAAAGTGGGCGGCGAGCAGGCGCAACCCGTGGACCTCCTTCATCTGGTGCACCAGGTACGAGGAATCGCAGCCACCACTGACGCCGATGATGGCGTCGTATTTCTTTCCTCGGCCGGCAGCCTTCATGTCGTCGACGAGCTGCTGAAGGCGGGCCGCGCCGTCCACGCCGGTCGGGTACTCCTGCTCCAGGCCATCGATCTGCCGGCAGTAGTTGCACACTCCTTCGCCGTCAAAGCTGATGTTGGGGACCTTCTCGTCGTAGATGCAGCGGGAGCAGATGTGTTTTGCCATGGAGTATTTATTCAAACAATGCGTCTTGGTCTTTGCGGGCCGGAAACTTGATCAGGACACCCAGGTCCTTGCCCTGGAACACGGCCATGCTGCCAATCGCAACGGCTGATGCACCCGCTTCTTTCACGGCGGCCTTGATGTCCTGCAGAGAACCCGCACCACCCGTGGCCACCACCGGCACGCCCACGCCGCGGCTGACCGAATCGATCACTTTGAGATCGAAGCCGGACCATGTTCCGTCGCGGTCAATTGAATACAGCAGGATCTCTCCAGCGCCCTTTGCTTCGAATTCACGGGCCGCATCGAGTGGCGACACCTTGGTGTCGCGGGTACCGTTGCGCGTGCGCACCGTAAGCTTCCCCAGCAAGGCCTTTTTCACGTCGAGCGTCACCACCACCGCCTGCGAGCCAAACTCGCGTGCTGCCTCTTGAACGAGATTGGGCACCTCGAACGCGGCAGCCCCCAGCGCGATCTTTTCAATACCCAGTGCGTACAGACGCCTCATCTCCTCGATGGTACGCACACCGCCTCCGTAGCAAATGGGCATGAAGCACTCGCTGACGACCTTTTCCAACGTGTCGAAGTCGATTCCACGGCTTTGCGTGGTGGCGTGAATGTCCAGCAGGATCAGTTCGTCGACTTCCTTCTGGTTGAAGATGCGGACCGCATTCACGGGGTCGCCTACGTACGGACCCTCCTTGAAGCGGACGGTTTTGACCAGAGCGCCGTTGCTCATGAGCAGGCAGGGCATCAATCGGGTGGACAGCATCTCAGATCCCGACAAAATTCTTGATCAGCTGCATGCCGTAGCGGTGGCTCTTTTCCGGATGGAACTGAAGCCCCATGACGTTGCCTCGCTGGACGCCGGATGTGAACGACAGTCCGTACTCAGACTGGAGCAGGACGTCTTCAGGGTTCTCACAGTCGAAGTAGTAGGAGTGCACGAAATAGAAGCGTGCATCGTGCTCAAGGCCTTGGGTCAGCGCGTGAGGTATCACCGGTGTGACCCGGTTCCAGCCCATGTGTGGAATTTTGAGAGCAGCTGTTTGACCTTCAAAACGGAACCGTCGAACCTTGCCTGCAATCAGCCCGAGTCCCGCCATCGTGCCTTCCTCGCTCCCGTTGGCCAGCAGTTGCATGCCCAGGCAAATACCCAGAAAAGGAAAGCCTTCCCTTGCGCGCTGCTTCAGTGGCTCTACGAGGCCCAAGGCAGCCAATCGTGTCATTGCATTGTCGAAACTGCCCACTCCGGGCAGAAGAATCTTTTGGGCTGCGAGAACGCCTTCCGCGTCCCGTGCAACCTCCGCCTTGCCACCCACATGCTTGATCATGTTGAGCACGGATCCAATATTGCCCGCTCCGTAGTCGATGACAGTGATCAAGTTTTCCTCGCATTTCTGTCCGACGGGCCCACAACTCGACAAGGAGTACCGAAAGCTTTGGAACCCGAAGGAATGTCCGTAAGCACGAGGCTGTTAGCGCCAACTACGACACTGTCACCAATGGTGACGCCTTTGGCTACCACGACATTGGGACCCAGGTAACAGTTCGAACCAATACTTGTGCGCGCTTGTTGGATCGGCTCAACACCTCCGCTGATGGATCTGCGAACCGTGTCGTGCGAATAGATCTGCACTCCCGCAGAAATTGAGCAATGGGAGCCTATCTCCAAGCCACCGGAGCCATCTAGAAGCGTGAACGGGCCGATCCATGTGTGGTTCCCTACCTTCACGTCGCCCAAAATTACACTGCTGTCGTAGACCGAAGCGCCTTCACCAAACCCCAGTTCTCTCGCCTTCTCCCATCGATCCACGACGTAGTCGCCAAATGGAAGCGTCCGGTTGAACTGGGTGTGAAGGTCGCGCCGGCGGGCGAGCCAGAAAGTCTTCAGGTCATGTAGAAGGGGTGGCATAGGTCAGTAGGGTGATTCTCCAGCGCATTCATCACAGGATGGCAAGCGCGTCTCGAACTGAGTCGCTGACAAGTTTCGTATCCACGCCCGCGTAACAAGGCAAGGTGATGGTGTTCGCTTCGAGCCAATGTGAATTGGGGTTTTTAACTTTGTACTTAGACGCGTAGTATGTGGTGGCACTCATGGCGTAGGTCCCGATGGTCGACTCGACGCCGCGCACTTTCAGTGCAGCGATCAGGTCATTTCGATTGCAACCCATGGGAACTGTGAATACCATCGACTGGACGTTGTGACGCACATCGGCAGAAACCTTCTGGACGACAAAGCCCATGGGTTCCAACAGTGTCCTGTACGCATCCCGGACCTCGTTGCGCTCGTTCACGATGGCCTCAATCTTTGCCAACTGCTTTCGTCCCATCACAGCCTGGAGCTCGGGGAGGCGGAAGTTGTATCCGAAGTCCACGAAATCGAGCGCGACTCCCTTCATACCGTGAGCTCCGTGCGCGAGTTTGGTATCCAGCCACTTCGCCCAGTCGTCGTTGTCGGTGGTGATGGCGCCGCCTTCCCCGGTGCTGATCAATTTTCGCGGGTGAAAACTGAGACATGTCAGATCCGCGATGGAGCCGCAATGCCGACCCGCCTCAGAACTCCCAATCGCGCAGGCTGCGTCTTCAATGAGCGGAATGCCTTTGCTGCGGCACAGCGCACTGATCGCGTGCAGACCGGATGGATTGCCCAGAGCGTCCACAAAAATCACAGCCTTGGTTTTCGGGGTGAGCAGGGCTTCCAGTGTTTCGGGAAGCATGTTGAAAGTTTCACGCGACACGTCTGCAAAAATGGGCGTGGCTCCCACGTCTTCCACCACATTGGCCGTGGCGGGGAAAGAAAAGTCCGACACGATCACTTCGTCGCCGGGGCCAATCTGCAGCATCTTGAGACAGACCCACAGGGCCGTGGTGGCTGAAGTGGCCATGTGTACGTGTTTGGCACCAGTGAACACTGCCAACTCTTTGCGAAATGCCTCAACATGGTCACCACGTGTAAACATGCCGGAGGCGAACACCTCGCGAAAATCGGCTTCAACTTCGTCAAAGCTGATGTAGGGCTTCATCAAACGAACTGATGTCATCGCGCGTGCCTCAGGCGTTGTGCGTACCAGTCCAGCGTCGTGCGTAGGCCGGTGTCGAAGTCGGTCAAGGAATAGTCGATCAGTGCGTGCACCTTCTGGTTGCTCGCGTTGTGGCTTAACACATCGGCTGCACGCGCCGGCTTGCGCACGATTTCGCCCTGGAAGCCGAGCTCCTGAGCGATGCGGGTGACCAGTTCACCGATCGAAATCTGATTGTCGGTGGAGATGTTCACCGACTCCCCGGGGGGCAGAACGCGGAACAGCTTGGCCACCGCGTCGACGGTGTCCCGCACATGGATGTAGTCGCGGGTTTGCAGACCGTCGCCATGAATTTCCGGGGCGATTCCGTTGAAGATGCGCCACGCCGTGAGCGGAATCACGCCAGCAAGCAGGCCCTTGTGGTTCTGTCGTGGACCGTAGTTGTTGAATGGACGCACGATGATCGCGTCAAGACCGAACATGTGCACATAGCTCTCCACTGCCAGGTCTGCCGCTGCTTTGCCGGCGGCATAGGTCGTGGTCGGGTTGCGTGGGTGCTGCTCGTCCATCGGTTCGTACACCGCCGAGCCATACACCTCGGAGGTGGAGAAATGGCACAACGTCTTGTAGGCGCCCCGGCGCAGCAGCTCCAGCAGATTCAACGCCACGGTGACGTTGGTGCCGAAGGCGTTTGCGGGGTTCATGAACGAATAGTTCAAGGCCTTGGTCGCGCAGTTGAAGACGATGTCGATCGTATGCCGCTGGAAGATGAAGTCCAGGCTGGTAGCGAATTCCGCGTCGTCCTTGTAGAGCGTGAGCTTGCCTGTGGCCTGCGCATCGGCGAGGTTATCTTCGGAGCCGAGGAACATGTTGTCGATCACGGCCACGTGGGACGCGCCCTCGGCAATGAGACGGTCCACCAGATGGCTTCCAATGAAACCGGCGCCCCCAGTCACGAGCACGGTTTTTCCGGCGATGTCGCGTGGGTTCATGATGAGGCAACAGCTTTCTGAATGTCTTCGCAAATCTGCATGGCCACGAGGCCGTCCTGAACACCCGGCACATCCTCGCTGAGTTGGCCTTGGCAACTGGCGACAAAGGCCTGCAGTTCTGAGAGAAGCGCCTCCTGTGGACGCACTTCAATGGCTTCCTGCACCGCAGAGATGGTGTAAGGCTGGCCTTCAGCCTGCCGGATTTCGGACTGGCGGCTGATGATGATTTCTTTGCGCAGTAGCTCGCAGTCCACAAACATGTCGACGCAAGTGGCTTCAATCAGACGCATCTTTTTTTCGGTGATCCGGCTGGCCTGGATGCGCGAAAAGCGGCCGTTCTCGTGGGTGATGAGGGCGGACGCAAAGTCGGTCATCGCCCCATGGGCAAAGCCGTGTGCTGCAACCGAACGCGCAGGTCCGTTCAGGTACAAGGCCAGATCGATGTCATGAATCATCAAGTCGGTAACCACGTCCACGTCGGTGATCCGGGCACTGAGCTTGTTGGTGCGGGTGAAGTCGATGCTGATCACGCGTTCGGATTTGTCGAGCACCTGCTTGAGGCTCTGCACCGCGGGGTTGAAGCGCTCGATGAAGCCCACTTGCAAATTCAAACCTTGCTCAGTCGCAAACCGGGCCACCAGCGCAGCCTCTTCCAGCGTGTCGGCCAGCGGCTTCTCGACAAAGATGTTGCGGACTTTCCCGGCGACCAACCGGATGTATTCGGCGTGCGTCACGGTGGGCGTGCAGATCACCACCGCATCGGCGGTGTCCAGCACGCTGCCTACATCAGCCACCCCATTGACGTCGAACTGCTTGCCGAGGCGTTGGGCTGTGGCCTCGTCCGCATCGGCAATGAACACCAACTCGACGCTCTTGAGCAGCGAGAGCACGCGCAGGTGGTTTTGTCCCATCCGGCCCAGACCGATCAGACCGACACGCACTGGCTTATTGCTCATGGCCATCTCCCTCTCCCTCTGCAACGCGGTTACCCATCTTGTCGATCTTGCCCACCGCGCGCGCGGGATTGCCCATCACCAGGGTGTAGGGGGCAACATTCTTGGTGACCACGCTGCCGGCCGCCACCATGGCGTATTCGCCGATGGTGATGCCGCACACGATGGTGGCATTGGCGCCAATGCTTGCGCCGTTGCCCACCAGTGTTTCCGTGATGCGCCATTCCGGGTTGAACGCGCGCGGCACACGGTCGTTGGTGAACGCCACATTGGGGCCGACGAACACGTCATCGCCGATGGTCACCCCGTGATATACCGACACGCTGTTTTGCACCTTGCAGCGATCACCGATGCGCACGGCGTGGTCGATGTAAACGTCTTTGGACAAGATGCAGCCTTGGCCAATGTGTGCGTTCTCTCGAATCTGGACATTGATCCAGACCTTGGTGCCGGCGCCGAGGTGCGCCTTGTCGGACACGTTGGCACTGGGATGAATGTAGGTTTGTTGTTCCATGGGCGGAATTACTTTGCTGTGACCGAACGAACAACCTCGAGCACGCGCTCCAGTTCTTCGGGTTTCATGTACGGGAACAACGGCAGATTGAGGACGGACGCACAGAGCACTTCGCCCTCCTTGCCGCCGAAATGTCCTTGGCTGACGCCATCTGCGCCCGGTTGGCGAGACATCACGCCGGGGTAGATGTTGCCGAAGCCAATGCCCTCTGCCTTGAGCCTGGTTTCCAGTTCAGCCTTGAGGCTGGGGTCGCGCACCAGGCATACGTTGCAGTAACCGTTTTCTTCATATTCCTTGGGCGGTCGCATGGTGTCGATGCCCAGCTCAGGCAGGTGTGCCTGGTAGAAAGCTGCGGAGGCTCGACGCGATGCAATGCGCTGCTCGAGGTGGCCAATGCTGAGATTGAGAAATGCAGCCTGCAAAGAGTCCAGACGCGAGTTCCAGCCAAGTAGCCCATAACCGTAGTGTGTGGTGCGACCATGGTTGCTCAGGCGGCGCACCTTGTCCGCCAGATCGGGATCATCGGTGAACACTGCACCGCCATCGCCGGCTGCGCCCAGTACCTTCGCTGGATAGAACGAGGCAGTGGAAATGAGAGCACCTTCATAGATGGGAGCGCCCTTGTAGAACGCGCCAAAGCATTGCGCTCCGTCTTCGAGCAACAGAACACCTCGTGCCTTGCACAGCGCTCGGATCTCGGCCAGATGCGCCGTGCCCCACCCGTACAGGTGCGCGATGATGGCCGCCTTCGGCTTCAAGCGGTCGATAGCTTCTTCCAGCGCCGGAAGTGAAATGCCGCCGTCTGCGATGTCTGCGTCCAATGTCGCAGGGTCCGCACCTACGTTGACCACTGCTTCAAACGTCGCCCAGAAGGTCACGTTGGGCACCAGCACGGTGTCGCCACGGCCCACGCCCAGAGCACGCAGGGCCAGCTGGAGCGCATCAGTGCCGTTCGCGCACGACACGGCAAAGCCCACGCGCAGCAGGTCACGCAGACTCGTTTCCAGGCGGGCGACTTCCTCACCGCCGATGAACTGGGCGGCGGCTGTCATCGCGCCGAACTTGGCGTTCAGCGCGTCCTGAAATCCAGGTTCGAAGCGCTTCAGATCGATGAATGGAACTTGAATTTTTTTCACCTTTTCAGTTTTGTGCGACCGACGCAATCGGCATGGGCCTGTTGTGAACCCGGTTGCCATAGCCCACGATGATCCAGAACAGACAACCTGTGACAGGCTCGTAGATCACTGGGTAAATCAGCATCCAGCATGTCAGCACGATGAAGCAGACCAGTACACAACGGTCCACACGGTTGTCACCCTGCGCACATGAGTGCCACAGCGTACGGTAGGTGCGGCCCATGAGGAACACCACTACCGACAGCATGAAGGCGCCCCCTGTGAGCAGGAGCTCAAGGTACGAATTGTGGGGCAGAACGACGTCTGAGCCAGAGCCCTGGATTTCCTGCGCCGCGCTGCCGACCTCGGCGAACGAAGCCCCGAACAGGTAGTTCAGCGGTACCGGCAGCAATGAGCCGTCGAACACGTCCATGGTGCCGAACCTGGATTGTCGGTACTGGAAGTCCTTGTAAGCCGAAGGTTCGCCGCGAATGTTGCCTATCAAGGAGTCCAGCGAGACCCGAAGGTAATCGCCCGCGCCGATCAGCAGCAACAGCAAGACGCCGGCCAGGCCGGCCAGCAACGCCCGCAGCAGGGCTTCCTTGAGAGCTTCGCCGCGCAGCAGGCAGACCGAAGCGATCATGGCCACTCCCAAGCCCAACATGGCGGCCTTCGAAATGCTCAAGGTTACGAAGGCCACCGCCAACGCGCCCATCAAGACCGCCACTGAATGGCGCTTGACCAGCATCGTGCTGGAGACGCCAGCGATGACGGCCAGCATGCCACCCACATTCGGCTCCCCCACCACGGTCATGTGGCGGATGAGATCGCCTCGGATGGCGATATAGCCATTGACCAGGGTGTCGAGCGGCCAGCCCCAGAACTGGACAAGCAGGCTTGCAAAAGCGCACAAAAACACCGCCCAGAAAATCCAGAACACGCGTTCCATGTGGCGCTCACCCATGAACATGAGGGCGGCAAATGGGACGAGCAGCATCACATTGATGAAGCGCGCCGTGGCGTGAAAGGCAATGTCGGGCCCTGCTATCCACGCGGTGTGCAAAGCCGTGAGGACCACAGAAACCAGCAAGGCCCACAGCAGCGGGGGCAGTTGCTGGTAGCCCTTGCGGAGCACGATCACGAGCACGAACAGACCACCGTACAGCGCAAGCCGCGAAAGTGCCGAAAAGGGGACTGTCAGGTAAGCCTGCATCCGGTAAAACAAAATCAGGAACACCAAGCAGAACAAAACGGCAAGTGCGTATCGACTCAGGTTCTCGCAGCGGGTTTGTACTGGACTGGGGATTTGAGGCCTTGGCGGTGTGCTCGCATTCATCTGGGGGTGCCAAGGGCGCATGCCTCGCTGGCGGAAAACCTTGTTTCTTGTTTGAGTCCAAGTTCAGGGCGCTCAATGAAGTACCAGGAGCCGATAGCCAGCAACGCTGCGCCGGCTGTCACGACAGTCAGGCCTTGCATGCCTGTCCAGCCGATGTGCAGCGAGGCATACATCACGGTCACGGCGGCGATAGGCACCATTGAAAGGCCTAGCGTCGTAAACACATGCATTGCAAACACCTGGAGTGCTGCCAGAAGGCGTATCAGATCGAAGTTATTGAGACGTGGCAATGCTGCGTGCTCCTGCCAAAAGGCTGTGAATCTGGTTTGCGATACGCGTCGCTTGCAATTGCTGCCACAGGGGAATGGGCCAGTCCGACTTCCCTCGAATGGCTGCGGCAAATGCCTGCAGCTCTTCTTTCTGGCCTTTGCTGGATGTGCGGGTTTCCAGCGGCTTGCTGCGGCTTCCTGTCACGCTCAGCGCGCGGTAGTCGTTCAGTGAGAACACCACGCCGTCGGCGAAGACTTCCATCGACTCTTTCGGAAACTCGGCATTGCCCAAAGCCGTGTAGGTGAGGGTGGCCACCGATCCGTCTTCGAAGCCGATGGTGGCAACGAAATTGTCCGAGCCCGAGTAGTAAGTTGTGGCCGGCGCCAGTGCCGTGGCCTGGACCGATTTCACGGGTGAACCGGTCAGGAACGTGAACAGGTCGTAGATATGACAGGCTTCGCCACGGTTACGCCCCCCACCCTCTGGCCCATGAACCCAATGATCCAGCGGAATGTAGCCCGCGTTCATCCGGTAGTTGATGACCATGGGATTGGAGCGGTTCTGCACCGCGGCGGCAATGTGCCGCGCATATGGGGAAAAACGCCGGTTGAAGCCGGTCAGGAGCACGGGCGTTGGGCCGATAGCATCTTGGTAAAAGGTCTCGATGCCCAGCAGTTCTTCTTCGGTCAGTGCCAAAGGCTTTTCGAGCAGTACATGCTTGCCGGCACGCAATGCGTCCAGGGCCAGTGCGGCGTGAGTGTCGTGCCGTGTCGCGATGATCACGGCGTCCACTTCGGGGTCGTTCAGGACTTCGTGGTGGTCGGTGCTGGTGTAGCTGGCCGCGAACCGTTTGCCTGTTGAAGCGGCGTTGTGTCCCGTTCGGCTCGCGACAGCGCGCAACACGAAGTCGTCTTTGAGCTCTTGCAGGTTGGGCAGGTGCATGCCTTTGGCGAAACCGCCGGCGCCGATGAGCGCAATGCGCACCGCACCGGTGTGGGCAATGGTGGTCCTTGATGGCGGCAGCGGCGTGCGCCGTGCCAGTGCGTCTTCGCGGCGCGCGTAAGAAAGCAACACCATCAAAGGCTTTTCGGCACCCGATTGCAAGGATTGGTATGCCTCGGCAACCTGGTCAATGGGGTGCACGGCAGCAATCATGGATTGCACGTCCAGTGTGCCATCGGCGATCAGCCGCAGGTACTCCGCCATGTTGCGGCCTTCGGTCCAGCGCACATAGCCCAATGGGTAGTCGAGACCACCTTCCTCGTATTGGGCGTCGTAGCGACCGGGGCCGTAGGAGCTCGAAATGAGGAAGTCCAGTTCCTTGACGTAAAAGTCGGCGCGTTGCAAGTCGAGGCCGACGTCGCCCACCAGCACCACGCGTGCTTTTTTGCGGCACATGCGGAACGCGGCCGACACGATCGCATCGGAGGGACTGGCTGCGGTGATGATCACGCCGTCGGCGCCGGTGCCGCCGGTGATGCGGGCGACCTGAGCGACGTCGTCGGCGTCGTCCGGATGCACTCCCCAGTTCATGCCGTGGCGCTGGGCCAATGCGAGGCGTTCGCGATCGAGGTCCACGCCGATCACTCGGCATCCGTTGGCGCGGAGCATTTGCATGGTTAGCTGGCCTAGAACGCCGAGCCCGATCACGACGAAGGTTTCGCCCAGCGTGGGGGTGGCGCGGCGAACGCCTTGCATGGCGATGGCACCGAGCGCCACGGATGACGCCACGTCGAAGCCGACGTTGTCGGGCATTGGCACCACAAGATTCTTCGGTACGCGCACAACCTCTGCATGGAAGGCGCACTGCGCGCCCGCACAGGCGACGCGATCACCGGGCGCATATTCATCGACGCCCGCGCCGACCGCCAGCACGACGCCGGCGCCAGAGTAACCGGTGGGTAGTTCGACCGAAAGTCGTTCCTGCACGAGTTTGCGGGTCATCGACATGCCATCGGTCATCAGCATGTCGATAACTTTCTTGACATGCTGCGGCTGACGGAGGGCGCGTTTCCATAGCGGTACACCTGAGGATTTCACACCCGACATTTCCGTGCCGATCGAAATGCACGAATGGTCCATATGGATCAGGACGGTGCCCGGTTCGACGCCTGGCGCTGGCACATTCTCAAGATGCACCTTGCCGCCGCTGACAAGCACTTGTTTCATCGGGGAATAGGCAATTCGAAGAAAGCGTTGTGAGGAGAGAAAAAAGGCCCATCGCGGTCCTTCGCGGACAGGCTTGGAGCAATGCCGAGATCTGGCCACTCGACTCCTATCGAAGCGTCGTTCCAGGCAATGGAACGTTCATGCTGTGGTGCGTAGTAGTCGGTGGTCTTGTACAGAAAGTCGGCCGAATCGCTCAGCACCAGAAAGCCGTGAGCGAGACCCGCAGGCACCCACAGTTGTTTGTGGTTTTCTTCCGAAAGCTCCAAACCCACCCACTTCCCGAAAGTCGCTGACCCTTGGCGAATGTCCACCGCCACATCAAACACAGCCCCGCGCACCACCCGCACCAGCTTCCCCTGTGGCTGCTGCACTTGGTAGTGCAACCCCCGCAACACCCCCCTCGCACTGCGGCTGTGGTTGTCCTGCACGAAGGTCACATCCAGACCAGTCGCCTCATTGAAGGCTTTCTGGTTGAAGCTCTCGTAAAAGAAACCGCGCTCGTCACCGAACACCTTCGGTTCGATGATGAGCACGTCGGGGATGGCGGTGGGGGTGACTTTCATCGGATCACCGGGTCCTTGAGCAAGCGCACGAGGTACTGGCCGTAGCCGTTCTTGAGCATGGGTTGGGCCAGGGCTTCGAGCTTGGCGCTGTCGATCCAGCCGTGCCGCCATGAAATTTCTTCCGGGCAGGCGATCTTGAGGCCCTGGCGGTGTTCCAACGTGGCGATGAACTGGCTGGCCTCCAGCAGGCTGTCGTGCGTGCCGGTGTCCAGCCACGCGTAGCCGCGCTGCATGATCTGCACGTTGAGCTGGCCCAGGTCCAGGTAGGCCTGGTTCACGGCGGTGATCTCGAGTTCGCCGCGCGCGCTGGGCTTCACGGCTTTGGCGATGTCCACCACCTGCTGGTCGTAGAAGTACAGGCCGGTCACGGCGTAGTTGCTTTGCGGCTGGGCGGGTTTTTCCTCGATGCTGCGGGCTTTGCCCTGAGCGTCGAAGGCCACCACGCCGTAGCGCTCGGGGTCGTTCACGTGGTAGGCGAACACGGTGGCACCGCTGGCCTGTTGGTCGGCGTCCGCCAGCAGGGTGGTGAAGTCGTGGCCGTAGTAGATGTTGTCGCCGAGCACCAGGGCGCTGGGGCTGTTGCCCACGAAGTCCGCACCGATGATGAAGGCCTGCGCCAGGCCGTCGGGGCTGGGTTGCACGGCGTATTGCAGGTTCATGCCCCAGGCACTGCCGTCGCCCAGCAGTTGCTGGAAGCGGGGCGTGTCCTGTGGGGTGCTGATGATGAGCACGTCGCGGATGCCGGCCAGCATCAGCGTGGTCAGCGGGTAGTAGATCATCGGCTTGTCGTACACCGGCAGCAGCTGTTTGCTGATGGCCAAGGTGGCCGGGTGCAGGCGGGTGCCGGAGCCGCCGGCCAGGATGATGCCTTTGCGTTGTGTCATGCGTGGTGTCTCAAAGAATTTCGGCGAGCATACGCCGCACACCGCGTTGCCAGTGCGGCAGGTTCAGCCCGAAGGTGCTGCGCAGCCGGGCGGTGTCCAGTCGCGAATTCAAAGGCCGTTGGGCGGGGGTTGGGAATGCGCTGGTGGGCACGGGCGCCACGTCCTGCGCCTTCAGCGACCGATCGGGTTGGAGGGCGCGGGCGGTCTCCAGCACAAAGCGGGCGTAGCCGTTCCAGGTCGTTTCACCCGCGGCAGCCAGGTGGTGAACACCGCCACCAGCGTCGCTGCGCAATGTCTGGCGGATGGCGTGCGCCGTCACGTCGGCAATCAACTCGGCGCCGGTGGGCGCACCGAACTGGTCGTCGATCACGGTGAGCCGCTCGCGTTCCATCGCCAGGCGCAGCATGGTCTTGGCAAAGTTGGCGCCGCGCGCGGCATACACCCAGCTGGTGCGAAAGATCAGGTGGCGCGCGCCGGACGCTTCGATCAGCTGCTCGCCTTCCAGCTTCGTTTGCCCGTACACGCTCAGCGGGCCGGTGGCGGCGTCTTCGGTCCACGGTGCGGTGCCACTGCCGTCGAACACGTAGTCGGTGGAATAGTGAACCAGCAGAGCGCCCACAGCGTGGGCGGCCTCGGCCAGCGCGCCAGGTGCCGTGGCGTTCAACGCATGCGCCAGTTCGGGCTCGCTTTCTGCCTTGTCCACGGCGGTGTGCGCCGCGGCGTTCACGATCACGTCGGGACGCAGCCGCCTCACGGTTTCGCGCAGGCCGTCCAGGTCGTTCAGGTCACCGCAGCCACCGTCCTCCAGCCTGCTGTGCCGGTCCAGCGCCACCAGTTCGCCCAGCGGCGCCAGGCTGCGCTGCAGTTCCCAGCCGACCTGGCCGTTCCTGCCCAGCAGCAAGACCTTCATGCAGACACCGGCGCTTCGTATTGCGCCTGCACCCACTGCCGGTACGAGCCGCTCTGCACGTTGGCCACCCAGGCGGGGTGATCCAGGTACCACTGCACGGTTTTGCGGATGCCGCTCTCGAAGGTTTCGGCGGGCTTCCAGCCGAGTTCTTGTTCGATCTTGCGCGCGTCGATGGCGTAGCGGCGGTCGTGGCCGGGGCGGTCTTTGACGTAGCTGATCTGGCTGGCGTAGGGCTGGCCGTCGCTGCGTGGGCGCAACTCATCCAGCAGCGCACAGACGGTGCGCACGATCTCCAGGTTGGGCTTTTCGTTCCAGCCACCCACGTTGTAGGTTTCGCCCAGCCGGCCGCCCTCGAGCACGCGGCGGATGGCGCTGCAGTGGTCCTTCACATACAGCCAGTCGCGCACCTGCATGCCGTCGCCGTACACCGGCAGGGGCTTGCCGGCGAGTGCGTTGACGATCATCAACGGGATCAGCTTCTCGGGAAAGTGGAAGGGCCCGTAGTTGTTGCTGCAGTTGGTGGTGAGCACCGGCAGGCCGTGGGTGTGGTGCCAGGCGCGCACCAGGTGGTCGCTGGCGGCCTTGCTGGCCGAGTAGGGGCTGTTGGGCTCGAAGCCGTGGGTTTCGGTGAACGCGGGCGCGTCGGGTGCCAGGCTGCCGTAGACCTCGTCGGTGCTCACGTGCAGGAAGCGGAACGCAGACTTCTCGTCGGCGGCAAGACCGGACCAATGCGCGCGCACCGCTTCCAGCAGGCGGAAGGTGCCGACGATGTTGGTCTGGATGAAATCCTCCGCGCCGTGAATGGAGCGGTCCACGTGGCTCTCGGCGGCGAAGTTGATGACCGCGCGCGGCCGGTGTTCGGCCAGCAGGCGGGCCACCAGCGCGCCATCGCCGATGTCGCCTTGCACGAACACATGGCGCGCGTCGCCCTGCAGGCTGGCGAGATTCTCCAGGTTGCCCGCGTAGGTGAGCTTGTCGAGGTTGATGACGGGTTCTTCCGACTGGGCCAGCCAGTCGAGCACGAAGTTACCGCCGATGAAGCCAGCGCCGCCGGTGATCAGAATCATGAAACGTCCCTAAAGGTGGCTGTCTTGGGGCAGCAGCACGCTGCCATGGACCACGCATTATCTTCACCAAACCGCTGTTGCCAGCGGACACACCCGACGGATCAGTGTCCGTGTGAAACCGATTCGCCAGCCTTCAGGCGGTAAACCGTGCCGCAATAAGGACATTTGGCCTCACCGCTGTGACCCACGTCCAGGTACACCTTGGGGTGGCTGTTCCAGAGCTTCATGTCGGCCAGCTTGTTCGGGCAGAACACGCCGCCCTGGGCGTTGAGGTCGCTGGCCTGGAGTTCGATGGCTGGGGTGGTCATGGTGTTCAGACCTTCGTGAGCCAGTGGGCGTACTTGGGATTGCGGCCGTTGACGATGTCGAAGAACGCGCTCTGGATCTTCTCGGTGATGGGGCCGCGCGTGCCCACATAGTCGCCCTTGCCCATCTCGATGCGGTCGAGTTCGCGGATGGGGGTCACTTCGGCGGCGGTGCCGGTGAAGAAGGCCTCGTCGGCGATGTAGACCTCGTCGCGCGTGATGCGCTTCTGGATGATCTCGATACCCAGGTCCTTGGCGATGTGGAACACGGTGTTGCGCGTGATGCCGTTGAGCGCGCCGGCCGAGAGGTCGGGCGTGTAGATCACACCGTTTTTCACCACGAAGATGTTTTCGCCAGCGCCTTCGGACACAAAGCCCGAGGCATCGAGCAACAGCGCTTCGTCGTAACCCTCGTCGGTCACTTCCATGTTGGCCAGGATGCTGTTGGTGTAGTTGCTCACCGCCTTGGCCTGCGTCATGGTGATGTTGACGTGGTGGCGGGTGTAGCTGCTGGTCTTCACGCGGATGCCGCGCTTGAGGCCTTCTTCACCCAGGTACGCACCCCAGGCCCAGGCCGCCACCATCAGGTGGATGGTGTTGCCCTTGGGTGACACGCCCAGCTTTTTGTCGCCGATCCAGGTCAGCGGGCGGATGTAGCAGCTCTCCAGCTTGTTCTCGCGCACCACGGCTTTTTGCGCTTCCATGGCTTCTTCCATGGTGAAGGGCAGCTTCATGCGCAGGATCTTGGCGCTGTTGAACAGGCGCTCGGTGTGCTCTTCCAGGCGAAAGATCGCCGTGCCGCCGACCGCGTTGTAGGCCCGCACCCCCTCGAAAGCGCCGCAGCCGTAGTGCAGCGTGTGGGTCAGCACGTGGATCTTGGCGTCGCGCCAGTCCACCATCTGGCCGTCCATCCAGATCTTGCCGTCGCGGTCGGACATCGAGGGAACGATGGGGCTCATGGGGGTCCTTTGGGTTGTTTCGTGAGGGGCGCCCAACCGACAGGACTGGCCGCCAAACCGGCGATTTTACGGCGCCGGACTGTCCGGGACTGACGCCTGCGGCTCCGGCCGCGCCAGTTGCCAGCGCACCAGCTTGCCGCCGGCGAACTCGGCTTCCACCGTGGACAGGCCGTTGTCGCTCCAGCGGTACACCTCGGGCTCGACCCCCTCGGCCGAGACGCGCTGGCCCAGCGCGCGCGTCATGGCGATCACGTGCATGAGCGTCACACCCGGTTTGAGCTTGGCGTTGAGCATCACCGCGCTGTCCACGTGGCCGATGGGCCGGTGGGCGGCGCGCTTGAGCACGGTCATGAGGCGGGTGAAGTGCAGCAGCAGCCAGAACAACAGGCCGCCACCGACGGCGGCCACGCCGGGCCAGCCGGAAGCCCTGTGCGCCACCACCAGCAAGGCGGCGCAGCCCAGGGGAATGAGGAATTTCTTGAGTTGCATGGATGGGATTGTCCGTGGATGCGAATCAGGCCAGGCTGCGCGCCAGCTCCATGGCCTCTTCGATGCGGTCCACGCCGTGCACCGTGAGGCCTTCAAAGCTCTTGTCGTTCTTTTTCGGCAGGTTGGCTTTGGGCACCACCGCCACGCTGAAACCCAGTTTGGCGGCTTCCTTCAACCGCTCCTGGCCGCGCGGCGCGGGGCGCACCTCGCCGGCCAGGCCCACTTCGCCAAAGGCGATGAATCCCTTGGGCAGCGGCCGCCCGCGCAGGCTGGAAGTGATCGCCAACATCACCGCCAGATCAGCCGCCGGCTCGCTGATGCGCACGCCGCCCACGGCGTTGACGAACACGTCCTGGTCCATGCAGGCCACGCCGGCGTGGCGGTGCAGCACCGCCAGCAGCATGGCCAGGCGGTCGCGGTCCAGGCCCACGGAGAGTCGCCGGGGCGAAGGGCCGCCGCTGTCCACCAGCGCCTGGATCTCCACCAGCATGGGCCGCGTGCCCTCCAGCGTCACCATCACGCAGCTGCCGGGCACCGGCTCGCTGTGCTGGCTCAAGAAGATCGCGCTCGGGTTGCTCACGCCCTTCAGGCCTTTTTCCGTCATGGCGAACACGCCGATCTCGTTGACCGCGCCGAAGCGGTTCTTGATCGCGCGGATCAGACGGAAGCTGCTGTGCGTGTCGCCCTCGAAATACAGCACCGTGTCCACCATGTGCTCCAGCACGCGCGGGCCGGCCAGCGCGCCTTCCTTGGTCACGTGGCCCACCAGCACGATCGCCGTGCCGCTGGCCTTGGCCGCGCGGGTCAGGTGGGCCGCGCATTCGCGCACCTGCGCCACCGAGCCCGGCGCCGACGTGAGCTGTTCCGAATACACGGTCTGGATCGAGTCGATCACCGCGATGCCGGGCTTCACATGGTCCAGCGTGGCCAGGATTTTTTCCAGCTGGATTTCGGCCAGCACGCTGACCTGCGAGCCGTCCAGTCCGAGCCGGCGCGAGCGCAGCGCCACCTGGGCGCCACTTTCTTCGCCAGTGACATAGAGCGTTTTCACGCCTGCGCGCTGCAACGAATCCAGCGCCTGCAGCAGCAGGGTCGACTTGCCGATGCCCGGGTCGCCGCCGATCAGCACCACGCCGCCCTCCACGATGCCGCCGCCCAGCACGCGGTCGAGTTCGTCGTGGCCGGTGGGCGTGCGCTGCACGTCGGTGGCGTCGATCTCGGCCAGCGTGGTGACCTCGGCGGTCTTGGCCAGCGAGGCAAAGCGGTTCTTCGACGGCGCGGCGGATTCGGCCACCGATTCCACCAGCGTGTTCCAGGCGTTGCAGTGCGGGCATTTGCCCAGCCACTTGGGGCTGGAGCCGCCGCACTCGTTGCAGGTGTATTGGGTTTTGTCTTTGGCCATGGTGCTGGGCAATATAGTTCAGGGCCTGCTCACACCATTTTTCCAAGATGCGTTGTGGATCAAAAAGGCCATGCGCAAGGCGCGAAACGCAGACGGGCCGGTGGCCCGGCGAGGCTTCGCAACGCGGCGCATGGCCTTTTTGGCCACAAGCCGAAGGGAACGGGGTGAAAACAGCGCCACTCGGCGTTGCGCTCCTAGGCCAGACACCCGGTCTGGCCGTTGTCGCGCGCCTTGATTGGCGCTGTTTTCACCCCGTTCGCACTTGGAAAAATGGTGTGAACAGGCCCTAACCCCATGACCAAGACTCCCGCCGCCTCCCTGCTCGTGCTGCCGCCCAGCGCACAACCCCTGTCCGCCGCGGCCCGCGCCTACAACCTGCAGCTCACCCGCATCGACAAGCTCAAGAGCCAGCTCGCCGAGCTCGACTCCCTGGGCCAGCTGCACCGCCAGGAGCTGCATGGCGCCATCGACCCGCTGCGCCGCCAGCTGGCGCAAGGCCAGCGCGAACTGGCGCTGGCGCTGGACGGTTTCCTGCAGGGCAAAGAACTCAGCCGGGGCCAGTGCGACACGGCCCGAGCCGTGCTTTGCCAGATCGCACGCCAGCTGGTTGAAGCCGGCGGCCCGGGCAGCGAGGCCATGCGCGAATTGCACGACCGCCACAGCGCCCGCACGCTCGCGCAGTTGAAGCAGGACGCGGCCGATGCGCTGCGCGCTCGGCTGGAGTCGGTGCTGGGCGAACCGCTGGACGACGAGGGTCAGGAGCTGAGTGCCGAGCAACTCCTGCGCGCGGGCATGGCGCGCCTGCGCCGGGCGCAGGCCGAAGAACAGGACAAGAAACGCGAAGCCGCGCAGGCCAAACGCGAGCGCAAGAAGCCCGGCGCTGCGTTGCGCCAGACCGAGCAGATGGACGCCGACACGCTGTTGCGCCGCCTCTTTCGCCAGCTCGCCAGCGCCCTGCACCCCGACCGTGAAACCGATCCCCAGGCGCGCCTGCGGAAGACCGCGCTGATGAGCGAGGCCAACGCGGCCTATGAAAAGCGAGACCTCGTCACGCTGCTGCAGATCCAGAGCCGCGCCGAACTGGCCGACCCCGAGGCCGTGCACAAGCTGTCGGACGAGCGTCTGGCTTCGCTGACCCTGCTGCTCAAGGCCCAGGTGGCCGAGCTGGAGCGCGAGCGCGCCGGGCGCCAGAACGCGCTGGCCGACGAGTTCGATCTGCCCGAAGGCCTGTCACCCAACGCCAACACGCTGCTGCAGAACCGGATCGACCAGGCGCGGGAGCTGGAAGCCGCGATCGCCGGCATCGAACACGACCTGGAACAGGTGAGCAACGGCGTGCGGGTCAAGCGCTGGCTCAACGCGCAGCGCGACGCCGTCATGCGCGGGCGCTGAAGCCTTCGATCAGCAAGCGGGTGATCTCGGCCGCCGGCAGGTCGCGGCAACCACTGGCGTTCTGTCCCGACCACAGCGGCGAAAAATCCCCGCTGCCCTTGGCCTCCCAGTGCGCGCGCAGCGGCGCCATGGCCGCACCGGCCAGCGGGAAGGCGGGCGCCACCGGGTTCATGGAGCCGAGTTCGCGCATCACGCGGTTGACGATGCCGCGCGCCGGACGGCCGGTGAACAGGTGGGTCAGTGCCGTGTGGTGCGCGGCCTCGCTTTGCAGCGCGGCGCGGTGCAGGGCACTGGTGGTCGCCTCGGTGCTGCACAGGTAGGCCGTGCCCACCTGCACGCCCGACGCACCCAGCGCCATGGCCGCGGCCACACCCGCCGCGTCGGCAATGCCGCCCGCCGCGATCACCGGCAGGCTCACGGCCGCCACGATCTGCGGCAGCAGAGCAAAGGTGCCCACCTGCGTGGTGAGGTCGTCGGTGAGGAACATGCCGCGGTGGCCGCCGGCTTCCACGCCTTGCGCAATGATCACGTCGGCGCCAAACGCCTCCAGCCAGTGCGCCTCTTCCACCGTGGTGGCCGACGCCAGCACCACACTGCCCCAGCTTTTCACGCGGTCCAGCAGGTCCAGGTCGGGCAGGCCGAAGTGAAAGCTCACCACCTTGGGTTTGAACCGCTCCAGCAGGTCGGCCGCTGCGCTGTTGAATGGCACACGGCCCGGGCCGGCGGGCACCGCGTCGATGTCCAGCCCAGCTTCGCGGTAGTAGGTGGCCAGCCAGGCGCGCCAGGCGGCTTCGCGCGCCTCGTCGGGCACCGGTGGGGTGTGGCAGAAGAAGTTGACGTTGTAGGGGCGTGTGGTGCCGGCGGCCAACGCGGTCAGCTCGCGCTCCAGTGCGTCGGGCGCGAGCATGGCGCAGGGCAGCGACCCGAGCGCGCCCGCGTTGCTCACGGCCACCGCGAGCGCGGCGCCCTGCACGCCTGCCATGGGCGCCTGGATCAACGGGAAGTCGGTACCGATCAAGGAGGTGAGTGCGTTCATGCGCGCATTCTCCGCGCGGGCCCCGGACGGGTAAACCCTCAAACGTGTAACAGCGCATTCATTTAACATGTTAACTAAATGAACGACACCACCCCCTTCATCCACCGCAACCTGCCGCGCCTGCTGCTCGAAGCGCGCGAGGCCGTGATGCTGCACACCCGGCCCAGCCTGCGCGAGCACGGCCTGAGCGACCAGCAGTGGCGCGTGCTGCGCGTGCTCGGCGAGCACGCCCGCCTGCCCGGCGGCGTGGAAACCGGGCGCGTGGCGCGCGAGGCGTTCCTGCTGGGCCCCAGCCTCACCGGCGTGCTCACCCGCATGGAGCGCGACGGGCTGATCGCGCGCGGCCGTTGCCCGCAGGACGCGCGCCGCACCGTGGTGCGTGCCACGCCCGCCGGGCTCAAGCTGGTCAAGCGCCTGTCCAGCACCATCGAATCGCACTACGCGTGGATGGAAGAGCGCCTGGGCAAGGCGCGGCTGGCGCAGCTGTATGCGCTGCTCGACGAAGTGATCGCGCTGGAGCAGCCGGTTGACGTCGTCGAGGAGGACGCCGAATGAACACCCACTGGATGCCCGAAGGCACGGTTTACGGCACGCTGCTCAACTTCCAGCGCGAACACGCGCTGTGGGCGCCGCGCATGAACGAAGCGCCGTACAAGGCGCCGCCAACCGCACCGGTGCTCTACATCAAGACCGCCAACACCTTCACCGCTGCGGGTCACAGCATTGCCTTGCCCGCGGGCCAGCCGGTGTCGGTCGCCGCCACGCTCGGCCTGGTGATGGGCGCCCGTGGTGTGACCGGCGCCGTGCTGTTCAACGACGTGGCCATCGTGCACGAGAGTTATTACCGCCCGCCGGTGAAGTTCCAGTGTGTGGACGGTTTCCTCGGCGTCGGTCCCGAGTGTGTGCCGCTGCAGCGCCTGGGCGGACTCGACGGTCTGTCGGGCTTGGTGCTGGAGCTGCGCATCAACGGCGTGCACCGCCAGACCACGGCGCTGGCCGAGCTGGTGCGCGACGCCGGCACCCTGCTGGCCGACGTGAACGCATTCATGACGCTGCGTCCCGGTGATGTGCTGATGCTGGGCAGCGACTGCCTGCCCGACGGCACGCGCCCGCTGGTGCACGCGGGCGACACGGTGGAGATCAGCGCCACCGGCTTCAAGCCGGCCGTGCACAGCTTCAACGCCGAGCACAAGCCATGAAGGACATGCCATGAAACACGCCCGCATCGCCTGGGCCGGCGCGGTCCACGACGCCGTGGAAGCCGGCGGCCAGCTCGAACTGCTCACCCCCGGGCTCCAAGGCCGGCGTGTGGGCTTTGACGAGGTGGTGTGGTTGCCGCCGCTCGCACCCAACCCGCCCACCCGCCCGCGCACCATCCTCGCGCTGGGCCTGAACTACGCCGACCATGCCAAAGAGCTGGCCTTCAAGGCGCCCGACGAACCGCTCGCTTTCCTCAAAGGCGAAGCCAGCCTCACCGGTCACCGGGGCTTCACGCTGCGCCCGGCCGGCGTGCAGCACATGCACTACGAATGCGAACTCGCGGTGGTGATCGGTCGCACGGCCAGGCGCGTGAAAAAGTCCGATGCACTCGACTTCGTGGCCGGCTACACCGTGGCCAACGACTACGCGATCCGCGACTACCTGGAGAACTGGTACCGCCCCAACCTGCGCGTGAAGAACCGCGACACCTGCACACCCATCGGCCCCTGGCTGGTGGACGCGGTGGATGTGCATGAAGGTCACGGCGGGCCGATGAACCTCGCTTTGCAGACCACGGTGAACGGCCAGGTCACGCAGCAGGGCAGCACGCGCGACATGATCTTCGACGTGCCCACACTCATCGAATACTTCAGCGCCTTCATGACGCTGCAACCCGGCGACCTCATCCTCACCGGCACGCCCGACGGCGTGGTCGACTGCCAGCCCGGCGACGTGATCGTCACGTCCATCGAAGGCATCGGCGACCTGGTCAACACCATCACTTCATCCGAACCCGCATGACCCTCCCGCACCTCATCAACGGCCAGTCCGTGGCCAGCGCCACCACTTTCGAGACCATCAACCCCGCCACGCAGGAAGTGCTGGCCGAGGTCAGCGCGGGTGGTGTGGACGAGATCAACGCGGCGGTTCAGGCGGCCAAAGACGCGTTCCCGAAGTGGGCCGGCCTGCCCGCCACCGAGCGCGCGAAGCTCATGCGCAAGCTGGGTGAGTTGATCGCAGCGCACGTGCCCGAGATCGCACAGCTGGAGACCAACGACAGCGGCCAGGTGATCGCGCAGACCGGCAAACAACTCATCCCGCGCGCTGCCGACAACTTCTCCTACTTCGCCGAGATGTGCACCCGTGTGGACGGGCACACCTACCCCACGCCCACCCACCTGAACTACACGCTGTTCCACCCGGTGGGCGTGTGCGCGCTCATCAGCCCGTGGAACGTGCCCTTCATGACGGCCACCTGGAAGGTCGCGCCGTGTCTGGCGTTCGGCAACACGGCGGTGTTGAAGATGAGCGAGCTCAGCCCGCTCACCGCCGCGCGCCTGGGCGAACTGGCGCTGGAAGCCGGCATTCCGGCGGGTGTGCTCAACGTGGTGCACGGCATGGGCAAGGAAGCGGGCGAACCTTTGTGCGCACACCCCGACGTGCGCGCGATTTCCTTCACCGGGTCCACCGCCACCGGCAACCGCATCGTGCAGAGCGCGGGCCTGAAGAAGTTCAGCATGGAGCTGGGCGGCAAGAGCCCGTTCGTGATCTTTGACGACGCCGACCTGGACCGCGCGCTGGACGCTGCCGTGTTCATGATCTTCAGCAACAACGGCGAGCGCTGCACCGCGGGCAGCCGCATCCTGGTGCAACAGAGCATCTACGCCGACTTCGCGGCCAAGTTCGCCGAGCGGGCCAAGCGCATCACCGTGGGTGATCCGCTGATTGATACAACCATCGTCGGTCCGATGATCAGCCGGGCGCATCTGGCGAAGGTGCGCAGCTACATCGAGCTGGGCCCGAAAGAGGGCGCCACGCTGCTTTGCGGCGGTCTGGACCGGCCGTCGTACGCGGCCGAGTTGCCGGCGCGTGTGGCCCGGGGCAACTACGTGTGGCCCACCGTGTTCGCCGATGTGGACAACCGCATGCGCATCGCGCAGGAAGAAATCTTCGGCCCTGTCGCTTGTCTCATTCCGTTTCGCGATGAAGCGCATGCCATCGAACTGGCGAACGACATCCAGTACGGCCTCTCCAGCTATGTGTGGACGGAGAACCTGGGCCGGGCGCACCGGGTGGCGGCGGCGGTGGAGGCGGGCATGTGTTTCGTGAATTCGCAGAACGTGCGCGATCTGCGCCAGCCGTTTGGCGGCACCAAGGCGAGTGGCACGGGGCGTGAGGGTGGCACCTGGAGTTATGAGGTGTTCCTCGAACCGAAGAACGTGGCGGTGTCTCTCGGTTCACACCACATTCCGCATTGGGGGGGTTGAAATGCCTTCGTTCTGCTGGGTTGGCGGGATCGAACGGGCACGGCGCTCTGCTCCGCGGGTGTCCCCCGACGGCTGGTGCCGTCTCCTCCTTTACCCCGCTGCGCAGAACGCCCTGCCCGTTCGATCCGAAGAAGCTTGGGCTGCTCTTGCCCTTGTCAGCGAGGTCCGCAGTGGGCCAGGCCTTGGGGGTACCCGCCGCAGCGAAGTAAAGGAGGAGCCAAGGGCGAAGCCCTTGGCGGGGGACATGAGCGGAGGCGGGTACCCCCAAGGCCTGGCCCACGGAGCATCAACCAAACACCCACAGGACCGGCCATGGGCAAGTTAGCACTCGTCGCCAAAGTCACCCACGTCCCCTCGATGTACCTCAGCGAACTCGACGGACCGCGCAAGGGCACAAGACAGGACGCCATCGACGGCCACCAGGAAATCAGTCGCCGCTGCAGAGAGCTCGGCGTGGACACCATCGTCGTCTTCGACACCCACTGGCTCGTCAACGCCAGCTACCACCTCAACTGCGCACCGCACTTTGAAGGCCGCTACACCAGCAACGAACTGCCGCACTTCATCAGCAACCTGCCGTTCGAGATCCCCGGCAACCCCGCGCTCGGGAAGATCCTGGCCCGGGTCTGCAACGAACACGGCGTGGAAACCCTCGCCCACGACGCCACCACCCTCGGCCCCGAGTACGGGACGCTGGTGCCCATGCGCTACATGAACGCCGACCAGCACTTCAAGGCCATCTCGGTCTCCGCGCTGTGCCAGGCGCATTACCTCAACGACAGCGCGCGCCTGGGCTGGGCCATGCGCAAGGCGGTGGAAGACCATTACGACGGCACCGTGGCGTTTCTCGCCAGCGGCAGCCTCAGCCACCGCTTCGCGCAGAACGGCCTGGCGCCCGACTACGCCTTCAAGATCTGGAGCCCCTTCCTGGAGACGCTGGACCGCCGCGTGGTGCAGATGTGGGAACAGGGCGAATGGAAAGCCTTCTGCGAGATGCTGCCCGAGTACGCCGCCAAAGGCCACGGCGAAGGCTTCATGCACGACACCGCCATGATGCTCGGCGCGCTCGGCTGGAGCGACTACGACGGCCAGGCCGAGGTCATCACGCCCTACTTCGGCGCCTCCGGCACCGGCCAGATCAACGCCATCTTCCCCGTCACGCCGCAATCCGGCGCCGCCATTCCCGCAGCGCAGGCCTCGGCCGCGCAGGGTTATCAAACCGTCTCCCGACTCTGACCACCATGCCCCACCTCGTTGTCCTCTACACCTCCAACCTCGACCAGCCCGAAGCCCAAGGCGGCATCGACATGAGCCGCCTCTGCCGTGCCCTGTGCGACGCCATGCTCGCCGTGCGCGACGAAGCCGACCAACAGGTCTTTCCCACCGGCGGCACGCGGGTGCTGGCCTACCCCGCCGCCCACAGCGCCATCGCCGACGGTGGTGCGGCGGGCGAGGCCGCGGGGCTGGGCAGCGACTACGCCTTTGTTTACATGAACGTGCGCATGGCCAAGGGCCGCAGCGCCCTCACGCACCAGCGCGTGGGCGATGCATTGCAGGCCTGCGTGAAAACCCACTTCGCCGCGCAGCTCGCCGCGCGCCCCATCGGCATCACCGTGCAGGTGGACGAAGGCCACGAGGTGTTCGACGCCAAGAACAGTTCCATCCACCCGCTGTTCACCCGGCCGTGACCGCCCTCCCAATCAACCATTCCGTTCGGGCTGAGCCTGTCGAAGCCCTCGCACACATGTATGTTTGAAGACACCCTCATCCAGCAACTCGCCGCCGAGCTCGACCTCGCCGAGAAAACCCGCTCGCCGTTGGAACATTTCTCCAAACGGTTCCCCGGCATGACCATCGAAGACGGTTACCGCGTCGGCCGTGCCTGGGTGGCGTTGCAGGTGGCCGGCGGGAACCAGGTCATCGGCCACAAGATCGGCCTCACCAGCCGCGCCATGCAGATGGCCAGCCAGATCGACGAACCCGACTTCGGCACCTTGCTGCAGAGCATGTTGTTCACCGCACAGGCGGATCAGGTGCTGGAGATCCCCGCCAGCCGCTTCATCGCGCCGCGCGTGGAGGTCGAACTCGCCTTCGTGCTCAAGGCCCCGCTCAAGGGAGCCGGCGTGACGGTGGCCGATGTGCTCAACGCCACCGAGTACGTGACGCCCGCCATCGAGATCATCGACGCACGCATCGAGCAGTTCGACCGCCACACCAAAGTCATGCGCCAGGTGTTCGACACCATCAGCGACAACGCGGCCAACGCCGGCATCGTGCTCGGCGCGGGCGACGAGCGTTACCAGGCCGACCCGCTCACCACCGACCTGCCCTGGTGCGGCGCCGTGCTGAAACAGAACGGAGTGGTGGAAGAAACGGGTCTGGCCGCCGGTGTGCAAGGTCACCCGGCGGTGGGCATCGCCTGGCTGGCGCACAAGCTCGCGCCCTGGGGCGAGTCGCTGCGCGCGGGCCAGATCGTGCTGGCCGGTTCGTTCACGCGGCCGGTGGCCGCCAAGGCGGGTGACCAGTTCGAGGCCGACTACGGCCCGCTCGGTTGCCTGAAGTTCACGTTCGTCTGAGTCCACCATGCACACCCCCATCAACACCTTCAAGCAGGCGCTCGCCGCCGGCACACCCCGGATCGGCCTGTGGGCCGCACTCGCCAGCGCTTACAGCACCGAGCTGCTTGCCGGCATCGGATACGACTGGTTGCTGATCGACGGTGAACACGCGCCCAACGACGTGCGCAACACGCTGTCGCAGCTGCAGGCCGTGGCCAGTGCACAGCAGGCGTTTGGCGACGCGCGTTCGCATCCGGTCGTGCGCGTTCCGGTGGGCACGGGCGACGTGGGCGTGGCGCTCATCAAGCAGTACCTCGACATCGGCGCGCAGACCCTGCTGGTGCCCATGATCGACACCGCCGAGCAGGCCGCACTGGTGGTGAAGGCCACGCGCTACGCACCCGCCGGCATCCGCGGCATGGGCAGCGCGCTGGCGCGGGCCTCGCGCTGGCAGGCCCACGCGCGCTACGTTCACGAGGCCAACGACCAGGTCTGTGTGCTGGTGCAGGCCGAAACCGTGGAGGCCATGAAGAACCTCGACGCGATCGCCGCCACACCGGGGGTGGACGGTGTGTTCATCGGCCCGGCCGATCTGAGCGCGTCCATGGGCCACCCGGGCAACGCGGGGCACCCCGAGGTGCAGGCGGTCATTGCCGAGGGTGTGAAGCGCATCCGCGCCGCCGGCAAGGCGCCCGGCATCCTGGCCACCACCGAAGCGGGTGCACAACAGTGGCTGGCCGCAGGCGCCTTGTTCGTGGCCGTGGGCGCCGACACCATGCTGCTGGCGTCGGGCGCTTCGCAACTGCTCGCGCAGTTCAAGGGACCGGCTGCCACGGGCCCCAACACCTACTGACGGAGACCCCCCATGAACGCCACGCTCAAGGCCACCACCGTGCTGCCGGCCGGCATGCACCCCGACGAATGGGCCGCGCGGCTGGAACTGGCCGCCTGCTACCGCGTGTTCGCCATGCTCGGGTGGACGGAGATGATCTACAACCACATCACCTTGCGCCTCCCCGACTCGGTGGCGGGTGGCGAGAAGCTGTTTTTGATCAACCCGTTTGGTCTGCATTACAGCGAGGTCACCGCGAGCAACCTCGTGAAGATCAACCTCAAAGGCGAGGTGCTCGGCGGTTCGGCCCACCGCGTCAACCCGGCCGGCTTCACGGTGCACGCTGCCATTCACGACGGCTTGCCGGGCGCGCACTGCGTGATGCACACCCACACCACCGCCGGCGTGGCCGTGGCCTGCCTCAAAGACGGTCTGCAGCAGACCAACTTCTACACCGCGCAGCTGCACGGCATGCTCGCCTACCACGACTTCGAGGGCATCACCATCCACGCTGAAGAGGCGCCGCGCTTGCTTCAGAGCATCGGCGACCAGCCGGCGGTGATCCTGCGCAATCACGGCCTCCTGGCCTGGGGCGCCACGGTGCCGCAGACCTTTGCCATCCTCTGGACGCTGCAGCGCGCCTGCGAAATCCAGCTGGCCACCTTCAGCATGGGCGGGGCCGCTGCCGCGATCCCGGTGCCCGAAGCCATTGCAGCGAAATGCACGCGCGACGCGCTACAGTTCAGCCCCGACCACGGTGCAGGCCGTGACGTGTTCGATGCGCTGGTGAGGCAGGTGAACCGCCTGGACAGCAGCTACCTGGAGTGAACGTGTGAGCCATCCGGATTTTCAACGCGTGGCCATCGTCGGCGCCGGTGCCATCGGCGGCTGGCTGGGGGTGCTGCTCTCGCACACCGGCTGCATCGTGAGTGCCCTGGCCCGGGGCGACACGCTCGCAGCCATCCAGCGCGAAGGTCTGCAACTCTTTGAGAACGGCCGCCTCATCGGCGCGCCGGTGGAGGCTTCCAGCAGCGCAGCGGCGCTGGGTGTTCAGGATCTCGTCATCGTGGCGGTGAAGGCCCCGGCGCTCGCCGAGGTGGCGCGCAGCATCGCCCCGCTGATCGGTCGCCACACGGTGGTGCTCACCGCCATGAACGGCGTGCCCTGGTGGTTCTTCAACGGCTTCGGCAGCGAGCGGGCCGGCACCCGGCTGCAATCGGTGGACCCCACCGGCGCGATCGAGCGCGCCATTCCGGCGCGCAACGTGATCGGCGGTGTGGTCCACGCCAGTTGCTCGGTCGATTCGCCGGGGGTGATCCGCCACCACTTCGGCAGCGGCCTGATCATCGGCGAGCCCTCGGGCGAAGCCACCGAGCGCGTGGCCGCCCTGGCCGAACTTTTGCGCCGAGCCGGGCTCAACGCCAGCGTGTCGCCACAGATCCAGAAAGACGTCTGGTACAAGCTGTGGGGCAACATGACGGTGAACCCGGTGAGTGCCCTCACGGGCGCCACCACCGACCGCATCCTGGGTGACGAACTCGTGCGCGGCTTCATCAGCAGCGTCATGCTCGAAGCGAAAGCCATCGGCGCGAAGATCGGTATCCCGATCGACCAGCAGCCCGAAGACCGCCACGCGGTCACGCTCAAACTCGGCGCTTTCAAAACCTCGATGCTGCAGGACGTGCAGGCGAAGAAACCGGTGGAGCTCGACGCACTGGTGACGGTGGTGCGTGAACTCGGCCAGTTCACGGGTGTGCCCACGCCGTTCACCGACGCGCTGCTGGGCCTGTCGCGCCTGCAGGCGCAGACGCTGGGGCTGTACCCCTCAGCCCAGTAGCGCCGGGAACAGCTTCACCAGGCCGGTGGCCATCACCTCCACCGACAGGGCCGCGAGGATCAGCCCCATCAACCGCGTCATCACGTTGATGCCGG
>NZ_JAOASO010000093.1 GCF_030158645.1 Hydrogenophaga sp. | reverse complement strand
ACGACTGCTCGCTCGAACGCCTGGAGCGGCTCGTGCGCCAGGACCCGGTGCTGGTTTACCGCATCCTCCTGCTGGTGAATTCGGCCGCCTACGGTGGTCGCCATGAAATCGGCTCGCTGCGCCACGCGCTCATGATGCTGGGCTTTCGCGAGCTCGGACGCTGGCTGTTTGAACAAGCACCCGGGAGCGAAACCGACAACGACCTGCAACCTGTGCGCGCCGCCATGGTCATGCGCGCGCGCCTGGCTCAGCACCTGCTGGCCACCGGCTCCGAAGACAACCTGCGGCTGGAGGTTTACACCACCGCGCTGTTCGCCCAGCTCGACAAACTCCTGCACGCGCCGCTCTCGGAGCTGCTGCACAAACTGCCCCTCTCCGGCCGCTTGTACGACGCGGTGCTGCGCCACGACGGTCCCTACCACCCGTTGCTCGATGTGGCACGCGCCCAGGGTGAGCCCGGTCAGCTGCATCGCCTGAGCACCGTGTGCGAGCGCAACGAGGTGAGCCTGGAACAGGCCAACCGCGCACTCATCCGGATGCTGGCCACCAGCCGTGATCACGCGGGCGTGCGCTCGGAGCGCATGGCCTGAACGGTCCGGGCGCTACCATCGCGCCCATGACCGCCGCCACCTCACACCACACCCCCCACCACACCAGCGCCCTCGTGCTGTTTTCCGGTGGGCAAGACTCCACCACCTGCCTCGCCCACGCCCTCGAACGTTTCCCCCGCGTGGAAACCCTGGGCTTCGACTACGGCCAACGCCACAGCGTCGAACTGCAGGCCCGGCTCGTGGTGCTGCGCGAGATGCGCGAGCGTTTCCCGCACTGGGCCGATCGCCTGGGCGAAGACCACCTGCTCGATTTGGCGGTGCTGGGCAAGGTCAGCGAGACCTCGCTCACCCGCGACATGGCCTTTCGCATGGAGAGCAGTGGTCTGCCCAACACCTTCGTGCCGGGTCGCAACCTGCTGTTCCTCACCCTTGCAGCGGCACTCGCTTACCGCCGCGGCATCCAGGTCATCGTCACCGGCGTCTGCGAAACCGATTTTTCCGGCTACCCCGACTGCCGCGACGACACCATGAAAGCGCTGCAGGTGGCGCTGTCCCTGGGCATGGACCACCGCTTCCTGATCGACACCCCGCTGATGTGGATCGACAAAGCCGCCACCTGGCGCCTGGCCGAGAACCTGGGCGGCCAGGCCCTGGTGGACCTGATCGTGGAGCACACCCACACCTGCTACCTCGGCGACCGCGAGCACCGGCATGCCTGGGGTTATGGATGCGGGCGCTGCCCGGCTTGCGAGTTGCGGGCGCGGGGGTGGGAACGTTACGTGGGCGAGGCCAGCAACTTGTAACGCGCCTCCCCAGTCGCGTCCAGCGTGAACGTCCACTGCGTCCGGTGGAACCCGGCCACCCCGGGCCGGTGGGCGATGGACACCAGCGCGCCGTTGCGCTCTTTCACCAAAGCCTGGAGGCGGGCGTAGACCGTGGCCTCGGCCGCTTCGTCGAGCGCGCTGGTGGCTTCGTCCACGAACAGCCAGCGCGGTTGCTTGAGCATCGCGCGGGCGATG
This sequence comes from Hydrogenophaga sp., assembly GCF_030158645.1. Lineage (GTDB taxonomy): Bacteria > Pseudomonadota > Gammaproteobacteria > Burkholderiales > Burkholderiaceae_C > Hydrogenophaga. Next base: position 43,193 of record NZ_JAOASO010000093.1, on the reverse strand, counting down.
GCCAGGCGTTGCTGTTCGCCGCCCGAGAGCTTCTGACCCCAGGCGTCGTGCTCGTCCAGGCGCGTGCCCAGGTCGGGCAACAGCGCATCCGTCAGTGCTTGCTGCAGCTCGGCGTCGCTGTAGCGCGCGGCGGGTTCGGGGTAGGCCAGCGCGTCGCGCAGCGAGCCCAGCGGGAAGTAGGGGCGCTGCGGCAAAAACATCACCTGGTTCGCAAAGCCTTCGGGCGTGCGCAGGCTGCGCTGCGCCCAGGGCCAGATGCCGGCCAGCCCGCGGAACAGCGTGGACTTGCCGCTGCCCGACGGACCTTTCACCAGCACCGTGTCGCCCGGTGACACCTGCAGACCCTGCACCGCCAGCAGCGGTGCGCCACCGGGCAGTGCGAGTCGCAGGTCATCGATCGCCAGCGCATCCTGCGCGTTGGGCTGCGGCGCGGCGATGTGTTCGGAGGCCTCCAGCGCCTGGAAACTTTCTTCGAAACTGGTGATGCGGTCGGTGGTGGCGCGCCAGGCGGCCAGGCTGCTGTAGTTGTCGACGAACCACGAGAGCGAGTCCTGCACACGTCCGAAGGCCGACGAGATCTGGATCAGTTCACCGAGCTGGATCGCGCCGCTGAAGAAGCGCGGCGCGGCCACGATGAAGGGGAACACCACGGCGGCCTGTCCGAAGCCCACGGTGAACCAGGTCAGGCGCTTCTGCGCGTTGATGAGCTTGAGGTAGTTGCCGATCACCTCACCGAAGCGCCCACCGAGTTGCTGGCGTTCCACGGGTTCACCGCGGTCGAGCGCGATCGATTCGCTGTACTCGCGCACACGCACGAGGTGGTGGCGGAAGTCGGCCTCATAGCGCTGCTGCTTGAAATTGAGCGCGATCTGCGAGCGGCCCAGGTAGTGCGTGATCACGCTGCCGAGCGCGCAGTAGAGCACCGCCATCCACACCATGAAGCCGGGGATGGTGTATTCGCTGCCGTTGAACGAGAAAGCGAAGCTGCCCGAGAGCGTCCACAGAATGCCGACAAAGCTCACCAGCGTGACCACCGCGTTGAGCAGGCCCATCGTGAGGCTCACCGTGTAGCTGGTGAAGAGGTTCATGTCTTCGGCGATCCGCTGGTCCGGGTTGTCGGGCGGCGCGTCTTCACCCTTGGCAAAGCGGGCGATTTCGAGGTGGTAGAAGGCCTTGTTGGAGAGCCAGCGGTCGAGGTAGTGGCCGGTCATCCAGGCGCGCCAGCGCATCTCGAGCAACTGCGTGAGGTAGAAGCGGTAGACCGCGATGATGATGAAGCCGAAGGCCAGATACGTGAAACGGCCGAGCTCGCGCCAGAACACCGCCGCGTCCTTGTTTTGCAGTGCGTCGTAGAACACGCGGTTCCACTCGTTGAGCAGCACCAGCATGTAGACCGAGGCGAGGTTGAGCGCCACGATGGCCACGAGCAGCGCGCGCGCCTTCCACTTTTCTTCCGACTGGAAGTAGGGCACGGTGAGGCGACCCACCTTGCGTGCGAACACGCGGAAGCTCTGAAATTTTTCAGTCAGGGTCATCGGTTCACCTGCTCAAAGGTTGGAAACGCCACTGACCACATGTCCCGAGGGCACGTGCAGCGAGGCGGATTCGATGTGGCCGGTCTGGTCGTCAAAGAAGAAGTCGGGCTCGAACTCGCGCAGGAACTCGCCCTTGGGCAGGCCGCCGAGGAACATGGCCTCATCGACCTCGATGTTCCAGTTCATCAGCGTGCGGATGGCGCGCTCGTGCGCCGGGGCGCTGCGCGCGGTCACCAGCGCGGTGCGCACGCGCATGCGTGGCGTGCCTTCGCTTTGCAGTCGGTGCAGGGCTTCGAGCAGGGGCTTGAACGGGCCGCCGGCCAGCGGCAATGCGGCCTTGCTGGCCTCGTGTTCCTGAAACGCCGAGAGCCCTTCCGATTGGTAGACGCGCTCGGCCTCGTCGGAGAACAGCACGGCGTCGCCGTCGAAGGCGATGCGCACCTCGTGCGGGTGCGCGTCGCTGGCGTGCACCGAGTGCGGGTACACCTGCGCGGCGGGCACGCCGGCGTCGAGCGCAGCGCGCACATCCGCCAGGTGGGTGGAGAGGAACAGGTTGGCGCGCAGCGGGCGCAGGTACCGCCAGGGCGGCTGGCCGCGCGTGAAGCTGCCGCGCTGGATGGGCAGGCCGTAGTGCTGCGCCGAGCGGAACACCCGCATGCCCGAGACCGGGTCGTTGCGCGAGAGGATCACCACCTCCACGCGCTGCGCGTCGGCGTCGTTGAATGCCAGCAGCTTGTGCACCAGCGAAAACGCCACGCCGGGCTGCGCGGGCGTGTCCAGCCGTTCCAGCTGCAGCTTCATGTAGGACCGGTCGTCCCCGGTTTCAAACAGCCGGTTCTCTTCTTCAAAATCGAACAGCGCGCGGGAAGAAATGGCAACCACGAGTTTGCCGTCGAGAGTTACGCCCATGGGAAAGTTACCTGAGTCGATTGAAACATCGCAAACCAGCGTGCCTTGTACAGCAAACGCCACGGAACTGGCTTGGCCAGCCCGCGGGCGTGGGTCAGGTGACCAGCTGGTTGAGCTGGATGATGGGCATCAAGACCGCCAGCACGATCAGCATCACCACCACACCCATGCCCACGATGAGCAAGGGCTCCAGTATGGTGGCCATGTGCATGGCGCGGCGTTGCACCTCGGCACTGAGCTGTTCGGCGGCGCGGTCCAGCATGGCGGGCAGCTGGCCGGTCTGTTCGCCCAGGCGGGCAAACATTGAAACGAGCGGGGGGAAGCGTTTTTTGCTGGCCAGGGCGGATGCCAGTGGTGCGCCCTCGCGCACCAGCACCAGGGCGTCCAGCGCGTCGGCCCGCATGGCCTGGTTGTTCAGGGTCTCGGCCGCGGTCTGCAAGGCCCGCAGGATGGGCACGCCGGCCCCGGCCAGCATGGCCAGTGTGGCGGCAAAGCGGGCGGCGTTGAAGCCGCGTGCCAGGCGGCCCACCAGCGGCAAGCGCAACCAGGCAGCGTCCATGCGCAGACGCAGCGGTGCGTTGCGCCGCGCCATCACCAGGGCGCCGCTGCCCAGCACCAGCGCCACCAGCATCAGCCAGCCGTGGTTGCGCACGACATCGCTCAGGCCCAGCATCATCACGGTGAGCACTGGCAGGGCGCGCTTGCTGCCGGCAAACACGCTGGCCACCTGCGGCACCACGTAGGACACCAGAAACACCACGATCACGATCGCCACCAGCGTGACGATGGCGGGGTAGAGCGAAGCGGCGACGAGCTTGTTTTTCAGTGCTTCGCGCGCTTCCAGATCGTCGGCCAGGCGTTCCAGCACCGTGCCGAGCTGGCCGCTTTGTTCGCCTGCGGCGATCACCGAGGTGTAAATGGCCGAGAACTCACGCGGATGTTGCGCCAGCGCCTGCGCAAACGGTGCGCCGGCGTTGACTTCGGAGCGCAGCGACGCCATGAGGTTGCGTTGCAGTTTGTCTTCGGCTTCGTCGGTCAGGGCGGAGAGCGCCCGCTCCAGCGGCAGACCGGCTGCCACCAAGCCGGCGATCTGGCGCGTCCACACCGCGAGCGTGGTGGCGCTGAACACGCGCCCGCCCCACAGCGTGACGTTGAGCCCGCTGCCTTTGACGTGGGTGCCACCGCCGGTGGCGGGCTCCACCAGCAGGGGCACCAGCGCGCGAGCGCGCAGCATGCTGCGCGCCGAGCGGGCGGTGTCGGCATCGATCAGGCCGCGTTGTGTGGCGCCTTGCGCGTCGAGGGCTTCGAAGGTGTAGGCGGGCATGTCAATCGCGCGTCACTGACATCACCTCTTCAAGCGACGTGATGCCGGCATCGATCAAGCGCTGTCCATCGGCCCGCATCGACTGCAAACCACCGGCTTCGGCCGCCAAGCGGATCTGGCTTTCCGCCGCACGGTTGTGGATCAGCGCGCGGATCGGCTCGTCGGCCACCATCAGTTCGTAAATCCCGGTGCGACCCTTGTAGCCGCTGTGGTTGCAGTGCTCGCAGCCCACCGGGTGCCACAGGCCCTGGTCGTCCTGGCGGCGGCAGTGCACACACAACTTGCGCACCAGCCGCTGCGCCAGCACGCCCAGCAGCGACGAACTGAGCAGGAAGGGCTCAACGCCCATGTCGGTGAGGCGGGTCACGGCGCTGGGCGCGTCGTTGGTGTGCAGCGTGGCCAGCACCAGGTGGCCGGTGAGCGAAGCCTGGATGGCGATCTGCGCGGTCTCGAAGTCGCGGATCTCGCCGATCATGATCACGTCGGGGTCTTGCCGCAGGATGGCGCGCAGCGCCTTGGCAAAGGTGAGGTCGATGCGGGCGTTCACCTGCGTCTGGCCCACGCCCGGCAGCTCGTACTCGATCGGATCTTCCACCGTCATGATGTTCTGCGTGCTGGCGTCCAGGCGTTGCAGGCCGGCGTAGAGCGTGGTGGTCTTGCCCGAGCCGGTGGGGCCGGTCACCAGGATGATGCCGTGTGGCTGGCCGATCAGTTTGCGAAAACGCGCGAGCACATCGCCCTGCATGCCCACGGCTTCCAGACTGAGCTTGCTCTCGCTCTTGTCGAGCAGGCGCAGCACCGCGCGCTCGCCGTGCGCGCTGGGCAGGGTGGACACGCGCACGTCCACCGCCCGGGTGCCGATGCGCAGCGAGATGCGGCCGTCCTGTGGCAGCCGTTTCTCGGAGATGTCGAGTTCCGCCATGATTTTCAGGCGCGAGATCAGCGCGGCGTGCAGCGCGCGGTTGGGTTGCACCACCTCGCGCAGCGTGCCGTCCACCCGGAAGCGCACGCTGGAGGTGCGTTCAAACGGTTCGATGTGGATGTCGCTGGCGCCGTCGCGCGCGGCCTGCGTGAGCAGGGCGTTGAGCATGCGGATGATGGGCGCGTCGTCGGCGGTTTCCAGCAGGTCTTCAATGGCCGGCAGCTCCTGCATCATGCGGCTCAGGTCGGCGTCGCCCTGCACCTCGCTCACCACGGCCGCTGCGCTCGACTCGCCTTGCGAATAGGCCACGCTGATGCGCTGCTTCAAACTCTCGCCATCTTCCCAGTGCAGACCCTGCACCGGGTGGCAGCGCAGGATTTCGGACAGGGCCGAGAGACGCCGGGTCTGGGCGAGCGCGTCGGCGGCGGGCGTGCTGCTGCCCAGCAGCGTCTGCGTGGCACCGTCGTCCTCGACCAGCCAGAGGTGTTCGCGCGCAAAGGCGTAGGGCAGTGGGTACTTCACGGCCCGGGCCTCACTGCGCGGGTGCGGCAGGTGCCGCTGGCGCCACGGGTGGGTTCAGTGGTGGCGACGACTGCGGGTTGGCCAGCGAAGGCGCTTGCGGCGTGAGCGTCATCGTGTTGGGCGTCAGAGGCGCCGGCATCACCGGCGCCTCGTTGATGCCCAGCACGCTGCTGGGTTTGGGCTGCGAGTCTTGCTGCACCGAGCGCATGAGTTCGTAACGGTCGAGTGCCAGGCTGCTGGTGGCGCGCGCGTCGCGCACCACCACCGGCCGCAGGAAGACCATCAGGTTGGTCTTGCGGCGCGAGCGGCTTTCGCTGCGGAAGAGGTTGCCGAACACCGGCACGTCGCCCAGGCCCGGCACCTTGTCCTGGTTGGCTGCAAACTCGTCCTGCAGCAGGCCGCCGAGCACCACGATGGCGCCGTCGTCGACCAGCACGGTGGACTCGATCGAGCGTTTGTTGGTGATGAGCCCCGAGGCCGAGTTGACCGACGAGGCCTGCACGCTGCTGACCTCCTGGAAAATGGTCAGCTTGATGGTGCCGTTCTCGCTGATCTGCGGTTTCACACGCAGGGTCAGGCCCACGTCTTTGCGCTCGATGGTCTGGAACGGGTTGACCGAGCCGTTGTTGCTGCCGGTGTTGGTGAACTGACCGGTGACAAACGGCACGTTCTGGCCGATCACGATCTTGGCTTCCTCGTTGTCCAGGGTGAGCAGGTTGGGGGTGGAGAGGATGTTGCCCTCGCCGTTCTGCTGCAGGAAACGCGCCAGAAAGCCCAGCACGTAAACGCCGTTGGTTCGGCGCGCGACGCCCACATTGAGCCCCGGCGTCGGTGTGGCGTTGCCACTGGCCAGGTCGATGATGTTTTGTCCACCGGAGCCGAAGTTGGTGCCGAGCAAGCCGATGAGCGAGTCGCCCGAATTGCCCAGTGCGCCCTGCCATTGAATGCCGAACTCGGCCGCCTTGTCGGCGTTGACTTCGGCGATCAGGCTCTCCACATACACCTGCGCACGGCGCGAATCGAGCTGGTCGATCACGGCACGCAGTTGGCGGTATTGCGGCTCGGGCGCGGTGATGATCAGCGAGTTGGTGGCCGGGTCGGCCTGGATCTGGCCGCCCGTGGACGGTTGTGCGCTGGCGGCCACCGGGCTGCCGGAGGGGTTGCCGGCGCCCGCTGTGTTCAAGGGGCTGGTCGCGCGGGCACTGGCGGCCAGGCCGCTGCCGCCGCCGCCGGCCGAAGACTCACCCGCCAGCGCCGCCCGCAGCGTGGTCGCCAGCGCCACCGCGTCTGCGTTCTTCAGGTACACCACATGGATGTTGCCGCTCACGTTGGCCGACGAGGGCTGGTCGAGCCGGGTCACGAGCGAGCGCACCAGCGCCAGTCGCGCGGGGTTGGCGGCGCGCAGCACCAGGCTGTTGCTGCGTGGCTCGGCGATCAAGGTGGTCTTGTAGGAAGCGTCGGCCTGGCCGGCACCGCCAGCGGTCACCGCCGGGTCGATCAGGCGCGACACCAGCGCGGCCAGATCGGCGGCCACCGCGTGCTGCAGCGGGATCACCTCCACGTCGGTGGCGCCCGCCACGTCCAGCGAGGTGATGATGCGGCCGATGCGCTGCAGGTTGTCCGCGTAATCGGTGATCACCAGCGAGTTGTTGCCGGGGTTCACATTGATGGTGTTGTTGGGCCCGATCAGGGGGCGCAACACCGGCACCAGGTTGTTGGCCGACTCGTGGTTGAGCCGGAAGATCTGCGTGACGATCTGGTTCGAGGTGGGCAGCGCATTGACCGATCCGGCGTTGACCACATTGCCTTGCAGCTTGGCATCAGCCTCCGGCACGATCTTGTACAGACCCCCGGTGTCCACGATCGAAAAACCCTGCAGGCGCAGCACCGCTGCAAACTGGTTGAGTGCAGCGGTGGGCGACACCGGGCGTTCGGTGGCCAGGTTGATCGTGCCTTTCACGCGCGGATCGACCACCACGTTGCGACCCGTGATGGTGGCCATGGTGCGCGCCACGGATTCGATCTCGGCCCCCACAAAATTCAGCGTGACAGGCTCGCCGCTGCGGGTTTGCGCCTGCAGCGGTGAGAGGGTGCCGATGCCGAGCGTCAGCAACACGGCCAGCGCGATGGCTGTCATGGACTTGCCGGGGGCGGCGGCGTTGGAGCTCGGTTTCATGGGGCGATCGTAAGGGTTGGGAGGTTTGGAGCCATGGGTGTTGTTACCCGATGTTCAGCAGTGAACGCGGGCCTTGCCGGCGCCCGATGATGTTGAGCAGGTTGGCCAGCGCGGCTTCGCTGTCGGGCGCGGCTTCGGCCACGCCGGAGAAGCGCAGGCGCCCGCCCACCCATTGACCCTCGCCTTGCAGCCGCAAGCGCCCATTGAGCGTGCGCAACACCAGCGCGGTATTGCGCCCTTCGGCGTCGGTGCTCAGGTCCATGCGGTAACTGCCCAGCGGGCGCAAGGTGGACAGGCGCGAACTCAGGTCCTGGGCCTCCAGCGCCAGAGCCCCTTGGAGGCTGCCCCGTCCGCCCGCCCAGCGCAGGCTCAGGCCTTCGGTCTGCAGGCTCAGCACCCCGTCGATGCGCAGGGTGTTCCAGGGTGTGCCCAGACCCATGAGCAGCTGGGCGGGCCAGCGGCTGCTCACGGCGGCCAACCGCAGCTCGACGCCACCGGGGTGGGGTTTGAGGGTCATCGCCATCGGCTGTGGCGTGCAACAGGGCGCAGTGAGCTGCATCGCCATGGCAGGCCAACCACCCGACAAGGTGGGCGACAGGCGCCACTGCACGCCTTGCGGCAGCGATGCACGGGTCTGGCTGCCCTCGCCCCCGGTGAGCAGCACATCGGCCTGGCCGTGCCAGACCGTGCCGCGCGCGTTGACCAGTTGCAGCTGACCCGCGGTGGCCGAGTTGATGGCCTGCGCCAGCCAGCGTGCCGGCGCGAACAGCAACACCGCCATGACCAGCCCGAGCAGTGCGCCCAGCCAGGCCATGCGTGAAGGCCAGCGCGCGTTCATGCTTCAGCTCCCCCCGGCCAGGCCCGGGCCGGTCAGCACCACGGTGCCGCTCCAGTGGCCGGAGCTGGGGTCGCGCGTGATTTGCGTCTCCAGGGGCAACAGCCGGGCGTTGATGCGAACCTGCGCCAGCCACTGCGCCAGGGCCGCCGGTGGCGTGCCCCGCAGGGTCGCGGTGGCGCGGTCGCCCTGGACCGAGAGCTGGGCGGTGCCCCCCAGCGATGCGGTGGCCGCTTCCAGTGCGCGTTGCGCTGCTTCTCTGCCCGGGGGCTGCGCGTTCGTGTCCGCCCGCAGCGCGCTGGCGGTGGCCGCCATGCGCTGCATCTGGTTCAGCTCGGCGTCCAGCCGAGCGTGGCGTCCGGGCGCCTCGCGCAGGGTGGTGAGGGCGGGTGCCACCGCCAGCCACCACAGCAGACCCAAGCCCAACACCCAGGCGGCACTCAGGACGGCCCGCCGTTCGCGGGGCGAAAGGCGGTGCAGCGCGGCCCCCAGCGGTGCGGTGAAGCGGGTGAGCAGCGACTGGGGCGGCGCGGTGCGGGTGGCCATGGGTTCAGGGTGCCGGTGGGTTGAGGGTCAGCTCGGCGCCGTCCAGGCGCGCGCGCCATCCGCCGCGCTCCAGCGCTTGCTGCAATGAGCGGAGTTGATCTTCGGTACCGCCCCAGCCCGTCAAACGACCGTCGCCCGGGGTGAAGACCACGGAGGTGGGTGTGAGGGGATCGCCGCTGGAGGCCTGATCGATCGCGCCCAGCAGCGTTTCCAGATCGCCCGAGGCCAGGGACCCGCTGGCCTGTTGAAGGCGCGCCAGTTCTCGTTGCATCTGCACCGGTGCGTCGAGCACCAGCGTGACCTGCGGAAAAGTCTGCTGCAGCGTCTGGCGCACCGCTTGCTGCTTGGCGGCCCATGCGCTGCGCTCCTGCCAGGCCGCGGTGTTGAGCCCCACGAGGTTCACCACCGCCAGCACGGCCAGACCCCATCGCGCGGGTCGCCATTGCGGTGCGCTCAGTCCCTGCTGCAGCGCGCGGCGCCAGCGCTGTCCGCGCCGCGCGCCGGACGACAGGCTGAGATCGAACTGCGCCAGGTTCCACTCGGACTGCGCACAGCGCAGCAGCCATTGCGGCAAGGGCGCGAGCTCGAACCGCTGGTCCAGCAGACGCTCGGCCAGGGCCGCCACGGCCGGGTCGGCCCACCAGAGGCCTGGTTCAGCGGCGTCACTGTGCAGGAGGCCGGACTGCCCTGCGGGCATGGGCATCAAGGCGTTCAGCCCGCCGGTGCCGGCGCTGCCTTCCGCCAGCGGTGTGCATGCCACGCCGAGTGCGCTGGCGCTGGCCAGCCAGGCCTGCCCGCCTTCGCTGTGGGCCCAGTGGATGGACGCGGGGGCAACGGCTTCGGCACTGTGCGCAGCGCCGGGCGGCAACAGTGGAGCGTCGCCGCGGGCCAGCGGTGACAGTGCAGGCACGATGCGGGACACCGGCCGGCCCGCCGCCTCCAGCACTTGCAGCCAGGCGCTGAGACGACCCTTGTGGACCGCAGCCACCCACACCGTCCGGCCCGATTTTCCACCGGGCTCCAATGCGAAATGGAGGTCGTTCACGTCGGCCAGCACACGGTCTTCCAGCAAACCGTCCAGGGCCGCGCGCAATCGGTTGGCAGCGACCTTGGGCAGGGCCACGCTGTGCCACGATACCGCGCGCGGTGGCAGCACCAGCACCACGTCGTCATCGCGGGGCAACAACGAGGCACCACACTGGCCGGTCTCCGATACCTGCTGACCATTGGCCGACAGCGCCCAGTCGAACAGCGCCGATGCGGGCAGGTGGGTGGCAGCAGAGAAGTCCGCAGGGGTGACGATCAGCACAGTGGTTCGGCTGGCGTGGCGAGCGCCACAAAATGGTCCATTCTAGAGAGGGAGTGTGACAGCTGGACACGCGTCATGAGCGCTGCGCAGCCGCCGGGGCTGTCAGGGTCGGGTGAAGCGCTCCCGCCACGACACGCGCACCTCCAGATCGTTGCGCACCACCAGCGAACGTTCTTCGATCACCGCGTTGTCCAGCCGCAGGCGCCCGCGCACTTCAAAGTAGCGGCTGCGGGTGCCGTGGGCTTGATCCCCCAGCTTGCCACCGGTGGCAGGCACGGCGGTGACCACGTCGGCCAGCGTCTTGAACGGACTGCGCTCGCGCGCAGCCACCACCTGGCGGGCCTGGGCAAGGTCCAGTTCGGGCACGCTCGCCTGGATCGCCTCGGCGCCGGCCGTGTTGAGGTTGAGGGCCGAGCGCTCGGGCAACACCGTGACGTGCGGCTCCAGCACCGACAAGCTGGCGCGGCTGATGCCCAGCCAACCCAGTTGCGAGAGTTTGGTGGGCACCAGCGGCGTCGGCGAGGGCAGGGGATCGGTGAGTGCGCGCTGGGTGGTGTTGCGCAGTGCCTCGGCAGCGGTGGTGAGTTCGCCCAGCGGCAAGCCGAGCTGCTCGTACAGCCGGGTGAAAGCCCGCAGATCCGCCTCCACCGTTTCCACCTTCGTCGAGGCCCCCGCGCCCGTGGTGCGCACCAGGTTGTTGAAGTTCAGCCGCGACTGCATGTCGATCACTTCGCCGGAGAGGAAGGCCTGCAAGGTGCTGTCGGCGCTGTTGTTCCGGTCGGCGGCCAAAAAGCTGGAGAGGCGGGCTTCCTCCAGGGGAAGGGCCCAGGGTTCGCCCAGATGGTCGGCGTTGCCGCTGCTCTGGTTGCCGCGTGCGTCTTCGCGCAGGATCAGGCGCGCCCAGTCCAGCGCGCCGGTGAGGATCCAGCCCGCCTGCACGCGCTGGCGCTCGGCCTGTTCGATTTCAATGGACCGCCACTGCTGCCACAGCGCCGCCGAGGCCAGCGTGGCCACCAGCGTCACGGTGAGCATGGCCAGCAACAGCGCCGCACCGCGTTGTCTGCAGCGTGGGGGCAAGGTTTCACCGCCGGGCCGCCCCAAGGTGAAACAGCCCCCTGGGGGGGCAGCGAGCCGCGAAGCGGTGGAGCGTGGGGGCAAGGTTTCACCGCCGGGCCGCCCCAAGGTGAAACAGCCCCCTGGGGGGGCAGCGAGCCGCGAAGCGGTGGAGCGTGGGGGCAAGGTTTCACCGCCGGGCCGCCCCAAGGTGAAACAGCCCCCTGGGGGGGCAGCGAGCCGCGAAGCGGTGGAGCGTGGGGGCAAGTTCATCGGCCCGCTTCCAGGGTGGGACGAACCCAGTCGCGCAGGAGATCACCGCTCAAACCCTGCCCACCCGTCAGGCTGAGCTGCAGCCGCACGCCATTGGGCATGGTGTTCGCGGCGGGCCTGCCGCCGTTGGCGACTTCGGTGCCCACCGACGACAGCGGGTTGCCCCAGGTTTCTCCCCGGTGGTAGAAAACCTGCCACTGCGCCACACCGATCACCGACAGCGAACTGTCGGCCCCCGCAGCGGCCGCGCCCGGGGTGCCGCGCCCCCAGTCGGCCGCGCGTTGCCAGGCGCGGGCCAGCTCGTCGCGCTGGCGCAATGGCCCCGATTGCCAGCGCGACCACTGTCCGCCCGCGGCTGTGGGACGCAGCGCCCACGCCACCACCCGCACACCCGGGCTGTCCAGTCCGGACTCTGTGCTGTCGCGCCGCGTGAGGCGCAACGTCTGTCCGTTGAAATCCACCGGCGCCACCTCGCCGGTGTCGAGCACGGCGTCGAGGTCGGCGCTCCATTGCCCCAGCGCCGACTGCAGCCGCAGCAGCCCATCGGCGCGTTCCTGCGTGAGGGTTTGCGTGCGTGTCATGCCGTCGATGGCGCGCCAGCTCAGCAGGGCCAGCATCGACATCACCACGATGGCGACCAGCAGTTCGATGAGGGTGAAGCCCTGTTCCCTGCGCATTCAGTACCGACCCTGGATCGTGGACAGGGACAGCAAACGCACCGGGTTCCCGTCCACATCGCCTTGCACCACGGCGTCGATGCGTCGGAAATTCGGGTTGGGCGTGGGCAGCACCGACACCAGCACCCGCATCTGCCGGTCGGCCTGCGTACAAGGTACCTGGCTGTCACCCGTGCCGGGCAGCTGGCGCAGCAAGCGCAGCCGCGTGAGCTCGTTGTCGGCGCACAGCTGGGCCAGCCACTGGTCGCTCTGGCGTTGTGCTGCCCGCGCGAGCGCACCGGTGGCCTGCAGCCCGGCAGCGAGGGTGATGGCAATCACCGCCAGCGCCACCAGCACTTCAATGAGGGTGAAACCGCGTTGCGGTTTCATGGCGCCTCCAGCACCACGGCAAAAGGCGAGAGGCCATCGGTGGCCAGCGTCAGGCGCCGATCACCCTGCCGCAGCACCAGGCGCTGCGCAGCAATGAGGGGCTCCGGTCCCAGCACCAGGCTGAGGGCGCCTGGCGGCTGGGTCACCTGGGCCACGGTGTCGGCGCTGAGCCACGTGCGCGGCCCGCCCTGTCTGTCTGGCGATGGCATGGTGCTGCTTGGCGCTGGGATGCCCACAAATTCGAACCCCTGCGGCAGGCTGCGCCACACCACCGGCACACCACTGGTGCGCGACTGTGCCCGGGCTGCTTCGATCAGTGCCGACAGTCGCAGCGCTTCACGCTCCAACCGCGTCGCGCCATCGTCGCGCAAGGCCAGCGTCACGCCGGCGGTGGCGAGCGCCACCAGCGTCACCACCACCATCAGCTCGATCAGGGTGAAGCCGAGGTTGCGGCGCACGCGTCTCATTCAGGTGATCCGCGCAGCGGCGGAGCGTGGGGGCACAGCTTCGCCGCCGGGCCGCCCCCAGGCTAAGCAGCCCCCCTGGGGGGCAGCGACCCGCGCAGCGGCGGAGCGTGGGGGCACTGGTTTCACTGCCAGCTTCCGACGTCGGCGTCCCGGTTTTCCCCGCCCGGCTGTCCGTCGGCGCCGAGCGACAGCACATCCACCTCGCCCTTGAGGCCCGGGTTGAGGTACTGGTACGGGCGGCTCCAGGGGTCTGCTGGCAGCTTGTCGAGGTAGGGGCGCCAATTGGGCGGCACCGGGCCGGTGGTCGGCTTGGCCACCAGCGCGTTGAGGCCTTGCTCGCCGGTAGGGTAGCGCTGGTTGTCGAGGCGGTAGAGCTTGAGCGCCTTCATCAGGTTGTTGACATCGGTCTTGGCCGCCGTGACGCGTGCGTCGTCGGCGCGATCGAGCACGTTGGGCACGATCAGCGCCGCCAGCACGCCGATGATGACCAGCACCACCATGAGCTCGATCAAGGTGAAGCCCCGCTGCAAAGCGCCCACGGTGGAAAAGCGTCGCGGGCTGTCCGCGGGGACGTGTTGGCGGTGGCTGGTCAAAATCGGACTCCCGAAAACTGAACTGGGGGGCAAGCGCCCTGAGGCGTTTGCTGTCGTGTGGCCCCGCCTGGTCTGAGGAGGCCAAAAGATCATAATCCGCGCATATGAAACTCCGCTCTGCGTTCGATCAATCGGGTTCCATCATGGACAGTTCCAGTGCGCGCCCAGGCGCCGGCCGGCGCGCGCCGGCTTGGGTCGCGGTGCTGTTGTGGATGGCGGCGGGCCTGAGCGCGGGTTATTGGGTGTTGCTCGCCGCCGGGCGTTCGCCGCTCACGCCACTGAGCCTTGCAGCCCCGTCGGCGCTGGAGGTGGACACCGCCTCCGTGGCGCGGGTGCTGGGGGCGCGACCCGAGGCGGCGCAAGCCCCTGTGGTCCCGGTGGCAACGGCCACGCAGTACAGCCTGTCGGGCGTGGTGGCCACCAACGCGCCCGGTGGCGCAGCGTTGATCGCGGTGAACGGCCAGCTGCCGAGGCCCTACCGGGTCGGCGCTTCGCTGGAAGGCGGTCTGGTCCTGCAAGCCGTGACGCGCCGCAGCGCTCGGCTGGGGGCGTCGGTTGACGGGCCGACCACCGTCGAATTGAGCTTGCCTGAGAATCCCGCCGCGCCTTCCTGATGTGAACGCGCACGGCCGGGCGGGACGGTGGTCTACCGCTCCAGCAGACTCTGCGCGGCCAGCAGCATCGGCCAGGCCATGAGCGCACCGGTTCCCTGGCCAATGCGAAGACCCATGTCGAGCAGCGGTTGCGTCTGCATGTGGATGAGCAGCAGACGGTGTCCGGCATCGGCTGCGCGGTGGGTGAACACCAGATAGTCCACGACATCCGGACACAGGCCGCGCGCCACCAGGGCGGCGGCACCGGCCACGTAGCCGTCCACCAGCACCACGCGACGTTCGCTGGCGGCCTGCAGCATCGCGCCGGTCATCATGGCGATCTCGAACCCGCCGAGCGCGGCCAGCGCTTCAAACGGACCGATGGCGTTGCGGTGGCGCGCGGCGGCTGCCGACAGTTTTTCTACCCGCTGCACGTGGTGCGTGTCGTCCAATGCGCTGGCCTCGGTCTCGTCGCGGCCGAAAGCGTCCACCAGCGGCACGCCGCACAGACGCGACAGCAGCAAGGACGCGCTCACCGCGTTGGCCACACCCACGTCGGCCAGCGCGATCACATTGCCTGGCAGGTGGCGCACCACGTCCATGCCGGCGTGCACAGCCGAGACCGCCTGTGCGGTCGACATGGCCGGCCCGAGCAACACGTTGCGCGTGCCGTAGGCGATCTTGCGAAGCAGCAGCGAGCCGCGCAACTTGGTGTTGCCCGGCGCAGAGATCGGCTTGGCCATGCCCGCGTCCACCACGGTGAGGTCGAAGCCATGCAGCGCGGCCAACGCGTTCACCGGAGCCTGACCGCGCAGCAACTGCATCACCATCTGTTCCGTCATCGTGGGCGCCATCGACGACATGCCTTCGTCCGCGATCCCATGATCGGCGGCAAAGACCACCAGTTGTGGCGAGTCGAAAGCCAGCAAATCGAACTCGATGGCCGAGCCGTTTTGCGCCCGAGCCAGCTGCAACACCAAGGTTTCCATGCGACCCAGGGCGTGCTCCGGCATGCCCGTCGGCGCCAGGCGTTGGCGCAGCGCAAATTCCAGCATGGTGTCGGACGTTCCCGCCACCGGTGGCAACTTCAGCGCGTCTGGGAGCGCCGCCGAGCGTTTGGAAATGGGAGCAAAAATGGGGTCTTGTGCCATGTTGCGATCCGCCGCGCTCAACTTTGAAGGAACAGGCGGTAAACGGGGTTGTTGGTCTCTTCCACGCAGGGATAACCCAGCGTTTCGAGAAACTTGTCAAACGCCTTGTGGTCCCGGGCGGGCACTTGCAGACCCACCAGGATGCGCCCGTAGTCCGCCCCCTGGTTGCGGTAGTGGAACAGGCTGATGTTCCAGCCCGGGCGCATCAGGCTCAGGAACTTGAGCAACGCGCCCGGCCGCTCCGGAAACACGAAGCGCAGCAAACGTTCGTCGTGCGCCAGCGGGGAATGCCCGCCCACCATGTGGCGGATGTGTTCCTTGGCCAGGTCGTCGTGCGTGAGGTCCAGCGTCTGGAAGCCGTGCTTGATCAGGTTTTTTGCGATCTTGGCGGACTCGCCCTTGCCCTGCGTGGTCAGACCCACAAACACATGGGCTTTGCTGCCGTCGTGGATGCGGTAGTTGAATTCGGTCACGTTGCGGGGGCCGCCCGGCAGGTCGCCAATGAGTTCGCAGAAGCGCCGGAAGCTGCCGCGCTCCTCGGGAATGGTCACGGCAAACAGGGCCTCGCGCTCCTCGCCCACTTCGGCGCGCTCGGCCACGAACCGCAGCCGGTCGAAATTCATGTTGGCGCCGCACAAAATGGCCGCGTAGGTCTGACCACGCGTCTTGTGGGTGGCCACGTATTGCTTGATGGCCGCCACCGACAGCGCGCCCGCCGGCTCCACGATGCTGCGCGTGTCCACGAACACGTCCTTGATGGCCGCGCACACCGCATCGGTATCCACCGTGATGAACTCGTCCACCAGACCGCGGGCGATGCGGAACGTTTCCTCACCGACCAGCTTGACCGCCGTGCCGTCGGAGAACAAGCCCACGTCGGCGAGGGTGGTTCGTTCGCCCTCGCGCACCGAGCGGATCATGGCGTCCGAATCGTTCATCTGCACGCCGATGACCTTGATCTCGGGGCGCAGCGCCTTGATGTAGTTGGCCACGCCGGAAATGAGGCCGCCCCCGCCGATGGCCACGAACACCGCGTCCAGGTGGTCGGAGCCCAAGCTCTGCAGCTGCCGCAGGATTTCCATGGCGATGGTGCCCTGGCCGGCGATCACGTCCGGATCGTCGAAGGGGTGCACAAACGTGAGCCCCTGCTTTTTCTGCAGCCCGACCGCGTGGTTGTAGGCGTCGGTGTAGCTCTCGCCGTGCAACACCACCTCACCGCCGAAGCCGCGCACCGCATCGATCTTCACCTGGGGCGTGGTGGTCGGCATGACGATCACCGCGCGCGTCCCCAGCTTGCGACCGCTCAACGCCACCCCTTGAGCGTGGTTGCCGGCCGAGGCGCAGATCACGCCTTTCTTGAGCTGTTCCGGCGTGAGGTGCGCCATCTTGTTGTAGGCCCCACGCAGCTTGAAACTGAACACCGGCTGCTGGTCTTCGCGTTTGAGCAACACCGTGTTGTGCAGCCGCTCGCTCAGGTTGCGCGCCGGCTCCAACGCCGATTCCACCGCCACGTCGTATACCCTAGCGGTCAGGATCTTTTTCAAATAATCCGCCGGTCCCATGGCGGTGACGGGCGAAGGCGAGATCGGGACTGGGGATTTGGCGGGGCGGTTTGTCATACGAATGTTCTCCAGCCGCATCATATCGGGGCGAAAAAAAGCCCGGACTGGCAGAACCGGTCCGGGCTTGAATCCACCCACGGGGGGCAGAGGAGACAACCTTACATACAATGCCGCCAGTATATCGAAGCCATGTTGCGACGCAACATGCGGCGTCGTTTTTTGGCGCTTTCTAGGGCGTTGCCCCCAAATTCACCACCCACCCCGCGACTACTTCACGACTGGACACGCCCATGGAATGCACCGTTACCTGGACCGGCGCTGCCGGCACCCGCTCCCACATGGGTTTTGTGGCCGAAACCGGCAGTGGCCATGTGATCACCATGGATGGCGCGCCAGACGAAGCGAAACCCGAGAACGGCGGAGCCAACATGGCGCCGCGTCCCATGGAAACGGTGTTGGCCGGCACCGGCGGCTGCACCGCCTACGACGTGGTGTTGATCCTCAAGCGGGGTCGCCATGATGTGCGTGGCTGCAGCGTCAAGCTGGAGACCGAACGGGCAGACACCGACCCCAAAGTTTTCACCAAGATCCACATGCACTTCACGGTGAGCGGCAAAGCCATCCCTCCCTTGGCGGTGGAGCGCGCCATTGCCATGAGCCACGACAAATACTGCTCGGCCAGCATCATGCTGGGCAAGACGGCGGACATCACCACCAGTTTCGACGTGCTGGAAGCCTGATCCAGCGCCTCAGATGCGGTGTGCCACCGTCGTCATGACCTTGGCCGCCAGCTTCATCAGGCCCTTCACCGGCGCGGGCAGCTCCACCGCCCCTGCGCTCATGGCCTCGCGCGCGTGCCGGGCCTCATCCAGCTTCATTTGCGCGACGATGGCACGCGAAGCATGGTCGCCCGCCGGCAGGCGCTCCATGTGTTCGGCCAGGTGGGCTTCCACCTGCCGCTCGGTTTCCACCACAAAGCCCAGGCTCACGCCGTGCCCCAGGCGCCCGGCCAGCAGACCCAGGCCGAACGCCCCTGCATACCAAAGCGGGTTCAACAGCGAGGCGCGCGCACCCAGCTCGTCCAGCCGCGTCTGGGTCCAGGCCAGGTGGTCTGTTTCCTCTTTGCCTGCCGCTTCGAGTTGACGGGCCAGTCCCTCATTGGGCTGGGCAGACTGGCCCGGCCAGCGCGCCGTGAGCGCCTGCGCCGTGTACAGCGCCTGGGCGCACACCTCGCCCACATGATTCACCCGCATCAAGGCACCAGAGAGGTGCTTGTCAGCATCGCTGAGTTCGTGGTCGGTCGCCCGTTCTGGAACCGTTGGGCAATCCCGTGAGGCCCTCGGGGTGACAAACAGGGTTCTCAGTGCCGAGTCTGCGGCGTTGATCAAAGCGTCTGAAGCAGTGCTCATGGAAGGTCCGTCTGCGTGAATGGAAAACAAGGCTGCCAAAGGCTTGGCGACCATCATGGGGGGATGTTGCTACGTGTACCCAAATCACCTCGATAACCCAGGTGGATACCCCGCAAAGTATCTGTGAATGAATGGCTTAAGGGTAACTACCGAGTGCGTCGCGGTGGTGCAACAGAAGCACCATGGAAGGGCACCAGAACGCCAGAAATGCGGTTTCCACCGTGGCGCCCTCCATCACTTTCTGATGCAATTCATCCAACCTTCTGATGGAGGTCGGCTCGGCGGCAGAGACCACCAGTCCTTATTCAACCCTTGGAGAAACTTTCCATGAAAAAGACCCTGATTGCTTTGGCCGCCCTGGCCGCCACCGGCGCCGCAATGGCCCAGTCGTCCGTCACCCTGTACGGCGTGGTTGACGTTGGCTTCGCCAGCGTGAACAACAGCGGCGTCGGCAGCACCGACAACACTGGCCTGACCAGCAGCAACATGACCACCAACCGTCTGGGTTTCCGTGGCACGGAAGACCTTGGCGGTGGCTTGAAGGCGAAATTCCAGATTGAAACGAGCTTGACCGCAGATCAGCCAGGCGCCAGCTCGATTGGTGATCGTGGCGCTTGGGTGGGTTTGGAAGGTGGCTTTGGTGAGGTCCGTCTGGGCCGTGAGTACTCCACCACTTTCTGGTCGGGTTTCCTGTTCTCGCCATTCGGCACTGGTGGTGTGGGCAACGGCTTCGGTTTTGCCAACCGCGTGGTGGCCCACACGGTTACTGGCCAGACCAACCCGATCTGGAACAACAACGCCATCACTTACAACACGCCTCGTATGGCCGGTTTCCAAGCCCATGCCCAATACGCATTCGACGAGCAGGCTGCTGCCGGTAACAACGCAGGCCGCAGTGCTGGCTTGCGCTTGAACTACTCGGCTGGTCCGCTGATGGCTGAACTGGCCTACAGCGACACAGACGGCTCTGGAGCCACTCGGGATCACAAATCCACAGTGGGTGGCGTGTCGTATGACTTCGGCGTTGCCAAGTTGATGACGAACTTCGGTCAGGAAAAGGGCACCAACGCAGCAACTGGTGCGTTCGTCGCAAAAGTCAGCAACTTTGAAATCGGTGCTGTCGCCCCTGTCGGTCCAGGCCGCGCGCGCGTCTCTTACAACAACACGAAGATCGACTTGGGAACCCCAACGGATCAAAAAATCACGAAGTTTGCGCTGGGCTACATCTACGACTTGTCCAAGCGCACCGCTGTCTACGCGACCGTTGCTTCGCTGAAGAACAAAAACGGTGCTGCTTTGTCGCTTAGTTCTACCAATCCAGCCAACACGGGCGCAGCGAACGGCCGTTCGACTGGCTACAACGTCGGTATCAGCCACGTTTTCTAATAGCTGAGACATGGACAGCCTTTTCCTGGGCTGTCGACTGGTTCAGTTCTAAAGCCCGGCACTTTGTGCCGGGCTTTTTTCATTGGAATCTGCTTTTCTATGGCGTGAAGTCGGATCTGGCACCTCTGGCAGCCGGTCTTCTGGTCAGGCTTATCGTTGCATGCAAGCAACAAAAAGTCGCCTTGATCGCGACTTGCTAGGGGATACCCGTAGCTGTGGGCAGCAACCGCACTAAGATTCGCTTGTCCGTTTCATCAATCTGCAACGTGGTTGCATCCTCACAAGGAAATTTCAATGAAAAAGTCCCTGATCGCTTTGGCCGTTCTGGCTTCCTCCGGTGCCGCTATGGCTCAGTCCAGCGTGACCATCTATGGTTTGATGGACGTTTGGG
Source organism: Hydrogenophaga sp. (assembly GCF_030158645.1). Taxonomy (GTDB): domain Bacteria; phylum Pseudomonadota; class Gammaproteobacteria; order Burkholderiales; family Burkholderiaceae_C; genus Hydrogenophaga. The sequence goes on along the minus strand of NZ_JAOASO010000093.1, from coordinate 23,191 downwards.
TGGGATCCACCAAGACCGACATCAGCAGCACGATCGTCCCTGCTGCAAACGGCTCCACGCGCAATTCCGTGTTGAACAGCGGTGGTCTTGCCACGAGCCGCATCGGCTTCAAGGGTACTGAAGATCTGGGCGGTGGCTTGAAGGCAAATTTCACTATTGAGACGGCAATTTCCCCAGACGCACCACAGGCAACTAGGCTCGGAAGCCGTATTGCAAAGGTCGGTCTCTCTGGCGGGTTTGGTGAGATCAACCTCGGCCCAGATTGGACGCCGTATGACAACACCCGCTTTGCTGCAAACGATACGTTTACTGCCAATATTGCTTCGTCCTTCTCAACTTGGCTGAGCTACGAAGACAACCCAAACAACATGGTTGCGTACACCACACCTAGCTTCGGTGGATTGACTGGTTCGGTTGCGTACGCGTTTGGTGAAGACAAGACTGCGGCTCCAGGTTCTAAAGCCTCGAGCATCACCTCCCTCAGCTTGAACTACGCAGCAGGGCCTGTGGTGGCCGGAATTGCTCACCAGCAGCAAAAGCAGAACGGTGCTAACGGCACTTTCAGCGCGATCCCCGGCTTTTTGACCGATCCATTGGTCGTAGCCGCTTTCACTTTGGGTAACGGTAAAACTTCATACACCCTGATCAACGGCTCCTATGATCTTGGCGCCTTGAAAGTGGTTGCGGGCTTCAACACGGTCAAGCATGTGGAAACTGGTGTGGCAGGTTCGACGAAAGCCAACGAGTACAATATCGGCTTGGAAGCTCCTCTCGGCGCCAATCTCACCATCGGTGGTGGATATGCCCAGTCTAAAATCAAAGACAATGGCACCGCTGTTGCAAAGACCACGGGCTATTCTGTCGTCGCCAAGTACGCGTTGTCAAAGCGCACCCTGGCCTACACCGCTGTGACCCAGACGAAATTGAAAGCTCAGCCTACTGCCTCCGATTTGACCGTGAAGTCGAGCTTGTTCGCTGTGGGTGTGCAGCACTCTTTCTGATGTCGATTTGATTGTCATCTGAATAGAAACCTGCCGTGGCAACACGGCGGGTTTTTTTACGCCTGAACCCGGCTTCGGGGATCAAGACTGCCCCGTCTTGGTGGGCAATCTGCGTGGGTTAGCCTATTTTTCAGAGACTTGAACGAGAGTTGGCGGCGGAGTGGCTTCAAGATGTCCAATGGGTTCATGAAACAAGAAACCGCCAGCCCACAAGACGTGGATGTCGAGCAACACGACTCTGGCGAGGATCATTCAAGCTGTTGAGCAAGCGCAAGGCACGCGTGCGCCGACACAGCGATTCGTCGATCGCTTTGCCGCCATCTACACGCCTGCGGTCTTCGCCATTGCAGTGGCTGTGGCGGTTCTCCCGCCGTTTTTGATGGGCCTGACCTGGCTGGAAGCGCTGTAAAAGGCGCTCGTGCTGCTGGTGATCGCCTGCCCCTGTGCCTTGGTGATTTCCACGCCTGTCACTGTGGTCAGCGGACTGGCAGCCGGTGCCCGCCGCGAAATATTGATCAAAGGTGGTACCTACCTGGAGGACGCCCGACTCCTGAAAGCAGTGGCACTGGACAAGACGGGCACCATCACCAAGGGCAAACCGAAGCTTGTGCAGTGGCGAAATTGAGGTGATGGCGATGAAGCATTGGCCCAGCAGATGGTCGCCACTCTGGCCAGCCGTTCCGATCACCCAGTTTCCAAGGCAATTGTTCAGGGTCTGAAAGTTCAGGGGCCAGAGGCGCAAGATTTCAAGGCTTTACCTGGGCGTGGTGTTGAGGGTGTGGTGAATAGTGCGCGCTTGGTGCTGGCCAATCACCGACTGATTCATGAGCAGGGACTGTGCACCCCTGACCTGGAAGCGGAACTCGCTGTCCACGAAAAGCAAGGCCTCACGGTGACCCTCTTGGCGGACGGATCCCGCGTTCTCGCACTGTTTGCCGTTGCTGACACCATCAGGGAGACCTCTAGACAGGCCATCGTCGCCATCAAGGTACTCGTCGTGACCTCAGTCATGCTGACCGGCGACAACAGCGCAACCGCCAAGGCCATTGCAGCGCAGGCGGGCATCGAAGATGCACGCGGCGACTTGCTTCCCGAAGCCAAGCTTGACGCGATCAAGGAGATGCAACAGCGGTATGGCCCTACCGGCATGACCGGCGATGGCATCAACGATGTACCGACGTTGGCTCAGGCCGACATTGGTTTCGCCATGGGCGGTGCAGGTACCGACACAGCCATGGAAGCAGCGGATGTGGTCATCATGAACCACAACCTTCAGCGCGTGGCCGAGACGGTACGGCTGTCCAAGCGCACCCACGCGGTGCTCTGGCAGAACATCGCCTTGGCATTGGGAATCAAGAGTGTGTTTCTGGTGCTGGGCACCGCGACCATGTGGATGGCGGTTTTCGCCGATATGGGCGCAAGCCTGTTGGTGGTTACCAACGGCCCGCGCTTGCTTCGTGGGACAGAGGTAGAGCCGACTTTCAACCGAAAGTCGTGAGCCGCCATGCAAACGCAAAGAGCAAAAGCGCGTCACTTCATGACAAAGCGCACGGTAGCTGGCTTGCCCGCCAAGGTCACCACAGCGACGGCTTTGGTGCCTGAGCCGATATTGAAGTTGCCTGTGGCTTCGAGCTTGTCGCCGACGGGTTTCAGTTCAACTTCCTGTTTTTCAGTGCCTGTCAGCAGCGTCACCTTGGCAGTGCCTTTGGACACGTCAGCGGGTTTCCCGTGGTCGCGCAGGTGCAGCTGGATGATCGAGGACTTGGCCACCAATTCATAGTCCATGTCCTTGAGTTCGACGACAACGCCTCCGTGCAGCGGTTTGTGCTCGTGTGCGTGGCTGTGCTTGTCGCCAGCAGCCAAGGCCATATTGGCCAAGGCCAAGGCCGCAGAAGCGGCCAATATTTTCGTTTTCATGAGAGTCCTTTCGGGGTGGATGGCAGGGTAAAAATCAAAGTGCTTCGGCATCTTTGTCGTTCATGAGGGCTTCGGCAGGCTTGCGCCCAAACAGCCAGAACATGGCCGGCGTCAGGAAGGTGTCAAGCAGGGTTGAGCTGATCAGACCGGAAAAAATCACAACGGCTACAGGGTGCAAAACCTCGGTTCCAGGTTGTTCAGCTTCGAAAAGCAGCGGGGCCAGCGCAAAGGCTGTCACCAAAGCCGTCATCAGCACCGGGCTCAACCGTTCGAGCGAACCGCGCATGACCATCTTCTGGTCGAAGGACTCACCCTCTAAACGCATCAAGTTGATGTAGTGGCTGACCTTGAGGATGCCGTTACGCACTGAGATGCCGGCGAGGGTGATGAAGCCCACCAATGCTGCGACGCTGAGGGGCTGACCTGACAGCCAAAGCCCTATCACAGCACCGACCAAGGCGAGCGGAATGTTCACCATGATCAGCGCCGAAAGCGCCGCCGACTTGTAGCGGCTGTACAGCACGACAAACATCAGGGTAAGCGACACGATCGACAACAGACCGACCAGCCGCGCAGCTTCTTCCTGTGCTTGGAACTGACCACCCAGGGTAATGAAGTAACCCTCCGGCAGCTTTGTCTCAGCGACCACCCGCCGGATATCAACGACGATTTCGGACAGCGCGCGCCCGGAAGCATTTGCTGACAACACGATGCGCCGCTTGCCGTCATCGCGACTGATCTGATTGGGTCCATCCCCATCTTCGATGGTGGCAATTTTCGACAGCGGTATGCGCCCGGCTGGAGTTTCGATCAGGATCTGACTCAAGCCCTCCACGGACCGCGCCGACTCCGGCAGCTTCACCACCAGTGCAAATCGCCGGCTGCCTTCCACGATCTGGGTGATTTTCTCGCCTTCAACCAACGCTTGCAGGGCGGATAAAACCTGCGGTGCAGGGACTCCATATTGGGCAGCAGCAGCGTAGTCGATGCGCACCTTGATTTGCGGCGAAAGCACCTGCTTTTCGATCTGAAGATCTGCAATACCTGGAATGGTGGCCAGCCTGGCACGCAGTGCATCCGCCTGTCCCCGCAACGCGTCCAGGTCCTCTCCGAAAATCTTGATTGCAATCTGCGAGCGCACGCCCGAGAGCATATGGTCAATGCGGTGAGAAATAGGCTGCCCGATCTCCAGGGCAGCTGGCAGATTGATCAAACGCGCCCGGATGTCGGCCTTGATTTCGTCCATGCTGCGCGTCAGTTCGGCAGTCGGTTTCAATCCTACGTCGAGTTCGTTCACGTGCACACCTTCCGCATGCTCATCGAGCTCGGCACGTCCACTGCGGCGCCCGACGTGCGTCACCTCCGGTACTTGTTTGACCAACACCTCTGCCTGGCGAGCCAGCGCAGATGACTCCGTCAAAGTCACGCCAGGATTCAAACGCAACCCGATCAGCAACGTGCCCTCGTTGAATGGCGGCAGGAATGTTGTTGGGAAGAACGGCACAGAGGCTGCCGCCACCAGCACTGCTGCCCCCGCGGCTGCCATGGCAGCTTTGGGTCTGTTGAGCACGCCCTGCAAACTGCTGCTGTAACGCGCCTTTAGCCAGGCAAGCACTTTGGTATCCCCGTGGTCCAGGTTCTTCATGCGTGGAAGAAGATAGAAGCTGAGCACAGGAGTGACCGTAACCGAAACGATCAACGACGCGAGGGTCGAAACGATGAAGGCGATGCCCAGTGGCGCAAACAGCTTGCCTTCCAATCCTGGCAACGCGAACAACGGAATGAACACCAACACGATGATGATCGTTGCGTAGAGGATGGCCGATCTGACTTCCATCGTGGCTTGCGCAACAACTTCGATGGGGTGCAACCGGCTGTGCGGATGGTTGGCCCGATCGGCCTTCAATCGCCGAAGGACGTTCTCTACCCCGACCACTGCGTCATCGACCAAACCGCCAATCGCGATGGCCAAGCCGCCCAGTGTCATCGTATTGATCGACAGTCCAAAATACTTGAAGACCAGAGCAGTGATGAAGATCGACACTGGAATGGCCGTCAGGGCGATGATGGTCGGCCGCAGAGTCCCCAGAAAGAAGAAAAGGATCACTGCCACAAAGATGGAAGCGCCTATCAGCTTGCCCTGCAACGTTGTGATCGAGGCTTCGATGAAGCTGGCCTGTCGAAAAGTCACTCGCGGCGGCTCCATCCCTGCGGGCAGCGAAGCCTTGAGCCCTTCAAGTGCTTCCTCAATGGACTGCGTGAGAGCAATGGTGTCTGCAGTTGGCTGCTTCTGGATACCCAGAATCACCGCCGGTTTTCCTTCGTAGCCTGCGTCACCCCGCTTCAGCGCAGCAGCAAAAGTCACCTCTGCAATTTGGCGCATCAGGATGGGTTGTCCGTCCTTCGCGGTCAAGGCCAGGTTGTTGAGGTCATCCAGCTTGGAAGTGCGCCCCAGATTGCGAATCAAATACTCGCGACCGTTCAACTCCAGAAAACCACCAGAGGTGTTTGAGGAATATCCCTTCAACGCGTCTTCGAGCTGTCCGTGTGTGATCCCCAGCTCGGCCATTCGCATGGTGTTGGGTTGGACTTGGAATTGACGAACCTCGCCTCCAATGGGAATGACTTGTGCAACGCCGGGTACAGAGAGGAGTCGCGGTCGCAGCACCCAATCAGCGTACTCGCGCACAGCCATCGCGCTGATCTTGCTTGGATCGACTGGGATGGCGATTTGCATGATCTCGCCCATGATCGAGCTGATAGGCCCCATGCGCGGCACCACCCCGTTTGCAATGCCTTCTTCCATCGACGACAACCTCTCCGACACCAGTTGCCGGGCGCGAAAGATGTCAGTGCTCCAATCAAAAGTCACGTAGAGAAAGGACAGGCCAGCAGACGAAGTTGAGCGCACCGACTCCACGCCTGGCAGGCCGTTCATGGTCGTCTCAAGAGGGAAGGTGATGAGTTGTTCGACTTCTTCAGCCGCCATGCCACCAGCCTCCGTCATGATCGTGACAGTTGGCTTGTTGAGGTCAGGGAAGACGTCCACCGGAGTGGTCGAAAGCGTGAATGCACCATAGGCCATCAGAACCACGCTGGCGATCATCACCAGCAAACGATTCGAAAGGCTGTTATCCAGTAGCCACTTGAACATGATGGCTTCCTTAGCGAACTTGATTGATCAGCGTGGCGCCCTGCGTCGCGACACGATCTCCGGCTTGCAGTCCCGAAGTAACCGCAATAGTGACGCCGTCCAGCGGCTCGATGGTCACCGTCCTCGGCTCGAACCGCTCCGGCGCTGTTTTTACCCAAACCACCGTCTGGTTGGCAGGGTTCTTCATCAGTGAGGCCACCGGTACCGGGATGCCCATGACCTTCTCTTTCGTCTGTACGAATACGCGCACCGGTTGACCTACTGCAAGTTGGTCGAGTGCGGCGCCTTGAGCGCGGAAGGTCAGAGGCAAGGCCTGCTCCCGAAGGCTGCGCGAGGCGCCGACAAAGGTGAGCTGCACTGGCTTGTCGCCAATCGCCAAACTTGCACTCCCAATGTTGGAAACGATGGCAGGGTCGAATGCCAGCGCTTCGATTCGCAGGCGAGAGGGATCGACGATTTCGAACACAAGTTCACGCGCATCGACCACCTGCCCTGCGACCACGTTGGCCGATGCGATCACGCCGGACACAGGCGCCAGAAGTGCTTCACGGTTGGACAAGCCTCCGCCGACCGCAGCGATACGAGCAGCCAGGCTGGCAGCCTCGCTTTCGACTGCTTCTACCTCCTTGCGCGGTACCGTGTCAGCCAGCTCCCGCAAGCGCGCGACGCGCTTGTCTGCCAAAGACTTGGTTGCGCGCAACTCGGCCAGTTGTGCCGCTTGATTTGAACGCTCAATCGGCGCTGCGGACGACAAAACGTAAGCCATCACCTCGCCTTTGCGCACCGCTTGCCCTGGGCTTGGCAGTCCACGCGGCCCCGGCTCAATGCGGCCAGCGTTCAGTGCCTGCACCATGCCGCCAGCGTTGGGGTCCATCAAAACCTTCGCTCCGAGTTCGATCGTGCGCGGCAGATCTGCGGCTTCGGTGACGACGGTGCGAATACTCAACTGTCGTTGCGCTGGCTTGGGGAGGAAGACGCTGCCGTCGGGCTGACGCTGCGGCCCGTTGGCACTGGGCGCCGAGGGCGCGCCGCCATGGTCATGGCCTTCGCCAGCAATGGCGAGGGGTGTTTTTGCGAGGGCCAACAACAGTGCCAGGCATGTGGCGATCAATGCGGGCTTCATGCTGCACCTCCGGCACGGGCGCTGCTGGAAGTCATCAGCCGGCGTCCGGCCCAGACAAACAGGGCCAAACAGGCGAGTCCCCCGGCGAACCATCCCACATATTCCACTGTGGAGCGCGTTACCGCTTCATCTGTGTGCGCTTCCTCGTGGACATCAAGTTCACCAGCGAGCAAATCGGACTCAGCGCCGGCGACAACTGTCGCCGAGACTGTCAGTACTCCGGGCTTGGGTTCGGTGGGTAGCACCACCTCGTATTCATCTTCGCCCTGCTTCCCAGCTTTGAATGTCGTGCCACCGATATCGAGTTCTATTTCTGCATTGCGCACTGGGCTGTTGTCCGCAAAGCGGTCGAGGTATAGCGTTATCTGTTTACCGCTAAGTACCCCGACAAGTTCGAAGCTCTCTGATACGGCGGAAAAACGAGGAAGCGCTTCTGCTGCGCTTTGGGGTGCAGACTCGCCGTGATCGTGGCCTTCGCTGGCCCCTACAGACAAAGAGAGGAAGGTGGTCGCTATCAATACGACTGACAATTTCGGAAATTTCATGGGTGGTTCTCAAGAAAAGGAGTTGATGTGTCAGGGACGTCTTATTGGGGGAGCAGGCCGAGCGCCTGCCTCCATGCAGAGACAGCCGCTGAGAGCTCGATGCGTGTCCTAGAGGCTTGTCTTTCGGCCTCTGTCGCTTCCGCCTCGATACGCAGCCGGGTCGGCAAGTCGGTTTCTCCCAACCGGAAAGACTTATCAAAAAAACTACGTGATTCGCGGGCGAGCTGAGCTCGTCGCTCAGTGGCCTCCAGCTGGGTGCGCAGGCCATCCACGCGCACGCGCGCTGCCTCACGTTCAGCCATCAGACGTTCACGCTCTAACGCCAGCTGAGCCTGAGCCTCTGTAGCCTCAGCAGTTGCGCTTGCGATGCGAGAGTCCTGTCGCGGCCCACTGCCGAACGGGATTCGTACGCCCAACGTGATGGTTTTCTGGGCCGATTCTCCAAATGAACCGCGATCACGCGCGGTCGACAAGACGAGCTCGGGATTTGCGCGGGATCGGCTCGCGGTCAGTGCTGCGGTTTTTTCAGCCACAGCTGCACGATCTTTCAGCTCCTGCAGTGAAGCGTGGCTTTCAACTTCAATCAAGGCCATTCCAGGTTCTGGTTCCTGTATTGCAATGCCCGGCTCATCGAGTGTGGGTATGAACCCGGCTAGTGCGCGCAACTGCTGGCGAGCCGCCGTAAGGGTAGCGTCGGCTTGCGCAACGTTGGCCTGCGCGCCCGCAACCGCGCCGTCTGCTTGATGCTGATCGGCTCGTGCCAGATCGCCGGCTTTTGTCCGGAGAACGACGTCAGCTGCAATGCGTTGGGTACTGTCAAGTTGACTTCGGGCCGTGTACGCATCAATGCGTGCTCTATGCCACTGCCACCAGGCTTCACGTACCGACGCGGCGACGCGCAGTCGCGCCGCCGCCGCACGGCTTTCAACAGCCGCACTCTCGGCACTGGCCAGAGCCGCGCCTCGACTGCGCTCGCCTGGAAGCCAAAGAGGTACGGATACTCCGAGCTCAATTTCCCGCGCACCTTGATTGCGGTAAAGACGATCGGATTTATTTGAAAACTCAAGCGCTGGCGGCTCTGGAGTCCAAGCGCTTGTTGCGCGCTGTTGCGCACTGGCGGCTTCGCGCCGCGTTTGCAGTGCTACAGCCTCGGGTTGGCGTGTCCAAGTTGCTTCGAATATCTGAAGCAAGCTTGAAGTGTTTTCTCGCAGTGCGGCCGTTTCGGTACCTTGCGCTTGCGCCGCTGCGCCGCACAATCCCCAAACAACCGTCGCCGTGGTCCACAGCAGTTGCGCGTTGGTGCGATTTCTTTGAATCATCTGATGCTCCGACATTGAAGTTAATCCAAGGGAGATCGGCGATTTGTCGACGCTGGCGCCGACTCGAGCCTGACACGCCGCTAGCTGCGGCTAGACGTCAGGAGCGAAGGAAGAGGGTAGGAAGGTAGACCCGCCTCGCCGATCAGGCGAGGGGCCGCCACTGAGGGCGTTCTGGACGGCTTGACATGTGTGCGCCACCAAATTCGTCCGGAGCAACGTCGTGTAAGCCCGATGCGAATATGCCGAAGTTTTCCGGCTCCATGCCTAAAACAGCGCTGAAATGGCCGTGGCATTGTTCGCAGTCGGATTTCATGGATCCGGTCGAAGTCTTCTCGATGCTGTGGGTAGTGACTTCCGGGCTGATGGATAGCGAAGACGTTTGGGTTGAACCACTAGGGTGGCTTGACTTGCTTGGGACCTCGGTTAGCCCCGAGAAATCGGAACTCATGCCCGACTCATGCGCGTAGTAAGGCACCACTGCCGCCCAGGAAAGCTGGAGGGGCAGCAGAAAGATCAAAGCCAAGGCAGTCAGAGCGCGCATCGAGGCGGAGTATAGCCAGCGCAGATGTCGCCTTGGCCTTCGTAAGGTAATCAGTTTGTAGGGTTTCAACGATGAAAACCATCTATCCCGCGTGCGCCGGTTTAACGACCTCACTTGGCTGTGCGCTTGTGCTCCAGTAGTTGATATTCGAACCCGAAGCAAAAAACCCACCGTGGCAACGCGGTGGGTTTTTTTGTGGGTGCGTCCTTTCAGATCACTTCACAGCGGTCGCTGCAGGCTTCTTGTCCACCGGCTTTTTCTCCACCACCGGCTTAGCGGTGGGTTTGAATGCGTCACCGTTCACGGTCAGGCCCTCGGACGACAGCTTGGCTGCGCGTTTGTCACCGATGCCGGGTACCCTCTGGATCAGATCGGCCCAGGCCTTGAACGGTGATGTCTTGCGCTCTTCGATGATCTTGCTGGATGTGCTGGGACCGATGCCTTTGATGCTGTCGAGGTCGGCTGGTGTGGCTTTGTTGATGTCGACTGCAGCGAAGCTGGCGGCTGTGACCAGTGCCAGCAGGCTGGCAAGCAATGTCTTGAACATGGATCCTCCGATGATTGAAGTGGTTTGAACGCGCCAGCGTCGTCGGTTGGGCTTGCGCCGTCGCGTCTGCCGCGGAAACCTGCCGTCAGGTTTCGGTTGATCAATTTAATTTAAAAGAATTCACAAAAAATCAAAAATCGCCAAGCTATTAATCCTTTTTTACCTGTTTGAAACATGATTCCGAATGCCTTTTCTTCCTGTGTGAGCGTTGCTGTTGGGGGATCCCGACGGTGCGTTGGCGTGGGTTTGCTGGTGCTCACCGCCGCGCTGGGCGCTTGCTCGTCGCCGCCCGACGTGGCCAACGGTTCCGAAGCCGCGGGCGCCCAGCGGGAGACGGTATTGCGCCAGGCGGCGCAGCAGCTGCTGATCACGCCGTCCGGCCACGTTCCCTGGCAGCCGTTCGCGTTGCCGGGCAAGCGTTATGTGGCTTACGAGCCGGTGGTGGCATTGGCCCGGCCGTCGCTGCGCGTGAATGCAGACAGTTCGGTGAGCATCTTGCGGCGGCGGTTCGAATCGCCGCTGCCGGCGCCCGGTCGCCTGTCGTTTTCCTGGAGGGTGGACGCGTTGCCGCAGGAGGCCGATCTGGCAGCCTCGGACGCATCGGACTCGCCCGTGGGCGTGGTGCTGGGCTTTGAGGGCGACCGTTCGCGCTGGACACCGAGGACGCACCGCCTCTCGGAAATGACCCGGTTGCTCACGGGCGAAGAGTTGCCGTTTGCCACGCTGATGTATGTGTGGGGCAACAAGGAAGCACCGGGCACGGTGGTGGTGAACCCTCGCACCGACCGCATTCGCAAGCTGGTGGTGGACAGCGGCACTGGCGAACTGGGTCGCTGGCGCGACCATGTGCGCGATGTGCAGGCCGACTACCGGCTGGCGTTTGGTGAAGAGCCCGGGCCGTTGCGCGTCGTGGCGCTCATGACCGACACGGACAACACGAACAGTGCGCTCACCGCCTGGTATGGCGCATTGACGCTGGACAACGCCGCACCTGCGCGCTGACCTCCAACCTGCCCAGGTTGTCGATTCGGGTTAGCCCGGCTCGAACACGGGAACGTTTGTTGCATAGTCCCTGCCAGTTCAACTGTTCAGGGATGTCTTCATGAATGCACGTGTTTCGACGCTTCACTTGGCCGTTTTCTCCGCAGCGCTCGCCCTGGGTTCAAGCGGGTCGCACGCCAAAACGTTCAAATGGACCAGCGCCAGCGACATCCCCACCTGGGACATCCATTCGCAGAACAACGCGTTGTCCAACGGCATCCACGCAGCGGTGTACGAGTCGCTCGTGTACTACAACAGCAAGACCTTCAAGCCCGAGCCGATTTTGGCCACGGCATGGAAGCAGGTGACGCCCACCCAGCTGCGTCTCAATCTGCGCACCGGTGTGAAGTTTCACGACGGCTCCACCTTTTCGGCCGACGACGCGGTGTTCTCGATCGAGCGCGCCATGGCCAAGACCTCCAACTTCGGTATCTACGCGCAGGGCATTGACCGCGTGGTGAAGGTGGACGCGAACACCATCGACATCTTCACCAAAGACCCCAACCCGGTGCTGCTCAACCAGCTCACCGAGCTGCGCATGATGAGCAAGGCGTGGTCGGAGAAGAACAACACGACGTCGCCGAAAGACATCAAGACGCAGGAAGAAAATTTTGCCCACCGCAATGCCAATGGCACCGGTCCGTTTGTGCTGAAAGAGTGGCAACCCGACCAGAAGCTGGTGCTCACGCGAAACCCGAGCTGGTGGGGCCAGGCCGATGGCAATGTGACCGAGGTGATCTACACGCCGGTGAAGGCGGTGGCCACGCGCATGGCCGCGCTGCTGTCGGGTGAGGTGGATCTGGTGCTGGATCCGAGCCCACAGGACCTGCCGCGGGTGCGCTCCGAGGGCCGACTCAAGGTGGTCGACGGGATCGAGAACCGCACCATCTTCTTCGGCATGGACCAGTTCCGAAGCGAACTGCCGGGCAGCAACATCAAGGGCAAGAACCCGCTGAAAGACCAGCGTGTGCGCAAGGCGCTCTACCAGGCGATCGATATCAACACCATCTCACGTGTCACCTTGCGCGGCCTGGGCCAGCCCACCGGTGCGCTGGTGGCGCCGCAGGTCAATGGCTGGACGGACGCGGTGCACAAACGGTTTCCGTTCGATGTGGCGGCGGCCCAAAAACTGCTCGCCGACGCCGGCTACCCCGACGGCTTCGAGGTGGACTTCGCCTGCCCGAACAACCGCTACATCAACGACGAACAGATCTGCCAGGCGGTCACGGCCATGTGGGCGCGCATCGGTGTGAAGGCCAAGCTGCGCACACTGCCGCTGGTGACTTACTTCCCCATGATCCAGCGCTACGAAGCCAGCATCTACATGCTGGGCTGGGGCGTGCCGACCTTTGATGCGCTCTACAGCCTGCAGTCGCTGGTGCGCTCGGTGGGTGCGGGTGGTGACGGCAACTACAACGTGGGCCGCTACAGCAATCCGCAAATGGACGCGCTGGTGGAGCGCACCAAGAAGGAAACGGACCTGAAACTGCGAACCGAGTTGCTGACCAAGGCCCTGGCGCTCCAGAACGACGATGTCGCGCACATACCGCTGCACAACCAGGTGATTCCGTGGGCCATGAAGAAGAGCATTGACGTGGTGCACCGCGCGGACAACCGGCTCGACTGGCGGTTGATCAAGGTAAACTGAAATCGGCTGATCGGTAGGGGGTCGTTCACCGCGTGGTGCGACCCTTTTTTCATGTGTACCCACGATGTTTGCATTCATTCTTCGGCGCCTGGCGCAGGCCGTGATCGTCATGGTCAGCGTTGCGCTGATCGCGTTCATGCTGTTTCAGTACGTGGGCGATCCGGTGGTTTTTTTGCTGGGCCAGGACGCCACCGCCGAGCAGATCCGGGAGCTGCGCGCCGATCTTGGTCTCGACCAGGCTTTCTTCGTGCAGTTCTGGCATTTCCTGACCAACGCGGTGCAGGGTGAATTCGGGCTGAGCCTGCGCCAAGGTGCCAAGGTGTCTCGCCTGATCGCCGAGCGCTTTCCTGCCACCCTGGAACTGGCGCTGGTGGCCGCCGTGCTGGCGCTGGCGGTGGGCATTCCCATGGGGGTGTATGCGGCGCTGAAGCGAGGCACCTTCATGAGCCAGGTGTTCATGACGGTGTCGCTGCTCGGGGTGTCGCTGCCCACCTTCCTCATCGGCATCCTGCTGATTCTGGTTTTCGCCGTGAACCTGGGGTGGTTTCCGAGTTTTGGTCGGGGCGATGTGGTTCAACTGGGCTGGTGGTCCACCGGTCTGCTCACCGCCAAAGGCTGGTTGCACATCACCTTGCCGGCCATCACGCTGGCCATCTTCCAGCTCACGCTCATCATGCGGCTGGTGCGCGCCGAGATGCTGGAGGTGCTGCGCACCGACTACATCAAGTTCGCGCGGGCGCGAGGGCTGACCGACCGCGCCGTCCATTTCGGACACGCCTTGAAAAACACGTTGGTGCCGGTGATGACCATCACCGGCCTGCAGCTCGGGGGCCTGATCGCGTTTGCCATCATCACCGAAACGGTGTTCCAGTGGCCGGGCATGGGGCTGTTGTTCATCCAGGCGGTCACGTTCGCCGACATTCCGGTCATGGCCGCCTACCTCTGTTTGATCGCGTTGATTTTCGTGGTGATCAACCTGATCGTCGATTTGCTGTACTTTGCCGTCGATCCGCGCCTGCGCGTGGAAAAGTCTGGCGGCCACTGAGCCTGCACCGATATGTTGAACTCCCGCATCAAAGCCCACGGCCGCGCCTTCGCGCACATCGCGGCGTTTCACCCCGAGCTCACCGCGCTGCGCCGCGACCTGCACGCGCACCCGGAGATCGGTTTTGAAGAGCACTACACCGCGCAGCGTGTGGTGGAGTCGCTCAAGGTGTGTGGCGTGGACGAAATTCACACCGGCATCGGCAAGACCGGCGTGGTGGCGGTGATCCACGGTCAGCGGCGCGAGAGCGGCCGCATGATCGGCCTGCGCGCCGACATGGACGCCTTGCCCATGACCGAGCACAACGACTTTGCCTGGAAATCCACCAGGCCCGGCATGATGCACGGCTGCGGTCACGACGGACACACCACCATGCTGGTGGGTGCTGCGCGCTACCTGGCCGAGACGCGACAGTTCGACGGCACGGCGGTGCTGATCTTTCAGCCCGGCGAGGAGGGCTTTGCCGGCGCCAAGGCGATGATCGAGGACGGGCTGTTCGAGCGCTTTCCGGTCCAGTCGGTCTACGGCATGCACAACTGGCCACAGATGAAACCCGGCACCGTGGGTGTGAACCCAGGGCCCATGATGGCCTCGGCCGATCGCATCACGATCGAGATCATCGGCAAAGGTGGTCACGGCGCGCACCCCTACCAGACGGTGGACCCGGTGCTGGTCTCGGCCCACATCATCACGGCGGTTCAGAGCATCGTCTCGCGCAACGTGCGCGCCATCGACAGCGCGGTCATCAGCATCTGCGCCATGCAGGCTGGTGACCTGGGCGCGTACAGCGTGGTGCCGGGCAAGGCCACGCTGGTGGGCACGGTTCGCACGTTCAACGCCGAGGTGCAAAACATGATCGAGCAGCGCCTGCAGGAGGTGTGCTCGGGCGTGGCACTCGGTCTGGGGGCTGCAGCCCACGTGAAATACGAGCGCGTGTACCCGGCCACCATCAACAGCGCTGCCGAAGCCCGCTTCGCGGGTGACGTGGCTCAGCGGCTGCTGGGCCACGACCACGTGGACCGCAACATGGACCCGAGCATGGGGGCCGAAGATTTTTCGTTCATGCTGCAGGTCAAGCCGGGCGCGTATTTGCGCCTGGGTCAGGGCCTCGAGAGTGGCATGGGCGGCTGCTACCTGCACAACAGCCGTTACGACTTCAACGACGAGGTGCTGCCTTTGGGGGCAGCCCTGCACGCGGGGCTGGTCGAGCAGGGCATGCCGCTGCCCGAGGGGCACGTCAAGTCCGCCAACCACGTTTCCACCATTTCCAACCCCGCAAGGAGCGATGCATGAAGTTCAAGACAACGCGGGCGGCCAGCCTGCTGGTGGGTGCCGTGCTGGCGCTGTGCGCAGCGCAGGCCCAGACGATCCGCATCGGCAACCAGGGCGATGCGCTCTCGATGGACCCGCATTCGCTCAACGAGTCCCTGCAGCTCAGCGTCACCAGCAACGTCTACGAGCCACTGGTGGCGCGCGACCGCAACCTCCAGCTGGTCCCCGGCCTGGCCACCAGCTGGAAGCAGACCTCGCCCAACGTGTGGCGTTTCGAGCTGCGCAAGGGCGTGACATTCCACGATGGCGCGCCGTTCACGGCCGATGACGTGCTCTTCAGTTTTGCGCGTGCTGGGGGTGAGGGTTCGGACATGCGAAGCTACACCAACGACATCAAGGCGGTGCGCAAGCTAGGCGACTTTGCGGTGGAGATCGAGACCAAGTCGCCATTCCCCATCCTGCCGGACGTGATCTCGCTGCTCTTCATGATGAACAAGAAGTGGGCAGAAGAGAACCAGGCCACCCGGCCCGTGGACCGCCGCAAGGGCATCGAGAACGCGGCCTCGTTCCGCGCCAACGGCACAGGCCCGTTTCGCCTGCGCGAGCGCCAGCCCAACGTCAAGACCACCTTCGTTCGCAACGGCAACTACTGGGGAAAGATCGAAGGCAATGTGATCAACGTCGAGTACACGCCCATCGGCAACGACTCCACGCGCGTGGCCGCGCTGCTCTCGGGTCAGGTGGATGTGATCGAACCCGTGCCGCTGCAGGACGTGGCGCGCATCAGCGCCAGCGGCAAGACCAAGGTCATGCAGGGCCCGGAGCTGCGCACCATCTTCCTCGGCATGGACCAGAAGCGGGACGAGCTGCTCTTCTCCAACGTCAAGGGCAAGAACCCGTTCAAGGACAAGCGCGTGCGCCAGGCGTTCTACCAGGCGATCGACATCAACGGCATCCAGCGCACCGTGATGCGCGGCGCCTCCCAGCCCACGGCGCTGATGGTGGGGCCCGGCATCAACGGCTTTGACGAGTCGATGAACACCCGCTTGCCGTACGACCCCGATGCGGCGAAGAAACTGCTCACCGAGGCCGGCTACCCCAACGGTTTCGAGGTGGCCATGAACTGCCCGAACGACCGTTATGTGAACGACGCAGCGATCTGCCAGGCGGTGGCCACAAACCTGGCTCGCGTGGGCGTGAAGATCCTGTTGCAGGCCGAGACCAAGGGCACCTACTTCCCCAAGATCCTCAAGCGCGACACGAGCTTCTACATGCTGGGCTGGACCCCGGGCACCTACGATTCGCACAACGCGCTGAACGCGTTGATGCGCTGTGTGGACGACAAGGGTAGCGGCCAGTTCAACCTGGGTGCGTATTGCAACCCCAAGCTCGACGAGCTCACGGTGCAGATCCAGTCGGAAACCGACAAAACCAAGCGCGACGCGTTGATCAAGCAGGCTTTCAAGCTGCACTCTGACGACATCGGGCATTTGCCGCTGCACCAGCAGGCGCTCGCCTGGGGCGTGGCCAGCAACGTGACCCTGGTCCAGGTGGCAGACAACTTCATGCCTTTCCGATACATGTCTGTGAAGTAGAAAGCCCCCCCTGCGCCGCCTGCGGCGGCTTCCCCCCGGTGGGGGGACGCACGCTGGGGCCGGCGGAGCCGGACCCTCGCGCGCCTTGGGCTGGAGGTTTTCTCACTCGATGCACTCTTAGGAATTCACGTTGACCTCTTTTCTGCACCGCTGGTTCGACAGCGATGTCGGCCACAGCTTTCGCTCCTCGCCCACCGCCATCGTGGCGGCGGTGATGGCGTTCATCTGCGTTTTCTGTGCGGTGTTCGCGCCCTGGGTGGCACCGCACAACCCGTTTGATCTCGCCACGCTCGAACTCTCCAATGCGCGCCTGCCGCCGGCCTGGAGCTCCGATGGTTCGCGCAATTTCCTGCTGGGCACCGACGACCAGGGGCGCGACATCCTGTCGGCGCTGATGTACGGTGCCCGCATTTCGCTGGCGGTGGGGTTGGCGTCGGTGGTGCTCTCGGTGGTGATCGGCGTGTCGCTGGGGCTCGCCGCCGGCTTTCTGGGTGGCTGGATCGACAGCGTGCTCATGCGGCTGTGCGACGTGATGCTGTCGTTTCCGGCCATCCTGGTCGCGCTGCTCATCGCCGGTGTGGGCCGCGCGCTGTTCCCCAACGCGCACGACGCGCTGGCCTTCGGCGTGCTCATCATCTCGATCACGCTCACCGGCTGGGTGCAGTACGCGCGCACCGTGCGCGGCTCCACGCTGGTGGAGCGCAACAAGGAATACGTGCAGGCCGCGCGCGTGACCGGTGTGGCTCCGCTGCGCATCATGCGCAGCCATGTGCTGCCCAACGTCATGGGTCCGGTGCTCGTGCTGGCCACGATCCAGGTGGCCACGGCCATCATCACCGAAGCCACGCTCTCTTTCCTGGGGGTAGGCGCGCCGCCCACTTCTCCGTCCCTGGGTACGTTGATCCGTGTGGGCAACGACTATCTGTTCTCCGGCGAGTGGTGGATCACCATTTTCCCCGGCGCCATGCTGGTGCTGATCGCACTCAGCGTGAACCTGCTCGGCGACTGGCTGCGCGACGCGTTGAACCCGCGACTCCGATAACAACATGAGCCTCCTTCAAGTCAAGAACCTCGTCGTCGAGTTTCCCGGCCGCCGCGGCACGCTGCGCGCGCTCGACGACATTTCCTTCGACATCGCACCGGGTGAAATCCTCGGCGTGGTGGGTGAATCCGGCGCGGGCAAGTCGCTCACCGGCGCGTCCATCATCGGCCTGCTCGAGCCGCCGGGTCGCGTGGCCTCGGGAGAAGTTTTGCTGCAGGGTCAGCGCATCGACAACCTGCCCCATGAAGAAATGCGCAAGGTGCGCGGACGCAAGATCGGCGCGATCTTTCAAGACCCGCTGACCTCGCTCAACCCGCTGTACTCGGTGGGCCGCCAGCTCATCGAGACCATCACCACCCACCTGCCGGTCACGCAGGCCGAGGCGCGCCAACGTGCCATCGAGCTGCTCAAGGACACCGGCATTCCCGCGGCCGAGCAGCGCATTGACCACTATCCGCACCAGTTCAGTGGCGGCATGCGCCAGCGCGTGGTGATTGCGCTGGCGCTGGCGGCCGAGCCGCAGCTCATCGTGGCCGACGAGCCGACCACCGCGCTCGACGTGTCGATCCAGGCGCAGATCATCACGCTGCTCAAGACCATCTGCAAACAGCGTGGTGCAGCGGTGATGCTGATCACGCACGACATGGGCGTGATCGCCGAAACCTGCGACCGCGTGGCCGTGATGTACGCCGGGCGCATCGCTGAAATCGGTCCGGTGCACGACGTCATCAACCACCCGGCCCACCCGTACACCGCTGGCCTGATGGCCTGCATCCCCGACATGAGCGTGGACCGCGAACGCCTGCACCAGATCGATGGGGCCATGCCGCGCCTCAACGCGATCCCGACCGGCTGCGCCTACAACCCGCGCTGCGACAAGGTGTTTGACCGCTGCCACGTGGATCGGCCCGATCTGCTGACGGCGGGCGCCACGCGCGCTGCTTGCTGGCTGCACGCCAGCGCCGGAGCCGCCGCATGAGTTCGGACATGTTCGAGCGGGCCGTGGAGGCCCAGGCGGCCCGGGCCAAGACAGCCGAGACCCGCGCGGCCGTGTCGGCGGCGACGCTGGATGCGACCAACGCCGCACCGCTGGTGCGCGCCACCGACCTGGCCAAGACCTTCGATGTGTCGGCGCCCTGGCTGAACCGCGTGATCGAGCGCCAGCCACGCCAGTTGCTGCGAGCGGTGGACGGTGTGTCTTTCGACATACCACGTGGCCAGACGCTGGCCCTGGTGGGCGAGTCGGGCTGTGGCAAGAGCACCGTGGCGCGCCTGCTGGTGGGGCTGTACGAGCCCACGCGCGGCGGCTTCGAGTTTGACGGGCAGGACGCACACGCTGCGTTCAAGACGCCCGAGGGCCGTCGGCTGCGCCGCCGCATCCAGATGATCTTTCAGGACCCCTACGCCAGCTTGAACCCCCGCTGGCGCGTGGAAGACATCGTTGCCGAGCCGCTGCGCGAACACGCGATCGTGACCGAGCCGGCCGCGCTGCGCGACCGGGTCGACGAACTGCTCCAGTCGGTCGGCCTGTCGCCGCTGGACCGGGTGAAGTACCCGCACCAGTTCAGCGGCGGACAGCGCCAGCGCATCTCGATTGCGCGTGCGCTGGCCACACAGCCCGAGTTTCTGGTGTGCGATGAGCCCACCAGTGCGCTGGACGTGAGCGTGCAGGCGCAGGTGCTCAACATCATGAAAGACCTGCAGCGGCAGCGAGGTCTGACGTATCTCTTCATCAGCCACAACCTCGCCGTCGTGCGCCATGTGAGCGATCGGGTGGGCGTGATGTACCTGGGCCGGCTGGTGGAGCTCGCACCCAAGCACACGCTGTTCGACAGCCCGCGCCACCCCTACACGCGCATGCTGCTGGACGCAATCCCGAAGATGCACGACACCGGCCGCGCACGCACGCCGGTCTCCGGCGAGGTGCCCAACCCGCTGAACCCACCCCCGGGCTGCGCCTTCAACCCGCGCTGCCCGCACGCCAACCAGCGCTGCCGCAACGAACGGCCCCAGCTGCTGACCCTGGGCGGTATCCGCATCGCGTGCCACGCGGTGGAAGAAAACCGCATTTGAAGACGACCCTCTGGCTCAGGCGTACCGCTTGCTCTTGAGGTTGTTTTTCATCTCTTTGAGCAGCGGCTGCAGTTTGTTGCCGCCAATGCGCAGCGCGAGGCACGTCGCCACGATGTCGATCACCATGAGGTGCATCAGGCGCGAGGTCATGGGGCTGTAGCGGTCGTAGCCTTCGGGATGGTCGGCCGACAGGTGGAAGTGGCCGGCCTGCGCCAGCGGGGTGCCGCTGGTGGTGATGGTGATCACGGTGGCGCCGTGCTTGCGCGCGATGTCGGCCGCGTCCATCAGGTCGCGCGTGCGACCCGAGTTGGAGACGATCACCACGCAGTCGCCCGGACCGAGCAAGGACGCGCTCATCACCTGCATGTGGCCGTCGCTGTACGCAATGGCGTTGATGCCCAGGCGAAAGAACTTGTGCTGGGCGTCCTGCGCCACGATGCCGGAATTGCCAGCGCCATAGAACTCGATGCGGCCCTTGTGCTTGTAGGTCGCGACCAGCGCGTCCACCACCTTTTCGATCGCGTGGCTCGACGCGTCGTTGCGGTATTTCAGGAACGCCGCCACCGTGTTGTCGATCACCTTGACCAGCACGTCACCGGTCTTGTCGTCCACATCCACGCTGCGGTGGATGAAGGGCACGCCCTCGCTCACCGTGCCGGCCAGCTTGAGCTTGAAATCGGACAGGCCGTCGTATCCCATGCTGCGGCAAAAGCGCACCACGGTGGGTTTGCTCACGTGGGCGCGGTCGGCGAGTTCGGTCACGGGCAGGCTGGCGAAGGTGCGGGGGTCCAGCAGCACGAGTTTGGCCACACGTTGCTCGGCGGGCGCCAGTGAAGGCAGGGAGGCTTTGATCCGGTCGAGCATGTTGGTTACCTGGGTTGCATGGCAGGGTGAAATTTTATTACCTGCCCTGCTCGATAATGCGGTCCATGAACCAGCTCGACGCCCTCAAACAATTCACCACCGTGGTCGCCGACACCGGCGACTTCAAGCAGATCGCTGCGTTCGCGCCGCAAGACGCCACGACCAATCCCTCGCTCATCCTCAAGGC
The DNA here is from genome assembly GCF_030158645.1 of Hydrogenophaga sp. GTDB lineage: Bacteria > Pseudomonadota > Gammaproteobacteria > Burkholderiales > Burkholderiaceae_C > Hydrogenophaga. Next base: position 2,277 of record NZ_JAOASO010000093.1, on the reverse strand, counting down.
GGTGCAAAAGCCCGAGTACGCGCACCTGTTGAAAGAAGCCGTGGCGCAACACGGTGCGCAGGGCCTGGACGAGGTGACGAACCGCTTGCTGGTGCGTTTCGGCTGCGAGATCCTGCGGCTGATTCCGGGTCGTGTGTCCACCGAAGTGGACGCCCGCCTGAGCTTCGACACCGAGGCCACCGTGACCCGAGCGCGCCGAATCATCGACCTGTACCAGGGCGAGGGCGTGCCTGTGGACCGCGTGCTGATCAAGATCGCGTCCACCTGGGAGGGCATCCAGGCCGCCGCCCGGCTGGAGCGGGACGGCATCCACACCAACCTCACCTTGTTGTTCTCGTTTGCCCAGGCCGTGGCCTGCGGGCAAGCCCAGGTGCAGTTGATCTCCCCCTTCGTGGGGCGGATCTACGACTGGTACAAGAAAACCGCCGGTGCGGGCTGGGATGAGGCCGCAATGGCGGGCCCCAACGACCCGGGTGTGCGATCGGTGCGCGCCATCTACGAGTTCTACAAAAAGCACGGCATCGCCACCGAGGTGATGGGCGCGAGCTTTCGCAACGTGGGCCAGATCACGGCGCTGGCCGGCTGCGATCTGCTGACCATCAGCCCGGAATTGTTGGCCCAATTGGCTGCGAGCGAAGCTCCCCTGAGCCGGGCGTTGAATGCCGATGCCGCGAAAGCCATGGACATTCCTTTTGTGACCCACGACGAGGCCAGCTTCCGGTTTGCCTTGAACGAGGACGCCATGGCCACGGAGAAGCTGTCCGAAGGCATCCGGGCTTTTGTGGCTGACACCATCAAGCTGGAAGCTTTGATGCGCTGAGTTTCTTTGGCCTGGAGCGCGTGGGTGCCCGGGTGGGCCGGACAGCTCATCAGCCGCTTCGCGTCAGCAAATCGCCATCCGACCCAACCGGACACCCGCGCTTTGGGTTGGCGAACGACCGAAGACTGACGACCCAATGAAAAAACCCCGCGAGTCGCCTCGCGGGGTTTTTTTCTTGGGTTTCCTTTGTCGGCTTGCAGCGATGCATTCCGACGCAGCATGAGGCGCCAGGCCAAGGCGCAAGGGCGTAGACAGTGGCAGCGCCACGGCAAGCCCTTGCAACGCCGGCATGGCGTCTCAGGCAAGGAGCAATTACATGCCCATTCCGCCCATGTCGCCCATGCCACCCATGCCGCCGCCGCCCATGGCAGGTGCGTCATCCTTCGGGGACTCGGCCACCATGGCTTCGGTCGTCAGCATCAGGCTGGACACGGAAGCGGCGTTCTGCAGTGCAGTGCGGGTCACTTTCGTGGGGTCCAGAATGCCCATCTCGATCATGTCGCCGTAGGTGTCGTTGGCGGCGTTGAAACCGTAGTTGCCCTTGCCAGCCAGGATGGCGTTGACCACCACCGATGGCTCGCCACCGGCGTTGGCCACGATCTCGCGCAGGGGCGCTTCGATGGCTTTCAGCACCAGCTTGATACCGGCGTCCTGGTCGGCGTTGTCACCTTTGATGGTGCCAGCGGCCTGACGTGCACGCAGCAGGGCCACGCCACCACCGGCGACGATGCCTTCTTCCACCGCAGCGCGCGTGGCGTGCAGGGCGTCTTCCACGCGGGCTTTCTTTTCCTTCATCTCGACTTCGGTGGCAGCGCCGACCTTGATCACGGCCACACCGCCGGCCAGCTTGGCCACGCGCTCTTGCAGCTTCTCGCGGTCGTAGTCGGAGGTGGCTTCTTCGATCTGCACGCGCACTTGTTTCACGCGGGCTTCGATGTCAGCAGCAGCGCCGGCGCCGTCGATGATGGTGGTGTTTTCCTTGCCCACTTCGATGCGCTTGGCCTGGCCCAGGTCAGCCAAAGTCACTTTTTCCAGCGTCATGCCGACTTCTTCAGCGATCACTTTGCCGCCGGTCAGGATGGCGATGTCTTCCAGCATGGCCTTGCGGCGGTCGCCGAAGCCAGGGGCCTTCACAGCCACCACTTTCAGGATGCCGCGGATGGTGTTCACCACCAAGGTCGCCAGGGCTTCGCCTTCGACGTCTTCGGCAATGATCAGCAGCGGACGGCCGGCCTTGGCGACCTGCTCCAGCGTGGGCAGCAGGTCACGGATGTTGGAGACTTTCTTGTCGTACAGCAGCACGAAAGGGTTGTCCAACAGGGCCGACTGCTTCTCGGGGTTGTTGATGAAGTAGGGCGACAGGTAGCCGCGGTCGAACTGCATGCCTTCGACGACGTCGAGTTCGTTCTGCAGCGATTTGCCGTCTTCCACGGTGATCACGCCTTCTTTGCCCACTT
>NZ_JAOASO010000092.1 GCF_030158645.1 Hydrogenophaga sp. | reverse complement strand
CGACCACGGTGGAGATGACGACCTTGCCGCTGCGGATGTCTTCGGCCATCACCAGGATTTCGGCGATGGTGGCCGGGCTCTCGCTGATGGCGGCCATCATGTCGTTCAAGCCACCTTCGATGCGCTTGGCGATTTCGATCTCGCCTTCGCGCGTCAGCAGCTCCACGGTGCCCATCTCGCGCATGTACATGCGCACGGGGTCGGTGGTGCGGCCGAATTCGCTGTCCACGGTGGACAGGGCGGCTTCGGCTTCTTCTTCGGCTTCTTCTTCAGTGGCGGCGGTGGGGCCGGTGTTGTTCAGCAGCAGGGTTTCGGCATCAGGCGTCTGTTCATACACCGCCACGCCCATGTCGTTGAGCAAGGACACCACCACTTCCAGCGTCTCGGCTTCCACCAGCTTGTCGGGCAGGTGGTCGTTGATCTCGCCGTGCGTGAGGTAGCCGCGCGTCTTGCCCAGCTTGATCAGGGTCTTGAGGCGTTCGCGGCGGTTGCGCGCTTCTTCTTCGGACAGGACGGTTTCGTCCAGACCGAATTCCTTCATCAGCGCGCGCTCTTTCGCCTTGCTGATCTTCATGCGCAGCGGCTTGACCTTCTCGGTCGTGGTCGACGTGGCGTCGACCGTTTCGGCTTCGACTTCACCCGCCAGGTCGTCTTCGATGTCGCTCAGGTCGGCGTCGTCCATGTCGCCACCGGACGATTTGCTGTCGGCTTTGGGCTTGCGGCCGCGTTTGGCGGCGGGCTTGTCGTCGCCAGCGGCTTTGGCCGGGCGACCAGGTTTTTTCTTGGCCGGTGCGTCGTCGAGCAGTTCGGTGTCGAGCGCTTCGGGCTTCGCCTTGGCAACGGTCTTTTTGGCGGGAGCGGCCTTGGCGGCGGCTTTGGCGGGGGTCTTGTCGGTCACTGCAGGGGCTTTCTTCGGAGGCAAAGCCGGGGCGGCACGTGTGGCGGCTTTCTTGGCGGGTTTTGTGCTGGACGAGACGGGCGTGCTGGATTTCTTCGCGGGCATGAGGACCTCAGAAAAATGTCGAACTGGAACCGGCAGAACACACAAAAAACGCCTGAAGGCCGCGCAACGCGGTCCACCCCGGTGATTTTGTTGGGCACAACGCCTGCACTACACCCGCTCTTCGCCGGAAAGGGCAGGCCTGCAAGCTGTTGGGGCGAACATTTGGTGTGCAGTCCTTGCGGGAGTTCCGTCAGGCCCAGGGCGGGTCGCTGAGGTGGCCAGGAGGAGTGTCCATGTAGCCCTTCTCAAAGGGCCGGGCCGGTGCCGGAGGTGCTGCTGTCGCGCTTGCGGTGCAAAGCCGTGGATTATACCGCGCTGCCCGTATTTCGCTAGGCCGCTGCGCTGGCCTTCAGGGCAGCGAGCTGGGCGCTGACGCGCTTGTAGTCGTCCATGGCGCCGGCGTCGCCCCGGGCCACGCCCTCGGCCAGCAGGCGCGCTTGTGCTTCCAGGCCGTCCCGGCGCAGGCGGTTCATCACATCGCTCAGCTCCGACAGCTCGGAGGCGGGGTCGTCGCTGGGTGGCACCTGTTCCACCTGCGTGCAGGCAAACACCTCGTGCTCGTGGCCGCGCAAGGCCTCGCGCAGGGCGGCCCACGGCTGTGCGCCGTGTTCGTGCAACTGCGCTTCCAGCCAGGCGAACAGCGGTCCGTGGGGCGCGGGCAGGTGGGCGAGCAGGCTGTGGTCGTCGGCCGAGAGGCTGTCCCAGGCCTGGGCGTTGGCCAGCAGCAGGCCCACGGCGCGGTCGGCGCGGCTGCCGCCCGCGCGGCGTGTGCCCAGCATGCGAGGCGGCGGTGGCGGGCCCTTGCGCCACTTGCTGTAGCCCTTTTTGCCGCTGCCGCTGCCGCTGTCGCTGCGGTAGCTGCCGGCGCTGGATTCGTAAGCGCTGCCCGACGACTCATAGGAGGTGCCGCCGTCGTAGCCCGCGTCGTGCGACGGCGGGGCGGGCGCTGTCCCCGCCGAGCGCGGCGCGCGCGATCCACCGGCCTGCTGCCACAGCTGCAGCAGGTCGGCGCTGCCGATGCCGATGCCGGTGGACAGTTCGCCGATCAGCTGGCGCTTCAAGGCGCCGTCGGGCAGGGCGCTCCAGAGCGGGCGCGCCTGGCTGGCCATGCGGGCGCGCCCTTCGGCGCTGGTGAGGTCGCAGTCGGCGCCGGCCGCTTCGATCAAAAAGCGCGACAGCGGCACGGCGTCCTTCACGCACTGGGCGAACGCGGCTTCGCCGTTGGCGCGGATGAAACTGTCGGGGTCGTGTTCGGCGGGCAAAAAGAGGAACTTCACGCTGCGTGTGTCGGTGGCCAGGGGCAGGGCGGCGTCCAGCGCCTTGCGCGCTGCGCGCCGCCCGGCGTTGTCGCCGTCGAAGCTGAAGACCACACTGTCGGTGAAGCGGAAGAGCTTTTGCACATGGTCGGGCGTGCAGGCTGTGCCCAGCGTGGCCACGGCGTTGGCAAAACCGAGCTGGGCCAGGGCCACCACGTCCATGTAGCCCTCGGTCACCAGCGCGTAGCCCGCCACGCGGATGGCGGTGCGGCCTTCGAACAGGCCGTAGAGTTCGCGGCCCTTGCTGAACACCGGCGTTTCGGGTGAGTTCAGGTACTTGGGTTCGCCCTTGTCGAGCACACGCCCGCCGAAGCCGATGCACTCGCCCTTGACGTTGCGGATCGGGAACATGATGCGGTCGCGGAAGCGGTCGTAGCGCTTGGACTGGCCATCCGCGCCTTTTTCGTCTTCGTGCTCGATCACCATGCCGGACTCGACCAGCAGAGGGTCCTGGTAGTCGGGGAACACGCTGGCCAGCGCGCGCCAGCCTTCGGGCGCGTAGCCCAGACCGAAGGTCTTGGCGATCTGGCCCGAGAGGCCGCGGCCCTTGAGGTAGTCAATAGCGCGGGGCGTTGCCTTGAGGTGTTTGGCGTAGGCCAGGGCGGCCTTCTCCAGCACGTCGGTGAGGGTGACCTGCTTTTGGCGCTGCTGCGCGGCGCGCTCGCGGTCCTGCGGCGAGGCGTCGTCTTCCGGGATCTGCATGCCGGTTTGTTGCGCCAGGTCTTTCACCGCCTCGATGAAGCTCATGCCGGCGTGTTCCATCAGGAAGCCGATGGCGTTGCCGTTGGCCCCGCAGCCGAAGCAGTGATAGAACTGTTTGGTCGGGCTGACGCTGAACGAAGGCGACTTCTCGCCATGGAACGGGCACAGGCCCATCAGGTTGGCACCGCCCTTCTTGAGCTGCACGTAGCGGCCCACCACGTCGACCACGTCCACGCGGTTGAGCAGTTCCTGGATGAAGGTCTGGGGGATGGCCACGGGGGTATTCTCTCGCACAGGCCCAAAGAGCCATTCCCACCAGGAGACAACCGCCATGACCAGCATCTTCGACCGGGACCTCCCGCGCACCGAGGCCAACTTCGCGCCTTTCTCACCGCTGTCGTTCATCGAGCGAACCGCCGAGGTCTACCCCGACCGGCTGGCGGTGGTGCATGGCGAGCTGCGCCAGACCTGGGGCGAGACCTACGCCCGCTGCCGGCGCCTGGCCAGTGCCTTGCAGCGCGCGGGCATCGGCAAGAACGACACGGTGGCGGTGATGCTCCCCAACACACCGCCGATGGTGGAGGCGCATTTCGGTGTGCCCATGGCCGGGGCGGTGCTCAACGCACTCAACACCCGGCTGGACCCGGAGGCCATCGCCTTCATGCTCGACCACGGCGAGGCCAAGGTGGTGATCGTGGACCCGGAGTTCTCACCCACGCTGAAGAAGGCGCTGGCGCTGCGACAGGCGGGCACGCCGCTGCTGGTGATCGATGTGGAAGACTCCATGTTCACCGGCACCACCGAGCGCATTGGCAGCGGCACTTACGAAGAGTTCCTGGCCGGTGGCGACCCGGCCTTTGCCTGGAGCCTGCCGGCCGACGAGTGGGACGCGATCGCGCTGAACTACACCAGTGGCACCACCGGCAACCCCAAGGGCGTGGTCTACCACCACCGGGGCGCCGCGATGAACGCGGTCTCCAACGTGATGGAGTGGGACATGCCCAAGCACGCGGTGTACCTGTGGACGCTGCCCATGTTTCACTGCAATGGCTGGTGTTTTCCCTGGACCGTGGCGGCTCGCGCGGGTGTGAACGTGTGCCTGCGCCGCGTGGAAGCGCAGGCGATCTTTGACGCCATGCGCAACCACGGCGTGACGCATTACTGCGGCGCACCCATCGTGCACGGCCTGCTGGTCAATTCATCCCCCGCCATGAAGGTGGGGCTGCCCGCGGGCGTGAAGGCCATGGTGGCGGGCGCGGCGCCGCCGGCGTCGATGATCGAAGGCATGGAGCAGATGGGCTTCGACCTCACGCACGTGTACGGTCTGACCGAGGTGTACGGCCCGGCCACGGTGTGTGCGAAACACGAAGCCTGGGACTCACTGGAGATCGGTGAACGCGCGCGCCTCAACGCGCGCCAGGGTGTGCGTTACCACCTGCAGCGCGACGTGCGCGTGCTCGACCCGGAGACCATGCTGCCCGTGCCGCAGGACGGCGAGACCATGGGCGAGATCATGTTCAAGGGCAACATCGCGATGAAGGGCTATCTGAAGAACCCGAAGGCCACCGCCGAGGCGTTTGCGGGCGGCTGGTTCCACAGCGGCGACCTCGCGGTGCAGTACGCCGACGGCTATTTCAAGATCAAGGACCGCAGCAAGGACATCATCATTTCGGGCGGCGAGAACATTTCGTCGATCGAGGTGGAGGACGTGCTGTACCGGCACCCCGCCGTGCTGGCCGCCGCGGTGGTGGCCAAGGCCGACGCGAAGTGGGGCGAGACGCCGTGTGCCTTCATTGAACTCAAGGCTGGGGCCGACACCACGGCCGAGGCCATCGTGGCGCATTGCAAGCAACACCTCGCCGGCTTCAAGGTGCCCCGTGCGGTGGTGTTTGGCGAACTGCCCAAGACCAGCACGGGGAAGATCCAGAAGTTCGAATTGCGCAAGCTGGCGGGCTCGGCCGCCGCCATCGACGTCTAGTCGCCCGCGACGATGCCCTCGCGCCGCGGGTCGGCGCCGCCCAGCCACGCGCCGCCGCTGCGCACCAGGGCTTGCGCGCCGCTCGTGAGTTCGCCCTGCTGCACGGTGTGGCCGCGTTGCTGCAGCGCTTGCACCGTCGCCAGCGGGAAGCGCCCTTGCTCCAGAACCAGCGGCCCGCCGAGCGTGCCGAAGTTGGGCAGGTCCACAGCGGCCTGCGGCGACAAGCCCCACTGCAGCACGCCGTGCAGCACCTTGGCCGTGTAGTGAACGATGAACGCGCCGCCCGGGCTGCCGGTGCTCATGAGCAGCTCGCCGGTGCTCTTGTCGAACACCAGCGTGGGCGACATCGACGAGCGCGGGCGCTTGCCGGGCTCGACCCGGTTCGCCACCGGTTGGCCTCGGGCATCGCGCGGCGCGAAGCTGAAGTCGGTGAGTTCGTTGTTGAGCAGGAAGCCGCCGGGCCGCCCCGGGTCGGTGCTGACCATGAGGCGCGATCCGAAGGCCGATTCGATGGTGGTGGTCATGGCCAGCGCGTTGCCGAAACCGTCCACGATGCTGATGTGGCTGGTGCCGTGCTCGGGCTGCTCGGGCATGGGTGCCCAACCGCTCTGCACGCCGCCCGGTTGGCCAGCGGGGGACTGGGGCATTCGGGTCGGGCCGATGAGGCGCGCGCGATCGTCGAGGTAGCGCGCATCCAGAAGGCTTGACCAACTTCCTGCGGGGGACGCCACGAAGTCCGGGTCGGCCAGGTATTGGGCGCGGTCGGCCATCGCCAGCCGCGACGCCTCGTTGTAGCTGTGCAGCCAGTCGGACGACGGCAGATCGTTGACCAGTGGCGCCGATGCCTGAAGCGTGCGCGCGAGCAAGCCCAAGGTCTGACCGATGGCGATGGCACCCGAGCTGGGCGGCGGAAAACCGCAGATGCGCAGCGCACGCAGTGCGGCCGTGTGATCAAAGCAGAGCGCCTCGCGTTCGCGCGGCTGGTATCGCTTCAGGTCTTCAAGGGTGAGCGCGCCGGGCAGGGCGGGGTGCTGGCGCACCTTGTTCACGATGGCGCGCGCTACCGGGCCTTCGTGCAAGGCGCTGGGACCCGCCGCAGCGATGTTGCGCAGCACCTGCGCCAGCTCGGGGTTGCGCAGCACATGGCCCACGGGGTGGGGCTGGCCATCGGCACGGTAGAAGTAGGCGGCGGCCACCGGGTCGGATTTGAGCGCCACGTCGGCCGCCAGCAGCGTGTGCAGGCGCGGGCTGATCGGGAAACCTTCTTCGGCGAGCTGGATGGCGGGATCGAACAACCGCGCCCAGGACAACTTGCCGTGTTGGCGGTGCGCCAGGGCCAGCATCATCACCGCGCCGGGGACACCCACGGAACGACCGCTGTTCACCGCCGTGGCGAAGGGCAGGGGTTCATCCTGCGCGTTCAAAAACAGCTTCTCGCCAACCGCCGCTGGCGCGGTTTCCCGGCCGTCAAACGCCTGCAGCTTGCGCCCGTCGTGGTGCAGCAAAAAGGCCCCGCCCCCAATGCCGCTGGACTGCGGCTCCACCAGCGTGAGCACCATCTGCACCGCGATCGCTGCGTCCACCGCGCTGCCGCCGGCACGCAAAATCTCCGCGCCCGCTTCGGTGGCCAGCGGGTTGGCAGCGGCCACCGCCTGGCGCTGGAAGGTCCAGCCGGGTTTGGCGGTGAAGCCCGATGCGGCTTCTGGCTGCACCAGCCCCGGCGGTGCGGCGCAGGCACCCAGCAGCCCCACACCCAGCCCGGCGAGCAGGTGCTTCAGGCCTTTCACGCGCGGACCTTTCGCAATCAGCGCGGCGCCAGGCGGATGGCGCCGTCGAGGCGGATCACCTCGCCATTGAGCATGTCGTTCTCAATGATGTGCTTGGCCAGCTTGGCGTAGTCGGCGGGCGTGCCCAGGCGGCTGGGGAAAGGCACGCTGGCGGCCAGCGCGTCCTGCACCTCCTGTGGCATGCCGAACAACATGGGCGTGCCGAAAATGCCGGGGGCAATCGTCATGTTGCGGATGCCGTTGCGCGAGAGGTCGCGCGCGATCGGCAGCGTCATGCCGACGATGCCACCCTTGCTCGCCGCGTAGGCCGCCTGGCCGATCTGGCCGTCGTAGGCGGCCACGCTGGCGGTGCTGATCATCACGCCGCGTTCGCCCGTGGACTCGGGCTCGTTCTTGCACATGGCGTCGGCCGCGAGACGGATCATGTTGAAGCTGCCCACCAGGTTGACCATGATGGTCTTGGTGTACACGCCCAGGTTGTGCGCGCCGTTCTTGCCCACGGTCTTTTCGGCGGGCGCGATGCCCGCGCAGTTCACCAGGCCCATGAGTTTGCCCATGGACAAGGCTTGCGCCACCACGGCCTGGCCGTCGGCTTCGCTGCTCACATCACACTTCACGAAGGCGCCACCGATCGCTTGGGCCACGGCTTCGCCTTTCTCCACCTGCATGTCGGCAATGACGACTTTGCCGCCGTTGGCCGCCAGCATGCGCGCCGTGCCTTCGCCCAGACCCGATGCGCCGCCGGTGACGATGAATACCTTGCCTTGAATGTCCATGGTGTGCTCCTGTGAGGTGAGGGGGTGTTTGACGTTGACGTAAACGTCAATCAGTGGGCGATTATGCGGCAGCGCGTCGTCACGGGGCTGTCACCGTCCGGGCATAGTCTGAAGGCTTTGCCCTCCGGAGTCTCCCCATGTTCGACAGTCAGGACGAGTTGCTGCGCCGCATTCACACCGATGTGATGGACGGTTACGACGAAGAGTTGGAAATGGAGATGGAGGACCGGGTCGACGAGTCGCAGGACGCCGAGGCCCTGAAGCAGCACAAGGCCGAACGTCAACAGTACTTTCGGGAATTGTTCCGCTTGCAGGCCGAGCTGGTGAAGCTGCAGGACTGGGTCGTGGCCACCGGGCACAAGGTGGTGATCGTCTTCGAGGGCCGCGATGCGGCGGGCAAGGGCGGCGTGATCAAACGCATCACCCAGCGCCTGAACCCGCGCGTGTGTCGCGTGGCTGCGCTGCCCGCGCCCAACGACCGCGAGCGCACGCAGTGGTACTTCCAGCGCTACGCGGCGCACTTGCCGGCCGCGGGCGAGATGGTCCTGTTTGACCGCAGCTGGTACAACCGCGCCGGCGTCGAGCGGGTCATGGGCTTCTGCAGCGACGAGCAGTACGAGGAGTTCTTCCGCTCGGTGCCCGAGTTCGAGAAGATGCTGGTGCGCTCGGGCATCCAGCTCATCAAGTACTGGTTCTCCATCTCCGACGAAGAGCAGCACCTGCGCTTTCTGGGTCGCATTCACGATCCACTCAAACAGTGGAAGCTCAGCCCCATGGACCTGGAAAGCCGCCGTCGCTGGGAGCTCTACACCAAGGCGAAAGAAGTGATGCTGGAGCGCACCCACATTCCCGAGTCACCGTGGTGGGTGGTGCAGGCCGACGACAAGAAAAAGGCGCGGCTGAACTGCATCCACCACCTGCTGCACCAGATGCCCTACGGCGAGGTGGAGCGCCCCACCATCACGCTGCCCGAGCGCGTGCGGCACGAAGGCTACCGACGCCACCAGGTGCCCGGCGAAATTCACGTGCCCCGGATTTACTGACACACCCAGCAAAAAGGCCCGCGATGGCGGGCCTTTGAGTTGAAGAGGCGGGGGTTACTTGTAGCCAACGCGGTCCAGCATCTGCTGAACTTTCGTCATGTTTTTTGCCACCACGCCCAGCGGCACGGTCTCGGCCTTGAAGTTGTCACCCCCCATGGCCTTGATGGCCGGGTTGGCCACTTTCAGCCCCTTGACGGCCGGGAACTCGTTGTTGCCGTTGGCAAAGTAGTCCTGCGCGAACGGGCTGGCCAGGAACTCCATGAACTGCACCGCGTTGTCTCGGTTCTTGGCGTGTTTGGCCACAGCCGCGCCAGCGATGTTCACGTGCGTGCCGGTGGTCGCCTGGTTGGGAAAGACGATGCGCACTTTCTCCATGACGGCGCGGTCCTCCGGCTTGTCGGACTTGATGAGACGGGCGATGTAATACGTGTTGCTCAGCGCCACGCCACATTCGCCGGAGGCCACGGCTTTGATCTGGTCGGTGTCGCCGCCCTTGGGTGCGCGCGCCATGTTGTCCACCACGCCTTTGAGCCAGGCTTCACCCTTCTGGTCGCCCAGTCGCTCGACCACCGTGGCGAACAACGAGAGGTTGTAGGGGTGCGAGCCTGAGCGCGTGCAGACCATGCCCTTGAGCTTGGGGTCGGCGAGTTGTTCGTAGGTCGCCACATCGGCGGCTTTCACGCGCATCGGGTCGTACACGATCACGCGGGCGCGGGTGGAGAAGCCGGTCCAGGTCACGCCGCCTTCGCTGGGTGTGGCGCGCAGGTTGGCGGGAATGGCCGCGTCGAGTTTGGCCGACTGGAACGGTTGGAAGAGGCCCTGGCTGTCGGCCGAAGCCATGCGGGCAGCGTCCACGAGCAGGATCACGTCGGCCGGTGAAGCCGCACCTTCGGCGCGCAGGCGCGCCACAATGCCGGCGTCGTCAGCGTCCACGCGGTTGATCTTGATGCCGGTTGTTTTGGTGAAGGTGTCGTACATCACCTCGTCGGTCTGGTAGTGGCGTGCGGAGTAGAGGTTGAGCACCTTCTCCTGGGCTTGCGCCTGTCCTTGCAGGCCGATCGTGGCGGCGATGGCGGCCACGGCAATCGAGAGTTTGCGGAACGGAGTCATGGAGATCCTCGGGAGTTGAAATGAAGGAAACAAGGTCGGTGGCTTCACAGGGCGCCTGCAGGGCTTGCCGGATAATGCACGTGATGCTAACACTAACGCGAATTGTTCTCAATAAGTATTGCAAGGCTTGGGGCTTTGTCTTTTGCCTGACCGCTCTGACAGCGTGTTCCACCGTGCAGGGGCCGGTGGCGGTCTCGCCGGTGCCGACGCCACAGGTTCAGCCGATGGGGGTGGCGCCGGTCATGCGAGCCCCACGGCTGGGGCTGGCGCTCGGTGGCGGCGCAGCGCGCGGATTCGCCCATGTGGGCGTGATCCAGGTGCTGGAGGAAAACGGCATCCGCCCCGATTTGCTGGCCGGTACCTCGGCCGGCAGCCTCGTCGCCGCGCTCTACGCCAGTGGCAAAACCCCCACCGAACTGGAGCGGGTCGCCATGAGCATGGATGAGGTCACGCTGACCGACTGGGCATTGCCTATCCTGGGCCGAGGCCTGTTGCGCGGCGACGCGCTGGCTCGTTACGTGAGCCAGGCGGTGGATGGGCGCACGATCGAAAGCATGGCGTTGCCCCTGGGCGTGCTGGCGACCGACCTGGGCACGGGGCAGGGGGTCTTGTTCCGGCGGGGCGACGTGGCGCAGGCGGTGCGCGCGTCGAGCGCGGTACCTGGGCTGTTTGCCCCGGTGGGCATCGCCGGGCGCGAGTATGTAGACGGTGGCCTGGTGGCACCCGTGCCGGTGCAGCAGGCGCGCGACATGGGGGCCGAGGTGGTGCTGGCGGTGGACATTTCCAGCGCGCCCGAGGGCAATCTGGCGGTGGGCAACATCCGCGTGCTGCTGCAGACCTTTGCCATCATGGGCCAGAGCATCAACCGGCACGAACTCGCCACCGCCGATGTCGTGGTGCGTCCGGCACTCACCGGTGTGGGCAGTGCCGATTTTGCGTCGCGCAAGCGCTCGATCGAGGCGGGCCGGGCAGCGATGCTCGCGGCTCTGCCGCAGCTCAAGACCCAGCTGGCCCGGTTGAAACCGGTGAACGGCACGCGCCCATAAAAAAAGCCCCTGCCTTGCGGCGGGGGCTTAAGGGGTCCGATGAAATCGAATTTCGAAAAGGACCCGAGGAGACAACCAGAGAAACGGGTTTGATCTGGAACCCGTTCCTGTGAAGGTCGGGCAGATCGTGGATTGATGCTAGTTTGCGGCCTGGATGAAAAATCCAAGACGCCGATCAACGGCACGATCAGCCGCTTGTTCAGCGCTTTTTGGCGACCGACTTCGAAGCGTTGACGGCGGAGGCCGTCACGGTGTTGAAGTTGGCTTCGGCCATTTCGGTGGCTTGCTTGACAGCCTTCTGCACCGATTCCATGGCGTTGTTGGCGGCGGACACGGCGCTCTTCATGACGGCCACGGCGGTTTCCGAACCGGCTGGGGCGTTCTTGGAGGCGTTGTCGACGACAGCCATGAATTTCTTCTGGGTGTCGCTGGCTTGCGCTTCCGCGGCCTTGCCGAATTCGGCGGTCGTGCCCTGGGCGATGTCGTACAGGTGGCGGCTGTAAGCCACGGTCTTTTCAGCCAGCGGCTGCATCAGGCTGGCTTGCAGCGTCAGCAGTTCCTGGGCGTCTTTGACGCTGAGGAGGGCCTGGGTGCTGTTGGCGGACTCGGACAGGGCGGCCTTGGTGGCTTGCACGTTGAGTTCAACCAGCTTTTCCACGCCTTCGAAGGCTTTCTGGGTCAGACCGAAAATGGTCTCGATGTTGGCTTTCTGGGCGGCAATCATTTGTTCGGCGGTCAGCATATTCGTACTCCTAAACTTGGTGAAACAGGGTTTAGTTGAAGGCTGCTGGGAACAGGGCGCTGTCTGGACGCTTTTGCTTTTTGTTCACATTGCTGCACTGCAACATAACCGCGATTATAGGGATAACCCGCAATGGCGCAAGCGGTTTTTGCTGCGCCGCACCATTCTAGGTGGGGTGACCTAAATGGGCGCATGCGCCCATTGAATACCCGAGCCGGACACAATCCCACGTCCCCCTTGACCACGGTGCGTGCCCCTTGCAAGCCTTCTACGCCGACCACTTCGTTCTCCCCTTGCCCACGGGCCACCGTTTCCCCATGGCCAAGTACGCCCGGTTGCGCGAGCGCCTCGCCGCGGAGCTGCCACAGGTGCTGCTGCGCGAGGCCCAGCCGGCCAGCGACGGTGAACTGGCGTTGGTGCACACCCCCGCCTACATCGAGGCGGTGCACACCGGCACCTTGTCGTCCGCCGCGCAGCGCGAGATCGGCTTCCCTTGGAGCCCTGCCATGGCAGAGCGGGCGCGCCGCTCGGTGGGTGCCACGGTTCAGGCGTGTCGCCAGGCGATGCATGGCGGCGGTCTGGCCGCCAACCTGGCCGGCGGCACCCACCACGCTTACGCCGACAAAGGCAGTGGCTTCTGCGTTTTCAATGACGCTGCGGTCGCTGCGCGCCTGATGCAGGCTGAGCACGCCCGTGCACACAGGGCGCGCGGCATGTTGCGGGTGGCCATCATCGACCTGGACGTGCACCAGGGCAATGGCACGGCGAAGATCTTTGCCCAAGACGATTCGGTGTTCACCCTGTCACTGCACGGCGCGAAGAACTTTCCGTTCCGCAAGGAGCCGAGCGACCTCGACGTGGAACTGGCCGACGGTTGCGGGGATGCAGAGTATCTGGAGTCCCTGGAATGGGCGCTGGAAGAGCTGGAGCGCCGCTTCGAGCCCGGCCTCGTGATCTACCTGGCCGGGGCCGATCCGCACGAAGGCGACCGGCTCGGGCGTCTCAAGCTCACGTTTGACGGCATGGAGGCGCGCGACCGCCGCGTGATGGACTGGGCCTGGAGCCGTCGCCTGCCGCTGGCCTTCGTGATGGCGGGTGGCTACGGCACCGACATGGAGGCGACGGTGCAGGTGCAGATGAACACCTACCGCACGGCGTTGGCGTACCAGGCGCGCTGGCAAGCCACGACCGCATTGGACGTGACAGCCGCGACAGCTCGCCCGGCCACCCGCTGGCACAATGCCGCGCCATGAGCAACCCAGCACCGGCCACACGCCCGCAACCTTTGCCGCGCAGCGCCTACCGGGTGCTGCGTTCCATCACCACCCGCTGGGCCGACAACGACGTCTACGGTCATGTGAACAACGTGGTGTACTACAGCTGGTTTGACACCGCCGTGAACGCCCACCTGATCGAGCAGGGTGCATTGGATATCCACCACGGTCCGGTGATCGGTCTCGTGATCGAGACGCAATGCAACTACTTCGCGCCCCTGGCCTTTCCACAAACCGTGTGGGCAGGCTTGCGCGTGGCGCACCTGGGCACGTCGAGCGTGCGCTACGAGGTGGGCCTGTTTGCCGATGGCGAAGACCTGGCCGCGGCGTGTGGGCACTTCGTGCACGTCTATGTGGATCGCCACACGCGCCGGCCCGTGCCCTTGCCCGAGCCTTTGAAGACAACCCTGGAGACCCTGCTATGAGCCACAACCCCACCGCGCCCGTGATCGATCCGGTCAGCGTGGACGCCGCGATCACCAGCCGAATGTCGGCTCGCGCCTTTTTGCCCCAACCGGTGCCGCGCGCCACGCTGGAGCACCTGCTGGAGGTGGCCAGCCGCGCGCCGTCGGGTACCAATACCCAGCCCTGGAAGGTGTATGTCTTGCAGGGTCAGAGCCGCGACACACTGGTGGACAAGGTCTGTGCCGCACACGACGCCTTGCGCGCCGACCCGGCGCTGGCCGCCGAGTACCGCGAGGAATACGACTATTACCCCGAGAAGTGGGTCAGCCCCTTCATCGACCGCCGGCGTGAAAACGGCTGGAGCCTGTACGGCCTGCTCGGCATCACCAAGGGCGACAAGGACAAGATGCACGCGCAGCACCAGCGCAACTTCCGCTTCTTCGATGCGCCGGTGGGCCTGATGTTCACGCTGGACCGCGTGATGGGCCGTGGCTCGCTGGTGGACTACGGCATGTTCCTGCAAAGCATCATGGTCGCCGCGCGCGGTCACGGCCTGCACACCTGCCCGCAGGCCGCGTGGAACGGTTTTGCCAAGATCATCCTGCCGCACATCGGCGCCGGTGAGAACGAAATGCTGGTCTGCGGCATGGCCCTGGGTTACGCCGATCCCGCCGACAAGGTCAATGGCTTTCACACGCCGCGCGAGACGGTCGAGTCGTTCACGACCTGGCTGGAATAATCGCGCCTCTTTTACTTTTTTCCCATCCATCACAGGAGACACCATGATCACCACCCCCAGCGGCCTGCAATACGAAGACACCGTGGTCGGCAACGGCGACATCGCCAAAGCCGGGCGCCCGGTTCAGGTGCACTACACCGGCTGGCTGTTCAACGACGGCGTGCAGGGTTCCAAGTTCGATTCGAGCAAGGACCGCGGCCAGCCGTTCGAGTTTCCGCTGGGTGCCGGCCACGTCATCAAGGGCTGGGACGAGGGCGTGCAGGGCATGGCCGTGGGTGGCACGCGCCGCCTGGTGATCCCGGCCGCGCTGGGTTACGGTGCCCGCGGTGCCGGTGGCGTGATTCCGCCCAACGCCACGCTGCTGTTCGAAGTCGACCTGCTCGCGGTCTGAGCAGCTTCGCTGCGGAGGCGCCCATGAACACAAGAAGCGTGCAGGCGCTGGCCTTGGCCAGCGCACTGCTGCCGGGCCTTGCGCACGCGGCCGAACTCGACGGCGCGCAGTTGTCCGTGCTGTGGGGCGTTCCGTTTGCGGGCGTGTTGTTGTCCATCGCGCTGATGCCCTTGGTGGCCCCGATTTTCTGGCACCACCACTTCGGCAAGGTGGCGGCGGCCTGGGGCCTGGCCTTCCTGATTCCGTTTGCCGTCACCTTCGGTCCGGCGGCCACGGGTGTGGCGGTGGCGCACGCAGCGCTGGCCGAGTACATCCCCTTCATCATCTTGCTCACCGCGCTGTTCACCGTGGCCGGCGGCATCTTCGTGCGGGGCAACCTGCACGGAGGCCCGGGGTTGAACACGGGTTTGCTGGCCATCGGTGCGGTGCTGGCCAGTTTCATGGGCACCACCGGTGCATCGATGCTGCTGATCCGCCCGCTGATCCGGGCCAACGACAACCGCAAGCACCAGGCGCACGTGGTGGTGTTCTTCATCTTCATCGTGTCCAACGCTGGCGGTGCGCTCACGCCGTTGGGGGATCCACCGTTGTTCCTGGGCTTCCTCAAGGGCGTGGACTTTTTCTGGACCGTCACCCACCTCTGGAGCCACACGCTGTTCCTGATCGGCACGTTGCTGGTGATCTTTTATGCCATCGATTGGTGGTACCACCACCGCCATGAGGAACTTCGCCCGGTGGACCCCACACCCGACACGCAGCGCCTCGGCTTCGATGGCAGCGTCAACTTCGTGCTGCTGGGCGTGGTGGTGTTTCTCGTGTTGCTCAGCGGGTTGTGGAAGTCGGGCGTGGTGTTCAAAATCGCCGGCACCGAGGTCGGTCTGCCGGGGATCGTGCGCGACATCGGACTGATCGTCGTCACGCTCGTCTCGCTCAAGATCACGCCAACCAGCGCGCACGAGAGCAACCAGTTCGGCTGGGGTCCGATGCAGGAAGTCGCCAAGCTGTTTGCGGCCATCTTCCTCACCATCATCCCGGTGATCGCCATGCTCAAGGCGGGTGTGGACGGTCCGTTTGGTGCGGTGGTGAACGCGGTGACGAATCCCGACGGCACACCCAACCCGGCCATGTACTTCTGGGCCACGGGCGTCCTCAGTTCTTTCCTCGACAACGCGCCGACCTACCTGGTGTTCTTCAACACCGCCGGCGGTGATCCGCAGCTGCTGATGAACGCGCTGGCGCCCACGTTGGTCGCCATCTCGGCCGGTGCGGTGTTCATGGGCGCCAACACCTACATCGGCAACGCGCCCAACCTCATGGTCAAGGCCATCGCCGAAGACCGCGGCGTGAAGATGCCGAGCTTCTTTGGTTACATGGTCTGGTCGTTCGGCATCCTGGTGCCGCTGTTCGCCCTCATGACCTGGATCTGGTTCATCTGATTCTCTGGAGACACACACATGACAAAACCTTCCATCCTCGTCAGCCGCAAGATCTTCCCCGAGGTGGTTGAACACCTGCGTCAGCATTTCGACGTTGACACCAACGACAACGACGGCGTGCTCGCACCCGCCGAGCTCATCGCCCGCCTGCAAGGCAAGGTGGGTGCACTCACCACCGGCAGCGAGCGCATCGACGGCGCGGTGGCCGCTGCCTGCCCGCAGCTGCGCGTGGTGGCCAACATCGCGGTGGGTTTCAACAACTTCGACGTGCCCGCGCTCAGCGCGGCGGGCGTGCTGGCCACCAACACGCCCGATGTGTTGACCGAAACCACCGCCGACTTCGGTTTTGCGCTGATCATGGCCACGGCGCGGCGCCTCACCGAGAGCGAACATTTCCTGCGCGCCGGCGAATGGAACAAATGGGCGCTGGACATGTTTGCCGGCGCCGAGGTGCACGGCAGCACGCTGGGCATCCTGGGCATGGGCCGCATCGGTCAGGCCATCGCGCGCCGCGGCGCCCATGGCTTCGGCATGAACGTGATCTACCACAACCGCTCCCGGCTCGATGCCGCGCTCGAGGCCGAATGCAAGGCCAGCTATGTGGACAAGACCACGCTGCTCAAGACCGCCGACCACCTGATCCTGGTGCTGCCTTACA
Organism: Hydrogenophaga sp.; assembly: GCF_030158645.1. GTDB lineage: Bacteria > Pseudomonadota > Gammaproteobacteria > Burkholderiales > Burkholderiaceae_C > Hydrogenophaga. The sequence continues at coordinate 28,689 of NZ_JAOASO010000092.1, read as the reverse complement.
GCCCCGAAAACCACCACACCATCGGTGCGGCCGAGATCGCGCAGATGAAGCCCACCGCCACGCTGGTCAACATCGCGCGCGGCGGCATCGTGGACGACGCCGCACTCGCGCAGGCCTTGCGCAACCGCGTGATCGCCGCCGCTGGTCTGGATGTGTTTGAAGGCGAGCCCCAGGTGCACCCCGACTTGCTGACCGTGCCCAACGTGGTGCTCACGCCGCACATCGCCAGCGCCACGCTCAAGACGCGCCGCGCCATGGCCCAGCTCGCGGCCGACAACGTGATCGCTTACCTCACCCAAGGCAAGCCGCTGACACCGCTCAACGCCGAAATCATCGGCAAGAGCGCGCGCTGATGTCCGATGCCGCGCTGCTCATCGCGCTGCTGGTGCTCGCCGCCATTGGTGTGCTCCTGCAGGTGGCGCTGTGGCTGCGCAAGCCGGTGGTGGACGCCGACGAACTCGCGCACCGCCAGACCCTGCTGAACCAGCTGCAACAGACCACGGCGCGCGTGGAGCGGGTCGAGAGCGAACTGCGTCGTGAGATGGCCGACGGTTCGCGCACCGCGCGCCAGGAGCTGCAGCAAACCCTGGCCACCTTTCAGGAAGCGCTCACCAGCCAGGGGGCGGAGGCCACCCGCACGCAGAACGCGCAGATCGACGCCTTTGCGCAGCAACTCGTGCAACTGCGCGGCACGCTGGGCGACACGCTCACGCGCCAGCTGCAAGACCTGAGTGAAGCCAACTCGCGCCGCCTGGCCGAGGTGCGCGCCACGCTGGAGGCGCAGCTGATGCAGCTGCAGCAGGGCAACGCGGCCAAGCTCGACGAGATGCGCGCCACGGTGGACGAAAAGCTGCAAAGCACGCTGCAGGCGCGTCTGGGTGAAAGCTTCAAGCAGGTGGCCGACCGGCTGGAGCAGGTGCACAAGGGTCTGGGCGAAATGCAGACGCTGGCCCAGGGTGTGGGCGACCTCAAGCACCTGCTGACCAACGTGAAGACGCGCGGCATGTTCGGCGAGGCGCAGCTCGCGGCCTTGCTCGAACAGGTGTTTGCGCCCGACCAGTACGCCACGCAGGTCATGACCAAACCGGGCAGCCGCTTCACGGTGGATTTCGCCATCAAGATGCCCGGCCGCAGCGACGACGGCGCGCCGTGCTGGCTGCCCATCGACGCGAAGTTTCCCAACGAAGACTACGAGCGCCTGCTCGACGCACAACAGCGCGCCGACGCCGATGGCGCGGAGATGGCCGCTCGCGGGCTGGAGCAGCGCATCAAGCTCGAGGCCAAGTCCATGGCCGACAAGTACCTGGAGCCGCCGCACACGACCGACTTCGCCATCCTGTTCCTGCCCACCGAAGGGCTGTACGCCGAAGTGCTGCGCCGGCCGGGGCTGATGGAGGTGCTGCAGCGCGAATACCGTGTGACGCTGGCCGGGCCGACCACGCTCATGGCCATGCTCAATTCGCTGCAAATGGGCTTTCGCACGCTGGCGCTGGAGAAGCGCTCCAGCGAGGTCTGGCAGGTGCTGGGCGCGGTCAAGACCGAGTTCGGCAAATTCGGTGATGTGCTGGCCCGCGTGAAGAGCCAGACGCAGACCGTGCTCAACACGCTGGACAGTGCCGAGACGCGCAGCCGCGCCATGGGCCGCGCGCTCAAGGCGGTGGAGGCGCTGCCGCAGGAGCAGGCCAGTGCGCTGCTGCCGCTGGACCCCAACGACACCGGGGACGCTTGAACCCCGGGTTGCGGTCCAACCTGGCACGTCTGATCGCTGCTCAGATCTGCCTGCATGCCTGCATGACCGGCTTTCGCATGGCAGCGCCCTTGATGGCGCTGCGCGAGGGTTACAGCCCGGCCGCCGTGGGCATGCTGCTGGCGTTGTTCGCGTTGGCACCGGTGTTCATGGCCTTGCCGGCCGGGCGCTACGCGGACCGGCGCGGTCTGAAGAAGCCGGTGGCGATGGCGGTGGGTGTGGCGTCGGCGGGCGCGGCCATCGCCGTGGCCTTCCCCGTGTTCGGCGTGTTGTGCCTCACTGCGCTGAGCTGCGGGGCCGCCACGGGGCTGGCCATGATCGCACTGCAGCGCCACGTGGGGCGCCTCGCCAACGGCGCCACCGAGCTGCGGCAGGTGTTCAGCTGGATGGCCATCGGCCCGTCCATTTCCAACTTCCTGGGGCCGTTTGCTGCCGGCGTGATGATCGACAGCTTCGGTTTTCGTGCGGCGTTCCTGTTGCTCGCGTTGCTTCCTTCGATGGCCTGGATCTGGGTGCGCCACACGGTCGAACACGAGCCGGTGGCGCCCGGGTTGCGACAGTCCAGTGGTTCGTCGTGGAACCTGCTCAAGGACGCGGGTTTTCGCAAGCTGATGCTCATCAACTGGATGCTCTCGTCGTGCTGGGACGTGCACACCTTCCTGGTGCCGGTGCTCGGCCACGAGCGCGGCCTGAGCGCCACGGTGATCGGCTCCATCCTCGGGGCGTTTGCGCTGGCGGCCACCGCGATCCGCGTGCTCATGCCCTGGCTGGCCGCGCGCTTGCGCGAGTCGGTCGTCATCGGCACGGCCATGGTTGCCACAGCGCTGCTGTTCGCTGTGTACCCGCTGGTGCAAGCGGCGTGGGCCATGGCAGCGTTGTCGATCCTGTTGGGTCTGGCGCTGGGCTCGGTGCAGCCCATGATCATGAGCACGCTGCACCAGATGACGCCGCACCACCGCCACGGCGAGGCGCTGGGTCTGCGCGCCATGGCGATCAACGGATCGAGTGTGGTGATGCCCTTGCTGTTCGGCTCCGTGGGCGCCCTGGTGGGCGTGGGTGCGGTGTTCTGGGCCGTCGGTGCCGTGGTGGGGATGGGCTCACCGCTGGCCTGGTCCTTGCGTGCCGAGCACCGAGACGCGCCCGAGCGGACCGGGTCATGAACCCGTGGAGCCGTGTTGCAGGCGGCGTTTGGAACTCAGGCGCCTGTCAGCGCTCCCTTGTAAAGTTGTCGATTCACTAGAGAGACTTGCCGTGCTGTTGACCATCGTCCTGCTGCCCCTCCTGCTGGGTACCCTGGCCACCTTGTGGCTCGGCTCCAGGTCCCGTTTGCTCGCAGCCCTCGCGGCGGGCTTGGTCACCCTGGCCAGCTTGATGATGCTCGTGGCCCACGCGCCGACCGTGATGGCCGGCGGTGTCGTGATGAACAGCTGGCAGTGGGTGCCCGAGATCGGACTGAACCTGGTGTTCAAGCTCGACGGCCTGTCGATGATGTTCGCCGGACTCATCCTGTTCATCGGCCTGCTCATCGTCATCTACGCGCACTTCTACCTGAGCCCCAAGGACTCGGTGGCCAAGTTCTACAGCGAGATGATGCTGTTCATGGCCGCCATGCTGGGCGTGGTGCTGTCCGACAACCTGCTGCTGCTGGTGGTGTTCTGGGAGCTCACCAGCCTGTCGTCTTTCCTGCTGGTGGGTTTCTGGAGCCACCGCGCCGACGCGCGCGCCGGCGCTCGCCAGGCGCTGGCCGTCACCGGCGGTGGTGGTCTGGCCATGCTGGGCGGTTTCGTGCTGCTGGGGCAGATCGCCGGCACCTACGAGATCAGCGCCATGCTCGGGCAGGTGGCGCAGATCCAGGCCGATCCGATGTTCGTGCCCGCGCTGCTGCTCATCTTGCTGGGCTGCTTCACCAAAAGCGCGCAGTTCCCGTTCCACTTCTGGCTGCCCGACGCCATGGCCGCGCCCACACCGGTCTCGGCCTATCTGCACTCGGCCACCATGGTGAAGGCCGGTGTGTTCCTGCTCATGCGGCTCTACCCCATCCTCGCGGGCTCGGGCTGGTTCGAGGTGATCGTCACCACCACCGGCCTGGTGACCATGATCTTCGCGGCCTTCATCGCCATCTTCAAACACGACCTCAAGGGCCTGCTCGCGTATTCCACCGTGAGCCACCTGGGTCTCATCACTTTCCTGGTGGGCCTGGGCTCGCCGCTGGCCGCGGTGGCAGCCGTGTTCCATGTGCTCAACCACGCGACCTTCAAGGCCTCGCTCTTCATGATCGCGGGCATCGTCGACCACGAGACCCATTCCCGCGACATGCGCCAGCTCGGCGGCCTCTTCAAGCTCATGCCCTGGGTCGCCACGCTGTCCATGGTGGCGGCCGCCTCCATGGCCGGCGTGCCGCTCACCAACGGCTTCCTGTCGAAGGAAATGTTCCTCACCGAAGCGGTGGTGGGCACGGCCGGTGTGTGGGCCTGGCTGGTGCCGGTGGCGGTCACGCTGGGCAGCGTCTTCAGCGTGGCGTATTCGGTGCGCTTCGTCCACGACACGTATTTCAACGGACCCATCGGTGATGTGCCGAACCAGCACCCCCATGAGCCGCCGCTGGGCATGAAGCTGCCGTCGATGCTGCTGGTGACCCTGTGCATCGTGGTCGGCCTGTTGCCCGCGGCCACCTTCGGTCCGCTGGTCGATGTGGCCGCCACCGCACTGGCAGGCCAGCCACTGCCGGAATACAAGCTTTCGATCTGGCACGGTTTCAACCTGCCGCTGCTCATGAGCGTGATGGCGCTGGTCGCCGGTGCCGGTCTGTACTTCTGGCTCGCGCGCGGCAGGTGGCTGCACCGCATCGGCTCCGAAGACTGGTTCGGCCCGGCCACCGGGCGCCAGATGTTCGAGGGCTTGATCGACGGCCTGTTTGCAACGGCGGGCCGCATCTCGATCCGGTTGGAAAACGGTTCGCTGCAGCGGTATGTGGCCTGGCTGCTGGGGGCCGCGCTGGTGATGGCCGCCGTTCCGCTGGCCAGCAGCAACATCGGCACCGGTGACCGTGAATTGATGGCCGCCCCGCCACTGGCCATCGCGGTCTGGTTGCTGCTGCTGGCCACCTGTGTGGCGATCGCGCTCACGCACCGCGAGCGCTTCCAGACCGTGGTGCTGGTGGGCGTGGTGGGGCTGGTCACGGCGCTCACCTTTGTGAGCCTGTCGGCGCCCGACCTGGCCTTGACGCAGCTCTCGGTCGAGGTGGTCTCCACCGTGCTGCTGCTCATGGGCCTGGCCTTGCTGCCGCAGCGTTCACCGAAAGAGACGAAGTCGGTCCACCGCCTGGGCCACGTGGCGCTGGCCTTGACCGCCGGTGCGGCCATGGCTGGCCTGGCCTGGCTGGTGCTCACGCGCGACTTCGAGTCCATCTCCTGGTACTTCCTCGAGCAATCCATCCCGCTGGGTGGGGGCACCAACGTGGTCAACGTGATCCTGGTGGACTTCCGCGGCTACGACACCTTTGGCGAGATCACCGTGCTGGGCATCGCCGCCCTGGGCGTGCTGGCGCTCATGGAAGGCATGCGCACGCGCCGCGCCACCGTGGACCCCGATGGCCGCCACTGGACCTTTGCGGCGCAACCGCTGTTGCTGCGCGTGGCGGCATCGGTGGTGCTGCCGCTGGCGCTCGTCTTCACCGTGTACATCTTCATGCGCGGCCACAACCTGCCTGGCGGCGGCTTCATTGCTGGCTTGATCACCGCGGTGGCGCTGGTGCTGCAGTTCATGGCGTTGGGGCAGACCCGGGCCGAGGCGCTGCTGCGGGCCGATGGTGGTCGCCGCTTCGTGGTCTGGATCGGCGCGGGTGTGGGCATTGCCGGGTTGACCGGTGTGGGCGCCTTCCTGTTCGGCCGGCCCTTCCTCACCAGCGCGCACGGCCATCCCCATGTGCCTTTGCTGGGGGAGCTGCCGTTCGCCTCTGCCGCGCTGTTCGACCTGGGTGTTTACCTCACCGTGGTGGGCGCCACGCTGCTGACCATTTCGGTGCTGGGCACCGTGTCGCGGGAAACGTCCGCGCCTGTTCAATCTTCCGGGAGTGCCGCATGAGCATGGAATTTCTTTTGGCCAGCGGCATCGGTTTTGTCACCGCCTGCGCGGCCTACCTGATGCTGCGCGGGCGCACCTTTTCGGTGGTGCTGGGCCTGTCGCTGTTCGGTTATGCCGTCAACGTCTTCCTGTTTGCCATGGGCAGGCTGTGGACCAACGCCCAGCCCATTCTGGTGGGCGAAGGGCCCGTGGCCGATCCGCTGCCGCAGGCGCTGGTGCTCACCGCCATCGTGATCGGCTTTGCCACCACCGGTTTCGTGATCGAACTCGCCCTGCGCAGCCGGCACGAGAGCGGTACCGACCACGTGGATGGCCGTGAGCCCGGAGGGCATCACTGATGTGGGATGTGACCAGTGCTTTCTGGCTGCAGCACGCACCCGTGCTGTCGGTGCTGTTGCCCGTTTTCACCGCCGTGGTGCTGCTGCTCATCGGCGATCCGTCGGGCGTGTCGGCGCAAGGGGGTGGGCACGACGACACCCGCCTGCGCTGGCGGCGGCGCCTGTCCATGGCTTCCATGCTGCTCGGCGCCTTCATGGCCGCCAGCCTGGTGTGGCACGCTGCCCAGGGCGAACTGCTGGTGTACCAAGTGGGTGAGTGGCCCGCGCCGTTCGGGATCGTGCTGGTGGTGGACCGTCTCTCGGCATTGATGGTGCTGCTCACCTACGCCGTGGCGGTGCCCGCCATGTGGTACGCCACCGGCGGCTGGGACACCCGGGGCCGGCACTTTCACGCGCTGTTCCAGTTCCAGCTCATGGGCCTGTGTGGCGCGTTCCTCACGGGTGACCTGTTCAACCTCTTCGTGTTCTTCGAGGTGCTGCTCATCGCCTCGTATGTGCTGCTGGTGCACGGGCAGGGCAGGGAGCGCTTCCGCATGGGCGTGCATTACGTGGTGCTCAACCTCGTGGCTTCGGGCCTGTTCCTGATCGGCCTGGGCATGGTGTACGCGGTCACTGGCACGCTCAACATGGCCGACGTGGGGCTGCGCGTCGGACAGCTCACGGGCGATGCCGCGCTGATCGCCCGCGCTGCGGCGCTGGTGCTGCTGGTGGTGTTCGGCTTGAAGGCGGCGATCGTCCCGCTGTACTTCTGGCTGCCCGCCACCTACGCCGCAGCCAGCGCGCCGGTGGCCGCGCTTTTTGCCATCATGACCAAGGTCGGTGTCTACAGCATCATCCGCGTGCACTGGGGTGTGTTCGGCGTGGAGGCGGGTGAAGCCGCGCTGGCGGTGCAGGGCTGGCTGCTGCCGCTGGCGCTGACCACCAGCGTGCTGGGTGTGCTCGGCGCCCTGGCGGCGCACAGCATGGCCCGTCTGGTGGCCTACCTCACCGTGTCGTCGGTCGGCACCATCCTGGCGAGCGTGGGCCTTTTCACCCCGGCCAGTCTGTCGGCCTCGCTGTACTACACCTTGCACAGCACGGTGGTGATCGCCGGTTTGTTCCTGCTGGTGGAGCTGATGGCCTCGCAGCGCGGCGATGCGCGCGACAAGCTGCAGCCCGCCGTGGCGCTGCGTGAGCCGCTGCTGCTCGGTTTGATGATGATCTTCGGCGCCGCTTCGGCCGCCGGACTGCCGCCGTTGCCCGGTTTTCTGGGCAAGCTGATGGTGCTGGAAAGCAGCTCGGGCCTGCCGGCCCAGGCCTGGGTCTGGACGGTGGTGCTGCTGGTGGGCTTCTTCTCCATCGTGGGCCTGGCCCGCGCCGGCGTCGTGGTGTTCTGGCACGTGCAACCCGAGCAGGACGGCGCCGTCACGTCCGGCACCAGCCTCAAATTGCTCAGCGCGGTGTGGGCCATCATGTTGATGACGGTGGTCATGGCCGTGCTGGCCTCGCCCATCAAGCGTTACACCGACGCGACCGCCGCCCAGCTGGCCGATCCGGCGGCGTATGTGCGCGCGGTGTTGGGACCTGACCGGGCAACCACACCGACCACGCGAACCTACGACGGCGTGCGGCCCGCGCCCATCGTCAAGCCCCAGGAGGAACGCCCATGACCGCCCCCCACCCAGATCGCCTGCCTGCCCGCAAGGCGGGCTGGTTCGACCACCCGGTGCTCTCGGTGCTGCTGGGGTTGAGCTGGCTCGCGCTGTCGCACAGCGTGGAACTGGTGCACCTGCTCTCGGCCTTGCTCATCGGGCTGATCCTGCCGCGCCTGTTGCACCCCTTTCTGATGCCGGCAGACCACATCGACTGGATGGCTGCGCTGCGCCTGACGGTGGTGGTGCTCAAGGACATCGTGCTGTCCAACATCACGGTGGCCCGGTTGGTGCTGGGTCCCATGAGCACACCGAAGCCGGCCTGGCTGCCCGTGCCGCTGGCCACCGACCATCCCCGCATCAACGCGCTGTTTGCCACCATCATCACCACCACGCCGGGCACGGTGTCGTGCGTGGTCGACGAGCAGCGCCACGAGATCCTGGTGCACGCGCTCAACTGCGACGACGCGCAGGCCATGATCGACGACATGAAGAACCGCTATGAAGCGCCGCTGATGCAGATCTTCGGCCAGCAGGCCCGCACCGGGAGCGCAGCATGAACATCCTCGAGATCGCCCTGAACATCGCGCTGGCCGCAGTCACCGTGTCCATGCTGCTGTGCGGCTGGCGCCTGCTGCTCGGGCCCGAAACCACCGATCGCCTGCTCGCGCTCGACACGCTTTACCTCAACACCGTGGCGCTCATCGTGGTGCTGGGCATGCGCTGGAACACCGCCTTGCTGTTCGAGGCCGCCTTGCTGGTGGCCATGCTCGGATTTGCATCCACCGTGGCGCTGGCGCGCTACCTCAGCCGCGGCGACGTGGTCGAATAAGGAGACACACCATGCATCCCGTCATCGAATGGACCGCCGCGATCCTCATCGTGATCGCCGCCTGCTTCCTGCTGGTGGGCGCCATCGGTCTGGTGCGCCTGCCCGACTTCTACATGCGACTGCACGCCCCCACCAAAGCGTCCACGCTGGGCGTGGGGGGTGTGCTGATTGCGTCCATGCTGGTCGCGGCGGTCCAGGGCCGTGCCGGTGTGGCCGAGCTGCTGATCACGCTCTTTGTGTTCATCACCGCGCCGGTCTCGGCCAACCTCATGGCCCAGGCCGCGCTGCACCTCAAGCTGGCATCGCGCGCACCGGTGCCGCGCGGCGCGGTGCCCGAGCGGCGGGAAGGCTGAAGCCCAGGCCGGTGAGGTAGGCGTCCATGGTTTGACGCCCGCTTTTCTCCAGGTCAAACGCCAGCGGGTCGAGCAGCCAGTTCTGGATCAGGCCGTCCATGATCACGTGCAGGCCGAGGGCTGCCGTGGGCAGCGGCATGGCCAGCTTGACGTTTTCGCGGCGCACCACTTCGCGCAGTGCCTTTTCGGTCATGGCCATGCACTGGTTGCGCACCCGCAGGTGCCGGTCGCGCACCGCCTGCATTTCGCTCACGTATTCCACCTTGTGCGTGGCCACCTCGAACACGCGGCGCGTCTGTTCGTCGGTGGCGGTCTGTCGGAGCGCGTTCATCATGGAATCGCGCAGCGAGAGCAGGGGGTTGTCGGCGGCCTCCGCCTTGCCCGCCGCGCAGGCCAGTGCGCCCTCCAGCGGCATGGTCACACGCTCCATCATGGCGTTGAACAGGTCCGCCTTGTCCTTGAAGTGCCAATAGATGGCGCCGCGCGTGGTGCCGGCGGCGGTGGCGATGTCGTTGAGCGATGTGCGCGAAACGCCATGCGCCTGGAACAAATGCTCTGCAGCATCGAGCAGGGTGTTGCGGGTCACCAGCGCATCGGCTTTGGTGCGTCGAACCATGATGTTTGTCTCCAGAAAGCAAGCCCTTGGGGCAGGTCAGGACTATACATACATTCTTGGATGTATGTATACTTCGCCGCTTTGCGACGGATCGAGCAGCGAGGTCATGGCCCGCTGCCGCACCTCGCCCCTCATTCATCCCAAGGATTCCCATGCCCGCCTTGAGCCCCATCAAGTCTGCGCCTGTTTCGCGCATCCGGTTTGTTCCGTTCCCCCCGAACCACCTGTTGCGAGGCCTGTCGGTGCTGACGCTGGCGGCGGTGTTGAGCGCTTGCGGCAAGTCCGAAGTCCCCGCCGCTGCGGCCGCCGGCGGCATGCCCCCGCCCGAGGTCGGCGTGATCACGGTGGCGCCGGGTGACGTGGGGCTGGTGACCGAATTGCCGGGCCGGCTGGAAGCTTCGCGCGTGGCCCAGGTGCGGGCGCGGGCGGCGGGCATCCTGCAGGAGCGTTTGTTCCGCGAAGGCAGTGATGTCAAGGCGGGCCAACCGCTGTTCCGCATCGACGCTGCGCCGTATGCCGCGGCCTTGCAGAGCGCCCAGGCGGGCCTGGCCCGCTCGCAGGCCAACCTCACGCAGGCCACCGCGCTGGCCGAACGTTACGCACCGCTGGTGAAGGAAAACGCCATCAGCCAGCAGGAATACGCGAGCGCCGTGGCGGCGCAGAAGCAGGCCGAGGCCGATGTGGCTGCTGGCCGTGCTTCGGTGCAGACCGCCAACATCACGCTGGGCTATGCCCGCGTGACCGCGCCCATTTCGGGCCGCATCGGCCGCTCGCTGGTGACCGAGGGTGCGCTGGTGGGTCAAGGTGAGGCCACGCAGCTGGCCGTCATCCAGCAGATCAACCCGATGTATGTGAACTTCACCCAGTCTGCCGCCGAGGTGTACCGACTCCGCAAGGCCATGGAAGGCGGTCAGCTCAAGGGCGCAGGCGCGCAAGCCGCTGCGGTGCAGGTGGTGATGGAAGACGGCAGCGTGTACGAGCAGCCGGGCCGCTTGCTGTTCTCCGACCTCACCGTGGACAGTGCCACCGGCCAGGTGACCTTGCGCGCCGAGGTGCCCAACCCCCGGGGCACGTTGCTGCCGGGTCTGTATGTGCGCGTGCGTCTGGAGCAGGCCACTGCCGGCAATGCGATCACCTTGCCGCAGCAGGCGGTGACGCGTTCGGCCCAGGGCGACAAGGTGTCGGTGGTGGGTACCGACGGAAAAGTGACCCAGCGCAACGTGAAGGTGGGCGGTCAGCAAAACGGCCGCTGGGTGATCCTGGACGGTCTGAAGACCGGCGAACAGGTCATGGTCGACGGCTTCCAGAAGCTGCAGATGGTGCCGCCGGGCACACCCGTGAAAGCCGTGCCGTGGCAGGCGCCTGGCAGTGCACCGGCCGCGCCGGCTGCCGCTGCGCCGGCGCCCGAGGCTGCGAAGTAAGGAGCGCCCGACATGGCGAAATTTTTCATTGACCGGCCCATCTTCGCGTGGGTGATCGCGCTCTTCATCATGGTGATGGGCGGCGTGTCCATCACGCAGCTGCCGATTGCGCAGTACCCACCGGTGGCGCCTCCGTCCATCGTCATCAACGCCACCTACCCCGGTGCATCGGCTGCCACGCTGGAGAACAGCGTGCTCTCGGTGATCGAGCAGGAAATGAACGGCTCGCCCGGCCTGATCTACATGGAGTCGGTGGCGCAGGCCAACGGCACCGGCAGCATCACGCTGAGCTTCGAGACCGGCACCGACGCCGCTCTGGCGCAGGTGGATGTGCAGAACCGGCTCTCGCGCGCGTCGCCACGCCTGCCCGCTGCCGTGACGCAGCAAGGCGTGCGCGTGGACCGCTCGCGCAGCAACTTCCTGCTGTTCGCCATCCTCTCCAGCGACGACCCGGCCTGGGACCCGGTGGCGCTCGGCGATTACGCCTCGCGCAGCGTGGTGCCCGAGTTGCAACGCCTGCCCGGTGTGGGCCAGGCGCAGCTGTTCGGCACCGAGCGCGCCATGCGCATCTGGATCGATCCGGCCAAGCTGCTGGGCTTCAACCTGAGTGCAGCCGACGTCACCAACGCCATCCGCGCACAGAATGCGCAGGTCTCGGCGGGCGAAATCGGCGCCTTGCCCAACGTGGGTGGCCAGAGCATCGCGGCCACCGTGGTGGTCAACGGCCAGCTCGCCAGCACCGAACAGTTCGGCAACATCGTGCTGCGCGCCAGCCCCGACGGGGCGACCGTTCGCCTCAAGGACGTGGCCCGCATCGAGCTCGGTGCCCAGGCCTACGCCACCTCGGCGCGTCTGAACGGCAAACCCTCCACCGGCATCGGCGTGCAGCTCTCGCCCAGTGGCAATGCGCTGGCCACGGCCGACGCGGTGCGCGCGAAGATGACCGAGCTCGAGCGCTTCTTCCCCGCCGGCATGACCTGGTCGATTCCCTACGACAGCTCGCGCTTCGTGAAGATCTCCATTCAGCAAGTCGCCATCACACTGGGTGAAGCCATGCTGCTGGTGTTCCTGGTGATGTTCCTGTTTCTGCAGAACATCCGGTACACCATCATCCCCACCATCGTGGTGCCGGTGGCATTGCTCGGTACCTTCGCCACGCTGCTGGCCATGGGTTTCTCCATCAACGTGCTGACCATGTTCGGCATGGTGCTGGTGATCGGTATCGTGGTGGATGATGCGATCGTGGTGGTGGAGAACGTCGAACGCATCATGAGCGAGGAGGGCCTCCCGCCACTGGAGGCCACCCGCAAAGCCATGACCCAGATCTCGGGCGCCATCATCGGCATCACCGTGGTGCTCATCTCGGTGTTTGTGCCGCTGGCCTTCTTTGCCGGTTCGGTGGGCAACATCTACCGCCAGTTCTCCGCCGTCATGGGCGTGTCGATCGCGTTCTCGGCTTTCCTCGCGCTCTCGCTCACGCCCGCGCTCTGCGCCACCTTGCTCAAGCCGGTGGAGGCTGGTCACCACCACGAAAAGAAAGGCTTCTTCGGCTGGTTCAACCGCAGCTTTGCACGCACCGCCAAGGGCTACGAAGGTGGTGTGGCCGCGCTGCTGCCGCGCGCTGGTCGCACGCTCGTCATTTACCTGGCCATCGTGGCCGCGGCGGTGGTGGTCTACATGCGGCTTCCCACGTCGTTCCTGCCCGGTGAAGACCAGGGCACGATGCTGGTCAACGTGCAGCTGCCCCCCGGCGCCACCCAGGGCCGCACGCTGGAGGTGATCAAGCAGGTGGAAGACTTCATCCTCAAGCAGCCCGAGGTGCAGAGCATGGTCGGTGTGCTGGGCTTCAGCTTCTCTGGCCAGGGTCAGAACGCCGCGCTGGCCTTCATCACGCTCAAGGACTGGAAGGAGCGGACGGCCGAGGGCAGTTCGGCGCAAGACCTGGCCGGTCGGGCGTTTGGTGCGCTCTCGGGTGTGCGCGATGCCTTCATCTTCCCGCTGAGCCCGCCGCCCATTCCCGAGCTGGGCTCGTCGTCCGGCTTCAGCTTCCGGCTGCAAGACCGTGGCGGTCTGGGTCGCGACGCGCTGCTCAGCGCGCGCAACCAGCTCCTTGGGTTGGTCTCGCAGAGCAAGGTGCTCACCCAGGTGCGCCCCGATGGCCTGGAAGACGCGCCCCAGTTGCAGATCGACATCGACCGCGACAAGGCGAATGCGCTGGGCGTGGGGTTCGATGCGATCAATGCCGCCATCGGCACCGCGCTGGGCTCGACTTACGTGAACGACTTTCCCAACGCGGGTCGCCTGCAGCGGGTGGTGGTGCAAGCCGATGCGCCCGCGCGCATGCAGCCCGAAGACCTGTTGCGCATCAACGTGGTGAACAGCAAGGCACAGGCCGTGCCGCTTTCAGCGTTTGCCACCACGCAGTGGATCACCGGCCCGATGCAGACCGTGCGCTACAACGGTTACCCGTCCATGCGCATCAGCGGCAGCGCGGCGCCCGGTGCCAGCACGGGTGACGCCATCGCCGAGATGGAGCGGCTCGCTGCGCAGTTGCCGCAGGGCATCGGCTACGAGTGGACCGGTCAGACGCGCGAGGAAAAACTCGCCGGCTCCCAGGCCATCATCCTGTACGCCTTCGCCATCCTGGCGGTGTTCTTGTGCCTGGCCGCGCTGTACGAGAGCTGGACGATCCCGCTGTCGGTGATCCTGGTGGTGCCGCTGGGCGTGATCGGGGTGCTGCTCGCCACGCTGATGCGCGGGTATTCCAACGACGTGTACTTCCAGGTCGGCCTGATCACCATCATCGGTCTGTCCGCGAAGAACGCGATCCTGATCATCGAGTTTGCGAAGGACCTGCAGGCACAGGGCAAGGGCGTGATCGAGTCTGCGCTGGCCGCCGCCCACCTGCGTTTCCGTCCCATCGTCATGACCTCGCTGGCGTTCACGCTGGGTGTCTTGCCGCTGGCCCTGGCCTCCGGCGCCGGCTCGGCCAGCCAGCGCGCCATCGGCACCGGCGTGATCGGCGGCATGCTCACCGGCACGGTGTTGGCGGTGGTGTTTGTGCCGATCTTTTTTGTGGTGGTGCGCACGCTGTTCAAAGGCAGCGCGCGACAGCACCAGCGTGATGCCGAGCAGGCACAACAACACGGAGTGCACTGAAATGACCCACCTTCGCTTTGGAGCCCTGAGCCTCGCGGTGCTGGCGCTCTCCGCCTGCTCGTTCACGCCCAAGTACGAGCGCCCGGCCGCCCCCGTGGCCGCCACCTTCCCCGACCAAGTCGCACCCGTCGCGGCGCAGGCCGACAACCTGGCCTGGCGCGAGTTCGTGGGCGATGCCCGCCTGCGCGATCTGATCGCGCTGGCGCTGGCCAACAACCGCGACCTGCGCGTGGCCACGCTCAACATCGAGCAGGTGCGCGCGCAGTACCAGATCCGCCGCGCCGACCAGTTCCCTTCGGTGGGGCTGGCGGCGGCCGGCAACCGCCAGCCCGACGCCAATGGCGGCATCGCCAGCACCTACAGCGTGGGCCTCGCCTTGAGCAGTTGGGAGATCGATTTCTTCGGCCGCCTCGGCAGCCTCAAGGAAGCGGCGCTCGCCCAGTACCTCGCCAGCGAAGAAGCGCGCCACGCCGCGCAGACCAGCCTGGTGGCGGCGGTGGCCAGCAGCTGGCTGAGCCTGCAGACCAACGACGAGTTGCTGGCCCTGACCCAGCGCACCGTGGCCACGCGCGAAGACTCCCTGCGCCTGAGCAAGCTGCGCTTCGACAACGGCGCCACCTCGGCGCTGGACCTGCGCCAGGCCGAGTCGCTCACCGCGGCTGCGCAGTCCGCGCTGGCTCAGCAGCGCAGGGCGCGTGCGCTCGACCTGAACGCGCTCACGCTGCTGGTGGGGCAAACGCCGCCGGCCGGGCTGCTGCCTGCGCCACCCACCATGCCCCAGGCCACCACGGCCAATGGGGTGGTGGTTCCCGTGGCGCCGGTGCCTGCGGCGGCGATGCTGCGCGATGTGCCGGCCGGCCTGCCGTCCGATCTTCTCGCGCGCCGCCCGGACATCCGCCAGGCCGAGCAGCAGCTGATCGCGGCCAACGCCAACATCGGCGCCGCGCGCGCTGCCTTCTTCCCGCGCATCTCGCTCACCGCCAGCGCAGGCACCGCCAGCAGCAGCCTCTCGGGCCTGTTCGAAAGTGGCTCGTGGGGTTTCACGCTGGCGCCGCAGGCGTTGCTGCCGATCTTCGATGCGGGACGCAACAACGCCAACCTCGGATCCGCCAAGGCCGCGCGCGACATCGCGGTGGCGCAGTACGAAAAATCGATCCAGACCGCGTTCCGCGAAGTGGCCGATGCGCTGGCCGGCAGCGCCACGCTGGGCGACCAGCTCACGGCGCAGCAGGTGCAGGCCACGGCAGAGGCCGAGCGTTTCCGGCTGGCCGAGCTGCGTTACCGCAACGGCGTGTCGAGCTTCCTGGACGTGCTGGACGCACAGCGTTCGCTGTTCACAACGCAGCAGGCGCTGGCACAGACGCGACTGGCGCAGCAGCAAAACCAGGTGGCCTTGTACAAAGCCTTGGGTGGTGGCTGGACAGAGTGAGGGTGGATCCACTCCGCAGCGCTTTGTGAGCCTTTCCGGAGCGTGATGTCTTGCTCAGGGCACCCGAGGATCTGGCTCTGCCGGTCCCAGGGTGCGCCCCCCTTTCAAGGGGGGACGCGCGAAGCGCGGCGGGGGGTTATGTCTTCAAATCGTAAAACTTGACGATCGCGTCCCACGCGACCTTGGGATCGTCCACGTACTGGAACAGGTTCAGGTCCTCGGGCGAGATCGCGCCTTCTTCCACCAGCACATCGAGGTTGATCAGGCGCTTCCAGTAGTCCGAGCCGAACAGCAGGATCGGCACCGGCTTGGCCTTCTTGCACTGCACCAGCGTGATCACCTCGAACAGCTCGTCGAGCGTGCCGAAGCCGCCCGGGAAGGCCAGCAGGGCCTTGGCGCGCATCATGAAATGCATCTTGCGCAGCGCGAAGTAGTGGAACTTGAAGCTCAGCTCGGGTGAGACGTACGGGTTCGCCGCCTGCTCGTGCGGCAGTGCGATGTTCAGGCCCACGTTGAGCGCGCCTTCGTCGTGCGCGCCGCGGCTGGCGGCCTCCATGATGCCGGGGCCGCCGCCGGTGCAGATGTAGAGCTGGTCGGCCTTGGGGCAGCTGGCGCTGTAGCGCGCCACCGTGCGGGCGAATTCGCGGGCGTGGTCGTAGTAGGGTGCGTTGCGCACCATGGCTTTGGCGCGCGCAATGTCGGCCGCTTCGCCGCTGCGTTCGGCGCGCACCAGCATCTCTTGCGCTTCGCTGGCTTCGCGAAAGCGCGCGCTGCCGAATACCACCACGGTGTTCTCGATGCCCGCGTCGCGCTGCGCCAGGTCGGGCTTGAGCATCTCCAGCTGAAAGCGGATGCCGCGCGTTTCGCGGCGCAGCAGGAATTCGGGGTCCGCAAAGGCCAGGCGGTAGGCGTCGGCGTGCAGGGGGTTGCCTTCGTTGGCGTGCGTTTGAAGCTCGGCCCAGGCATCGGCCAGGCGGCGTTCGTTGAGGTTCTGTTTGGTTTCCATGAGAGGCTCCTTGAATCGTCAGTGTGACCGGCTTGTGTGACTACAGCCCGAGTGCCAGGGCCAGCGGCACGAACAGGATGGCCAGTGCATTGCCCAGCATGATCATGGCGCCCACTTTGTCGGGCTCCTGCTGGTAGCGCTCGGCGAGCATGAACTGCATCACGGCCGGGGGCAGGGCGGCGAACAGCAGCAGCTGACCCCTTGCAGCACCCTCCAGGCCGAGCGCCCAGGCCAGTGGGATGCCCACGGCCAGCCCGATGACGGGTCGTGCCAGTGCGCCCAGCAAACCCAGCGCCAGACCCGAGCGGGTGAGGGCAGTGAGCCGCACACCCAGGGCGAACAGCATCATGGGCAGCAGCGCGTCGCCCAGCAGCTTCAGACCGGAGAGCACCACGTCCGGCGGGCGCACCTCGGTGAGCGCGCTGATGAAGCCCAGTGCGGTGCCGATCATGAGCGGGCTGGTGAGCAGGTCGCGTGTGCGCGCCAGGCGGCTGGTGATGCGCGCGCCGAGCGAAAAATGCAGCAGGTTGCTCACCGAAAAGAGCGCCACGGCCGCGCCGAAGTTCGCCGGGCCGAAGGCCAGCAAGGCCAGCGGCAGGCCCATGTTGCCGCAGTTGTTGAACATGACCACCGGCACCAGGGTGCGAGGCTGTGCGCCAAAGGCGCGCGCCAGCGGCCAGGCCAGCAGCCCGGAGCCCAGGATGAGCACCGTGCCGCCGATCAGCAGGGCGGTGTGGTCGGCCATGCGGAAATCGCGCGAGGCCAGCGCCGAATACACCAGCACGGGCGCCAGCACGTCGAGCGCGATGCGGTTGAACACCGACATGTCGGGCACGGCCCGGCGCGCGTAGCCGTAGCCGATGGCCACGATCAGGAAGACCGGGATGATGACGTCGGAGATGCGGGCGAGCAGGTCCATGGCGCGATGTGTTGAATACAAACGAAAGAGGCTCCCGCAGGAGCCTCTTGAACCGGACGATCGGAGCGTGATCAGACCCGTTTGCGGTATTCGCCGGTGCGCGTGTCGATCTCGATCTTGTCGTCTTGCGCCACGAACAAGGGCACGGCGACTTCGAAGCCGGTGGCGATCTTCGCGGGCTTGAGCACCTTGCCGGACGTGTCGCCCTTCACGGCGGGTTCGGTCCAGGTGATCACGCGTTCGACGCTGGTGGGCAGTTCCACCGAGATGGCCTTGCCGTCGTAGAACACCACTTCCACGGTCATGCCGTCTTCGAGGTAGTTCAGCGCGTCGCCCATGTTCTCGGCTTCGACTTCGTACTGGTTGAAGTCGGCGTCCATGCAGACGTACATCGGGTCGGCGAAGTAGGAGTAGGTGCACTCCTTCTTGTCGAGGATGATCTGGTCCATCTTGTCGTCGGCCTTGCAGACGACTTCGGTGGCCATGTTGTTGAGCAGGGCCTTGAGCTTCAGGCGCACGGTGGCGGCACCACGGCCACCGCGGCTGTATTCGGTTTTCAGGACGATCATCGGGTCCTTGCCGTGCATGATGACGTTGCCGGCGCGGAGTTCTTGAGCGATTTTCATAGGGGTTCCAACGGTTGGGCCGCGTGCTCCCGGCGTGGGCTGGACACCCGGGAACTGAGCTGATGGCTGCGATCTGTGCGGCGAGGCAGACGGCTGGCGGAAGCGGTGACCGGCGTGTTGCCCGGGCCGGATTTCCGCAAAGCCTCGAATTTTATCGCCTTTTCCCTATCGCTTCCCCTGCACGAAGTCGCCCAGCTGGGTGACCAGATCGGTCTGGGTCAGCAGGCGTTGGCGCGCAGACTGCACGCAGCCGCGCCAGTCGTCCAGCGTGGCGGCGTCCGGCCACACCGGGGCGGCACTGCCGATCCCGTTCCAGGCGCGGTGAAACACGCGAAGCGTGGCGGGGGCTTGAAGCCAGTCCAGGAAGGCCTCCAGCTTGGCGTGGTGAGCGTCATCGTGCTGTGGGTAGATGTGCCACACGAGGGGCTGGCCGGCCCAGAGCCCACGCACCAGCGAGTCTTCGCCGCGCACAAAATTGAGATCGCAGGCCCAGAGCAGGTGGTCGAAGTCGACTTGGGTGAGCAAGGGCAGGGCGTGCAGCTGGCCGCTCGGGGATGCCTGTGCCGCGCGCCAGGCGCGCCCGGGCGTGACCAGCCACTGCCAGGACGCCTGCGCTGCCTGGCGCAGCACCTCGGGTAGGGCCGCGGGTTCGTAGCAGAACAGGCTGGCCCGGCGTGATGACGGTGACAGCCCCAGGCCGCGCAGCCAGGCTTCAGCGTCGAACGCGGCCTGGCGCTGCAGCAGGTCCGCCTCGCGCAGCAGCCCCCCGGTGCGTTCGGTGAAGCCGGGGTAGAAAAACCACTTGGTGAGTCCGCGAAGGGGCCCGCTCATGACCGGCGAGGGCAGGCGGTGCGACCGTTCCACGTAGGTCTCGGCGCTCAGGTATTCCAGGTTGATCCACACCGGCGGGCGCTCGCCCCCGGTCAGGCGCGTGGCGAGGTCGTGGATGCATTCGGGCGGGGGCTCGCAGCCGAAAGCTTCAATCCAGACGTCCGCCAAAGGTGGGCTGGCCACCTGGTCGGCGTGCAGTGGTGTGGTCCAGTGCACCACCTCGATGCCCTCCACCTGGCCTTCAAGCGCACCGGGCGCCATCCAGGCCAGCGCCAGTGGGTCGTCCAGCCACAGGCGCACCCGTTCGCCGCGCCGCGCGAGCTCGGCCGAGAGCCGCCAGCACACGCCCACGTCGCCGAAGTTGTCGATCACCCTGCAGAAAATGTCCCAACGCATGGGCGCCATTGTCGGGCCAAGGCTTTTCAGGCCGCGCACAATACGCGCCCATGTCCAGCACGCCCACCCCAGCCAGCCATCCCGACCAATTGCTCAGCGAAGTGGCCGCTCTGCCCGGGCTGCCCGGCGTCTACCGCTATTTCGACGCCCAGGGCCAGCTGCTCTACGTGGGCAAGGCGCGCAACCTGAAGAAGCGCGTGTCGAGCTATTTCCAGAAGAGCCACGACGGCACGCGCATCGGCCACATGATCAGCAAGATCGTGCGCATGGAGACCACCGTCGTGCGCTCCGAGGCCGAGGCGCTCCTGCTGGAGAACAACCTCATCAAGACGTTGAACCCCAAGTTCAACATCCTGTTCCGCGACGACAAGAGCTACCCCTACCTCAAGATCACCGGCACGCGCGAGACCTTCCGCACCTCGGCCAGGATGCCGGTGCCCTCACTCGCGTTTCCGCGCATGGCTTACTACCGCGGTGTGGTGGATCGGCGCCACAGTTACTACGGGCCGTACCCCAGCGCCTGGGCGGTCAAGGAGTCCATCACGCTGCTGCAGAAGGTGTTTCGCCTGCGCACCTGCGAAGACACGGTGTTTGCCAACCGCACGCGGCCTTGCCTGCTGTACCAGATCAAGCGCTGCAGCGGCCCCTGTGTGGACCTGGTCGACAGCGAGGACTACGCACGCGACGTGCAGGACGCCGAGCGCTTCCTGCGTGGCGAGACGCAGGCCGTGCTCGATGCGCTGGAGCAGCGCATGCTGGGGCACGCCGAAAGACTCGAATTCGAACAGGCCGCCGAGCTGCGCAACCAGATGACCGCGCTCTCGCGCGTGCTGCACCAGCAGACCATGGACAACCTGTCCGACAAGGACGTGGACGTGCTCGCGGTCAAGGTGCACGGCGGTCGCGCCTGCGTGAACCTGGCCATGGTGCGCGGCGGGCGCCACCTGGGCGACCGGCCGTACTTCCCTGCGCACGTGGACGATGCGACCGCGATCGACAACGCGCTCTCCGAAGAAGGCGATGCGCCCACCGGCGACCCGGCTGAGCGCGTGGCGGTGCAGGTGCTCGAAGCTTTCATTGCTCAGCACTACCTGGGGATCGCCATGCCGCAAATCCTGGTGACCAGCCACGCGGTGGGCCGGCCGCTGCTGGATGCGCTGTCCGAACAAACGGGCAACAAGGTGAACGCGGTGCACAACCCGCGCGAGCACCGCCGCATCTGGCTGGAGATGGCGCAGAAAAACGCCGACATCGCGCTGGCCCGCTTGCTGGCCGAGGAGGGCAGTCAGCAGGCGCGCACCCGGGCACTGGCCGACGCGCTGCAACTGCCCGACGACCAGCTCGACACCCTGCGCATCGAGTGCTTCGACATCTCGCACACGGCTGGTGAGTCCACCCAGGCGTCTTGTGTGGTGTTCGAAGGCCACAAGATGCAGAACAGCCAGTACCGCCGCTACAAGATCGAGGGCATCACC
This sequence comes from Hydrogenophaga sp., assembly GCF_030158645.1. Classification (GTDB taxonomy): domain Bacteria; phylum Pseudomonadota; class Gammaproteobacteria; order Burkholderiales; family Burkholderiaceae_C; genus Hydrogenophaga. The sequence continues at coordinate 7,827 of NZ_JAOASO010000092.1, read as the reverse complement.
GGGGGCGACGACTACGCGGCCATGAAGCAGGTGCTGCTGCGGCGCTACGGCAAGATCGCCGAGGCCATGCGATCAGAGGACACCCAGGCGCCGAACCTCGCAGTTTCTGAATCTGCCCAGGCTCTCAACGGTGAGGCGCTGGAGCCCGTGGCAGAGCCCACCGCCGAGTCGATCACCGGCCCGCGCATGCCGGACCTGGTGCTCATCGACGGTGGCAAGGGCCAGGTGAGCGTGGCGCGCGAGGTGTTCCAGCAACTGGGCCTGGACCTCTCGATCATCGTGGGTGTGGAAAAGGGCGAAGGGCGCAAGGTCGGCCTGGAAGAACTGGTGTTTGCCGATGGCCGGGAGAAGGTCTACCTGGGCCACGACTCTGCGGCGCTGATGCTGGTGGCCCAGATCCGGGACGAGGCCCACCGCTTTGCCATCACCGGCATGCGCGCCCAGCGGGCCAAGGTGCGCACCGGGGGCAGCAAGCTCGAGGACATTCCCGGCGTGGGTCCGAAGAAGCGGGCGCGCCTGCTGCAGCGGTTTGGGGGAGTGCGCGGCGTGGCTTCAGCCAGTGTCGACGACCTCTGCACCGTGGAAGGCATCTCGGCCGAGCTGGCCGACGCGATTTACCGAGCGCTGCATTGAGCGGGGTTCAGGCGAACGCGCCGCCTTGAAGGCCGTGGTGCAAGAGTTCGGCGGGCACGGTGGGCTCCCAGGGCGATGCGCTGGGCCATGACGGAGTGCTGCGCGGTCCGCTCAGGATCGGGCGTTCAGCCCACCAGGCGCGAGCGGCATCGGCTGAGCAGGTGTCGCCCAACCAGGTCTTGACCCGGCTGCCGTTCCAGTGCGGGTGGCGGTGCAAGCTGCGTGCGGTTTGCCGCGCGAACAGCTCCAGCATGCGGTGGCGCAGTTGCAGCGATTGACCAAAAGGAGATACCCAGTCGATCAACCAGAGCCGGTCGCCGCTGCGCCAGTCGGCGGGCGCCAGTGGACTGGTGGGGTCCTTGATGTAGCGGCTCTCGGCGCGTGCATTCAAACACGCGTAGAGCAGCAAGGCCACGGGGTCTCGCTGGCGCTCGTGCTGACCTGTGCAGACCAGCACGTACTGTCCCTGGCGGATGGGCTCCAGCAAGCGCTTTTCAAGGTTCTTGATGGTGAGCTGGCGGTGGCGAGGCAGTTGCATCCACAACCACACGGCGGCACCGAACGCCTCGCTGGTTCGATTGGCCTGTCCGGTGAGTTGTGGGGCTTGGAGGTGGTTGGTGTGGTGCATGGTCGGGCTGTTGCTCCGGTTCACGGTCTTCGTTGAGAAGTAGATATGAAAGTTGTATTTGAACGCGTCAAAACAGCTTGAAATTGTCTTTCATGTAGTTGTTTAGATTTCATTGAGTGGCAAGAAACCCGGTACGAAACAGACGTCTTCGTGAGAAAGTCCGCGAGCCTGTTCCCGGGCTTGCCCCGCGCCCCGTGCGCCGTCGGTGGGCCGCCCGACCCAGCCCGCATAATCGCGCCATGTTTTTCAACCTCCCCACCCTGCTCACCTGGGCACGCATCGTGGCCATCCCGCTGATCGTGGGGGTGTTCTATCTGGAAGGCATGAGCGTGGCGCAGCAGAACCTGATCGCCACGGTCATGTTTGTCGTGTTCGCGCTGACCGACTGGGCCGACGGTTACCTGGCGCGAAAGCTCAACCAGACCTCGGCCTTCGGCGCCTTCCTCGATCCGGTGGCGGACAAGTTCCTGGTGTGTGCGGCGCTGCTCGTGCTGGTGCACCTGGACCGCGCCGACGTGTTCGTGGCGCTGATCATCATCGGACGTGAAATCGCCATCTCGTCGCTGCGGGAGTGGATGGCGATCATCGGCGCCACCAAGAGCGTGGCGGTGCACATGATCGGCAAGGTCAAGACCACCGTTCAGATGGTGGCCATTCCCTTCCTGCTGTTCGACGGCACCCTGTTCCAGCTGATCGATACCCATGTCTGGGGCACCTGGCTGATCTGGATTTCGGCGGTGCTCACCATCTGGTCGATGGTCTATTACCTGCAGAAGGCCATTCCCGAGATTCGCGCCAAATCCCGCTGACGGCGCAGACGGTCCATGCATTCTCCGACGCAAGACAACGCGTGGCTTCGTGCCATGCCCTGGGTGTTCGTGCTGATCTGGAGCACCGGCTTCATCGTCGCGCGCTACGGCATGCCTTACGCGCCGCCAATGAAGTTCCTCGCGGTGCGCTACGCGCTGTCCATCGCCTGCTTCCTGCCGTGGATTCTCCTGGCCGGTGTGAAATGGCCGACCTCCCGCGCGCAGTGGGTGCATCTCGCGGTCACGGGCGTGTTCATGCACGCGGGCTATCTGGGCGGTGTCTGGGTGGCGGTCAAGGCGGGGATGGGCTCGGGCCTGTCATCGCTCATCGTTGGTTTGCAGCCGGTGCTCACCGCCATCTGGCTTTCGGGCACCGGCTCCCGAGTCAGCAAGCGGCAATGGCTGGGTCTCGTGCTGGGTTTTACCGGGCTGGTACTGGTGGTGTCGCGCAAGTTCGGGGCCGGAGGCCCGGGGGACCAGGCCACCTGGTTCAACCTGTCGCTGGCGGTCATGGCGCTGTTCTCCATCACCATCGGCACGCTGTACCAGAAGCGTTTTGTGGCAGCCTGTGACGTGCGCACCGCCAACGCGGTGCAACTGCTCGCGGCCTTGCTCGTCACGCTGCCCCTGACCTTGCTGGAAACCGAGGTCATGCAATGGAACGGCCAGCTCATGGGGGCCATGGCCTGGTCGGTGCTCGGGCTGACGCTGGGTGGCAGTTCGCTGCTCTACATGCTCATCCAGCGCGGTGCGGCGACCTCGGTCACGAGCCTGATGTACCTGGTGCCACCGTGCACCGCGCTGATCGCCTGGGTGTTGTTTGCAGAGCCCATCACGGCGGTCACGCTGGCGGGCACGGCCATCACCGCTTTTGGCGTGAGCCTGGTGGTCCGCGCTTCACGGTAACGGCGCGCCGCGCTGGCTTCCACGGTTCGTGGCGGAAGCGTTCGACCAGAAAATCCACCAGCAGGCGAATGCGCCGCGGCGTCTGCGCGCGGTAGGGCGCGAGCCAGTGGATGTCGGCGTCCGTCATCGCGTGGTCGGGCAGCACGCGCACCAGTTCGCCGCCGGCCAGTTGCGGTGCCACGTCCCACAGGCTGCGCAGCATGATGCCGTGGCCGCCCAAACACCAATCGCGCACCAACTCGCCCGAATTGCTGGAGAGCGGACCGTTCACCGGCACGTGATGGACCCGCGCCTCGCCTGCGCGCTGCAGCCGCCAATGGTCAAACCGCTGGCCCGGCCCGCCGCCGTTTTCGCGCACCACCAGACAGCGGTGATCGCCGAGTTCTGGCAGCGTGTGCGGCGTGCCGTGCCGCGCCAGGTAGGCCGGCGCGGCCACCAGGACACGCTGGTTGCTGGCCAGCCGCCTCGATGCCCATTCCGCTGCGCGCTCGTTCGGTGCGTTCCAGAGCCAGATGGCGCCGTCAAATCCTTCCACGGCGAGATCGGGCAGCTGTTCGGTGAGCTGCAACTGCACCTGCACGCCCGGGTGCAGGGCCTGGAACTCGGCCAGCGCCGGCCCGACCCACAGGCGACCAAAGCCGAAGGTGGCCGCCAGCCGAATCGGTCCGGCCGGCTCGACCTGACGTTCGCGCAGCTCGGCTTCCACATCCTCGAAGGCACGCAGCAGGGGCGCGGCCCGCTCGCACAAGGCATCGCCTTCGGCTGTGGGACTCACGCGCCGGGTGGTGCGCTGGAACAGTTTCAGGCCCAGGCCCGCTTCCAGCGCGGCCAGGCGTTTGGTGACCACCGAAGGCGCCACCCGCATCGCTCGGGCAGCCATCACGAGGCTGTGATGCTGGCGCACGGCGAGCACAAGTTCCAGATCGGCACGGTCCAATTGCTTCCTTTTTGGCTCGAATCAATTGCCGAATTATTGCTGAGAAGCGGGCTATGCTGGCGACCTCCAACGACCCTTGCGAAAGTACACCCATGAGCCAACACCGCATCGCCGTCATCGCCGGAGACGGCATCGGCACCGAAGTCATGCCCGAGGGCATCCGCGTGCTCGAAGCCGCCGCGACGAAGTTCGGCATCGACCTGCAGTTCGACCACTTCGACTTCTCCAGTTGCGACTATTTCGAACGCCACGGCAAGATGTTGCCGGACGACTGGAAAGACCAGATCGGGGGCCACGAGGCGATTTACTTTGGTGCGGTGGGCTGGCCCGACAAGGTGCCCGACCACATCTCGCTCTGGGGTTCGCTGCTGCTGTTCCGCCGCGAGTTCGACCAGTACGTCAACGTGCGGCCCGCGCGCCTCATGCCCGGCGTGATCGCCCCGGTGGTGCGGCGCGACGGCAGCGCGCGTGCGCCCGGCGAGATCGACATGGTGATCGTGCGCGAGAACACCGAAGGCGAGTACTCCAGCATCGGCGGGCGCATGTACCCCGGTACCGAGCGCGAGATCGTGATGCAGGAGACGGTGATGTCGCGCATCGGCGTGGACCGTGTGTTGCGCTACGCCTTCGAGACCGCGCGCTCGCGCCCCAAGAAGCACCTGACGAGTGCCACCAAGAGCAACGGCATCGCCATCACCATGCCGTACTGGGACGAACGCGTGGCCGAGATGGCCAAGGAGTACCCGGACGTGCGGGTCGACAAATTCCACATCGACATCCTCACCGCACACTTTGTGCAGCGCCCCGACTTCTTCGACGTGGTGGTCGGCAGCAACCTGTTCGGCGACATCCTCTCCGACCTGGGGCCGGCCTGCACCGGCACCATCGGCATCGCACCCAGCGCCAACCTCAACCCCACGCGCCAGCACCCGTCTTTGTTCGAACCCGTACACGGATCGGCGCCCGACATCGCCGGCCAGGGCATTGCCAATCCGATCGGCCAGATCTGGTGCGGCGCGCTCATGCTCGACTTCCTGGGGCACCGCGCAGCGCACGATGCGGTGATGAACGCCATCGAAGCGGTGCTGCAGCCCGGCAGTGGCGCGCCCCGAACCGCCGATCTCGGCGGGATGGCGGGCACCGCCGACGTGGGACGAGCGATTGCGCAGGCCATCAAGGCTTGATCCCGGGCGTGGCGCGCGGCAGCGCAGCGGGTGAAAACGTCTAGAATCTCGCCTCTTGTGCCGTCGGGAAGGGGCATGCTCTCCCTGTGTATTGACAGGGTTCGCAGCCCATGGGTCTAATCCAATGCGTTCGACACGGTCATCACCGTGTCCAGCGATCAACAAGACCCGTCCCACGGCCGCCAACCGCGCCGTTCCAGGACAAGCTTTGTACCAACGGAACACTCATCTCAATCCAAGAGGGGCCATTTGTGAACAAAACAGAACTCGTCGAACACATTGCCAAGAACGCCGACATCTCCAAGGCAGCCGCCACGCGCGCACTCGATTCGACCATCACCGCCATCCGCACCACGCTCAAGAAGGGCGGCACCGTGTCCCTCGTGGGTTTCGGTTCTTTCGCGGTGACCAAGCGCCCTGCCCGCAAGGGTCGCAACCCCCGCACCGGCGACGAGATTAAAATCAAGGCCGCCAAGGTGCCGAAGTTCCGTCCGGGCAAAGCGCTCAAAGACGCACTGAACTGAGGCCATCGCCCACTTTCCGGTGGGGTGCTTAGCTCAGTTGGCAGAGCGGCTCCTTTACACGGAGTAGGTCGGCGGTTCGACCCCGTCAGCACCCACCACCATCGAAAAGGCGAACCAGGGTTCGCCTTTTTTGTTGTCCTCCAGACAACGTTCCACATCCCTTTTGAAGCAGCAGGGTCCCAGGCATGTTCGATACCATCCGCAACCACAAGAAGTACCTCATGGGCTTCTTGCTGATCCTGATCATTCCCTCGTTCGTGCTCTTCGGCATCGAGGGGTACACCCGGTTCAATGAAAGCGGTGAACCCGTTGCCTCGGTGGACGGACAGGAGATCACCAAAGCCGAATGGGACCAGGCCCACCAGGTCGAGTCACAGCGCTTGCGCGAGGCCATGCCCACGCTGGACGCCAAGCTGCTGGAGAGCGACGAAGCGCGCTACGCCACGCTGGAGCGGCTGGTGCGCGACCGCGTGCTGGCCACGGCGGCGCAAAAACTCAACCTCTTCACCAGCGACCAGCGTCTGGCCAGCGAGCTGCAACAAAACGAAGCCATCGCTGCCTTGCGCAAACCCGACGGTTCGCTGGATGTGGAGGCTTACCGCGCGCTGGTGGCCCGCCAGGGCATGACGCCCGAGATGTTCGAGGCGCGCGTGCGCGCGGACCTGTCGCAGCGGCAGGTGGCACAGAACATCCTCGGATCGGGTTTCGCACCCGTGGGCCTGGCCACCGTGTCGCTCAACGCCTTTTTTGAACGCCGCGAAGTTCAGATCGCCCGTTTCAACGCAGCCGACTTTGCCGCCCGCGTGAAGCCGACCGATGCCGAGATCGAGACGTTCTACAACGCCAACGGGCCGTTGTTCCAGGCGCCCGAACAAGCCGATATCGAGTACCTTGTGCTGGACGCGGCTTCGCTGCAAGCGTCTTTGGCGCTCAACGAGGCCGACGTGCGCGCCTATTACGACCAGAACGCCGGGCGACTGGCCGGTGCCGAGGAGCGTCGCGCCCGCCACATCCTGTTGACGGTGCCCGCTGGAGCCGCCGCAGCCGACAAGGAAGCCGTGCGCGCCAAGGCGGCGGCCCTGCTGGAGCAACTGCGCAAGAGCCCGGAGACGTTTGCCGACGTGGCCAAGGCACAGTCGCAAGACCCCGGCTCTGCCGCCAACGGTGGTGACCTGGATTTCTTCGCGCGTGGCGCCATGGTCAAACCGTTCGAGGACGTGGCGTTCTCGCTGTCCAAGGGTGGCATCTCCGATCTGGTGGAGACCGAGTTCGGCTTCCACATCATCCAGCTCACCGACATCAAGACACCGCCACAGAAAAGCTTCGAGTCCATGCGGCCCGAGATCGAAGCCGAGCTCAAGCAACAACAGGCGCAGAAGCAGTTCGCAGAAGCAGCGGAGACCTTCAGCAACCTCGTGTACGAACAGGCCGACAGCCTCCAGCCCGCAGCCGATCGTCTGAAGCTCGACATCCGCACGGCCCAGGGTGTCCAGCGCCAGCCACAAGGTGCGCCCGGCGTCCTGGCCAACGAGCGGCTCCTGGCTGCACTGTTCGCGCCCGACGCGATCGACAAGAAGCGCAACACCGAAGCCATCGAGACCGGCTCCAACCAACTGGTGGCTGCACGGGTGGTGAAGCACTCGCCCGCCCGCACCCGCCCGCTGGACGAGGTGCGCGAAACGGTGCGGGCCCGCCTGGTGGCTCAGCGCTCGGCCGAACTGGCGCGCGAAGAGGGCGAGAAGCAGCTCCAGGCCTGGAAATCCGGCGGCGCTGCGACGGGCCTCTCCGCCGCGCAGACGCTGTCGCGCGAGAACACGCAAGGCCTCGCCCAGCCGGTGTTGACCGCCGCACTCAGTGCCGACCCCAAGAGCTTGCCGGCCTGGGTCGGTGTGCCGCTGGGCGACGCAGGTTATGCCGTCGTGAAGGTTGAAAAAGTGCTGCCTCGTGAGGCCCGACCCCCTCAGGCCTTGACCCAGGAAGTGCAGCAGTACAGCCAATGGTGGGCCGGCGCAGAGAGCCTGGCTTACTACGAAACGCTCAAAACGCGCTTCAAGGCCCGCATTCTGGTGAACGAGCCCAAGCCCGCTGTGCCCGTGGCAGCCTCCCGCTGAGGTTTATCCGCGGCTGGCCGGAAGGCGCTGCGCGACTTCCGGCTATAATCTGCGGCTTGCGGTGGCTGTAGCTCAGTTGGTAGAGTCCAGGATTG
>NZ_JAOASO010000091.1 GCF_030158645.1 Hydrogenophaga sp. | reverse complement strand
GCCTGTCACGCCGGGGGTCGCGGGTTCGAGCCCCGTCCACTCCGCCAGTCAAGAATCAAGTCACCGCGGTCGCAAGACCCCGGTGATTTTTTTCGTCTGTGCTCCGGTCACGTGGCTCTCTCGAGCCAGCGCACCCTCACGAGACCGGTCGACAAGGCGGTGCCGCAGATGATCACCAGGCCGCATCCCACCATCCACGGCGTGATGGTTTCGTTCAGGAACAGCGCGCCATAGCCCAGCGCGAACACCGGCACGAGGAAGGTGACCGTGAGCGCCTTGCTCGGGCCGGCCTGTTCGATGATGTGGAAGAACAGGATGTAGGCGATGGACGTGCACAGCAGCGCGACCGCGGCCACGGCAGCCCAGGCGGTGATGCTCACGGGTTCGGTGGGCCAGAACAACGCCATGGGCACCGCCAATCCGAGTGCGGCGCCGATCTGGCTGCCAGTGGCCGTGGCCAGGGGGTGGGCACCGGTCAGGTGGCGCTTGGTGAAGCTGGCGGCCACGCCGTAGCACAGCGTGGCCAGCAGACAGGCCCCCATGGCCAGCAGCGTGATGCTGGTGGAGCCTGTGCCGGCCGCACCGGTGGCGCTGAAGCCCGATTTGCCGATGACCAGCAGCGTGACCCCGGCAAACCCGATGGCCAGACCCAGCATGCGCGAGCCACCCGGACGGTCCTTGAGCCAGAGCCAGGCGACCAGCGCACCCGAGAGCGGCACAGTAGCGTTGAGGATGGAGGTCAGGCCCGTGGAGATGTGCATCACCGCGAACGCAAACAGCATGAACGGGATGCCCGAGTTGAGCAGACCAACCAACAGGATGGCTTTGGCGCGCGCGCGAAAGTCGGCCCAGACGCCTTTGACCAGAAACACGGGCAACAGAAACAGCGCGGCCAGCACCACCCGCAGGCCGGCGGTGGGCACGATGCCGAACTCGGAGACACCCAGTCGCATGAAGAGAAACGACGAACCCCAGAGGGCGGCGAGCAAGACAAATTCCAGGGCGAGCGTGGGGTTCATGGCGTGAAAGTATGCAGGGGCAGTGTGGCTGCCCAGGGGTGCCATTGATGCCGAATGGGGCGCGATTGATGCCGTGAACGGGTCAATGGTGCGGCGAAGGTGACAACGCCGCGCCTTCCAGCGAGAGCAACGCGGTCTTGCGTTCCAGCCCGCCGGCATAGCCGGTGAGCGAGCCGTCGGCGCCGATCACGCGGTGACAGGGCACGACGATGCTGACCGGGTTGCGGCCGACCGCCGCGCCGAGGGCGCGCACGGCGGCGGGTTTGCCGATCGAGGCACTCAGGTGGCCGTAGCTGGTCGTGGCGCCCGGGGGGATGCGCAACAGCGCCTCCCACACCTGTTGCTGAAACGGGGTGCCGGCGTGCAGGTCCAGCGGCAAGTCGAAAGACGTGCGTTGCCCGGCGAAATACTGGCCGAGTTGCACGATGGCCGCTTGCAGCACGGGGTGCGTGGCGTCGCAGCGCCAGGCCGATGCGTCGGGCCCGTGGCGCTGGCCGTCGAACCAGACGCCACACAGTCCACGCGTTGTGGCCGCCAGGGTCATGGCGCCCAGCGGGCTTTGCCAGGCGGTGAAGACGGTGAGGGGATCGTGTTTCATGCGCGGGCTCCTGTTGGTTGTGTGACGCGCCCGGCCGACCAGGCCCGGACCACGGCGTAGCTGCGCCAGGGTTTCCAGGCCCGTGACGCGGCCTCGGCTTCGCGCGCCGGGTTTTTGGCGTCCTGCAAGCCCATGGCCTTGTGCAAAGCCACGTCGCCCGCGGGAAAAGCGTCGGGCCAGCGCAGCGCACGCATGGCGATGTACTGCGCGGTCCAGTCGCCGATGCCGGGCATGGCCTTGAGCGCGGTGAGGGTGGCCGGCACGTCGGCGCTGCCGTTGAGCACAAGGCCTTGTTCCGCCACACCTCTGGCCAGCGCCACGATGGCGGCCTGTCGCTGCTTGACGATGCCCAGTTCGCCGAGCGCATCGCCGTCGGCCCGCGCCAGCACCTCGGGTGCGGGAAAGAGTTGGGTGAGTGCGGCCAAGGGCGTGTCGATGGGCTCGCCGAAGCGGTTCACCAGTCGTTGCGCGAGCGTGCGCGCGGCGGCCACCGTGATTTGCTGGCCGAGCACCGCGCGCACCGCGAGCTCGAAGCCGTCCAGCGCACCCGGCACGCGCAGGCCGTCACCCGCCGGAAACGCACCATGCAGCACCGCGTTGATCGCACCCGGATCGGCGTCCAGGTCGAGCGCGGCGCGCACGCGGTGGATCAACTGCGGCAGCACCTCGCGCAAGTCGTCGCTTACGCGCAGCACCAGTTGACAACGTGCCTCGTCGAACTCGGCCAGCAGCCAGCCGCGGAGGCTGCGCTCACCGATGGTCATGCGCAAGGTTAGCCCGAGGCGTTGCCTGTCATCGACGAAGGCCACACCTTCGATCAGGCGCTGCCGGAAGAACGCCAGTGTGGCCGTCACGTCATAGGGCGGCCGGTAGCCCAGTCGCACCGCGGTGCCCTCGTCGGTGTCGCGGCTGGTGGTCTGACGGCGCAGCTGGGTCGGGTTCAGGCGGTAGTGGTCGAGAAAGGCGGCGTTGAAGCGCCGCACGCTGGCAAAGCCGCTGGCTCCGGCAATCTGGGTGATCGGCAGGTCGGTGTCGGCGAGCAGTTGTTTGGCTGTGAGCAGCTTGCGCGTGAGCAGGTACTGCAGCGGCGAGACACCTAGCCGGTCTTCAAACACGCGGCGCAAGTGCCGGTCGCTCACGCCGAGGCGCGCGGCCAGCCGCTCGCCCATGTTGCCGTCGGCACCCAACCAGTGCTGCGGGTCGTCCAGCCACAGCGTGGCCTGCTGCAGCAGGATGGCCGAGGCGTCTTCGGTGGACCAGTGGCGGTCCATCGGTGCCAGCTCGGGCCGGCAGCGCAGGCAGGGGCGAAATCCGGCGTGTTCCGCTTGCGCCGCGTGCGCGAAGAAGCGGCAGTTCTCGCGCCGCGGTGTGCGCACGCGGCAGACCGGCCGGCAATAGATGCCGGTGGAGGTGACGGCGGTGAAGAACTGCCCGTCGAAACGCGCGTCGTGCGAGCACAGCGCGCGGTAGCAGGCGTCGTCGTCGATGCGGTTGGAGCGGTTCATGGCCGCGATGGTAGGCCGTTCGGACGAACCCGGCTGGCCGTTTCCGGACATGTGCCTCGGTGGGATGCAAGGTCGACTCCTACAATGACCCAACCTCCCCGAACCCAGGACACCCCCCCATGCAAGTCACCCCCTCGATCTTCAAGGCCTACGACATCCGCGGCGTGACGCCCACCGCGCTCAACGAAGAGGTGGCCGAAGCCTTGGGTCTGGCTTTCGGCACGCAGGCCATGAAGCTGGGTGAGAAGAGCGTGGCTGTCGGCCGGGACGGTCGCCTGAGCGGGCCGGCCTTGTCGGCCGCGCTGATCCGTGGTCTGGTGGCCGCCGGTGTCGACGTGATCGACATCGGTCTGGCGACCACGCCCATGCTCTACTTCGCCGCCGCCACGCTGTGCACCAGCGGCATCCAGGTCACGGGCAGCCACAACCCCAAGGACTACAACGGTTTCAAGATGGTGCTGGCCGGGCGCGCGATCTACGGCGACGACATCCAGGCGCTGCGCAAGACCATGGAAGCCGAATCGCACACACGCGCCGACGGTGGGCGTGTGCGCCTGATCAACGTGCAGGCGGCCTACCAGGCGCGCATCGTCGGCGACATCCAACTCTCGCGCCCCATGAAGATCGTGGTGGACTGCGGCAACGGCGTGGCCGGTGCGTCGGCGCCCGCGATTTTCCGCGCGCTGGGTTGCGAGGTGGTTGAACTCTTCAGCGAGGTGGACGGCAACTTCCCCAACCACCACCCCGACCCGAGCAAGCCCGAGAACCTGCAGGATGTGATGCGCGCGCTGCGCGAAACCGACGCCGAACTCGGCCTGGCTTTCGACGGCGACGGCGACCGCCTCGGCATCGTCACCAAAGAGGGCAACAACATCTACCCCGACCGCCAGATGATCTTGTTCTCGCAGGATGTGCTCTCGCGCGTGCCCGGTGGCGACATCGTGTTCGACGTGAAGTGCTCGCAACGCCTGGCCCCGGCCATTGAAGCCGCCGGCGGCGTGGCCCACATCTACAAGACCGGCCACTCGCTGATCAAGGCCCGCATGAAGGAGCTGAACAGCCCGCTGGGTGGCGAAATGAGCGGCCACATCTTCTTCAAGGAGCGCTGGTACGGCTTTGACGATGGCACCTACGCCGGCGCGCGCCTGCTCGAGATCGTGAGCCGCAGCCCGAACGCCAGTGACGTGCTCAATGCCTTGCCCACCAGCTTCAGCACACCCGAACTCAACGTGGCCTGCGCCGAAGGCGAACCGCATGCGGTGGTGGCCAAGCTGGTCTCCATGGCGAAGTTCGACGCACCGGCCAAGCTGTCCACCATCGACGGTGTGCGCGTCGACTGGCCCGATGGTTTTGGTTTGATCCGCGCGTCCAACACCACGCCGGTGCTGGTGCTGCGCTTTGAGGGCCAGACCACCGAGGCATTGCACCGCATCGAAGCGGTGATGCTGGCTTTGCTCAAGAGCGCCAAGCCCGACGCCGTGGTGGGCGCCAGCGCCCACTGAACCGCTTCAGCGGGGCAGCATCGCCTGCACGCGCTCGATCACCGCTTCGGCCTGTTCGTCCACCAGGGCGGTGGTGTGCACCGGGCTGTTGGCGCTCCACACCGCGGTCACTTCGCGGGTCACATCGGTTTCACTGTTCACCAACCGCGCCTGGCGCAGGCTGTCCAGCCGTTCGTAGCTCTCGGTGAAGTTCCACACGTTGGGCCCGTGCAGCACGGCACAACCCAGCGCCAAGGGTTCGTGCGGGTTGTGGCCCCCCACGCTGGCGAACGAGCCGCCCACCAGTGCCACCGGCGCGAGCCGGTACCACAGGCCCATCTCGCCGATGGTGTCGGCGATGTAGACCGGGGCTTCGGTCGCCAGGTGGGCGCCCGCGCTGCGCAACGGGATGTCCTGCAGGCCTGCGGCCGACGCCAGCGCGACCACTTCAAGCCCTCGTGCGGGTGCCCGTGGCGCGATGATCAACAGCGCGTCGGGCCGTTGTGTGCGAAGCCGGGCGTGGGCCGCCAGCGCCAGGTCTTCTTCACCGGGATGACTGGAGGCCAGCAACCACACCGGCCGCTCTGCCAGGGTTTGCTGCCACGTGTCCAGATCGTCCGCATCACACGCGAGCGGCGGCACCAGTGCCTTGATCGTTCCGCTCACGGTGATGATTCCGCGCGGTGCTCCCAGCACCACCAGCGCCTCGGCCGTGGCTTCGTTCTGCGCAAACAGGTCGCGAAAGCCGGGCAACAGCGCCTGGTACAGCCAGCGGCCCCAGCGGCGTTTGGCCAGCGACTCGGGTGACAGCCGTGCGTTGACCAGTGCGCGCGGGATTCCGCGCGCGTCGGTCTCGGCGATCAGCGCGGGCCACAGGTCCATCTCGCACCACAGTGCAAGCGATGGTTGCCAATGGTCGAGGAAGCGCGAGACGGCCTCGGGGGTGTCCACCGGCGCGAACTGGTGTTGGCAGCGCGCAGGCAGGCCGGTGCGGCGCAGCGCGTCGCCCGAGGTGCGCGCGGTGGTGGTGATGAGGAAACTGCAGTCGGGGCGCCGCTCGGCGAGCCGCGCAAACAGACCCGCCAGCGCCATCGACTCACCCACGCCCACCGCATGTCCCCAGACCAGCGTGCCGGCGGGGCGGTCGGCGTATTCGCTGCCCAGCTTCTGCCGCACGCTGCGCGGCGTCTCCTTGCCGCGCAACAGGCGTCGCTGCAAGCCCTTGCGCCACACCGGTGCGAGCCAGCGGGCCACCACCAGGTAGGCCCGCAGTGCCCAGGGCTGGCGGATGCGGGTCATCGGGCTTCCAGCCAGGGCACGAGCGTGGCCATGTGTTTGGCGGTGGCGCCGCCGTGTTCCGCGTAGAACGCCTCTGCGCCGTCGATGGCGCGGGCGTAGTCGGTGGGTGAGGTGAGCAGCTGCAGCAGGGCGGCCGAGAGGCTGGCGATCGTCAGGTGCTGCTGCAGGACACCGGCGGCCAGCGCCTCCACGCCGGGGTACTCGATGCCCCAGATGCTGGGACCCACCATCACCGGTTTCTTCAAAGCCAGCGGCTCGATCACGTTGTGCGCGCCCAGCGGCACGAACGAGGCACCGACCACCACCACCTGCGAGAGCGCGAGGTAAAAATACATCTCGCCCAGCGAGTCGCCCATCAGCACGTCGATGCCGCTCATGTCGGGCGCATCGGGGGTGGGCTGCAGTGCGGCATCGAGCATGCGGCTGCGGCGCGCCACGCGCAGGCCTGCCGCTTCGAACAGCTGCACCACCGCATCAAACCGCTGCGGGCTGCGCGGCACGTACACCACCAGTGGTGGCGGCAGGCCCGCCGCCTGCAGGCCCGCCTGCACCTGGCGAATGGCGTCGATGAACTGTTCGTCTTCGCCCACGATGGCGCTGGCGAAACACAGCACCGGTCTGCGTCCGGGTGCTGCGGTGGCGAGTTGCCAGGGTGCGAGCAGGGCCAGCGCGGCAGCGATCTGCTGCGGTGACACCGGCAGATCAAAGCGGGTTTCGCCCGCGATCACCACCCGTTCACAACCCACGTCGCGAAAGCGTTGGGCGTGTGTTTCCGATTTGCACAGCACCAGCTCGTAAGCCTGGAAGATGCCGGCGCGAAAGCCGCCCCATTGGCGGTCTCGCACGATGCTTTTCTTGGGGTACTGGGCGTTGGCCATGGCCAGCGGTACCCCCTGGCGGCGGATGGTGGCCAGCAGCACCGGCCAGGTGTCGATCTCGGTCATGACCGCTGCGCGCGGACGCACCCGGCGGATCAGGCGGCGCACGGCCCAGCCCAGCTCCAGCGGCACGTAGCTCACCCTCAGGCGCTTCGCCGCAACAGCTTCGGCAAACAGCGCGTGGGCGGCGGTGCGTCCGGCCGGGGTGAGGGTGGTGATGAAAACCGGGTAACCCGCCGCGAGCAAGGCACGCACCAGCGGCGCGGCGCCGCGCATCTCACCCATGGAGGCGGAATGCACCCACACCGGGCGGTCCAGCTCGGTGGGTGCAGCGCCGAAGCGTTCGGCCCAATGGGCCCGGTAGAGCGGCTCGCGCTGGCCCCGTTTCCACAAAAACAGCAGGAACACCGGCAGCAGCAGGTACCACAGCATCTCGTACACGCCAATCAGCACGGACAGCCGCCAGTTGGGCGGAAAAGGGCGGGACGCGGTGCGTGTGGAAGTGGGAGAAGCCATCGATGGATACGGTGCGGGTCGGGCGGGGGTGCCTGCGCGTCGCACCTGGGGCTCCGGACGAAGGCCATTCAGTATAGTTACGCCCTTGGTCAGGCCCTCATCCAGTGGCCCGGCGCCCCACACAGGAACACCTCCGATGCCCCTTCCCACGCCGGCCTGGACCGCAGTCATTCCGCTGCGCGCCGGATCCAAGGGCCTGCCCTCGAAAAACATCCGTCTTCTGGCGGGCAAACCGCTGTACCGCCACGCGGTGGACCAGGCGCTGCAAGCTGGCGCCCAGCGCGTGGTGATCACGACCGACATTCCCGAGGTGCTGTGGGCCGAACTGCCAACCCAGGTGACGCTGGTGGAGCGTCCCGCCGAGCTCGCGGGCGACACCGTGCCCATGGCCCCCGTGCTGCAACACGCGCTGCACACCGCCGACTGCCACGGCACCGCGGTGTTGCTGCAGGCCACATCGCCCCTGCGCCAGAGTCGCGACATCGAAGCCGCGCTGGCCGTGTTCGCCGGGGGCTACTTCGAACTTGTCATGTCGGTCACCAGCGCCGACCGGGGTGTGCTCAAGTGGGGCACGCTGCGCGGCAACCGCTTCCAGCCGCTCTCGGACCCGGCCCACTGCTTTGCCAACCGCCAGAGCCTGCCCCCGGTGGTGCGGCCCAACGGTGCGCTGTACGTGCTGAACGCCGACCGTTTTGTGGCCAGCGGCAGTTTTGTGTCCGAGCGCATCGGCGTGGTGGAAATGCCGGCCGAGCGCAGCCTCGACATTGATTCGCTGGACGACTTTGAACGCTGCGAAGCCGCGCTGGAGGCCGCGCATGGCCAGTGAGGTGAGCACCGACCACATGGACCTCTACACCGCGCCCACCTGGCAGTGCGTGATGGTCTGCTGGGGTACCAAGTATTCGACCGCGCTCATCAACAACCTGGCGCGCAGCATCGCCAACAAGACCAGGTCGCAGCCGAGGTTCATCCTGATTTCGGACCGCGATCGCCCCGACCTGGCGGACCGCATCGAGCTGGTGCGGTTTCCCGAATTCTGGCTGCAAGACCGGCTCAAGACCTCGGGCTGCCAGGCCAAGCTGGTGATGTTCGAACAAGGCATCGTGCCCACCGACCTGCCCGCGATTTACGTGGATCTGGACACCATCGTGCTCGGTGACCTGGGCACCGGGCTGGAACTGATGCAGAACCGCAAGACCGTGGCCATTTTGCAAAGCGCCATCATCCCGTTTGGCTGGATCGGTCGCTCGCTCTACCGCTGGACCAACCGCCGCCGCTACGCGCGCGGCAACTCGTCGTTCGTGATTTACCACCCGGCCGAATGCCATTTCATCGCCGAACGCTTCAAGGCCTTGCTGGACCAACATCCCAAGCTGGAATTTCGCCCGATGGCGGCCGACGAACGTTTCATCAGTTGGGTGGCCCAGGAGCACATGGTGCGCATTCCCAACTCGTTTGCGGTCAAGTTCCCCGGCGAGTTCATGTTCTATTGGGGCTTCTGGCTGTACATAAAGGCCGCGCTGCCCTGGGTGCGCAACCGCCGCAAAGGCCTGGTCGCCGTGACCCTCAACGGCCTGATGATCAAGCCCGAGAAATTGCTGTCGCTCAAAGAGGGCGATGTGATCGTTGACGAAAAATCCCGCAAGCTGATCTGGAGCGAAAAGACGCTCGGCTTCATGCGCTCGAAAATCCAGGCGTTCTACGCCGGCTCCCTGTAATTCCCTGACGCCACCCGGCAAGAGGCTTTCATGAAAATCGCCCACCGCGACATCTCCCCCGCCCACCCGCCGCTGGTCGTGGCCGAAATCGGCATCAACCACGGCGGCAGCCTCGACGTGGCCAAAGGCATGGTGCTCGCTGCTCACCGGGCCGGCTGTGAGATGGTCAAACACCAGACGCATTTCGTCGACGACGAAATGACCGACGAAGCCAAACAGATCTTCCCGCCCAACGCCGACAAATCCATCTGGGACGTGATGGAGGAATGCGCGCTGTCCAAGGACGACGAGATTTCTCTCAAGACCTACGCCGAGTCGCTCGGCATGATCTACATCTCCACGCCGTTCTCGCGCGCCGCTGCCGACTTTCTCAACGACATCGGCGTGTCCGCGTTCAAGATCGGCTCGGGCGAGTGCAACCACGTGCCGCTGATCCGCCACATCGCCAGCTTCGGCAAGCCCATCATCATGAGCACCGGCATGCAGACCATCGACGGCATGCG
>NZ_JAOASO010000090.1 GCF_030158645.1 Hydrogenophaga sp. | reverse complement strand
AGTTCTCGGGGATCAACTTCTCTGAGGTCCATGAGGCGATAAGGTACCCCTGTGCTGCCGCCGAGGCAATCGGCGAAACCCGAGTTGGGGCAAATATCATCGAGCGCCTGCTTCGCATCGCTGGTCAAACGTCTTCCAACATCCGCTTCGCCGTCCGCAAGAGACTGGTTGCGGAAGTTCGCAGAAGAAATTAGGGGCAATGAGAATCCAGCACGATGCAGCCGTTCAGGATTCCGAAGGCAATGACTGGTTTTCAGTTCTTACCGATCCTTGACGTGGCTTTATCCTGAATGGCAGGCGCACGCCTCGCCATGCGCGGCAGACACCAGCTCGTCCAGAATGCCGCAGTGCCCTTCGTGCGAGCCCGAGCAGCGCGCCCGCAACTGCAGCAACTGTTTCTCCAGCGCCCGCATGCTCTTGAGCCGTGCGCGCACCCGCGCCAGCTGTTCATCCACCAGCATGTCCACGTCGCTGCAATCAGCCAGTGGCGCATCTACAAAACCCAGCAAACGGTTCACATCGGCCAGCGGCATGTCCAACGCCCGGCAGTGCCGGATAAAGGACAGACGCTCCAGATGCTGCGCAGCGTAGTCTCGGTAACCGTTGTCTCGCCGCGCCGGCTTGGGCAGCAGGCACTGCTTCTCGTAGTAGCGGATGGTTTCCACATCCACGCCAGTGGCGCGGGAAAGGTCCTTGATCTGCATGTTGAAGCCCTTAGTTCAAACAAGTGATTGACACTGTAGCGGCTCCAGGGTTTCCAATACAGGCATCGAAAGGAAAAACCATGTCAGCCCATTGCTGTGACCACGAAACCCCCAAGGTTGATGCCATCGTCAACCTGGGCCGCTACCGCAAGATCCTTTGGATCGCCCTGATCATCAACGCTGTCATGTTCCTGGTCGAGATCGGCGCCGGATTTCAGGCAGGTTCACTTTCGCTGTTGGCTGACGCGGTCGATTTCGCTGGAGACGCGATGAACTACGCAGTGTCGCTTGCGGTGCTGGCCTCGGCGCTGGCCTGGCGCGCGCGCGCAGCCATCCTCAAGGCGGTGAGCATGATGGGCTTTGGGCTGTATGTGCTGGGGGCAGCGGTGTGGTCGATGTGGCACGGCGAGGTGCCACAGGCCATGACCATGGGCGTGGTGGCGCTGATGGCGTTGGTGGCCAACGTGGCCGTGGCCTGGATGCTCTACGCGTTTCGCGAAGGCGATGCCAACATGCGCAGCGTGTGGCTGTGCTCTCGCAACGACGCCATCGGTAACGTCGCGGTGTTCATGGCCGCGCTCGGCGTGTTCGGCACGGGCTCGGCCTGGCCCGACCTGTTGGTGGCCAGCCTGATGGCGGCGCTGGCGCTGCACGGTGGTTGGACAGTGATGCGGCAGGCGCGGGGGGAACTGGGCGCAGACAGTGCAAAGGAAGACCACCATGGCCACGTCCACTGAACCACCGGGCAATCGCCGATTTGATGGCGCCGCCCATGCCCAGCTGATCCAGAGCGCAAAAACCGCAGCCTCCTCGGAGCAGGCCTGGCTGTACCTGGAGGCGGCCCATGTCGTGGGGCAGCTGCACGTCAAGCCGCACCTGCAGACCCACGCACAGATGTTGAACTTGGCCTTGCGCACCCGCGACTGGTCCGAGGCAGTAGGACAGGTGATGCGGCTGGCGCTGGTACCGCTGGGCCACCTGAGCGGGCGCCTACCGCTGGGCAACCCGGGCCGGTCCACCGTGAGTGCCTTTGATCCCTTGCCTGTGCGTCCCGAGCTGGCTGAGCTGATAGCCCGTGCACGCGGCCATTGAGATGGCTGCCGCTTAAAATTCGTCGCATGCGCGCTTTTCTGATCTTGTTGATGCTCACGCTGCTGCCGCTGCAATTTTCTGCTGCAGCGGCTGCGGCGTGCTGCGGCCACGTTTCGGCCACTCAGGGGCCGCAAGCCACGCACCATCAGTCCAGCCATGGGCAGGCGGTGGAGGGCGTTGAAGACGGGGTCGTTGGCGACAGCGGCTTTGATCTAGATTGCGGAACCTGCCACGCTAACTGCGCCGCCGCTGTCACTGCGACCACCGCGTCCATGGCCATCTCTGCGGGCGCTGAACAGGTCGAACACCTCGCCGAACGCCGCTTGCCTTCCTGGCATGAGCAACCGTATCGTCCCCAATGGTCCACCCCGACAGGTTCGGGGTGGAACGATGTCGCCTGATGCGCTGACAGACACAACTTCCCCGATCCCCAGGCTTCAAGCGGCCGCCGTCTCAGACGGAGGCTGACCTCGGATCGTTTTGGAAGGACTCTCTCATGACCGCTCGCTGGACCCAGCGAAATCCCAGGTGGACATGGCTCGCCGCCGTGGCCATCCTTCTCTTGCTGGATCAATCCACCAAGTCGTATTTCTCCACCATCCTCGAACTGGGTGAAGCGGTTCGGGTCACCGACTGGTTCAACTTCGTGCATGTGCTCAACGCAGGTGCGGCATTCTCGTTTTTGGCGGATGCCGGTGGCTGGCAACGCTGGTTTTTCATCGGCGTTTCGGTGCTGGTGGTGGGCTTCGTTTCAGTGATGTGCCTCGCGCGGCAAGCCGAACCGCTGGACCGCTGGCTGGGCGCCTTTGTGGCCGGCGGTGGTGGCGGCAACCTCGTGGACCGCGTCCAGATCGGCGCTGTGGTGGATTTCCTCGACTTTCACTGGCGCAACATCCATTGGCCGGCCTTCAATCTCGCCGATGTCTTCATCGTCTGCGCCGCGCTGACCTGGTGCCTTGCTTCATTGAAAGCGCCACCGCGCCAACCGACCCGCAAAGTCTCTGAGGAGCTTCCTTCATGAGGCGTGGCTGGATTTGGATCATGGGCGCCTGGGCGTTCGCTTTGGTGTCCACTCTCGGTGCCCTTTTCATCGGTGAAGTCATGGGCATGACGCCCTGTCTGCTCTGCTGGTATCAGCGCATCTTCATGTTCCCGTTGGCCATCATCCTAGGCATGGCCGCGTTCGCCGAAGACCGCCGCGGTGCGGTGTACGCGTTGCCGCTGGCCTTGGGTGGTGCCGCCATCGCGGGCTACCACACCGCGCTGATCGCAGGGTGGGTGCCCCAGTGGTGGGTGCCCTGCGGCGCCGGGCCTTCGTGCAGCGAACAGAGCCTAGAGATCCTGAACGGCATCCAGATTCCCTGGTTGTCTCTCCTGGCCTTCATCGCCATCGCCTTCCTGCTTTTTGTCTATTTGAGAAAGTCCCGTTCATGAACGCCAAAAAATTCACCGTCATCGGTCTGGTGGCTATCGTTGCCTTGTTCTTCTACCTGGGCATGAACGCCTACCAATCGCGGGTGCAGACCGCGCAAGACGTTCAGGTCAAGGCCGAGCAGACGCGCTTGGTACGCATGCACTCGCCGGTGTTCGGCCCGCAGAACGCGCCGGTCACCATCGTCGAGTTTTTTGACCCCGCCTGCGAGACCTGCCGCGCGTTCTATCCCATCGTCAAGAACCTGATGGCCCAGTACCCCGACGACGTACGGCTCGTGATCCGATACGCGCCGTTTCACCAAGGTTCAGACGTAGTGGTCAAGCTGCTGGAGTCGGCCAAGAGCCAGGCCAAGTACCAGCCGGTGCTGGAATCGTTGTTGGCCGCGCAGCCCGCCTGGGCCGACCACGGTCAACCCAGCATCGAGACCGCATTCAAGGTAGCCGAGCGGGCCGGGCTGGACCTCGTCAAGGCGCGGCAGGACATGGAAAAACCCGGTATGCAGGCCGTCCTGCAGCAGGACATAGAAGACCTTACCGCGCTGCAAGTCACCAAGACGCCCACCTTCTTCGTCAACGGCCGCAGCCTGCCCAGTTTCGGGCCCGATCAGCTTGCCGCACTGGTGGCCGAAGAAGTGGCAAAGGTGAAAAAATGAGAGAGATGGCTCCCGCACCTCCTTTCAACCGACGCAAGGTGTTGGCGTTGAGCGCTTCGTGGCTCGCCGCAGGTGGTTTTCTGGCGGGCTGTTCGCCTCAGGCGCCCACTTTCAAGAGCACGGACATCACAGGCGCTGCTTTTGCACAGGACCTCAAGCTCACCGACCACACCGGGCAGGTGCGAACCATGGCCGATTTCCGTAGCAAGGCGGTGGTGGTGTTTTTCGGCTTCACGCAGTGCCCCGATGTGTGCCCCACCTCCATGACCACCCTGGCCGAGGTAAAACGCCTCATGGGCGATCAAGGCAAGCAGTTGCAGGTGCTCTTCATCACAGTGGACCCGGAGCGCGATACGTTGCCCTTGCTCAAGGAGTACATGACCAACTTCGACCCGAGCTTTCTGGCGCTGCGCCCTGAACCGACCGAGCTCAAGGCCGTCGCTGACAGCTTCAAAATCTACTACCGAAAAGCCGAGGGCTCGACACCCACCTCGTACACGATGGACCATTCGGCGGGTAAGTACGTGTTCGACACCAACGGAGCCGTGCGCCTGTTCTCAAGCTATGGGACCGAGCCCGCCGTGATCGCCGAAGACATCCTGGCCCTGCTGAAATCCATGGACGTCTGACCACCCGTTGACGGTATGAAAACGCTGCTGCTCTACCTGGCCACCGCCATCGCCGAGATCGTGGGTTGCTACTTGCCGTTGTTGTGGCTGCGCGGTCAGGGGTCGGGCTGGCTGTTGTTACCCGCAGCGGCCGTGAGCCTGGCCACCTTCGCCTGGCTGCTGACCCTCCACGCCGCGCCCTCGGGGCGGGTCTACGCGGCCTACGGCGGGGTCTATGTGGCGGTTGCGCTGGCATGGCTCTGGTCGGTCGATGGCGTTCGCCCGTCGATCTGGGATGGGGTGGGCGTGGCGGTCACGCTGGCGGGCATGGCGATCATTGCGTACCAACCCCGAGCATGAAACCAGAGGGCCTGCTGACCATGAAAGAAGCCAACGCGTCTGTCTCTCACCGAGCGTCGGTATCAAACGCGTTGGGTGCCACTGCATGACCCGCCGCCACATTGTTTTCCTCTCGGCGCTGGCCGTCCTCGCGGTGTTTGCTGCCGCCGTCTTTCTTTATCAGCGACATACGCTGCAGGTTGCGGCGTTGCAGGCTTCAGAGCAGGCCGGCGCGATGGTGCGACCGCACTCGCCGATCATTGGTGCCGAGGATGCGCCGGTCACCATCGTCGAGTTCTTCGATCCCGCCTGTGAGGCGTGCAAGGCCTTCCATCCTCGCGTGAAACAGATCCTGGCGGCGTTTCCGCGTGAGACGCGCTTGGTGATTCGGTACACGCCGTTTCATAGGGAGGCGTCTGTGGAAGCGGTGAGGATTCTTGAAGCAGCGCGTGCACAGCGGAAATTTGAACCTGTGCTTGACGCCTTGCTGGACGGGCAGCGGGCGTGGACGGGTCAACGCACGAACGCCTCCTTGCGAGCGTGGGCCATTGCGCAATCGGTCGGCCTGGACGTGGAGCAGGCACGCCAGTACATCGCCTCTGGTTCGGTGGATGCCTTGCTGGCGCAAGACGTCGTGGATCTGAAGGCGATCGGGGTTCGAGCCACCCCGACCTTCTTCGTCAACGGTAAGCCGCTGTCTTCGACCGATCCGGATCAGATCTTCGAGCTGGTCAAGAGAGAGGTGGAGCGCCTTCGGTAGTCGCCGTGAGCATAAGCGATCGCCTCGTGCCTTTGGTGCGAGGGCGCAGCACTTGAAGGCGATTTCTCGCGCAGGGCGACGCATTGGACAGCGCGCGTTTGCAGTGCTCGGGGATCAACTTCGCTGAGGTCCTTTGCCAGTCCAATACGCTTGTAACTTCTGCGTGTCCGTCTCCTCAAGACGGTTGCAGTCACTTTGGGGGTGAGTTACGAAATGGAGGCACAGCCTCAAAGCAGTCCGTCAGTTTTTGTACCGTTGGCCGGTGCTATCCGAACACCAGTCAGTGGAGGGCTGCAGGCCAATATTGCATCCCAAACTCATCCTCGCGCGTCTCACTCACGATGAAAATCATGGCGAATGCTGAGCTTCGAGAAACTGAAATTGAGGTCGGGCGCGTTTGCTCTTTTAGCCGCACCCAGTTCGCGCACGCACCAGCGCCTTCAACTTCTGCGCTTCCAACTCCGTAGCAGCAGCGCATTGCTCACCACGCTCACGCTGCTCAACGCCATGGCCGCACCGGCCACCACTGGGTTCAGCAAACCTGCCACCGCCAGCGGGATGCCGATCACGTTGTAGGCGAAGGCCCAGAACAGGTTCTGGCGGATCTTGCGGTAGGTGCGGCGCGAGATGTCGATCGCGTCGGCCACCAGCGCGGGGTCGCCCCGCATCAGGGTGATCCCGGCGGCGTGCATGGCCACGTCGGTACCGGTGGACATGGCAATGCCCACGTCGGCCGAAGCCAGGGCTGGCGCATCATTGATGCCGTCGCCCACCATCGCCACCGAGCGGCCCCCTTCCTTGAGCTGGTTCACGATGGCTGCCTTGTCTGCCGGCAACACCTGTGCTTCGATCTGGTCAATGCCCAGAGCACTCCCGACGGCCATCGCGCTGCCCTGGTTGTCGCCGGTGACCATCACGGTGCGAATTCCCAAAGCCTGCAGGCTCCGAATGGCGGTGATGGCGCTGGCTTTGGGCGCATCGCCAAAGGCCAGCATGCCCACCAGCGCAGGTCCCTCCGTCACATCGGCAAGCCATGAGACCGTGCGTCCATCGCTTTCAAGCTGGCGCGCGGGCTCGGCGAGTGCCGAAGTGTCCACGCCCAGTTCCTGCATGTACCGCGGACTGCCCAGGCGCAATGCACGACCCTGCACCTCGGCCGACATGCCGCGTCCCGGCACGGCGCTCACCTTGGCGGCTGAGAGCAGCGCAATGCTGGCCTGTTCAGCGGCGTTCATCACGGCGCGTGCCAGCGGGTGTTCGCTGCCCGCCTGGATCGCGGCACTCCAGGACAGCAACTCTTCGTCGAAACCAGGAGCCGCCAACGCTGCGACGAGCGTCGGCTTGCCTTCGGTGAGCGTTCCCGTCTTGTCGAACGCGACGGTGTCGATGCGGTGCGCGATTTCCAGGGCTTCGGCATCCTTGATCAGGATGCCCTGGCGAGCCGCCACCCCGGTACCGGCCATGATGGCGGTGGGCGTGGCCAGGCCCAGCGCACACGGACAGGCAATCACCAGCACCGCCACCGCGTTCAGAATGGCCTGCTCCCAGTTGCCGGTGGCCAGGCCCCAGCCCAACAGGGTGAACGCGGCGATCAGCAGCACCACCGGTACAAAGACGGCGCTCACGCTGTCCACGATGCGCTGGATCGGGGCTTTCTTCGCCTGCGCCGATTCGACCATGCGCACGATGCGCGAGAGCGTGGACTCGGCACCCACCGCCGTGGTCTCCACCAGCAGCAGTCCCTCGGCGTTGACAGCGCCGCCGGTGACCTTGTCGCCCGCGTGTTTGGCCACGGGAAGACTTTCGCCCGTGATCAGCGACTCGTCCACCTGGCTGGATCCTGTGATGACGACACCATCTACCGGGATCCGTTCGCCCGGGCGAATCACCACGGTGTCCCCCACCTTCACCTGCGCGATGGCGACGTCGACATCGCCATAGGCCATGCGCACGCGCGCCAACTCGGGCTTGAGCGCGTTGAGGGCGGCGATGGCGGCCGTGGTCTGGCGTTTGGCGCGCGACTCCAGCCATTTACCCAGCAGCACCAGCGTGATGATCACTGCCGATGCTTCAAAGTACAGGTGCGGCATGCCGTGTTCGGCGTGTTTGAACAGCAGATACACGCTCAGGCCATATCCGGCGCTGGTGCCTAGGGCCACCAACAGGTCCATGTTGCCAGCGCCGGCACGCACGGCCTTCCAGCCCGCGCGGTAGAAGCGCGCGCCCAGCCAGAACTGAACGGGCGTGGCCAGCGCGAGCTGCAGCCAGCCATTGATCGTCCAGTCAGAGCCGAACAGCATGGCGAACATGGGCAGCACCAAGGGCAACGACAGCAAAGCGGCGAGCGCGACAGGCCACCAGGGCTCGCCTTTGCCTCTTGTGGGCTGTGCCCCCTGATCCACGCTGGGTTCCTTGCCCACGCTGTAGCCTGCCTTGTGCACCGCAGCCACCAGGCTGGCGGGCAGTGTAGAAGCAGCTGCGTTCACGGTGGCACGTTCGGTGGCCAGATTGACGCTGACTTCCTGTACGCCAGCAACGGCCTTCAAGGCCTTCTCGACGCGACCCACGCAAGAGGCGCAGGTCATGCCTTCGATGGGAAACTGATGCTCGATGAGCGACAAGGTGGCGGTGTTCATGAGGCACTCCAAAAGTTGAGGGTGGAGCGGATCTTTGGCCTTGCCACGGTGGCAAGCGCAACGGCCGATGCAACTTGACCTTGCCACCGTGGCAATGCCCAGAGTGCGGGTTCCCTCAACCCTCCAAGGAGTCATCCATGCACGAATTCCACCTCCCCGACATGACCTGCGGCCACTGCGCTTCCAAGGTGAACGTCACCCTGAAACTGGTTGATCCAGCATGCGAGATACAGGTCGATCTGCCGCGGCGTTTGATCACCGTGAAAAGCGGTGAAGACCGCGATGTTTTGGTCGAAGCGCTGGCTGACGCTGGCTATCCAACCCTTTGAACCCCGCTCCTCAGGGCTCTCCCGGTGAGGGTCTTGACCTTCCCACCATGACAAGCTACATCCTTCGACCGTTGGAGTCATTCAAACCCCGGATCGCACTATGACCACTCTGATGAACATTGGCGAGGCGGCTGCCGCCGCAGGCGTCTCCGCCAAGATGATTCGCCACTATGAACAGATCGGCCTGCTGCCTGAGGCAGAGCGCAGCGATGCGGGCTACCGTCTGTATGGTGATCGTGAAGTCTCGGTATTTCGATTCGTCCGGCAGTCGCGCCATCTGGGGTTTTCGGTGGCCCAGATCGCCGAGCTCCTCGGCCTGTGGAGCGATTCACAGCGCACGAGCCGCGAGGTGAAGGCCGTGGCGCAGCGACACCTGGCGGACCTGGAAGAAAAGCGGCGTGAAATCGAGCAAATGATGGACGGGCTTTCGGCCTTGGTGAAGGCCTGCCACGGCAACGAACAGCCTCATTGCGCGATTCTGGACAAGCTGTCGCGCGGCACCCTGACCCAGCACCAGCCTCAGCAAAAGCCGCAGCTCAAGAAGTCCCGTGCTCAGTCAGAGGCCACCAGTGCGCGCACATCCAGCCCCATCGACCTCATGGCCTGGATGCGGGGCGTGCACGTTCACCATGACGCTCACTGAGAGGGCAAGCTGTCAATGCCATGGCCGTGACCCGGTGTGTTCGGTGACGAACCGACCGCCGTAAAACCCAGTTGCACACTGTTTCGACTTGAGATCGTGCCTTGACCTGCTTTCTTGATCTGCATCAAGGCTGTTCACGCGCCCAGGGTTAGCCTTGGATCGTTGCCACTGCTCACCTGACTGATATGCACATGTATCGCCGCTCGCTGCGCCATGCCACCTGGATGATCCTGGCGGTGTGGTTGTTCGCGTTGGGCGCAGGGGTGGCCAATGCGTGCCTTCTGAACGAACCGAACGAAGGCAGTCAATCTTCGTTCACGGCGATGCCACAGGACGTACCCGTCGCCCAACCCCATCACGGCGAACAAACCAACTCCGGCGATACCGGATGCTTGAAGTTTTGCGATGAAACCTCGCTGGCCATCACCAAGGTGGATCAGCCCATCGCCAATGTCAGTCCAGAGTTGGTGGGCGTGCTGCACCAGGTATGGGGGTCGTCCACGACCTCGGCCATCGCCACACGGGACCGGGTACAGGCCACCAGACCCGTGCATCTGACTTTGCCCACCGCAGCCCGCCCGCATCGGTTGTCGTTGTAGGCCGGCATCGCAGTCCATTGCGAAGAGTGCCTCCGCACTCTGGTCTGGCCAGATGGCCCCCCGTCCCGTTGTTGGCTTCCGCCACTTTGTCGCCGCATGAGGCGGCTCTCCTATTCATTCACAGAACACCACCATGAAAACTCTCCACACCATCGTCGCGATCTCTGCCGCGTTCTTGCTGACGGCATGCGCAAACCCAAGCGCACCGGGAACCGGCGCAATGTCGGCAGCCAAAGCCGACGAACACAACGCCCATCAAGCCGCTGCGGCATCTTCTGCCATGCCAAACGGCATGAAGGACATGCAGGCCATGCGCGACAAGATGATGAATGCCAAGACCTCAGCCGAACGGCAGGCACTGATGAACGAGCACATGAAAACCATGCAAGAAGGCATGGCGATGATGAAAGGCATGAAGGGAATGGGCGGCATGCATGGCAAGGAAGGCATGCCAGGGATGTCCGGCATGAAGGAGATGCCCGTGGACATGGGCAAGCACCATCAGATGATGGAGATGCGCATGGACATGATGCAGACCATGATGGAAATGATGATGCAGCGCATGCCGGGTGCAGCCACCGCGCCCGTCAGCAAGTGACAAGCCATCACCGCTCATCCAGGGGTGATGGAACTGCACATCGATCGCACGGAGCGGCAACTTCTTACACATCTTTCGCAGGCAACCCTGTCGGAGCGATGCAATGAACCCTTCCAACAACGACTCCCCCGCGCCATCGTTCTGGCGCCGCCCGGCAGGCATGGCGCTGGCAACGGCCGCCTTGATCGCCGGTTTTTATCTGCTGCGAGAACACTGGGGTCATGTCCTGGGTTACTGGCCCTATCTGCTGCTGCTCGCTTGTCCGCTGATGCACTTGATGCACAGGGGCGGCCACGGGGGGCACGTCAGCCATTCGCAGGACTCCGGGCGTACCCACAACGACAGGAAATAGGCGGATCAACATGAATGCACACCAACATCACGGCAGCAGTGCGCTGTCCGAATCGGCCTCACCAAAGGACCTGAAGGACCCCGTGTGTGGCATGACCGTCACTGCGCAGTCTGGTCACATGTTGACCCACGAGGGCCGCACCTTCTATTTCTGCAGTGCCAAGTGCCAAGGCAAGTTCGCTGCGAACCCGCTTCAATACCTCGCGCCCGAGCCACCCGCAGAGACCACTTCAGCGGTGGCCGGCGCGATCTACACCTGTCCGATGCACCCTGAGATTCGCCAGGACCATCCGGGCAACTGTCCCAAGTGCGGCATGACGCTCGAGCCCTTGCTGCCTGACCTCGACGACGATGACAACCCCGAGTTGCGCGATTTCCAGCGCCGCTTCTGGTGGACGCTTCCGCTGACCGTGGTGGTCACGGTCTTGGCCATGTTTGGTCATCGGCTGCAGTGGTTTGAATCCACGACCCAGACCTGGATCGAACTGGTGCTGTCGGTCCCGATTGTTCTGTGGGCGGGTTGGCCCTTCTTTTCGCGCGGCTGGCAGTCCGTTGTGAACCGCAGTCCCAACATGTGGACCTTGATTGGCCTAGGCACGGGTGCAGCTTTTCTCTACAGCGTGGTTGCCACGATCACGCCGCAGGTGTTCCCGGACTCGTTCATCTCCATGGGCCGCGTCGCCGTTTACTTTGAAGCCGCCGCCGTGATCATCTCACTGACGCTGCTGGGGCAGGTGCTCGAACTCAAGGCCCGTTCTCAGACCTCGGCGGCCATCAAGTCGCTGCTTCGTCTGGCGCCAAAAACCGCCCGGCGCATTCGGGAAGACGGCACCGAAGAGGATGTGCCACTGACCCATGTGCATGTAGGCGACTTGCTGCGTGTGCGCCCAGGCGAAAAAGTACCGGTGGACGGCGAGGTGACGGAGGGCGGCAGCTCAATCGATGAATCCATGCTCACGGGCGAGCCGATGCCCGTCACCAAACGCGTGGGCGACAAAGTGATCGGCGCTACGCTCAATACCAGCGGCGCGCTGGTGATGCGATCTGAGCGCGTCGGCGCGTCCACCATGCTGTCGCAGATCGTGCAGATGGTGGCCCAGGCCCAGCGTTCCAAAGCGCCGATGCAGCGCATGGCCGATGTGGTGGCGGGTTACTTCGTCCTCGCTGTGGTGGGCATTGCCTTGTTGACCTTCTTCGGCTGGGGTCTGTTCGGTCCCGAGCCAAGTTGGGTGTTCGGCCTGATCAACGCGGTGGCCGTGCTGATCATTGCCTGTCCTTGCGCGTTGGGCCTGGCCACACCCATGTCCATCATGGTCGCCACCGGTCGCGGCGCCACACACGGCGTGTTGTTCCGGGACGCAGCGGCCATCGAGAACATGCGCAAGATCGACACCCTCATCATCGACAAGACCGGGACGCTCACAGAAGGCCGCCCGACGTTTGAGCGCGCCGTTCCCGCGCCCGGTTTTGATGCCGATGAGGTGTTGCGCCTGGCCGCCAGCCTGGACCAAGGCAGCGAACACCCACTGGCTGAGACCATCGTGCGCGCCGCCCGCGAGCGCGGCAAGTCGTTGGAAAAGCCCGAGAATTTCGAATCCGGCTCGGGCATTGGCGTGCGTGGGCAGGTGGCCGGACGTCAGCTGGCCCTGGGCAACACCACGCTGATGGAGCAGATCGGTGTATCGGTTGGCGCTCTGGTGCCGCAGGCCGAGGCCTTACGCGCAGAAGGTGCCAGCGTGATGTATCTGGCTGTTGATGGACAGCTGATGGGCCTGTTGGCGGTGTCCGATCCGGTCAAAGCCAGCACGCCGGAGGCCTTGGCCACCCTCAAGGCATCCGGTCTGCGCATCGTGATGGCGACCGGTGACGGACTGACCACGGCCAAGGCTGTTGCAGCCCGCTTGGGCATCGACGAGGTGCACGGCGAGGTCAAGCCGGCCGACAAGCTGCTTCTGGTGGAGAGACTACAAAAGGAAGGTCGCGTGGTGGCCATGGCAGGTGACGGCATCAACGATGCACCGGCACTGGCCAAGGCCGATGTGGGTGTGGCCATGGGTACCGGGACTGACGTGGCGATGAACAGTGCGCAGATCACTTTGGTCAAGGGCGATCTGCGCGGGATTGCGATTGCGCGCGCGCTGTCCGAAGCAACCGTGGGCAACATGAAGCAAAACCTGGTGTTTGCCTTTTTGTACAACGCGCTGGGCATTCCGATTGCGGCCGGCGTGCTGTATCCAATGACGGGCTGGCTGCTGTCGCCGTTGATTGCCGCGCTGGCCATGAGCTTGAGCTCGGTGTCGGTGATTGGCAATGCGCTGCGTTTGCGGCGCGACAAAACATGACAACGAAGTTCGGCGGATTTCACCTGATTTTTCTCAGCAAGGATGGTTCGCGATGACAAGAAAGAACAACTGGCTTTTGACTGCGGTGCAGGTGGGCCTGCTGGCTTGGTCTGGGGCCAGCTTCTCCGCCGACAAGGTGTATGTGGCCAATGAGGGCGCAGACACGGTCAGCGTGATTGACACGACATCGTTCAAGACGCTGGCGAGCGTGCGCGTGGGCAAGATGCCGCACAACGTGCAGGTATCACCGGACGGCAAATTCGCGTGGGTAACCAACAATGGCGAGCCTGGCCCGACTACCGACGCTTCCGTGCACAAGGGCATGGCCCAAGGCGCCCACGAGGCGATGGCACAGCCCGGGGCTGTCTGGGTCATTGACACCAGCACCAACGCAGTCGTAGCGCAGGTGCCCGTGGGGATGCACCCGGCCCATGTGGTGGTGTCGCCAGATGGCCGCTTTGCCTACGTCACCAACGGCGGCGACAACACGGTCAGTGTGATCGACACATCGTCGCGGAGTCTTGTGGCGACCATTTCAGTCGGCCAGTTTCCCCACGGCCTTCGAACCAGCCCGGACGGCAAGGAGGTGTACGTCGCCAATCTCAAGGGTGGCTCGGTGTCGGTCATCGACACCACCAGCCAGAAGGAGGTGGCGAAAGTGCCCGCTGGCAAAGGACCAGCTCAGACCGGCTTCACGCCAGATGGTCGTTTTGCCTTTGTTTCGCTGTCGCAGGAAAACGCCGTCGCCATGATCGACCCTGCCACACGCAAGGTGGTTCGCAAGATCAGAGTCGGAGCAGGGCCCATCCAGCTGTATGCCACCCCCGATTCGCGCACGTTGCTGGTGGCCAACCAGGGCACGCGCAAGAAGCCTGGCAAGACCGTCAGCCTGATTGACCTGCAGAGTTTCAAAGTCGCCAAGATAGTCGTGACCGGCGCCGGTGCCCATGGCGTGGTCGTCGATCGCGACGGTCGGTTTGCGTATGTGACGAACATCTACGCCAATTCGGTCTCCGTGCTTGACGTGACAGAACGCAGGGTCACGAAGACCGTCCCAGTGGGCAAGTCCCCCAACGGCATCAGCATCACGCCTTGACGCATCGAGGGTGCTCCTCCGCCTGTGCCTATCCGGCACGGGTGGGAAGGCTCTTTGGTCACTTTTACGCCGACTGGTGCGTTCGCAAGATGCTGCAGGCCGCTGCGCAGGCCTTCAACGGAGAGGACCGATGAGCGACTACGAACTGCCATCTGGCGCCGAGGGTCTTATCGCAGCGCTTGCTGTCGGTCTGGTGATCGGCCTGGAACGCGGCTGGCACGAACGCGAGCTGCCGGAGGGGGGGCGTGTTGCAGGCTTGCGCACGTTCGCGCTGACAGGATTGTTCGGCGGTGTGCTCGGGCATTTGCAGCCTGATTTCGGCGCCTGGCCTTTGCTGGGTGCGCTGCTCGGACTCTCCCTGCTGCTGACGGTGTCCTACGTTCGTCATGCCCGAGTGTCTGGCGATCTCAGCGCCACAACACCCGTGGCGATGCTGTTGACACTGGGTCTGGGTGCCTTTGCGGCACACGGCAATATCACATTGGCTTTGTCGGCAGCAGTGGTTGGCGCAGTGCTTCTGGACCTCAAGCCAACCTTGCACGGTTGGCTGCGCGTGATTGATCATCGCGAGTTGACGGCTTCACTTCAGTTGCTGGTGTTGTCCATGGTCATCCTGCCTTACCTCCCAAATGCGGGTCTGGGGCCCTACGCCGCACTCAATCCGTACCAGCTGTGGTGGGCGGTCATCCTGATCGCAGGCCTGTCGATGACCGGCCACTTCGCGATGCGGATCACCGGCGCACAAAGGGGCGTCCTGTGGACCGGGATTCTGGGTGGGCTTGCCTCTTCCACGGCCACCACATTGGCCTTGGCTCGATACGCACGCCAGCAGCCACACCTGGCCGATGCGGCAGCAGCCGGCTCACTGGCCGCGTGTGGCGTCATGTTCTTTCGCATGGTCGTTCTGCTGGCTGCGATACAGCCGTCGCTGCTATCCACCTTAGGCAGCAGCCTGGTGGTCACGGGCGTGGTACTGCTGGGTGTGTCACTCTGGCGGTGGCGCAAGAAGGCCGATACATCTGTGAAGGAGGGTGCTGTCGACGCGATGGCGCCCTTTGATCTCGGGACTGCTCTTGGCTTTGGTGCGCTTCTCGCTGTCATCAGTGTCTTGGTGCCCGCAGCCAAACAGTGGCTGGATACCAGCGGTCTTTACGTACTGTCGGCGGTTTCTGGCCTGGCCGATGTAGATGCGATCTTGATCTCGCTTGCTCGGTTGCATGGCGCAGGTGGGTTGTCAACATTCGCCACCGTCGTGGCGCTCGGCCTCGCAACGTTGGCGAACATGGTGGCCAAGGTCGGCATCGCGTGGACGACGGGTGGTTCGCAGTTCGGTAAGCCCGTGTTCTTTGGCTATCTTGCCGCAGTGGCGTTTGGAGCGATCGTGTTGGCCACGAGTTTGATGCTTTCGTGAGGCTTGATCAGCCACACCTTGTGTTGCTTGCCGATGCCCTTTCTGGACGCCAGCTCTACCAGCTCTGCAGCGCGAAGAGATCCAGAAAGATGCGGACTGGGCCGAAGTCGTTGTTCAGGTCAATATCGCACTGCGTGGCGATGCGATCCTGAAATGGTGACGACTGCGCAACTTGCGCAGTTCACTCTGTCCCGAACTACACACCCTCTCGCCAGCAAAGGAGAGAGGGTCGATGCGGTCCGGTTGGATACGGACTCTGTCCTTTTAAAGCGTAGCCAACGCTCAGTTCCCGTGACCCTTGTTCAGCAAGACATACAGACGGGCAACTTCGTTGCCCATCGTCGTGATGCTTTTGCCGTCGGCGGTCTGGACGACTTCACCCTTGCTGAGGTGGATCACGTTTCCGTACTTGCTTTCCTTTGCCATCAGACCGTCCTTGAAGACGTACAGCGTCTCACCGTTCTGCAGTGCGATGACCTGCTTTGCCTCGGACCTGGCGGAGTCCATTGCGAAGGCCGGGGCCAGTGCGGCCATGGAGAGGACGAGGATACTGAGTTTGCGAATCATGGATGTCTCCTGTAAGAACAAGTCACATTGTTCGAATGAATCAATGCGGTACAGCGTACGACTCCAATGTAGTAAGGCACCCATGACCGGCAGCTTGCGAATGCATTACATCTCGGTCAGCGCAAAGTCAGGATGGACTGCCGCAACCCGACTGCCCTCCCTCCTGAACCGGCGGCGACGTCGGCATAAAACGAGTCAGTGCGCTTACGCAGCTCACAAGGAAACGTTTGCCTTACCCGACCAAGTGGAAACCGTGCGAAGAACTGTCGAGCGGGGCGGCCACATCACGCCGAACCTCGGTTCCAGCTCGACCTTCCAGCATCGCCTCGATGTTTTCGAGCGAACCGATCAAAGCCCGGTTGCCGGTGTCCGTGGCAAAACGGGATGCCGCCTCCACTTTGGGTCCCATCGAGCCAGGAGGGAACGCATGGCGCGCCAGTTCAACCGGGGACACCAGTCGCAGGGCGCGTTGCCCGGGTAGTCCCCAATCAAGATAAACAGCATCCACGTCAGTGGCAATGATCAGGCAATCCGATTTCAGCTCGCGGGCCAGCAGGCCGCTGCACAGGTCTTTGTCGATGACGGCCTCGACACCGTGCCGGCTGCGCCCGTCATCACCCACCGCTACAGGGATGCCACCACCACCAGCTGCGATCACCAGCGCCTGATGGGCCAGCATCCAGCGAATGGGATCCAGTCCCAGCACCCGCTGTGGGTGCGGCGAAGCGACAACACGCCGGAACCCCGCACCGTCAGCTGCCATGACCCAGCCTTTCTCAGCACCGATCCTTTCAGCCTCCTCGCTGCGATAGATCGGACCGATCGGCTTGCTCGGCTTTGCAAAAGCCGGGTCCGCAAGATCCACTTCCACGCGGGTCAACAGCGTCACAACCACCTTGCTGGGCGGAAGTAAATTGCTCAACTCCTGTTCGAGCAGATATCCGATCATGCCGTCGGTCTGAGCACCCAGTACGTCCAGTGGATAGCCTTGTACTGCGGTGTATGCCGCCGATTGAAGGGCCAGCAAACCGACCTGCGGACCATTTCCATGGGTGAGAACAACTTCATGTTTCAGCGCCACACGCGCCAGCTGTGCCGCGGCGATGCGCACGTTGTCGAGTTGGTTGTCTGCACTCAGCGCCTGACCACGGCGCAACAGCGCGTTGCCGCCCAGGGCAATGACCAGTCTCATGTGGATGCCCTCATGCCAGCGTGGCCACCAGCACGGCCTTGATCGTGTGCATGCGGTTCTCGGCCTGCGTGAAGACGATGGACGCGTCGGACTCGAACACCTCGTCGGTGACCTCGATCTCGCTCAGTCCAAATCGTTCGTGTACATGGCGCCCTACCTCGGTGTCCAGATTGTGAAAGGCGGGTAGGCAATGCATGAAGCGGGTGCGCGCCTTGCCGGTTGCTTGCATCAGCGCTTTATTCACCTGGTAGGGCAGGAGCTGGTCGATGCGCTGTTTCCACACGTCGTCCGGCTCGCCCATAGAGACCCACACGTCGGTATAGATGAAATCAGCTCCAACGACTGCTTTCAGGGGGTCGATCTCGATGCTGATGCGTGCTCCTGTGGTCTGCGCCAGTGTGCGCATCTCTTCCACCAGTTCGGCGGGCGGCTGGAGGCCAGCCGGCGCTGCGATACGCACATCCATGCCCATCTGTGTGCCACCAATCAGCAGCGAGCAGCCCATGTTGAAGCGTGCGTCGCCGAGGTAGCAGAACGAAAGCTCGTGCAAGGGCCTTTCACCAAACTCCTCCATCGTCAACAGATCGGCGAGGATCTGGGTCGGATGCGCTTCATCGGTAAGTCCGTTCCACACCGGCACATGCGAAAAGCGCGCCAACTCCTCGACCACACTCTGGTGAAAGCCGCGGTACTCGATGCCGTCGTAGAGCCGACCCAGCACACGCGCCGTGTCCTTGAGCGACTCCTTGTGGCCCAACTGCGAGCTCACGGGATCTATGTAAGTGACGTGCCCCCCTTGGTCGTGCACCGCCACTTCGAATGCGCACCGTGTCCGTGTCGAAGCCTTCTCGAAAACCAGCGCGATGTTTTTGCCCTTCAACCGCGGATGCTCGTTGCCCGCATACTTGGAACGTTTCAGTTCGTTGGCCAGATCAAGCAGGAAGCGAATGTCTCGCGGCACAAAATCCTTCAGGTCCAGCAGGCTGCGGTTGCGAAGGTTGAAACTCATGGTGTCGGTCTTCTTGGGTGGCTGTGCGGTGGATCAGGGGGCGTCACGCGAGATCGGGCACGACATGCAATGGCTCCCGCCGCGACCGCGACCGAGTTCACCGCTGGGGATCGTGATGACCTCGATGCCCGACTTGCGCAGCAGCGTGTTGGTATAGGTGTTGCGGTTGTAGGCCATCACGACACCCGGGGCGAGGGCGAGCAAGTTGTTCCCGTCATCCCACTGCTCCCGCTCGGCCTCGTAGGCGTCACCTCCGGTCAACACGGTGCGCAGGCGCGGCAAACCCAAGGCTTGAGCCACGACTTCAATAAAAGGCAGACCCTCGGGCCGCACTTCAAGCGAACCCTCTCTCTCGCCTGGCCACAGACTGTAGGTTCGAATCTCGTTCACGACCTCCGGGAAGATCGTGACGAGGTCGACATCGCAAAAGGTGAACACGGTGTCCAGATGCATGGCACCGCGTGACTTGGGCATCTGCGCGGCAAGCACACGGGTCGCAGCACCGCGGGCGAACAGCACACGAGCGAGTTGACTTACCGCCTGCGGGGAAGTGCGCTCGCCCATGCCCACGAGCACAACGCCGCCACCCAGTGGCATGACGTCACCACCTTCCAACGAAGCCAGGCCGTGATCCACATCGGGGTCGCCCCACCACTCGACAACCTGACCTGCAAAGTCCGGATGGAATCGGTAGATCGCGGTGGCCAGCAGGGTTTCCTGACGACGTGCTGGCCAAAACATCGGACTCAACACCACGCCGTCGCCGATCCAGCAACTTGTGTCGCGCGTGAACAGTGTGTTGGGCAGGGGTTGCAGCAGAAAGTCAGCTGGTGAAGCGCAGCGCGCTGTCAGGCCCGTGGGCTCAAATGGCAACTCGCCGCGCACCACACCACCAATCAGGCGTTCGGCCAGTTGCGCTGCAGGCAGTGACTCGAGCCATTTGCGCAGTGCCCACACATCGTCCTGATCGAAGAAGTTGGCGGTGAGCTTGCGATCGAGTATC
This sequence comes from Hydrogenophaga sp., assembly GCF_030158645.1. Lineage (GTDB taxonomy): Bacteria > Pseudomonadota > Gammaproteobacteria > Burkholderiales > Burkholderiaceae_C > Hydrogenophaga. The sequence continues at coordinate 26,075 of NZ_JAOASO010000090.1, read as the reverse complement.
CAGTCGCGCGCAGTGGTGTTGGCCACGACAGTTTCCAGTAGCTCGTGCATTTCCAGCACCTCAACGCCCCGTTCGACCATCGCGTTGACGAAAGAGTAGTGATCATTTTTCGCCTGGGTAACCCAGAGCACGTCGTCGAACAACAGCTCTCGGCAGTTGCCAGGCGTCAATCGCATTTGCGCCAGACCGGGACGGCACACCATCACTTTGCGCAGACGCCCCACTTCTGAATGCACGCCAAACGCCACATCATGCTTGGGACTTTGGGTAAGGTTGTTCATGGCGTTCACAGGCTGAGCCCGCCCGTGGACAACAAATAGGCCGCCACTGCCGCCATCAACAGCATCGCAATCAGAATTGCGACTTCATAGGTCTTGAATGCACGCTCGGCACGTTGCTTGCGGGCCCACAGATACACCGCCGCGCCTGGGGCATAGAGCAATGAGCCGAGCAGCAGGTACTTCGGACCAGCTGCGTACAGCAGCCACAGGCAATACACCGTTGCCAATCCCGCCACGGGCAAGTCCGCCGTGCGCCGTGTACCGGAAGCGCCCTCGCCACGCAATGAAAGCAACAATCCGTATATTGCGCTGAACAGGTAGGGCAGCAGGATCATCGCCGTGGACAACGAGATTAGTGCAAGGTATGAGGCCTTGGAAAACAGCGTCACGATCAGGAACAACTGCACCATGCCGTTGGTCAGCCACAGCGCGTGGGCGGGCACACCTTGGCGGTTCTGGCGCCCCAGCCACTCAGGCATCACGCCACCTCCAGCAGGCGTGAACAGCGACTCAGCCGCCAGCAGCATCCAGGCGAGAAAGCCACCCCCCACCGACACGATCAAGCCGATGTAGATCAACACCGCGCCCCAGGTGCCGACCGCACTTTCCAGTACACCGGCCATTGAGGGGTTCTTCAGCTGCGCGAGTTGCGGTTGCTGCAGCACACCCAGCGACAGCAACGACACGCTCATCAGCAGCGCCAATGTGATGGCGAACCCGATCACGGTGGCACGGCCCACATCCTCGCGACGCCGCGCGCGGGCCGAGTAAACGCTGGCACCTTCAATGCCGATGAAGACCCACACGGTCACCAGCATGGTGCTGCGCACCTGGTCCAGCAGCGGTCCCAGGGCTGTGGAACCCCAGAAATCGAACGTGAAGGTCTGCACCTGAAAGGCCAGAGCGACCAGCACGATGAAAAGCAAGAGCGGAACAACCTTGGCCAGCGTGACCACGGCATTGAGCATCACCGCACCCTGGATGCCGCGCAGCACCATCGCATGTACGACCCAGAGAACCACAGACGCACCAGCGACTGCTGCAATCGTGTTGCCGTCACCAAAGACCGGAAAGAAGTAGCCTAGCGCGCCGAATGCGGCTACCAAGTAGCCCACATTGCCTATCCAGGCGCTGACCCAGTAACCCCAGGCGGCGTTGAAGCCAACGTACTCGCCGGCTGTTGCCCGGGCGTAGGCATAGACGCCGTTGTTGAGGTCAGGCTTTCGCAGAGCGAGTGACTGGTACACGAGCGCCAACGCCAGCATTCCGACACCAGTGATCAACCAACCAATGAGAACCGCACCTGCCCCGGCACCGGCGGCCATGTTCTGCGGCAGCCCAAAGATGCCGCTGCCCAGTATGGATCCGACCACCAAGGCCACCAGCAAACTGAGTGGCAGCTTCCTTTGGTGCGCGTTGCCTGCCTCAGCAGGCACAGAACTTTCTGTGTCTAAAGTCTTCGTGTAGGCCATGAATTTCTCCAGTGGGTGTTGTCAAAAGGGACGTACTTCCAGTGTGGGAAGGCAATTAGGGATGGTGTTCAAAACCGGCGCAGAGAAGGCCGTTGAGCGCATGAATCTCGCGACATGAAATTACCGTGCTCGTTTCGATCGATTTCAACACTGCAGAGGTCGATTTCTCGGCCTTTCGAGGCCTCATCCTGGCCCTTGGGCGCGCTGCAGGCGCACTCATCCCTGCGCCCTCTGCAAAAGCCGGTGCCGCGCCATCCACAAGTTGGAGAGTGCGAACAGCGTGTGCAGTTGCGCCGTGTTCTTCATCAGCCCGCGGTAGCGCACCTTCACATGCCCGAACTGGCGCTTGATCACTCGAAACGGGTGCTCCACCTTGGCCCGGATGCTGGCCTTCACATGCTCCAGCTCATCCAGCACGCGCCCCATCGGCGTGGCCTTGTCCAGCGCTTTGCGTTTGCCCGGGCGCATGGCCACATGCCAGTTGGCCTCGATGCCTTGCGCTTCTTCGCGCTTGGCCACGCCTTGGTAGCCCGCGTCAGCAAACACATCGCTCTCTTCACCGTGCACCAGCGCGCTGGCCTGCGTCACGTCATTGACATTGGCCGCCGTGCCCACCACCGTGTGCACCAGGCCCGAATCGGCGTCTACGCCGATATGCGCTTTCATTCCAAAGTGCCATTGGTTGCCCTTTTTGGTCTGGTGCATCTCGGGATCACGCTCGCCGCCGCTGTTCTTGGTCGAGCTGGGTGCGGCAATGAGCGTGGCATCGATGGCCGTGCCGTTCTTGAGCAACAACCCTTTGGCTGCCAGCGTGCTGTTGACGGTGGCCAATATCTGCAGGCTGAGCTGGTGCTCTTCGAGCAGGTGGCGAAAGCGCAGGATGCTCACGCGGTCGGGGATGCGCTCTGTGCCCGAGAGACCAGCGAAGTCACGATACAGCGGCGTCTCGAACAAGGCCTCTTCCATGGCCAAGTCCGACAGGCCAAACCACTGCTGCAAAAAATGAATACGCAGCATGGTTTCGTGTGCGAACGGCGGGCGCCCCGTGCTGGCCACTGGCGAGGCTGCCGCGATCAAGCCAATGAGTTCGCGCCACGGCACCACCAGCTCCATCTCGTCCAGCAACACGGCCTTGCGTGTGCGCCTTGTGCTCAGGTTCAGTCCCAGTTCGGCTTGCTTCTTCATGACGCAATTGTTCCTCGGCTCGGCCCTTCAAACCATCGGGGACTGCACGGGGTTTTGAACACCATCCTTAGCGCGGATGAATGACAGTGGAGGCGATGCCAGACCACAATTGGTGGCGCGCCAACATGAGCCCTGTCATTGCGATCAAGGGCGCGGCCAACCAGGCGAAGGTGAGGTGTTGCAATGCGCCGAAAAGCTCGCCGCCCGCCGCCGAGCCGAGCGTCTGACCGAGGCCGGACGCTGCGGCAAGACCGCCCATCACGGCACCCAACCTGGGCGGCGAAGTGGCAGCGGCCAGATAGGCGATGACTGGCAGCACCAGGCCGGTCCCGGCGGAGGTCAGGCTGACGCCAAAGTACATCCACGCGTCGGTTGGATCTGTGGCCAAAACGATCAGCCCTGCTGTTGCCAGCAAAAGCCCTGTTCCGATCAGCGTTCGCGCAGGCATCTTCTCCAACAGCGATGTGATGAAGAGCAGTGCATTGACCCCCAGCATGACCAAGCTGCACTCAGCCAGCATGATCGCGGACTGGGAAGATGTCACTTCGGAGGAATGCTGTTCCTGCAAAACGATGCCCAACTCGAAGCCCGCCAGTACAAACATCACCACCCCGCTCAACCAATACAAGGGCAAGGCTGATGCCTGATCAGTTCCGACACCTGTTGAAGTGGCTAGATCCTCTTTGGCATCGACAGCGTCACCACGCAGAGTGGGCAAGGTGCGGGCCAGCCCGAGCATCATCACGGCGCCGAGTGACGCAGACAGCAGCAGCACCACCTTTGCCGACAGCGTGGGTGACAGCGGGGCGCCGGCAACCCACGGTCCGAGCCAAACGCCGACCGCACTCAACGCCGGGCCAAACAAGAATCCCACCAAGGACATGGCACCCAACCACGCAAATCGCCGAGCGCGCAGTCTCTTTGGTGTGTGTTCTGCCACCAGGGCAGCGACCACAGGGATTACCGCTGCGACAAAAAATCCAGTTGCACCGCGCAGCGCATAGAGACCCCAGAGCCCTGTGGCGGCAGGGACCAACAACAGCAACAGACTGGTGACGTAACCGACCAACCCCGCAATCAAGACGCGCCGCCGTCCCAGACGATCTGACACGGCGCCCCACAAAGGCGCTCCGAACAGCACCCCAGCTGCGTACACACCACTGAGAAAGCCGACGTGGCGCCCGACATCGACGACGTCGACCCCCGGCATCAGCGTCGCCAGCCAACCTGGCAGCACCGGCAACAGCGCTCCATATCCAGCCGAAACACTGAAGACAGCGCCCGCCAGCCATGCCACTTGAACAGGTCGCAGTCCGTCAGTCCTGCGCGCCATTCCTGTGGCCTCGCCTGGTCCGGCTGCTCGCGTTGGCGTCATACGTCCCCTCCAGGCTGATCTTCGGTATGGCTCACAACAGCACGGGCTCATCAGCCAGCTCGTTGGAGTCATCGCCATTGGATGGAAAGTGCTGCACGAGGTATCCCGTCACCGTCTCCACGCCCCGCACGACACCACCCTCGAAGTCCGACCGGCGGAAGGCTTCCTCCATTTGGTGGCAGACCCGGAACCATTCCTGCGACTCGACTTTCGCGTGGATCCCGCGGTCGGCAACGATTTCCACGGCCCGGTCTGCAAGCAGCAAGTAAATCAACACACCGGTGTTGTGCTGCGTGTCCCAAACACGCAATTGGGAGAAGAGCTCGATTGCTCGGTCTCGAGGCGAGAGCCCCTTGAACAACGGCACGCCGTCCAACCCCCCTTCGACCGCGAATCTGACTTCACCGACATGGCTGGCCTCGCTTGCCTTGATGGCCTGTTCGATCCGGCTCAAGGTGCTGGGAGGAAAAGCCCTTTTGACCTGCCCATCCGTCACCAGCAAATGCCGCACGATGCGTTGGATGTTCATGACTACCACCTCCCCGACGCGCCACCGCCGCCAAAACCGCCCCCGCCGCCGCTGAAACCTCCTCCACCGCCACCTCGACCACCGCCCCTGTGGTGGCCACCCATGCCGTGGCCAAGCAGACCTCCCCCGGACAAGGTCACCAGCAACGCGACCACGCCCGCCACGAGCGCCATCGAGATGACGCCTGCAACCAACCAGGCAATCACCGCGACGACACCGCCGGTAACCAATGAGCCTGGCACTTTGCCCAGCATGGAGCGCAGCACACCACCCACGGTGAGCGCAAGAATGAACAACATCGGGGCGTACTGCTGGAGTCCCACCGAGCCCTGACTGGACCGTGTACTGGGTGCGGGCAAGGGTTCACCGTCCACGACGCGCATCATCTGCCCAACCCCTGCGGCAATGCCGCCATGGAAGTCCTGGACCTTGAAGCGCGGCAGGATGGCCTCGTTGATGATGCGTTTGCTGGTGAGGTCATTGAGGGCACCCTCCAGGCCGTAGCCCACCTCGATGCGAACTGCGCGGTCGTCTTTGGCGACGACCAGGATCGCCCCGTCATCGATCTTCTTGCGCCCCAGCTTCCACTGTTCGGCCACGCGCAAGGCGTAGGGCTCTATGGCTTCCGGCGCTGACGAGGGGACCAGAAGCACGGCCAATTGGCTGCCTTTCCTGGTCTCAAAATCGGTCAGCGTTTGTTCCAGTGCAGACGTCTGTTGCGAAGTCAGCGTTCCAGTCTGGTCGACCACATGCCCCGTCAACGCTGGAACGGGCGTCTGCGCTATGGAAGGCAAAGCCCAGCTCAAAGAACCCGCCAGCAGGCTTGCAAGCAGCAGCGCGCTGCCGCACCTGCCGACTGGGTTGATCGCAATCACTTGAGGGCTCCCGACGCTGGGCTTGTGGATGTGGCCGGGGCAGCTTCGAATTCGACACGGGGAGGCTTGGCAATTTCCTTTTCGTTCTCAACAGCGAAGGTCGCCTTTTCCTTGTATCCCATCACCATGGCGGTGAGGTTCGAGGGGAACGACCGCACAGTGACGTTGTAGGTCTGAACCGATTGGATGTATCGATTGCGCGCTACTGAAATGCGGTTCTCGGTACCCTCCAATTGCGCAGAGAGGTCCCGAAATCCCTGGTTGGCTCTCAGGCTCGGGTACTGTTCCGACACCACCATCAGCCTGGACAATGCACCAGTAAGCTCGCCCTGTGCTTGCTGAAATTTCTGGAATGCCACAGGGTCGTTGATCAACTCCGGTGTGGCCTGGATGGATGTAGCCCTCGAGCGCGCTTCAATGACCCGCGTCAATGTGTCTTGCTCGAATTTCGCTTCGCCTTTGACTGTGCTGACGAGGTTGGGTATCAAGTCCGCACGGCGTTGGTACTCGTTGATGACCTCGGCCCAACCCGCCTTGATCTGCTCGTCGGCACTTTGAAAAGTGTTGTAGCCGCAGCCACTCAGGCTCAGGGCCAAGCTTGTTGCCAGGGCAGCCGTTGTGGCTCGAATCTGTTTGCTCATGTTCAGTTCCTCAGAATGATCAGATCGATCGTTGTGTTGTGGGACTCGCCTCGAAGTTCTTGACTGTGTCGTCAACCATCTGCCGGGTGCACCATCGCGCGTAGCGCTGGCCGAACAATCGTCCGAGCCAAAGGCCGAGTCCGCTTTCCGGCAATGCGTACTCGATGAAGACGCGGAGCATCGAACCGTTCCCATGGGGGGACAGCTCGAAGCCCATCCGGTAGTGGCCGATAACCAGCAGCTTTGGCGCCCCGGTGGATTCCCAGACCTTGCGACGGGGAGGGATGCGCTCTGTCACCATCTCCTCGACCGAGAGTTCGACACCAAAGACGCGCCCCGACAAACGCATCCGAGACCCGACCTTTTGCCCATGCTCTTCGTCGAGTTCGGTTTTCATCCGTCCCCATCCCGTCCTCCAGGAGGGTTCGCCCATGTGTGATGACAGTCGTGTGTGAACGTCCATTTGCGCAAAAACCCGACCCGGCAGAGCCTGGACAAAGCTGTTGCATTCGTATCGACGGGGCAGCATTCATCTCTCCCGTGAACGGTGCGTAGGAAGACTGATGGCGTTTGATGGCCTGCGCTCGCGCCCATACCCGCAAAAGTGGAGACAGATCACAGCACTCAGTAGTGCAGCGAAGAAGCACCACACCGAGATGAACCAGGTCGCATAAAAGGCGTAAGCCGCGCCAAACGACAGCAGAGCAAGAGCGCCGAAGACCTGCACCATGCGGTGTGTGGACAGCAGCGGGCTGATCACCGTCGACAGCAGGTACAGCGTCATCGTCACTGCTGCAAAAAAGTGTGGCGAGTCGTACTCGATGTGCTGACCGGTGGGCTTTGATACGACTGGAAATGCCACCAGTGCGTACATCAAATACGCCCCGACCGTGGCGCCGGCTGCAACGAAGACATTCAACGCTCGGTGGCGCCATCCCAGAGGCTCCATCAGCAGAACAGCCACGGGTATGTAGACCGGCCACAGCACATGCGAGAAGAAGGAGTACACCTGAGTCATCACCGCGTTCAGCCGTGGAGCGTCTTCACTGAACGTCAGCCAGATCACGCCCTCGATCAATTGCTGGATCGCGAACAACATCGGGATCGCCGCGAATGGAAGATCCCGACGCTGGCCCGTATCCAGGGCCGTCCTGACAGTGAGCGTTCCAACTCCGAGGAGAAACGCACCCGCGGAAAAGCTTGCAGTGGCCGAGAAGCACATTCAGTTCACTCCTCCGTTGCTTCGGTCGAGATCGACAGAGGATGCTTTACGGCTCGCGACCAAGACGACCAGGCCCGCGAACCAGACCAAAGCGGGTAGCAGGAGCAGCCATCTGAAATCGGAATGGAGTGCAAAGTTGGTCGCGCTCATCAGCACAACAGTCAGTGCGCCGGAGATGGCCAGTACCCAGGACGTGTTCCTCGATTGCAGCGGTATGGCGACAGTGGCAACGAACACCGTGAGTACCCCGGCACCTGCCATGAATCCCCCCATGACAGTAAACACCTTGCGCAACCAACTTTCGAGGCCGGGCACCGAAGCACGAATCTGTTCGAGGGTGGCACCCATGAAGCGCGGGTCTTCAGGCAACAGGGGTGGCCGCACAAAAATGAAATAGACGCCTAAGGCCATCAGCCAAACACCGCAGGCTGAGAGCATCCACTTCGACACTTGAATGCTCTTGACGGCATTCAGTGGCACTGTTCCTGCCATCAAGTCCGCAGGGCGCTTTGGAGTGTTCATGCCGACGCTCCAGCGGCAAGCTTCGCAACGGTCGACTGCGTGCCAGATCCTCCTGCCTGTTTGATGCCTGCAAGCTTGGTGCGCTTGAGCAGCAATGCGTTGATGGCCACCACCGCCGAGCTGCCCGACATGGACAGCGCTGCGATCTCCGGTGACAGCGTGAAGGGATAGAAAACGCCCGCCGCCACCGGGAAGGCGACCACGTTGTAGCCCACCGCCCACCACAGGTTTTGATGCATCTTGCGCAAAGTGGCGCGCGACAGTTCGATGGCACCGACCACGTCGTAGGGATCGCTCTTCATCAGCACGACCTGGGCACTTTCCATGGCCACGTCGGTGCCCGCGCCAATGGCGAATCCCACGTCGGCCTGTGTCAACGCCGGGGCATCGTTGATGCCGTCGCCGACCATACCAACCTTGTTGCCTTGGTCCTGCAGTTCCTTGATCTTTGCGGCCTTCTGTCCGGGCAGCACTTCGGCCAGCACGATGTCGATGCCCAGCTCCTTGCCGATACGCTCGGCGGTGGCCTGGTTGTCCCCGGTCATCATCGCAACCTTGACGCCGCGCTCCTGCAGCTTGGCGATGGTCGCCTTCGATGTGGGGCGCACCGCGTCGGCAATCGCGATCAAGCCGATGAGCTCGCCACCTCGAGCAACATAAACGACAGTCCGTCCGCCCCCTTCAAGCTGCGCGGACTTGGCCGCCAGGGCTGCCATCGACTTCCCACTCACGCCTTCTGCCTGCATCAGCTTGCGGTTGCCCAGCAGCACGGCATCAGTGCCGATGGTGGCTCGGGCGCCCTGTCCATCGATGTTGGCGAAGTCCGTGGCCACCTCGACCTGAGCAGCTCCAGCACGCTTGAGCACCGCCTGCGCCAATGGGTGTTCGGAGAACTTCTCGACCCCAGCTGCTACGGCGAGCAACTGTGCCTCGCTGACATCGGTCGCCGTTACCATTTCCACCACATCGGGTTGGCCCATGGTGAGCGTGCCTGTCTTGTCAAAGACGATAACGGTCAGTTTGGTCGCGTTCTCCAGCGCCGAGGCGTTCTTGAAAAGAATGCCGTTCATCGCGCCCAGGCCGGTGCCCACCATGATGGCCATCGGCGTGGCCAACCCCAGTGCGTCGGGGCAGGCGATCACGAACACGGTGATGGTCAGCGTCAGCGCGAACAGCAAGGGTTCGCCGATGACCCAGAACCACACGCCGAAGGTGAGCAGTCCAATGGCAATGGCAGCCAACACCAACCACTGCGAAGCCTGATCAGCGAGCAGTTGGCCTGGTGCCTTGGAGTTCTGCGCTTCCTGCACCAACTTGACAATTTGCGCCAACGCGGTGTCCGCACCAACCTTGGTGGCCTTGTAGCGGAAACTGCCACCTTTGTTGATGGTGGCACCGATCACAGGGTTCCCCACCACCTTCTTCACCGGCATCGATTCCCCGGTGAGCATCGACTCGTCGACCTGAGAGCTGCCCTCCGTCACCTCGCCATCGACCGGGATCTTGTCGCCTGGCTTGATGACGATGGTTTCGCCGGCGAGGACCTGCGACGTCGGCACCTGCGTCTCGACTCCTCCGCGAACGACATTGGCCATCGGTGGGGCCAGATCCATCAGTGCACGGATGGCGTCCGACGCGCCGGCGCGCGCCCGCATCTCCAGCCAGTGGCCCAGCAGAATGAAGACGAGCAGCACGGCGGACGCTTCAAAGAACACCTCGCTCTCGTAAAAGAACGTGGCTCCCACGCTGAACAGGTATCCCGTGCCGACTGAGAGCACGATGAGTGTGGCCATGTTGGCAACCTTGTTGCGTGCGGCTCGTACCGCAGCCACCAGGAAGGGCCAGACCGGATAGGCGATGGCGCCCGTGGCCATGAAGAACAGAAACAGCTTGCGGTCCAGACCGAACGGCGAGGGAAAGTTGCCGAACATCTCGCCCATCGGGGAGTACAAAAAGACCGGTACTGCAAACAACAAGGCGACCAGGAACCTGTTGCGCATGTCGTTGGCCATGTCCTGCATGGACATACCCGGCGAATGGCCCATGTCATGCATCATGTCCGCCTTCTGAGCTGTGGACGATGCATCCGATGGCCCGTGGGTCCCGTGGCCGTCGTGGATTTTCTTCTCCGGGGCACTTGGATCGACACCGTGTCCCACCCCTCTCGATCCCTTCCCGGTTGAGGGTCCCGCGTGGGTGGCGCTGTCGGTTCTGTGGTTTGCCGGCGCGCAGACATGCGCCGGAGCCAGTTCACCACGGCAGTGGTAACCGCAATCCACCACACGTTGACGGATGGCCTCCATCGTGACCATTGCTTCGTCGTAGTGCACGGTCGCGCTACCGGCCACGTAGTTCACGTCGACGTGATGAACACCGGGCAGCGTTGACAGCTCTCGCTGTACTCCCGTTGCACTCAGGGTGGAGACCAGCTCGCCGACTTCGATGGTGCTTGTTTTCATGAGGGTTCCTTGGATCAGAGAGCCAATCAGGTCCTCGTGCGCTTCGTATCCATTCGCCAGGACGGCAGGAAGCGTGGCGTACTGGCGGCATAAGCTTCAAACTCAGAGCCGAAGCGCTTCTGCATCTCAGCCTCCTCGGTGATGGACAAGCGCGCATACATCACCAGCAGAACCGGGAACATCACGAGCGTGAGCAATGTCGGCCACTGCAGCAAGAAGCCGAGCAAGATGAGGACGAACGCCACGTACTGCGGATGGCGAACGCGCGAATAGGGCCCGGTTCGTGCCAGCTCGTTGCGGCGTTGCGCGTGGTACAGCACCTTCCACGAGGTGGACAACAGGTAGAAGCCGTAGCCGAGGAACAGGTAGCTCGCGATGTGCAGCACGCCGAAGTGGGGATCCCCTGTCTCTCCGAGCAGCGTGGACCACAGATGTCCCGAGTCGTGGGACAGCAGGTCCAGATTGGGATACTTCGTTTGAAGCCATCCCGACATCAGGTAGATGCTGAGAGGAAAGCCATACATCTCCACAAACAGCGCCACGATGAAGGCCGCGAAAGCGCCAAATGTGCGCCAGTCCCGCCCAGTCTGCGGCTTGAAGAAGCTGAAGGCGAACATCAAGAAGAGGGCCGAGTTGAAGACGACCAGCGTCCACAAGCCGTACGCCGAGGAAGCGTGCGTCATGGTTTCTCCTTCGACTGGATTTCGGGTGTGCCCGCGTCTACCGTGCCACCTCGGTAACTCCCATGACCGCCGTGCATGAACATATGCACCAACGGACAAGCAAGCAACAGCAGGAACGGCCAAGCGCCAAAAAGGTGGGCGCGGTGTTCGGCCAGCAAAAAGTAAGCTGCAACGGCGCCGAACACGAGCAAGCCGATTCCATAGCGTGATCGCCAGAACGTTTGGGCCTGGCCTTCAATGGGTTGTTGATGGTGTGTGTGGTTGGAGTTCATTTCGATGCCCTAGGGTCAAACTGTTTGCGCGGGTTGTGTTGAGCAGCCTTCATGTCCGAGCACGGAAATAGAGCAACGTGTCGGCGTCATCTGGGTTGCAGGTGCGTCTTCGTTACACCGTCCTCATCAGGTCAAGTAGGCAGCTTCAGAGGAGTGCGCCATTGGTGGGCTTGGCGCAGCGAGGCGCTGGCATTGCTTCAGTTCAGGCGGTCTTGCGTTCCAGCAAATACAACGGCCTTACCACCCACAGACGCTGACCCACTCAGCACAAAGGCTGTGGGTTCGTCGCCAGGCGCGCTACAGCGCAAGTCGCGAGTAGCGAACCCTTAGGGGAAGATCGGCGATGGGTGTTGCGGCTTCGACAACTCGGCGAGACGCAGAGACCAGTTGTTGCGACCCAGTCCACAAGGTCGCAAACCATGGCGCCAGACCCGGGTCGGTGTTTTCACCGCCCGAATGGACCTTGGTCAAAGCGTTCGCCCCTTCATCGCAGACCTTCAGGCACGAATCCTCACTGACATCCGAGTCATCCTCGTGGCCTGTGATGCTGCCAAGAAGTGCCACCGACTCGACGGTCGTCTGGCTCGTCGGGATCCTCCAAACGTTTGATTCCGTGGGATGAGGATCAGACCAGTTAAGCAAGCAAGCATTCGCGACGCCTGAAGCCAACGCGAACAGCATCACCAGCAAGACCACAAATGCGGTGTTGCGTTTGGTGCGAGTTTCGGTAAAGAACTTCATGGTGTATGCGTGCTGCTGTCGGTCGATCGTAGGATCCTCCGTAGATGAGTGGATTGATCTACATCAAGTGAACTGCGCGTGTGCGCAACGCGGTTTTCACAGCGATCAACGGTGAACGGTGAGCTAGGGGCAAAGGATTGGGGACACAAAAACACCTCCACGGTGCACCACACTCGCGAAGTTGTATGTACCCCACCGTACGCAAAGCCAACTGATTGCTTGTTGGGCATTGAAGAGGTTCGGCGGTTGTGGCTGAATCGGCAGCACTGTGTCCAGGCAGCAGACAGAAGCACATGCGACTGATACCCTCGCAACGTGCAGCGGCGTGCCTATTTCCGTGTGCTTTCATCCAGGTCATGACTATCAACAACCCGTGAATACTTTGTCCCCATTGCCACAACACCGAGCACCGCTAGGATCAAGCGATACGCTGAACAGCGCTTGCTTTTGCTTGAGTCTTGACAAGCAGGCAATGGCGCAGGCCCTTGATCAGGAAGTTGGGACGCCTGGTCTTTCAGCGCTGATTCAACAGCGCTGCCCTTTCCTGTTCTCGGCAGTGCCTGTCTTCGTGGCAGCACCACAGTTGCAGAAGATGGCTGAGGTCGTGCATGCGGTTGAATCGGTGGTGGCGCTGCCAGCCTATCGGGAACAAGTGCTGGCAACCGCACCCCCCATCGCGCGTTTGGGCACTCACGGCCCGCTGAGCGTCTTCTTTGGTTATGACTTTCACCTCAACCAAGGACGACTGGGGTTGATCGAGGTGAACACGAATGCGGGTGGCGCCATGCTCAATGCGCTGCTTGCCCGCGCACAGCGCGCATGTTGCACGGCAATTGATTCCCTGGTCCCCTTGCTCGCCAACGTGGTCACGTTCGAGGAGCGCATCGTGGAGATGTTTCGTCGCGAATGGGGCCTTTCTGGGTTGTCTGGAGCCCTCGGGCACCCGCGTCCACTGACGTCGATTGCCATCATTGATGGTTCTCCAGAGGAGCAGTACCTTTATCCCGAATTTCTGTTGTTTCAGCAACTGTTTGAACGACACGGCATTCGCACGGTCATCGCTGATCCGGGCGCACTTGAATGGCGAAACGGGGTCCTTTGGCATGGCGAGCAGGCCATCGATCTGGTCTACAACCGCTTGACCGATTTCTACCTGGAGGAGCCCAACAGCGCTGCACTGCGCGAAGCGTACGTGCAGGAAGCTGTCGTGCTGACACCGCATCCACAGGCGCATGCTCTGTATGCAGACAAGCGCCGCTTGGCACTGTTCAGTGACTCTGAAAAGATGCAGGCCCTGGGTGTTCCGGAAGCTGTGCAGCGAATTCTTCTTGAGCACGTTCCCTCAACCGAGTTGGTGAAGGCGGCCGATGCCCAGCGCTTGTGGGATGCGCGACGAAACCTGTTCTTCAAGCCTGTCGCTGGCTTCGGTAGCCGCGCGGCTTATCGGGGCGACAAGCTGACAAAACGGGTGTGGCAAGAAATTCTGGCCGGCGAGTATGTGGCCCAGGCCATCGTCTCACCGGGCGAGCGATTGATCGACAACGCTGACGCACCGACGATGGACGTGATGCCAAGCGACCCGAAAGCCCCCAAGGCCATGAAGTTTGACCTTCGCGCCTATGCCTACGGCGGGGATGTTCAATGGGTGGCGGCACGGCTGTATCAAGGGCAGACCACCAACTTTCGTACGCCAGGTGGAGGCTTTGCCCCGGTGTACAGCACTGCTGAATCATGGGGACGCGTCGTCGATTCCTGTGATGGCGACCTTGTCGATCAAGACAAGGAATCGGCGTATGCCTCATTTGTTTTCTTGCTGGACTCGAGCGATGAAGTCCACCCGGTCCCTCACGGCTTGTATGTTGCACTTGCTCGCGGTGAGGCAACGATTGAAGCCATGGCGGGACGGACCTTGCGTGTCGCTGATTGGTACGTCCGCTTGAATGGGGGGGCGCCCGAAACAGTCGTCAACGAGACCTACAGCTTGGTGCTTTTTGACGAACAAGGGCGAGCAAAACCAACGCAGGCCCCTCCAGCGCTATTAACACCAGGGGATCGTGCTGAGAATCGTGCATGGCCAACGGCTGAGGAACGAGCTCGAATGCAAGCTTTGCTGTTTGGCGGAGCCAGTTCTTCAGATCTGCCAGTCTCAGCGGTGCCACCCGGCACTAGCGTGTCGACTTGCTCGGACGCGTCAGTCAGCACCAGGGAATCGGCCTGTCGGTGACCGATGAATAGGAACGCTCGATACAGCACCAGCGCCAATAAAGATGCTGGTACTGACACTGGAAGCGAGCTTGGCCAGCACGAATTCTAGAGTCATTGCAGCAGATCACTTCTGCTTGGCGAGCCACTTGTCGAACTGAGCGATCTCTTTCTTTTGCGCCACGATGATCTGCTTTGCCATGGCCTTCATCTCGGGTGACTTGCCGGTCTTGAGCTGCATCTCGGCCATGTTCAAAGCTTGCTGGTGATGAATTTTCATCATCATCGCGAAGTCCTTGTCGGTATTGCCCGACATGGGCATCTTTTGCATTTCCTCCATGCCCATCATCATGGAACCTTTCATGTCGTGTGCACCTGTGGCGCCTTTGTGCATATCGGACATGGGCATCGTCGCTGGGCCTGTGGCTGGCGTGGACTGAGCATGCGCCGACACCGACATGAGCACAGTCAGCGAAACGGCGCACAGAGCCTTGACAGGGACAGCGGTGAAGCGTTTGGTGGTGGATTGATGGTTCATGTGACTTCCTTGAAGCTACCCGAAGGCGGGCTCACCATCATCGACAACGATGCTCGGATTGACTGTGCGCCAACGTACGCCTGCTCATGGGTTGCGAGGCTGTGTCGGGCCGGTTTCACATAGCAGGGAGGACGTCACCCATGCAAAAAAGGGATCGGTCATCACAACCGATCCCTTCACCACAACCGACCCATAGGATCGGATTGGCTAAATCACTTCATCGCTTTGATATCGGTGACGACCATCTTGCCGGCGTCCTGAATGACGATGAACTGGATCTTCTCGCCCACCTGGACCTTGTCCAGCATGGCCTTGTCCTTGACGTTGAACACCATAGACATCGGAGGCATGTCCATGTGCTTGATCTCGCCATGCTTGATCGTGACCTTGCCGTTTTCCTTGTCGATCTTGCGAATTTCGCCGTCGGTCATGGCGGGTGTCGCCGCCATGCCCATCTTGCCCTGATCCATTCCCATCTTTCCTTGGTCCATGGTCATTTGAGCCAGCGCGGGTCCAGCGAAGGCAAAGGAAAGGGCGACCGCTGATGCGGCCAGACTCAGGTTCAGTGTTTTCATGAAATGTTCCTTCAATCAGGTGTGTCTGTGGGTTGCAAGAATGGTGGTTTGTCGGCTTATTTGGTGGTCACTTTGATCTGCCCCTTCATGCCCGCGTCGTAGTGTCCGGGGTGAAGGCAGGCGAAATCAACGACGCCGCCTTTGGTGAAACGCCAGATGACCTCACCCTTTTGCCCAGGCTTCAGGGAAATCTTGTTGGCCTCATCGTGTTCCATGCCTGGAAATTTTTTCATCACTTCGTAGTGCTCCTTCAGCTCCTTCTCCGTGCCCAGGCTGAACTCATGCGGCACCTTGCCGGAGTTGGTGACGACGAAACGGACGGTTTCCCCCTTCTTGACGTCCACCAGTGCTGGCGTGAACCGCATGCTGTCGGCAGCGTCGACCTGAATGGTGCGGGAAGCTTTACTGGCGACGCCGGGCTCACCGATGGGCGATTCGTTGTGGCCGCCGCCGTGCGTGCCCGCCGCTGTGGCGGCTGACGTGGCTAGAAGGGCGGCAACGAACAAAAGGCTGGAACGCTTGGAAAGTGGGGCTTGGGTGAAGATCATGTGAACTCTCTGGATTGGTGGGTTGAGAAAGCAAGTGGGAGAAATGTGTAAAGACGGCTTGGTTCAGTGCTGCATGCCTTTGCCCATGGGCTTGACCGCTGTGCCCATCGCCGGGGTTGTGTCTGCACTGGCCTTGGGCCTGACGGCGGGCAAGGGCGCACCGGTCCATTCGTGCGCAACAGTGCCTTCGGGGAACTTGTACGGGCCAGGGTCCTTGTAGTCGCCCGGCTTCTGGTCCTTGCGCACCTTGAACACGGTGAACATGCCGCCCATCTCCAACGGGCCGAACTGGCCCGTGCCGGTCATCATGGGCGCAGTGTTGTCCGGAATGGGCATCTGCATTTCGCCCATGTCGGCCATGCCGCGCTCGCCCATCAGCATGTAGTCGGGCACCACCTTCTGGATCTTGTTGACCAGGCCGCGGTGGTCCACGCCGATCATCGTGGGCACCGCGTGGCCCATGGCGTTCATGGTGTGGTGGCTCTTGTGGCAGTGCATGGCCCAGTCCCCTTCTTCGTCGGCGATCAGCTCGATCTGGCGCATCTGGCCCACGGCCACATCGGTGGTCACTTCGTACCAGCGCGTGCTGGGTGGCGTCGGGCCGCCGTCGGTGCCGGTCACCAGAAACTCGTGCCCGTGCAGGTGGATCGGGTGGTTGGTCATGGTGAGGTTTCCCACACGAATGCGCACACGGTCGTTCAAGCGCACGTTGAGCGTGTCGATGGCGGGGAAGACACGGCTGTTCCAGCACCAGATGTTGAAGTCCAGCATCGTGTTGATCTTGGGCGTCTTGCTGCCCGGCTCGATGTCGAACGCGTTGAGCAGGAAGCAGAAGTCGCGATCCACCTCGCTGATGTGGGGATGCTTGCCCTTGGGGTGGGTGACCCACATGCCCATCATGCCCATGGCCATCTGGACCATTTCGTCCGCGTGCGGGTGGTACATGAAGGTACCCGGACGGCGCGCTTCAAATTCGTAGACGAAGGTCTTGCCTACGGGGATGGCGGGTTGGTTCAGACCACCCACACCGTCCATGCCGCTGGGCAGGCGCTGGCCGTGCCAGTGGATGGTGGTGTGCTCGGGCAGCTTGTTGGTGACAAAGATGCGCACGCGGTCGCCTTCGACCACCTCGATGGTTGGGCCGGGACTCTGGCCGTTGTAGCCCCACATGTTGACCTTGAAGCCCGGCGAGACCTCGCGCACCACGGGTTCTGCCACCAGGTGGAATTCCTTGACACCGTTGTTCATCTTCCAGGGCAGGGTCCAGCCGTTGAGCGTGACCACCGGGTTGTAAGGGCGACCGGTGGTGGGCACCAATGGAGGCGCTGTGTCCACCGAGGTTTGGTACACCGGCTCAGGCAGGGCGGCCATGGCAGACCGAGCGACGGCCAAGCCAGCCACTGAGGCAGCGGCGCCCGCAAAAAACTGTCGACGTGAATTGATGAGGCTCATGTTCTTCTTTCTGTGCTTTCAATGACCGGCGGCTGCTGCGGGCTCACCGCCGCCACCACCCAGGGATACGAAACTGTCCGGGGCACCGCCCTGCAGCACCCATTGCAGATCCGTTTCCGCAATCCAGAAGTCCCGCTGCGCTTCGATGGCACCGGCCACTGCCTGCGACTGGCTGGAAACCTCACCCAACAGGTCCCACACGCTCTTGAGCATGCCGTTGTAGTGAAGAACGGTTTCTTCGGTGATGAACTCTCGAACCTTCAGCACTTCTTCGCGCGCACTCACGGCCAGGGCGTGGCTGGAGAGGTAGGCCTGGCGAGCGAGGCGGGCGTTGGCGCTATTGCGCATGCCCTCGGCGCGCGGCAGTTGTGCAGCAATGGCCGCAGCGCGCTCGTCCAGCACTTGTTGCGACAAGGCTTGGACCGGCACATCGGGCAGACGGTCAGGCAGCGCAACAGCGCTGTGCATGCCGGTGAGGCCCAACGTTTTGATGAGTGAGGCTTCGGCCTGCGTGGCGGCGTTCTGTGCGCGTCGCACGTTCATCTTGGCGGATGACTGAGCCAGTTGAACTTGGGCCTGCTGGAGCTTGCTCCAATTGCCCACACTCACCATGCGGCGACCCAGCTCGTTGCCGGCCTCGGCGGCGTCCAGCGCATCACGGTGCTGTTTGAGAACCTGTCGCGCAGCCACTGCCTGAAACCACGCCTTGCGACCTTGAGCGGCGACTTCCAGCAGCTCGTCCATGTCGTCTACCTTGCGCTGATGGATGGGATCAAGCTCAGCCCATTGGCCTTTGGCAATCAAATCCACGTTGGCCGTACCGATCCTGTTCATGGGTTTGACCAAATCCAGGTGGGCCCGCCAGGCCTGGCGAACAGCGTCTTCAGCGGTCATGAGGCTCAAGCTGGGAGATGCCAACTCCTGACCTGCAGCAGCGGGAACGTTCTCTTTTTCCCACTTGAGGATGTCGGCATGGCCGCGTTTGAACTGTCCCACGGCGTCGTTGGCTTCGCGCCAGTTCTTCTCGGCAGGGGCCGGTGCAATCTGGGCGGAAACGACCATGGGGAGTGCCAACACGCCCAGAACGATGGCCCGCAGTGCAGAGGAAGGGTAACGTCGATGAATCACTGATTTGCTCCTGTTCAACTGTTTCAAGCTGGGAGCAGTGTGCAAAAGGCCACCCGTCACGAACCTGTCGGTTTCATTACAAAGTTGTCAGGTTCGGTTGCAATGGGCCGCTGGCAGTGAAAATCGCCGCAGGAGTGAACGTGAAAATCTTGATTGTTGAAGACGAACGCAAAACGGGTGAGTACCTGTGCATGGGACTGCGCGAGGCGGGCTACGCGGTAGAGCTGCTCAACAACGGTGTGGACGGATTGCACCAGGCGCTGGAGGGCGACCACGACCTCATCATTCTGGACGTCATGCTGCCCGGCATGGACGGCTGGCAGGTGCTCAGAGGTCTGCGTGCCCAGGGTCGAGAGATGCCGGTGCTCTTCCTGACCGCCAAAGATCATGTGGACGACCGCGTCAAGGGTCTGGAGCTCGGAGCGGACGACTATCTGGTCAAGCCGTTTTCGTTCTCCGAGCTGTTGGCCAGGGTGCGCACCATCTTGCGCCGTGGGCGCTCGGGTATGGAGCCAACCACCCTGCAGGTCGCGGATCTGGAGCTGGACCTGCTGCGCCGTCGGGTCACCCGCGCGGGCAAGCGCATCGACCTGACCGCCAAGGAGTTCGGATTGCTCGAATTGCTGATGCGCCGCAAGGGTGAGGTGTTGCCACGCTCGCTGATCGCCTCCCAGGTGTGGGACGTCAACTTCGACAGCGACACCAACGTCATCGAGGTGGCCATGCGCAGGCTTCGTGTCAAGGTGGACGACGGGTTTGAGTGCCGCCTGTTGCAGACGGTTCGAGGCATGGGTTACGTGCTGGAAGTGCCGGAGCACTCCTGATGATCCGGCGCTTGACCCTCACCGCACGACTCACCTTTCTGTACACCCTGGTATCGGCTGTGGTGCTTCTTGGCCTTGGCGTCTTGGTGGCGTGGTCCACCCATTTGCACTTCATCGACCTTGACCGCGACTACCTGCTGGACAAGGTGCAGCTCATCGAAAAGATCGTCGATGAAACGCCAGAGCCAGCCGAACTCGCGGCCAAGCTGGATGAATCGCTTAACAGCCATCAAGGCCTTTTCATCTCAATTACGCGCGGTGACGAACAGCTGTTTGGAAAAGGCGGCATCACGTTTCCAGCAGAACTCTCTGCGCGAAGCGCCGCAGATCAGCCCATGGACTGGACCGATGGTGAGCGGCAACTGCGAGGCATGAGCACTGAGATTTCCTCAGCGCAGATGCCCGGCGGATTGAGCAGTCCAGGTCAGAGCATGCGCCTGACGCTCGCGCTGGACACGCAGCACCACACCCATTTCATGCAGATGCTGCGCCAACAGTTGGCGGTCTATGTCCTCTTGGCCACCCTGCTCAGCGGCCTCCTGGGGTGGTGGGCAGCCCGCAGCGGTCTGGCCCCGCTGCGGACCATGAGAGAGCGCGCGCTCAAGGTCACGGCCCACAAGCTCGACGAGCGCATGCCAATCGACGCTGTGCCCGTGGAGATGGCGGAGCTGGCGCGCAGCCTCAACACCATGCTGGAGCGTCTGCAGCAGGATTTTGCAAAGCTCATGGAATTCTCAAGCGACATCGCCCACGAACTGCGCACGCCCATCAGCAACCTGCTGACACAGACCCAAGTGTCGCTGTCGCAGCACCGTGATCCAGATACCTACCGCGACATCCTCGCCTCCAACGCCGAGGAGTTCCAGCGGTTGGCGCGCATGGTGTCCGACATGCTGTTTCTGGCGAAGACGGACCACGGCATCCAGCTGCCGAATCGCGAAGACGTCGCACTCGAAGACGAGGCAAAGAGCCTTCTGGATTTCTACGATGCGGTCGCCGAGGACAAAGAACTTCGCCTTCGGGTGGTGGGAGCGGGTAGCGTGGTGGGTGATCGACTGATGATTCGGCGAGCCATCAGCAACTTGCTGTCCAATGCGCTGCGGCACGCCCACCCTCGCACCGATGTTGCGCTGACTGTCGAGACCCAGATGAATGGCACCAGTTTGTGTGTCACCAACACGGGCGATCCGATCAATGCAGCAGACCTGCCGCGCCTGTTTGATCGCTTCTATCGCGTGGACAAGGCGCGCGCGCATCCCTCATCCGATGGTGCTGGCCTGGGTCTGGCCATTACCAAGGCCATCATGCTTGCTCACGGTGGGAGCGCGTCGGTTACTTCGTCGGAAGGAACAACGCGGTTCTGCCTGCAGTTTCCGGGCTCTCATGGGCCTCGTTCTCTTCGCGTCGCCAGCAGCCAAATCCAGACGAGCGCGAGCGCCGAGTAGTTGGCGACGACAAACCAAGGCGTGTTCCAGGCAACGCCATCAAATCCCCGGTAGGTGAGCGGGTAGAGGACTGGAGACGGAAAGAAATCGTCCGAGTGGGTGAATACATCAATGAGGATGTGCGACCACCATCCGGCCAACGGCAGCCAGAAGACACGAGACCATCGCCAAGCGACCAGCGTCACTGCCATGGCGATCACCCCGCTGTGAAAGATGCAGTGGAGATGGTGCGACCACAGTTCCACGCTCTCGGGTAAAGGCTGCACCCTTTCCGGCAGCGCTCGGACATAGGTCATGAACTCGGCCGGCAGCCCGTTGAAGAGAGCCCACGCCGCCACAGGCAACATGTGCATCAGATCCGGCAACGCCGCCATTGCGGCAGTGGCAAGACCAGTTGCAACGGGTATTGGCCGATGGCGTAACAGCAGGACGACGCCCGCTCCCGCCCACAGCGCATGTGCAGCAATGTCCACGTTGGCCTCCAAGAACAGATTGGCTCGCGCTGAACAGTCTACGGTGCCTTGTTTGTTCAGGCTCTCCAATCAGGCAAGCGCAGTCAATCTGCGCGCCATAGAATCCAGCCATGCGCCGCTTGCTCGTCCTCGTCCTGTGTCTGCTGCTGCCCCTGCAGGGATTTGCGGCAGTGCAGGGCGTTGCCGCGCCATGCCCCATGCAGGGCATGATGGCCATGGCGGACGAAGCCGGCGAGATGGCAGAGTCCCTGGCCGAGGCCATGGACGATTGCTGCAACGACATGGCCACCTTCGAGCGCACCGGCCAAGCTTGCAAGGTCGTTCAGAGTTGTGTCGCCCCCGCTGCGGGCTTGCCCTGTCTGCCTTCTCTCGTGGTCCAGACCCCGGCCACCCAGGACCCTCCAGCGCCCGCCTGGCGCAGTCTTCCTCCGGGCGCAACCACGCGCCTGTGGCGCCCGCCCACTTCCGTCTGATTCCCCGCACAGCGCAGCCCACCCGCCGGTGGCGCTGCTGTCGCGCGCTGTCAGGGCTTTTGCGCCCGGGCGTGCCTGCTCCGGAGCTCAGACATGGAACACCCTTCGCTTTTTCTTGCACGCGCCGTGCTGGCCCTCGCTGGCCTGCTTGCGCTGATCACACCCGCTGCCGCCGATGAACCCCTGAGCCTGGGCGCTGCGGTGAGCGCCGCCCTGGCGCGATCGCGCAGTCTCGACGCATCAACCGCCGCCGCGCAAGGCGCGCGCGAGATGGCGGTGGCGGCTGCGCAGCGACCCGACCCGGTGCTGCGCCTGTCGCTGGACAACCTGCCGGTGGATGGGCCTGAGCGCTTCAGCACCACGCGCGATTTCATGACCATGCGTTCCATCGGCCTCATGCAGACCCTGCCGAACGCGGACAAGCGCCGCGCCCGGGGTGAGCGATTCGAGCGCGAGGCCGAGGCAGCGCTGAGCGAACGAGCGCAGCGGGTGGCCCTACTGCAGACCGAGGTGGCGCAGGCCTGGCTGGAGCGCCGCATGCAGGAGCAGCGATGGGCGTTGCTGCAGGCGCAGATCACCGAGGCGCGTGTGCTGGTGCAGACCACCGAGGCAGCTCTTCGCGGTGGACGGGGCTCCACGGCCGATGCGTTGAGCGCGCGCGAAGCACTGGCCCAGCTGGAGCAAGGCCTGATCGGCGCGCAGGCAGAGCGCGCCAACGCCCGCCTCACGCTGGCGCGCTTCACCGGTGGGCCGCCCGACCAGCCGCTGGCCGATCCGCCGCCGATGCCGTTCAACCCCGCACCCGTCAACACAGCAGACGAGTTGCCGGACCTCAAAGCCCTGCAAGCCCGCGAAGCCGTGGCCCGGGCGGAGGCCGAAGTGGCCCGCCAGGAGCTCAAGCCCGACTGGAGCGCCGAGATCATGTTCAGCCAGCGCGGCTCGCAGTTCTCCAACATGGTGTCGATCGGCGTGTCGGTGCCGCTGCAATGGGACCGGCCGCAGCGCCAGCAACGCGAGCTCGCTGCACGCCTGGCCCGCGTGAATGAGCTGGAGGCCGAGCGGGAGGAGCAGACGCGTGAGCGGGTGCTGCAGGTTCAGCGCTGGCAGCGGGAGTGGCAGGCCGGGCTGGACCGCCTCGCGTTGCTGGACGCCCAACGCCAGCCGCTGGCCGCGCAGCGCGTGGACGCTGCGCTGGCCGCTTACCGGGGCGGGCGCGAAGGCCTGGGCCCGGTGCTGCAGGCGCGCCGCGATGCGCTGAACCTCGCGCTCGAACGCCTGGCGCTGGAGCGCGACACCGCCGGCCTGTGGGCCCAACTCGAATACCTCATCCCAGACAGCGCGACCGGAGTGAAGCCATGAACAAAAAAACATCCTTCGTCGCGCTCGCTGCGGTGGCGGCGCTCGTTGCCGTGGGCGGTGGCGCCTGGTGGCTGGGCATGCAGCAGGGCATGGGCCACACCACGCCGGCCAGCGCGCAGCCTGTGGCAAGCGCCACCGCCAGCGACGACCCGTCGCTGTGGACCATCCCGCAAGGCGAAGAAGCCACGCGCCGGCACATCCGCGAATCGCTCAAGGCCGGTGATGTGGACCCGGCCACGGGCCGGCGCATCCTGAACTACCACGACCCCATGGTGCCGGGCAAGAACTTCGAGGCACCGGCCAAGTCGCCCTTCATGGACATGATGCTGGTGCCGCGTTACGCCGGCAGCGATGCGGCAGACGCCAGCAGCGTCACGGTGAGCCCACGCATCCAGCAGAACCTGGGGCTGCGCACAGCGCCGGTGGTGGAAGGCTCGCTGGTGTCGGCGGTGACGGCGGTGGGCAACGTGGCCTGGAACGAGCGCGAGCGGGTGGAGCTGAGTTCGCGCGCCATGGGGTTCGTGGAGAAGCTGCATGTGAAAGCGGCGCTGGACCGCGTGGCGGCTGGCGCGCCACTCGCAGAGCTCTACGTGCCCGACTGGGTGGCTGCCCAGGAGGAGTACCTGGCGCTGGCGCGCCTGACGGGCGATGGCACCGACTCACTGCAGGATGCGGCGCGCCAGCGCATGCGCCAGGCCGGCATGACACCTTCGCACATCCAGCGCGTGGTCACCTCGGGACAAGTGCAAGCGCGGTTCACGCTCACCGCGCCCATCGCCGGCATCGTGAGCGAACTCATGGTGCGCGAAGGCGCCACCGTGATGCCGGGAATGACGCTGATGCGCCTGCAAGGCACGCGCACCGTTTGGGCCGAGGGGGCCGTGCCCGAGAGCCAGGCCGCGCTGCTGCAACCGGGCGCGCGGGTGCGCACCACCAGCCCCGGCGCGCCGGGTCAGACCTTTGAGGGCCGGGTGCAGGCGCTGCTGCCCGAGGTGGACGCGGTCACGCGCACCATCCGTGCACGGGTCGAGCTGGCCAACCCGCAGGGGCGGCTGGTGCCCGGCATGCTGGTGAGCATGCGGCTGGACCGCCCGAAGGCCGCGACCACCCTGCTGGTGCCCAGCGATGCGGTGATCCACACCGGGCGGCGTAGCGTGGTGATGGTGGCCGAGGACGGCGGGCGCTTCCGCCCGGTGGAGGTGACCGCGGGCCTGGAGGTGGGGGGCCAGACCGAGATCAGCGCGGGGCTGCAAATGGGTCAGCGCGTGGTGCTCTCCGGGCAGTTCCTGATCGACTCCGAAGCCAGCCTGCGCGGGTTGGAGGCGCGACTCAACCAAGAGCCTGCACCTCCGTCCACCGCCACCCAACAGCGCTACACCACCGACGCGGTGATCGATGCACTCAGCGGCGACACGGTCACGCTCACGCACCCGCCGATCCCGGCACTGAAATGGCCGCAGATGCAGATGGACTTCAGGCTGCCGCCACGCGCTCAGCAGCCACGCGATCTCGAAGCCGGCGACCGGCTGCAGATCGAGTTTGAAATGCAGGACGGCGACGTGCCGCGCATCACCAGCCTGCAGCGCGTGGCACCGGAGCCGCGCCAATGATCGCCGGGCTGATCCGCTGGAGCATCGCGAACCGCTTTCTCGTGCTGCTGGCCACCGCGCTGCTCAGCGCCTGGGGCGTGGTGGCCCTGCAGCGCACGCCGCTGGACGCTTTGCCCGACCTCTCCGACACGCAGGTGATCATCCGCACCACCTGGCCCGGGCAGGCGCCGCAGATCGTGGAGAACCAGGTCACCTACCCGCTGACCACCACCATGCTCTCGGTGCCGGGCGCTCGCGCAGTGCGCGGCTTCTCGATGTTCGGCGACAGCTTTGTGTACGTGCTGTTTGAAGACGAGGTGGACCCGTACTGGGCGCGCTCGCGTGTGCTGGAGTACCTCAACCAGGTGCAGGCGCGCCTGCCGCGCGGGGCTACCTCATCCATCGGGCCCGACGCCACGGGCGTGGGCTGGATCTACCAGTACGCCCTGATCGACCGCACCGGCGGGCAGGACGTGGCGCAGCTGCGCGCCCTGCAAGACTGGTTCGTGCGCTTCGAGCTCAAGACCGTGCCCGATGTGGCCGAGGTCGCCAGCGTGGGCGGCATGGTCAAGCAGTACCAGATCGTGCTCGACCCCGACAAGATGGCCGCCTACCGCGTGACGCAGGCCATGGTGGCCGAGGCGGTCTCGCGCGGCAACCAGGAGGCCGGGGGCTCGGTGCTGGAGCTGGGCGAGGCCGAGTACGCGGTGCGCGCCAGCGGCTACCTGAAGACGCTCGACGACTTCCGCTCCATCCCGCTCATCACGAGCAACGCTGGTGTGTCGGTGCGGCTGGGTGATGTGGCGCGGGTGCAGACCGGGCCCGAGATGCGGCGCGGCATCGGCGAGCTCAATGGCGAAGGCGAGGCTGTGGGTGGTGTGGTGGTGATGCGCTCGGGCAAGAACGCGCTGCAGACCATCGCGGCAGTGAAGACAAGGCTGGCCGAGCTGCAGCGCAGCCTGCCCGCCGGTGTGGAGATCGTGCCGGTGTACGACCGCTCGGGCCTGATCGAGCGTGCGGTGAAAAACCTCGGTGAGAAGCTGCTGGAGGAGTTCATCGTGGTGGCGTTGGTGTGCCTGGCCTTTTTGTTCCATCTGCGCAGTGCGCTGGTGGCCAGCATCTCGCTGCCGCTGGGTGTGCTGATGGCGTTCATCGTGATGCAGCAGCAGGGCATCAACGCCAACGTGATGTCGCTCGGCGGCATCGCCATTG
>NZ_JAOASO010000089.1 GCF_030158645.1 Hydrogenophaga sp. | reverse complement strand
GAGTACTTCCGCAAGCTCGGCGGCAACGTCGGCGTGGCCGGCATGGTGATCAACCGCGACGACGGCACCGGCGAGGCGATGAACTTTGCCGAAGCGGTCGGCATCCCGGTGCTCTCGGTGATCCCGGCCGACGACGACATCCGCCGCAAGAGCGCCAGCTACGAAATCATCGGCCGCCCCGAATCGGTGTGGGGCCCCATGTTCGCCCAGCTCGCCGAGAACGTGGGCAACTCCACCCCCATGCGCCCCAAGCCCATGACGCAGGACGAACTGCTCGGCCTGTTCTCCGCCTCGGCCGTGGGCCGCGACGTGGTGCTGGAGCCCGCCACCCAGTTCGACATGTGCGGCAAGACCGACACCAGCAAGCCCACCCTCGAAGTTGTGTACGACGAGGTCTGAAGCCATGAGCGGCACCACCATCCCCATCATCCCCGCGAAGGCCACCACCGCCATCGAAGGCGATGGCATGGGTTGCCACGCCGGCGGCGAGACGCTTCTGGCCGCGGCCAAGTCGGCCGGCAAGAGCGAGATCCTGGCGCAGTACGCCGCCGACTACCCCCAGCGCGAAAACGCCGGCCCGCACGACCAGCCACAAAGCATGTGCCCGGCCTTCGGTTCGCTGCGGGTGGGCCTGCGCATGCGGCGCACCGCCACCATCCTCAGCGGCTCGGCCTGCTGCGTGTACGGCCTCACCTTCACCAGCCACTTCTACGGCGCTCGCCGCAGCGTGGGTTATGTGCCCTTCAACAGCGAATCGCTGGTGACCGGCAAGCTGTTCGAGGACATCAGCGAAGCGGTGCACGCCCAGGCCGATCCCGAGAAGCTGGACGCCATCGTCATCATCAACCTGTGCGTGCCCACGGCCAGCGGTGTGCCGCTGCAGATCCTGCCCAAGGCCATCAACGGCGTGCGCATCATCGGCATCGACGTGCCGGGCTTCGGCGTGCCGACGCATGCAGAAGCGAAAGACGTGCTGACCGGCGCCATGCTGAAGTACGCCCGCAGCGAAATCATGGCCGGCCCGGTGCCCGCCCCTCGCCAGGCGCGCAGCGACAAGCCCACCATCACGCTGCTCGGCGAGATGTTCCCGGCCGACCCGATGCTGATCGCGCAGATGATCGCGCCCATGGGCCTGGCGGTCGGCACGGTGGCCCCCACCCGCGAATGGCGCGAGCTCTACACCGCGCTCGACAGCGTGGCCGTGGCCGCCATCCACCCCTTCTACACGGCCAGCATCCGTGAATTTGAAGCCGCTGGCCGCACGATCGTGGGCTCCGCCCCGGTGGGTGTGGACGGCACGCACGACTGGCTGGGTGCCATCGGCCAGGCCACCGGTGTGGCGCAGGCGCAGATCGACGTGGCGCGCAACGCCACGCTGGCCGCCATCCGCGGCGTGCTGTCGCAACAGAAGATCAACGGCCGCATCACGCTCAGCGGCTACGAAGGCTCCGAACTGCTGGTGGGCCGCCTGCTGGTGGAATGTGGCGCCGATCTGCGCTACGTGGGCTCGGCCTGCCCGGCCACGCCGTGGAATGCCCACGACGCCGCGTGGCTCAAGTCCAAAGGCGTGCAGGTGCAGTTCCGCGCCTCGCTGGAAAACGACCTGGACGCCATGCGCGAGTACCAGCCACAGCTGGCCATCGGCACCACGCCGGTCGTGCAAGCGGCCAAGGAAGCCAGCATCCCGTCGCTCTACTACACCAACCTGATTTCTGCCCGCCCGCTGATGGGCGTGGCCGGTGCCGGCTCGCTGATCCAGGTGATCAACGCCGCCATGGGCAACCAGCACCGCTTCGACCAGATGAAGGACTTTTTCGGCAGCGTGGGCAACGGCGACAAAGCCGGTGTCTGGGAAGACGTGCCGAAAGACTATCCGGACTTCCGCAAGGAACAGCGCCGCCAGCTGGACAAGCAGGCGAAGAAGCGCAAAGCCGAGGAGATGGGCTGATGTTGGTACTCGACCACGATCGCGCGGGCGGCTACTGGGGTGCCGTCTATGTGTTCACCGCCATCAAGGGCCTCCAGGTGGTCATTGATGGCCCGGTGGGCTGCGAGAACCTCCCCGTCACCTCGGTGCTGCACTACACCGACGCGCTGCCCCCGCACGAGCTCCCCATCGTGGTGACCGGCCTGGCCGAAGAACAGCTGGGCCGCGAAGGCACCGAGGGCTCGATGAAACGCGCGCACGCGGTGCTCGACCCCGAGCTGCCCGCCGTGGTGGTCACCGGCTCGATCGCCGAAATGATCGGTGGCGGTGTGACGCCCGAGGGCACCAACCTCATGCGCTTTCTGCCGCGCACCATCGACGAAGACCAGTGGCAATGCGCCAACCGCGCGATGTTCTGGCTCTGGAGCGAATACGGCATGAAGAAGGTGCCGGCCCGCAAGCCCTTTGCCGAGCGCCCTGCCGGCGAAAAACCGCGCGTGAACATCATCGGCCCGAGCTACGGCACCTTCAACAGCCCGAGCGACCTGGCCGAGATTCGCCGCCTGGTGCAGGGCATCGGCGCCGACATCAACATGGTCTTCCCGCTGGGCAGCCACCTCTCCGAAGTGTCGCGCCTGGTCGAAGCCGACGTGAACATCTGCATGTACCGCGAGTTCGGCCGCATGCTCTGCGAAGCGCTGGACCGGCCCTATTTGCAAGCCCCCATCGGCCTGCACAGCACCACCAAATTCCTGCGCACGCTGGGCGAGCTGCTGGGCCTGGACCCGGAACCCTTCATCGAGCGCGAGAAGCACACCACCATCAAGCCGGTGTGGGACCTGTGGCGCTCGGTGACGCAAGACTTCTTCGCCACCGCCAGCTTCGCGGTGGTGGCGGGTGAAACCTATGCGCGCGGCATCCAGCACTTCCTGGAAACCGAGATGGGCATGCCCTGCAAGTTCGCCGTTTCCCGCAAGGCCGGCGAAAAAACCGACAACGCCGCGGTGCGCGAGCTGGTGCGCACCCAGATGCCGCTGATCCTCTTCGGCAGCTACAACGAACGCATGTACCTCGCCGAGGCCGGCAGCCAGGGGCCAATGAAGGCGACCTACATCCCGGCCTCGTTCCCGGGCGCCATCATCCGCCGCCACACCGGCACGCCGTTCATGGGCTACAGCGGCGCCACCTACCTCATTCAAGAGGTGTGCAACTCGCTGTTCGACGCGCTGTTCCACATCCTGCCGCTGGGCACCGACATGGACAAGGTCGACCCCACGCTGGCACGCGGCGAAGTGGCCGGTCTTTCAACGCCCTGGGACGACAAGGCCCAGGCCCGGCTGCACGCGCTCATTTCCAACCAGCCGGTGTTGGTCCAGATTTCGGCCGCCAAGCGGCTGCGCGACGAGGCCGAGCGCCAGGCGCGCGAAAGCGGCGAAGCCGCTGTCAATGAATCGCATGTGAACACCGCTGGCCAGTCGATGGGCCTGGGGGAATTTGCATGACCCGTTTTTCACTCTTCGACCACGGCGCTTGCGTCGGGTCAACCTCACGTTGCGGCATGTCGCTGCAGCTGCCCATGGTGCGCGGGCTGGGCGCATCGATGGCCTCACGGCCACATTGAAAAGGAGCATCCCATGTCGACACGGACATCTGTTTCCGGCCTGACGGACGATGAAGCTCAGGAGTTCCACCAGTACTACATCCAAGGCTTCATTGGGTTCACGGCCATCGCCGTTGTCGCCCATTTGCTGGTGTGGTTCTGGCGGCCCTGGCTCTGACCCACACGGCTAACTTTTCGTGAAAGGACAACTGCCATGAACGATATGTCTTATGAAGCCCATAAGCCTTCCCTGAGCGGTGACAAGCTTTCGTTTGTCCTGATCTTTGCCCCCTGCTTCCTGCTCCTGCTGTCGCTTGCCGTACTGGGCCAACTGGTCGGCATGCACTGGCAGTTCTGGCTGCCTGGCGCGGAGCACAAGACCAGCATCTTCTCGGGCGTGCATGCCGCGGTCTACACCTTCATGTCTCACATCATTTGAAATTAGGAGATCCCATCATGTGGAGAATCTGGCGCCTTTTCGATCCTGTCCGCACCATGGTTGCGCAGGGCGTTTTCCTCTTTGCTCTGGCTGCGATGATTCACCTCATCCTGCTGAGCACGAACAAGTTCAACTGGCTGGACGGCCCCAAGACCGCCGCACCGACCGCGCAAAGCATGCCGGCGGCCACCCCCGCAGCGAAGTCCTGACTTCGTTCGAGGTGTGCAGGTGCTGAAACTGGCGTGGGCCAGTGCAGCATCTGCTCCCCTCCCCCATTTGCAAAGACGTCAGAAGTCCAAACCACCTGAGACAGGAGGGCCGCACCATGGCCATGCTCAACTTTGAAAAGAAATACCGGGTTCGAGGCGGAACACTGGTTGGCGGCGACCTGTTCGATTTCTGGGTGGGTCCCTTCTACGTCGGATTTTTCGGTGTCACCACCCTGTTCTTCACGATCCTGGGCACGGCCATGATCCTCTGGGGTGCCTCGCAAGGGCCCACCTGGAATCTCTGGCAAATCAGCATTGCGCCCCCCGACCTCTCCTACGGCCTGCGTTTCGCGCCGATGATGGAAGGCGGCCTGTGGCAGCTGATCACGGTCTGTGCGATCGGTGCCTTCGGCTCCTGGATGATGCGAGAGATCGAAATCTGCCGCAAGCTGGGCATGGGCTACCACGTGCCCTTTGCCTTCGGCGTGGCCATCCTGGCGTATGTGACCCTGGTGGTGATCCGCCCGGTGTTGCTGGGCGCCTGGGGACACGGTTTCCCCTACGGCATCTTCAGCCACCTCGACTGGGTGTCCAACGTGGGCTACCAGTACCTGCACTTCCACTACAACCCGGCGCACATGCTGGCGGTGAGCTTCTTCTTCGCCACCACCTTCGCGCTGTCGCTGCACGGCTCGCTGATCCTCTCGGCCACCAACCCGGCCGCGGGTGAAAAGGTCAAGGCGCCCGAGCACGAAGACACCTTCTTCCGCGACACCATCGGCTACTCCATCGGCACCCTGGGCATCCACCGCCTGGGCCTGTTCCTGGCGCTGGCTGCCGTGCTGTTCAGCGCCCTGTGCATCGTGATCAGCGGACCGTTCTGGAGCCGCGGCTGGCCCGAATGGTGGGGCTGGTGGCTGAACCTGCCGATCTGGTCCTGAGCATCTGAACAAAAGAACAGGAGCACACCATGCAATACCAAAACCTCTTCACAACGGTGCAGGCCACAGGCCCGGTGCACCACGGCGTCGAGCTCGGCCACGGGCAGGACCCCCGCATCGGCGACAAGCCGTACATCTTCCATCTGCTGGGCCGCTTCGGCAACGCGCAGATCGGCCCCGTCTACCTCGGCACACTTGGTGTGGCCGCGCTGTTCTTCGGCATCCTGTCGATCAACATCATGGGTCTGAACATGCTGGCCTCGGTGAACTGGGACCCGATCCAGTTCGTGCGCCAGCTGTTCTGGCTCTCGCTGGAGCCACCAGCGGCCGGCGCCGGACTCGGACTGGCGCCGCTCAACGAAGGCGGGTGGTGGCAGATCTCCGGCATGTTCCTCACGGTCTCGGTGATCCTGTGGTGGGCCCGCACCTACCGCCGCGCACGCGCCCTGGGCATGGGCACCCACGTGGCCTGGGCGTTTGCCGCAGCCATCTGGCTCTTCCTGGTGCTCGGTCTGATCCGCCCGGTGCTCATGGGTTCGTGGAGCGAGGCGGTGCCCTTCGGCATCTTCCCCCACCTCGACTGGACGGCCGCCTTCTCGCTGCGCTACGGCAACCTCTTCTACAACCCCTTCCACGCGCTCTCGATCGCCTTCCTCTACGGCTCCACGCTGCTGTTTGCCATGCACGGCGCGACCATCCTGGCGGTGAGCCGCTTCGGTGGTGAACGCGAGATCGAGCAGATCGTGGACCGCGGCACGGCCAGCGAACGCGCCGCCCTGTTCTGGCGCTGGACCATGGGCTTCAACGCCACGATGGAATCCATTCACCGCTGGGCCTGGTGGTTCGCCGTGCTGTGCCCGCTGGTGGGTGGCATCGGCATCCTGCTGACCGGCACCGTGGTGGACAACTGGTACCTCTGGGCGATCAAGCACGGTGTGGCACCGCCCTACCCCGATGTCTTTCCCGCCGTGATGGACCCGGCGCTTGCACCAGGAGCCAAGTGATGAAAACACCCACCTTCAAACACCGCACCTGGCTGGGTGCACTGGCCCTGGGCACACTGGTGCTGCTCAGCGGCTGCGAGCGCCCGCCCATGGAGTCCACGCAAAACGGCTACCGGGGCACCGGCATGGTCCAGGTGGTCAACCCGCGCATACAGGCCGATGTGCTCGCGGCCAACCAGGTGCCTGAGGCTTCTCCCGCAGCCAGCGCCGACGGCCCCAAGGCCGGACAGATCTACCAGAACGTGAAGGTGCTGGGCGACCTGAGCGTGGGCGAGTTCACCCGCCTCATGGTCAACATGACGGCCTGGGTGGCACCCGAGCAGGGCTGCAACTACTGCCACAACGGTGCCAACTTCGCCGACGACAGCCTCTACACCAAGGTGGTGGCGCGTCGCATGGTGCAGATGACGCAGCACATCAACACCGACTGGAAAACCCACGTGGCCGAGACCGGTGTGACCTGCTACACCTGCCACCGCGGCAACCCGGTGCCCAAGGAGATCTGGTTCACCGCCGACAGCCAGCCCCAGGGCTCGAACTTCATGGGCAACAAGACCGGACAGAACACGCCGGCCGACAGCGTGAAGCTGGCCTCGCTGCCCTACGACCCGTTCACCCCCTACCTGCTCAAAGACGAGCCGATCCGCGTCAACGCCACCAAGGCCTTGCCCACCAGCGGGGGCCAAGGCGAAAGCATCCAGCGCACCGAGAAAACCTACGCGCTCATGACGCACATGTCGGCCTCGCTGGGCGTGAACTGCACCTACTGCCACAACACGCAGAACTTCGGCAAGTGGGACGGTGCGCCGACCCAGCGCGTGACGGCCTGGCACGGCATCCGCATGGCGCGCGACCTGAACCTGGCCTACATGGAGCCGCTGACCGA
Source organism: Hydrogenophaga sp. (assembly GCF_030158645.1). GTDB lineage: Bacteria > Pseudomonadota > Gammaproteobacteria > Burkholderiales > Burkholderiaceae_C > Hydrogenophaga. Next base: position 141,049 of record NZ_JAOASO010000089.1, on the reverse strand, counting down.
TGTCTTCCCGAGCAACCGCAAGGGCGAACTCGGCGACGTGGCCAAGATGAACTGCGCCACCTGCCACCAGGGTGCCTACAAGCCCCTGCTGGGTGCGCCCATGCTCAAGGACCACCCGGAACTCGCTGCCTACCGGCCCTACACGGCGGCGGCCCCGGCCGCGCCCGACGCAGCGGCTGCCCCGGCCGCCGAAGCACCCAAACAGTGACGCTGGCGACAGCCAGGTTCACACATGGCTGAGACCACACCCGATGTGATCACCCTCTCGGGGGTGGTGGTGGTGGTGCTGGTGAACTACCTGCGCGAACACCAGGCCTGGGGCTGGATGCGCATGGTGCAGGGTTCGGCGTCGCTCAAGGGCGTGCCCGGTGTGGTGTTCGCCAAGGTCATGGGCAGTGGCCACGGCGGTGGCTTCAGCATCCGACCCAGCGCCAGCCACCAGGGCCTGATCGTGATGTTCGACCACGCCGAGCAAGCCGACGCCTTCCTCGCTGGCCCGATCGTGCAGGCCTACCGCCAGCGCGCTGCGCAGTTCTGGAGCGGCGTGCACGAGGTGCTCTCCTCGCGCGGCCAATGGGACGGTGAGGCCTGGGGCCCCACACCGGCCACCCACCTCAAGCCCGACCACACCGTGCACGACGACGCCGGTGCGGCGCGGCCGCTGGCCGTGATCACCCGCGCCAGCATCCGCCCCGCCAAGGCCATGGCCTTCTGGCGCAACGCACCGGCCACGCAGGCGGCCATGCAGTCGGCCGCGGGCTGCACGCTGGCCATGGGCCTGGGCGAAGCACCGCTGGTGCGCCAGTGCACCTTCAGCCTGTGGAAAGACACCTCGTCCATGCTCGACTACGCGCACCAGGGTGCACACCAGGCGGCCATCGAAGCGGCCTACCGGCACCACTATTTCTCCGAATCGATGTTCGTGCGCATGCGCCTGCTGCAGCACCAGGGCCAGTGGATTGCGCCGAATGCCATGGTCACCACCGAGCCGGTCGAAGGGACGCCCCATGGCTGACCACAAGGTGGTGGTCATCGGCGCCGGCATGGCGGGTCTGGTGTCGGCCCTGCAACTGGCCCAGCAGGGACTGGATGTGACCGTGGTCGAGGCTGCGGCCACGCCCGGCGGCAAGGTGCGCCAGCTGGTGGTGGACGGCGCCGCCATCGACAGCGGCCCCACGGTGTTCACCATGCGCTGGGTGTTCGACCAGATCCTGGCGTCGGTGGGGACCACGCTGGAAGCCGAGCTGCGCATCCGCCCACTGCCGGTGCTGGCCCGCCATTGGTGGGACGGTGGCGCATCGCTCGACCTCTTCGCCGACCCGAAGCGATCCACCGACGCGGTGGCGCAGTTTGCCGGCATGGCCGAGGCACAACGCTTCCAGCATTTCTGCGCGCAAGCCAAAGCCGCCTACCAGGCGCTGGAAGGCCCCTACATCCGCAGCGCCTCGCCCAGCATGCTGGGCATGTCGATGGGCCTGGGTGTGCGCGGCCTGGCCACCCTGGCCGCGCTCGGCCCCATGCGCAGCCTCTGGCAGAGCCTGGGTCGGCACTTCACCGATCCGCGCCTGCGCCAGCTGTTCGGCCGCTACGCCACCTACACCGGCTCCTCGCCCTGGGAAGCCCCCGCCACCCTGATGCTGATCGCACAGGTGGAGCTCGACGGCGTGTGGGCGATCGACGGCGGCATGCACGCCCTGGCGCGCTGCCTGGAACGGCTGGCCCGCGAGCGCGGGGTGACGTTCCGCTACCTCAGCCCGTGCGAACGCATCGAAGTCAACAAAGGCCGTGTGAGCGGTGTCACTTTGGCCGGCGGTGAGACCCTGTCAGCCGACAGCGTGGTCTTCAACGGCGACGTGGCCGCCTTGCGCACCGGCCTGCTCGGTCAGCCCGCGCGCCGCGCGGTGAAACCCAAGGCCCCGCCGCGCTCGCTCTCGGCCATCACCTGGTCGGTCCACACACGCACCAGCGGCCTCGCACTGGACCGGCACAACGTGTTCTTCCGCAGCGACTACGCCAGCGAGTTCATCGACATCTTCGGCCACGGCCAGCTCCCCGGCCAACCCACGGTGTACGTGTGCGCGCAGGACCGGGGCACCGACCTGGCTGCGCCCACGGGCCGCGAACGCCTGCTCTGCCTGGTGAACGCACCGGCCGCAGGCGACCTTCAAACCATCACACCCGAGGCGATCGAACAATGCGAGAACTCCAGCTTTGCCCTGCTGCGCCGCTGTGGACTTCGGATCGAGAGCGCCGAGCCCCCGTCGATCCGCACCACGCCGGTGGACTTTCACCGGCTCTTTCCGGCCACAGGGGGCGCCCTCTATGGGCAGGCGACCCACGGCTGGACCTCGGCGTTCGCCCGCTCCAGCGCCAGCACACCGGTCACGGGCCTTTTCCTGGCGGGGGGGAGCGTCCACCCGGGCCCGGGGGTCCCGATGGCGGCGCTTTCGGGCCAGCTGGCGGCCGCGGCCGTGATGGCGAGCCCCGCTTTGACCAGGTGGTCCCCTCGGGTGGCTACCTCTGGTGGTACGTCGACGCCCTGAGCGACGACGGCCAGTTCGGCCTGAGCATCATCGCGTTTGTCGGCAGCGTGTTCTCGCCCTACTACGCCTGGGCGCGCAAACGCGGCCCGACCGACCCCGACAACTTCTGCGCGCTCAACGTGGCGCTCTACAGCGCGGGCGCGCGCCGCTGGTCCATGACCGAACGCGGCGCCGCGCACAACCGGCGCGACACCACGCATTTCAAGATCGGCCCCAGCCAGCTCGAATGGCATGGGGATGCGCTCACCATCCGCATCGACGAGGTGGGCGTGCCCGTCCCGCGGCGCATCCGCGGCACGGTGACGTTGCGCACGCACCAGCTGTTCAAGTTCAGCACCGCACTCGATGCACACGGCCGCCACCGCTGGGGACCGATCGCGCCCCACGCCCGCGTAGAGGTGAAGCTGCAGCACCCCGAGCAGCGCTGGAGCGGCCACGCCTATCTGGACAGCAACGAAGGCGATGAACCCGTGGAACGCGCGTTCACCGAATGGGACTGGTCGCGCAGCGCCATGAAGGACGGCAGCACCGCCGTGCTGTACGACGTGGAGCCCGGCAAGGAACAAGGCAAGCTGTTGGCCTTGCGCTTCGGGCGCCACGGCAGCGTGCAGCCGTTCGAGGCGCCGCCATTGAAAGCCTTGCCGCGCACCGCCTGGCGCATCGACCGGCGCATGCGCAGCGACTCGCAGGTGCTCGTGACACAACAACTCGAAGACACGCCGTTTTACCAGCGCGCCATCCTCCAGAGCAGCCTGCTCGGCGAGAGCGTGTCGAGCTTTCACGAGACCTTGCGCGTGCCCCGGCTGGTCTCGCCCGTGGTGCAGGCGATGCTCCCCTGGCGCATGCCACGGCGGGGTTGAAACCCGTCACCCGGTCAGGTCAGATCGGGCCCTGTGTTCAATGCCCGTGCAGGGCAGCGGCAGGCGTCGGCGTTCGACGCTGACGCCACGCCACCGCGACCAGCGCCAGCCCGATCGCCATCAGGGGCAAGGAACCCGGCTCGGGAACCGGGTTGGGGTCAACGATGACACCCCCCTCCTGCTCAAAGCCCGCATAGCGCACCGATTGCTGGGAGAAGTTGTAGAAGCCGAACTGACCGGCGGCAAAGGTGTTGTCCGCCACCGTCACGTTCCACAACTCCGTGGCCCCCTCCTTGACGACGATGGTGAACTCGCCCGCGACCACGTTGAAGTCGAGCCGGAAATCGTAGAGCGTGTTGTCCGCCCACCCTTTGTTCGACGCATGGTTGGTGGCCAACACGTCCATGTCGCCAAAGTTGACCTCGTTTTCCCAGAACTCGGCGAGCGACAGGTCGACCAGACCATCGCCCGTGGCGCCGGTCATTTTCTTCACCGTCATGCCTTCCACGGCGGTCGTGCCGGCGTAGTTCTGGGTGCCTTGCTTCCAGTCGAAGAGGTAAAAGTTGCTCGAGTTCTGGTAGCCGAAAACGAACCCCATGTAGTCGTCGTCACCCCCGGTCTCCAGCACTTGCCATGAGCCCTGGATCGAGTAGTTGGTCTGATTGAGGTTGTTCAGATAGAACGACGGGTCGGCGTTGACGGTCTGGGTGACCGCCAGGTTGCCTGGAGCCAACACCCAGTTGCCGGCCGGCTGGCCACCCGGGTAGGTGAGCGTCAGGGGCGACCACGTCGTGAGGTTGATGGGCGCCGCTTGCGCGAGGCAGGATGCCCCTGTGAGCAGCGCTGCAAGCCAGATCCGGTGGGTGGGGTTTTTCACGATCACGACTCCTCAAAAGAGTGGACACAGAATCGCCCCAGCGCAGGTGGCGCTCGACATCTTTCAGCACAGACACCTGGACAGATGGCGCGAAAAGCATTGGCGAGTCCGCCGTCGCATGCATCGTGCCAAACAAAAAATCTTCAAGCCTGGCAAGGATCTTTCCAATCGGTCGGTCGCAACAGCCGCCAAACTGGAAAAAAAATCGACAGCGACGACCGCACACACCGACCAGACTCGCCCGCCGCGCACGCCCGACCGCCCCGGCGGGGTGGAAACCCCACGTTTCAGCGCAGGAAATCGCGCACAGCCCCGAGTGAGGCCTGCGCTGCTTCTTCTTGCGGCAGGTGCCCCACGGCGGGGAACGTGACCAGCCGGCTGTTTTTCAGGGCGCGCAGGTAGTCCTGCGCGTTGGCCACCGGAATCATCGCGTCGGCCTCGCCCCAGACCAGCAAGGTGGGCGCGTTGATGGCGCCCAGCAGGGGACGGGGGTCGGTCAGCACCGTCTGCTGCAGGCGCTTGAACATGGCGTCGCGCGCGCCGGGTGCGAGCATGAGGTCGTGGTAGCGCGTGGTGAGCTCATCGGTGAGCGACTGCGGGTTGGCGTAGGCGGGTTCGAGGTTCATGCGCAACACCGCCTTGGGCAACACGTGGCGCATCAGCCCCAGCACGGCGGGCACCTCGGTGGCCCGGCCGTACGCAAAGCCGGGACTGGCAAAACCGTCGGGCGCCACCAGCACGAGGCGATCGGTGCGCCCGGGATGGCGCGCGGCGAAGGTCCAGGCGATGCGGCCGCCGATCGAATGCCCCACGATGCTCGCGCGCGCCACGCCGAGCTGGTCCATGAGCGCGAGCGTGAGCTGAATGCTGCGCGCATCGGTGTAGTCGCCCGCCGGATCGGGCTCGCTCAGGCCATGGCCGGGCAGGTCGAATCGGATCACGCGGTGGCTGGTGCTCAGGGCCTGGGCCCATACCTCCCAACTGTGCAGGCTGCCGCCGAAGCCATGCAGCATCAGCACGGCGGGCGCGCCCTTGGGGCCGCTGTCGCGCACGTGCAGCCGCCAGGGGCCCACGGGCACGAGGTCGCCTGGCGCGGCCAGGTAACGCGCCTGCAACTCGCTGCGTGGCTTGTCGGGCGTCCAGAGCCAGAAGGCCAGCAGCAACAGCGCCGGCACCACCACCACGATCGCGCCTCGCAACAGCATCGACATTTTCAACGGAGCACCTCGACAAATGAACAAACCACCGAGGGTAGCCGTCGCGCGCTCCGTTGCCGTCAACGCCCCGCTGGCGGGAACGGCATTTCAAACGTGAGGTTGCCCCAGTGGCTGTCCCAGTCCTGGCCCTGCCCATCGGTGGTGGGCACCATGTGCACCACACTGGCCATCCACACACCCGCCCACGGCAAGGTGGTGGTGCTGCGGCCCGCCGCGTCGATGCGGGTGCGCAGCACATTGAGCTGGGCCCCGCGCTGGTTCCAGACTTTCACAAGGGCACCCTCCAGCGGCGCACCGTTGAACAGCACCTGCAACGGCAACGCTGCCCCCGGGCGCAGGCGCTGCGGATCGGCCAGCGGCACGATCTCCAGCGTCTGCCCCGCGCGCACGCCAAAACTCGCGTCGCTCTGGCCGCCCACGCGCAGCAAGGTCTTGACGTGGCGGCGATAACGCTCGCGCCCGGGCTGGGCGTCCTGTCCGGTGGCCTTGCGCTGCGCCAACACGCGCTCCAGACCTTCCTCGCGCAAATAGGCGTTGAACGTGTCCGGCGACAAGGTGATGGTGAAGGGGCGCGTGTCGAGCACGATCAGCTGGGCACCGGGCCGATCGAAGGCCAGCGCCACGCTGTCCTGCGCCAGGTGGTCGGGCAACTGCGGTGTGAGAACGACCTCACCGCCCCGGCTGAACCAGCGCAGGGACTCGGCCATGGGCCGCCCGAAGCCGACCGGGTCGCCAACAAAGTTTTCACCCACGCGCAAGGCAAGTTCGACCTCGCCGCGCACCGGCGGCGAGAAGCGGTCGGGAACCATCCAGAATTCGTGCGCCTGCACAGCCGTTGCGAGCCACAGCACGGCGGAAAAGATCCATTTGTTCATGTGACAACGGGCCGACACATCCGCTGTGCCGACCCGCTCCTGTTGCGTTGAAAACCCGCTGTCAGACCGTGTCGTCCACCGGCAGTGGCTTGTTGTCCACCGGTTCCGGTTCGCTGGTCTCGCTGGTCTGGGCAATCAGCTGGTTCATGTAGTCCAGCAGCGACTGCACGGTAGTGCCCATGAAGGGCGTGGCGGCCTGGGGCTGGGCGGGTGCAGCGGCGTCACCGCCACCCCCGCCACAGCCGGCCAGCGCTGCCGCGGTGACGGTCACCGCCAGCACCGATTTCGCAAGTTGGTGTCTCATGGTGTGTCCTTGTGGAGGTGCTGCATCACGGCATCATCAGGTTCACCGAACCTGGGTTGGGCGTGTTGAGGTAGGGGAAGCCCGGAAGGAACGGCACCACCGCCTGGTCGACCGCGTCGTGCACGTTGGCCGACTGGGCACCCAGCGGCACGCTGGACGGCTTGCACGCCGAGGTGAGCGAAGGCACGCCGGGCACGCTGTTGAGACCCAACACGTTGCCGTCGCCGTTGATGACGCACAGACCACCGAGCATGGCCACCAGCGCGATGTCGACCACGTCGTCCTTGGGGCGGCGACCGTTGGGGAACCCGGCGTTGTCATTGACCTTGCCGGGGTCGGTGTTGAGCGCGTTGCCGGCCACGCCCAGCCGGTTCTGGCTGGCAAACGGAACGGGCGGCACGGCCGTGTTCAGGCGCAACATCTCCGACGGGGTCGGGTTTGCGGGCTTGTTCACGGTGGCGATGCCGGTGAGGAAGGTGGTGGCCAGGTCGGTGCGCGGCAGGTTGGTGGGCGCGGCGGCAGCGGGATCGCCAGCGAGCACCAGACCCAGCAGCGCGGGCAGCGTGGGGTTGGTCACGTAGGTCAGGAACTGGCCGTCGTCCTTGGGCGACGAGGCGTTGAACTTGTCCTTGTCCGGCAGACCGATCACGACCTCGTTGACCAGCGGATTGCCCAGGCGCGAGACCTGCGTCCACGCACCGCCGGCCTTTTCGCTCGTCTGATGACCCGATGGAGGTGCGCCGTTGAGCAGGCGCGCCTGGCGCAAGCTGGCTGTGGTCCAGCCACCGATGACCGTCTCACTGCCGGCCGTCAGGCAGCTCGTGGGCACTTCCAGCGCCAGCGAGGTCACATTCTGCTTCTGCACATAGTGGTTGCCGTTGGCACCCTCGGCGTCTTTGGCAGCGGGGCTGAGCAGGGTCGCCAGCGGCGCGTCAACCAGGTCGAAGATGCGGCCGAGGTTGACCGCAAAGCCCTCCTGGCGCTGGCCCACGAACACCCGGGCGGGCAAGCTGCAGCCGGGGATGTTGACGGTGTGGATGTGCTGGTCGGCATAGGCCTTGTAGGCCGCCGGGTTGCCCAGCGTTTTCTGGCCGATGTAGTCCACCGGCTTCGGCAGAGAGGCCGCCACGGTCTGCGCCGTGCCTTTGCGGCGGTCGCCACGCACCACGGTCAGGCTGTAGCTCTCATTGAGGTTGAGGTTGCCGTCGTTGGGAGCGGACACCGCGCCGGCCTGGATCAACGGGATCGCCACCGAGGCGTTGCCGATGTTCAGCGGAATGCCCTTGAGGTTGTTCTTGAAACGGAACTGGAAGGTGATGTCTTCCTTCGCATCGCCGTTGTTGTCCACGTGGATCTCATACAGCGCGTTCGGGTCCATCGAGAAGTAATTGGGGCCGCCGTAGGGGCCTTGCAGCGGCTGGTAGTTGGCGATCAGCGTGGTGTACGCCGAGCGCCCGCCGGTGCCGTCGACGGCCACGCCTTCGTAGCTGCGAAACATGTAGAAATCGGTGCCGTCCACCTTGGGCACGGTGGTGATGAACGGGCCTTCGCGGTGACTCGACGCCATGGCCGCGCTGGCGACGGCCATCAACAGACATCCTCTGGCGATGGATGCGGGTTTCAGTTTCATGGGGTGCTCCTGGGTTGTGGGTGCAGCGATCTGCATACCCAATACGTACCCAGGGGCGTGATGGATTCAACAATCTGGATGACCCTGTAGAACCAAAGGACAAACCCCAAGACCTGCCGCCGGGTGACAGATCAGATGCGACTGATGGCCTGATTTGTTGGGACTGACCATGGCCTTGGTGGCGCGTTGCCATGAGCCCGGGGAGCGTTGCTTCGAGCATGGCCAGGTCCAGAGCTGGGCTTTCAGCTGCCACGGTCTGGTGAGGTCCGGTCAAGCCGCATGGATCGGTGACCGTGAGAACCTTGTGCTCCATGGGCGGCAGATCTCCCATCGGACAGGGTGCGCTGCCGATCGGAACGCTGCATGCTGAAAGGCCTCTGCAGAGGCTCGCCAGACGGGTCGTGACTTCGCATGGAATCGACCCGTCTTGTGGTGTGACGCTTCAGGTTCTGGAGCGCCGTTTCGCGGACGTCGTCGTTCAGGGCTTGAGCGCCAGGATGAGTTCTGCCAACGTACGAGCATCGGCCTCACTGACGTTGGGCTGTGGCGGCATCATGTCTTCGCCCCAAACGCCACTGCCGCCTGCCCGGATCTTGGTCGCCAGCATGGCCACAGCGCCGGCTTGACCGGCATAGCGGCCAGCCACTTCATTGAGGTTGGGTCCGTACTTGCGCTTGTCGATCAAGTGGCAGGCCGTGCAGTTGTTGCGCTGCAAAAGCGTCTGGAGCTGTGCGGTGTCGGCGTTGGCCTTGGGGCTCCAGACCACCGCCATGACACCCGCAAGCAGCACGACCGTGGTCCAGGGCAGTCGGCGCGTGGTGGAGAAAGATTGCAAATGGCTCATGGTCAAAACAGATTGAAGTGACCAACGTTCAAGCGGTGGTCTGGGTGGGAATAAGTGATCCATAAAAAAAAGCGCTGCCGAGCGGCAGCGCTCCCCGTGCAGAACAGGCTCAGTTCGGCGTCACGCGATAAATCATGCCGCTGGCTTCATCGGCGACGTAAAGCGCGTTGTCCGGGCCCATGGACAAGTGGCGGAAGCGACCAGCGAATGTCGGCCAGGACAGTTCCTGGCGAGTGGCGGTGGAGCCGTCCTTGCTGATGTCAAGGATGTCGATGCGGTTGCCTGTCGGAGTGCCGTGGATGCCGATGCCGGCGTAGCCAACAGCCAGACGGCCTTCCCATTCCTTCCACTGCTTGCCCGTCAGGAACACACTGCCACACATGCCCTGCGACAGGCCGTTGTTGTTCCAGGCCGGCTTCATGGCGTCGGGGTAGGCACGCACGTCGGTCATGGACATGAACGCGCTGCGCTCGGCGGGCGGCATGGCGCCCATCTGGTTGGGCGAATAACCGCAGTAACCGTCGGGGCAGGCGCCACGGCCGTTGCGGTTGTCACGCGGGTCCCAACCACCGTTGCCGCCGTTGACGAGCTTGGTGACCTCGTCGCTGTGCCAGGGCCCGTTCTCCGAAATGAACGGTTCGTTCGTGCCCGGACGGAACGCAATGCCCTGCGGGTTGCGAAAGCCGTAGGCGAAGATGCGTTTGTCGAAGCCCGCCGGCGGGTTGTTCCCCGGTGCGGCTTTCCCGTCGCGATCCACGCGCAACACCTTGCCGCGGATCTGGGTGGGACTCTGCGGGCCTTCGCCGTTGTGGTTGTCGCCCGTCGTGACGTACAAAAAGCCGTCACCCGGGTTGAAGCGGAGGCGGCCGCCGTTGTGCGCGCCCGGCCCGCCAAACGGATGGTTCGACTTGGCGGGCTTGTAGCCGATGTCGTTGATGATCTCGACGATGTCGGACACAGAGGACAACGAATCGCCCACCTTCATCCGCATGACGATGTTGTTGTAACCGCCGTAGGTGCGGTTCGAGCCCTTCGAGCTGGAATACAAGTAAACGAAGCGGTTGCTCGCGAATTGCGGGTCGATGGCGACGCCCTGCACGCCCGCTTGGCCATCGCAAAACAGGTCTTCCTTCACGCTCGCGTAGCCCGTGGCGCCACCCACGCCGAGCAGCGCCGTTGTTTTGCCTGAGGGCAGGCGCACAGACAGGCCCTTGCACTTCTCGGTGAAGAACATGGTGCCGTCGGGCAGGAACGCCATGTCCCAAGGCGACTCGGTCTTCTGGAAATCCTCTACCTTGACTGTTACCTGCGCGACGGCAACAGTCGAGATCACCATCCCGATGACAGCGGCGACGCTCATCGGCAGCAGGGATCGCGCCGAGCGGTGCGAGGATAGAAAGTCGCCCGATGTGCCTGCAGAAAGTACCTGTTGAGTCATGTTGTCTCCTCATTTGGTTTTCTTGAGCGGTATGGCTCCTGGGATCTTGCATTCTTGACATGACCCCAACCCAAAGATTAGCCCTGGCACTCACCAAGGTACTTAGCGTTTTCCCTAGCAGCCGCCCCAGGTCTTTCAGTCCACCTTGTTCGTCGCTGCCGTTGCAGCCGATGCAGCTCGGTCTGGCGACCATGAATGTTCGCGGCGCCTTCGAGACGCACCAGCCGTCGTGGGTTGCGATGCAGAAGCAAGCGACCGGTCTGTCTGCCCAAAAGGTCGTCACAAGCCTGCGGCGACCCACCTTTGCACAGCGCGGGCACCGCATTGAGCCAGGCGGACGGTGACACACGCGATGGCCTTGGCCAGCGAAGCCGGCCACGTGTGGCTCCAAGGACCATGGAATGGTGGTGGAGACTGGCAGGCACAAAGCGTTCTTTCATGCGCCGAGCACGGATCGGGGGCGGTAGCTTTTGCAGCAGCTCTCGGAAGGGGGTGTCGCCGCTGCGGGCTGAGCCTGGATGGTCGGCTTCGAGCAGCGAATTGGCTCGGCTGGGATGACGGCAATCGGCCAAGTGCAGTCCCTCACTCGGCACTTCCTGGCGCCAGCTTCATATTGATTTCTGTCCTCCGCGCTGGCCCCGCAAGTGGCGGCGCTGGCAACACATCAGTCGACTGGGAATCTGGACGTGGAATGACCATTGAGGAACGCCGGCATCATGCAGGCTCTCGGCCTTGAATGAATTCGTCCAGGTGGTGCAAAGGCGGTGGATGTCGCAATTAACTCGACAAGAGTGCTGGTGAATTGATTTCCAGAGGCAAGCTTTGGCGCTATCGTCGCGCACGCGGCGGAGAAACCTGGGTGTTTGGGGGGGTGGGCGAGCACGGCCCTCATCTTTCAGTTTCTGATTGATCCCAGTGCTTCTATGCAGGGCCATTGAAATGAGTGCGTAAGGGGATGCATTCCGTCCTCTGCGAGTACAAAAAGGCTGATGGCTCGGAACAATTTATTTGTCTTCGGGACGGCTCCATTTTGCAGAGGCGGGGGTCCGTTTCAGTCCGAAGATCAGGCGGCCCTCTTGATCTGTCACGCCAACGAGCAGCATTACCTCCACTTTTTCCTCGAGACACTTGCCTCATGACGCTCTTCAGTCAAGCAAACTCAGCCTTTCCATGGAGTTTCGGCCCCATCCGTGCCAAGGCCTGTGCATGCGACAGCGCCATGTGCCAACGTCTGCACCAGCGTGTGACAGAAGACCTGTCGCGACGCAACTTTCTGGGCGGTGTGGCTGCCATGCTAGCTCCGTTCGCGTTATCTACGAACGCGGTGGCAGCGACAACCCAGGCGGATGATGAGCGGCCACTGCTGCTCACCAATTTACGCCTGTTTGACGGCTCTGGTAAGGCAGTCAGGGACGGCGTACAGGTGTTGGTGCAGGGCCAACGCATCAAAGAGCTGCTGCCCGCATCAGCCACGGTTGAAGGCGCACGCCTGCTGGACTGCCAGGGCAAACTGGTCATGCCTGGTCTTATCGATGTGCATTGGCACAGCATGCTCGCTGGAATTTCTCAAGTCGCCGCCATGTCGTCCGATCTTGGCTACCTGTATCTGGTGGCGGCACAGGAGGCGCAGCGCACTCTGATGCGAGGCTTCACCTCGGTGCGAGATACGGGCGGACCAGCCTTTGCGCTCAAGCGCGCGATCGATGAAGGACTGGTCAGTGGTCCGCGCATTTTTCCGAGCGGAGCCATGATCTCTCAGACTTCGGGCCATGGTGATTTCCGCCTTCGTGGCGATCTGCCCCGCGCCGACAACGCGCCACTGAGTTTGGTGGAGAGCAATGGCGTGGCCATGATTGCTGATGGTGAAGCCCAGGTTCTACGACGTGTGCGCGAGCAGTTGATGCTGGGAGCCACGCAGATCAAGATGATGGCCGGTGGCGGCGTGGCCTCCACGTACGATCCGCTGGACAGCACACAGTTTTCCGAACGCGAACTGCGTGCTGGCGTGGAAGCAGCAAGCGACTGGAACACCTATGTGATGACGCATGTCTACACACCCAAAGGCATTCAGCGCTCTATCCGCTCGGGGGTGAAGTGCATTGAGCACGGGCAACTGGCCGACGAGGCCAGCGTGCGCATGATGCGTGACGAGGGTGTGTGGTGGAGCTTGCAGCCCTTTTTACAGGATGAGGACAGCAACGTCTACCCAGACGCCGCACGTCGCGCCAGCCAAAAACAAGTATCCGAAGGCACAGTCAACGCTTACGCCATGGCGCAGAAATACGGCGTCAAGACGGGCTGGGGAACCGACATTTTGTTTAACCCCAAAAACACTGCATCCCAAGGCCGCCAACTGGCCAAACTGACTCGCTTTTATGACCCGTTGACTCTGCTGGGCCAGGCCACGGGCACCAACGGTGAGCTGCTCGCCCTGTCGGGCATGCGAAACCCCTACCCAGGCGCGCTGGGGCGCATTGGGTCGGGTGCTTGGGCCGATTTGCTGGTGGCTGATGGGAATCCCGCTGCCAACCTCGACTTTCTGGCCGATCCGGACAAGAACCTGCGCGTGATCATGAAGGACGGGAAGATCCACAAGAACACGCTCTGACAGAGGTGAGGCTTTCACGATCGAAGGAAACGTAAGCTGATGGAGTCGGAAGGCTCTCAGGGCTTTTCAAGTCCTTAGAAGCGACTGACGGTGACGTTCTTTGGCGACTCACCGGCAGGCAGAGATACCCACTACCTTCGGCCACCAGTTTTCGACCAAGAGCCGTCATTCAGCGGCCAATACCAAGAATCCCTTTCGGACACAGTCGTTGTTGGGTGTGGTGAGCCGAACAACTGCTGACGCTGCACTTCCGGCTTCCATCAGGCCTAGCCGAACTTCCACAGCGAGCCCCTTGCAGTCCTTCATCAAGATCCGCAAAGCGGTCCTTCAAGGCAGGGGTAGTGGCTTCAGCGGAATGGATTTGTCTGCCGCCTTGCTAGACTGCGGGCCTTCCGTGGGTACCGCTCCACCGCACTGCTCGTGTCACTCGGTACAAGTGACAAACGAGCAAGTACGGCAGAGGTGCCACATGAACCCAAGCCTGCTGGCCTGGCTGCTCGTTGCAACCAGCGTCATCGCAGAAGTTGTCGGAACGGTTGCGCTCAAGCACTCCGATGGCTTCTCCAAACTCTTTCCATCTGTCGCAGCGGCTGCTTGTTACGCACTTGCCATCTGGCTCATGGCCGTTGCCATGCGGCACCTCGACATGGGCGTCACTTACGCAGTTTGGGCCGCAAGCGGTACTGCAGCAACGGCTCTGGTCGGAATCGCTGTCTACGGAGAGCATCTGGGCATTCTCAAAGCGCTGGGCTTGGTCTGCATCGTTGGCGGCGTCGTCATGCTCAATCTCGGCAACCAGCAATGACGCCTGAGCTTCGCTCAAGCCGTTCAGCTTGAACGTTGAACGTCCGCTTCAAAAGTACCCAACCGCCTGCTACTGGACGACCGCAAACACCGTAGCCCAGTGAAAGCATTGAATCCTTCATGAATCAATCGAACTGAGCACCCCTCGACAGATCACCCATCGGAAGAACGCCGGCGGCGAAACAGGCCGGTCGCATCCACTCGGGCCATCGCCGGCCCGTGCCGTGGCGCAAGGCGCTGCCCGTCCAGGCATTCGCATGCCTGCCAGAGCACCTTCTCTGTCGGCCTGCCCCCGCCTACCCCAGCAGTGCCGCCAGGCCGCCCTCAGCCTCGAAGCGCTGGTTGCGGTAGCTCAGCCGCGTGGGGCCGGGCCAGACCCGCTGTGCCACGCTGTGGGCCGGGTCGCCGGGGTAGCAGATCACGCGCACGCCGTCCACGTCGAACGGCTCGGGCTCGATCAGCGCCGGCGGGCGGCTCAGCGCGGCGGCCATCACATCGGCCGCGGTGCGCAAAGGCACGAGCTGGCTCAGGCTCATGATCTGCGGCGGGGCCAGATCGATCTCACCCGCCCAGTAGCGCTCCAGGCCCTGGCGCGGCGCCATCCACACGGCTTCGGTGGCTTCAAACGCGCAGTGCTCGGCGGCCTGCCCTGCGGGCGCGGCGGCCACGAAAAAGCGGGTGTCGAAGCGTTTGTTGGTCACCGAGGGCACGCGCGGCGTGATCCAGCGCGACCAGGGCCGCACGCTGGCGGTGGACACCCGGCAGCCCAACTGCTGCAGCGCGGCAGCGAAGCCGGTGCCGGCGGCGGTGAGCTCGCGCACGCGCCGGGCCAGATCGGCCTGGTGCACCTGGCCGAGCAGCAGGCCGCATTCTTCAAACGTCTCGCGCAGGGCGGCCACGTGCAGGCCCAGCGCGGTGTCGGCGTCCAGCCCGGGCTCGTTCAAGCCTTGCGCGCAGTCGAGGGGCGAGCGATCCAGTGAGGCCGGGTCGACCTGGCGGTCGGCGGCGTCGAGCTTGCCGCCCGGAAACACATGCACCCCACCCAGCACGGCCGAGTTGCCGTGCCGGCGCACCAGCAGCACCTCCAGCCCGCTGGGGCCGTCGCGCACCACGATGACGGTGGCCGAGGGCACGGGCGGTGTGTGAACGGTGTCGGAGTTGATCGTGAGGGCCATGGGCGGATGGTGGGTGAGGGATTGGCGGGCGCTCAGAACACGGCGTGATCGCCGCGCTCGGGCGCAGCGGCGCCGCGCACCACGTCAGCGTAAAAATCAAACAGCGTCTGGCTGCCGGTGGACGGCGTGGCCGCAGCGTCGTAGCGCTGGGTCACCGGGTCCAGCACCAGCATGGATTCGGTGGCGTAGTAACGCCCGATGCGCGCGAGCTCGGCCTTGTCCGCCAGCGCGGGCACCACACGCCCGGCGGCGCCCAGCACCGCAATGATCGCGTCGAGCAAGCCCACGGGCACGCTTTTGAAACGGGGTGGTCGGCCCAGCAGCGCAAACAGGTGCTCGCCCTGCTGGCGCGGCGTGATGGCTTCACCCGGCCCGCCGATGGGCAGGACCCGGTTGTGGCGGCTGGCGTCGGTCAGGCAATCGGCCATGAAGGCGCCCAGGTCGTCGTCGCTGATGGGCTTGCAGGCGGTGGAAAGCCCATCACCGAACACCAGAAACGGCTTGCCCCGTCGCACCCGCTCGATCTGCCCCGAGAGCGATTTGAAGAACGCCGTGGGCCGCACGATGGAATGCGTCAGCCCCGAACCGATCAGCACCTGCTCGAACGCCAGCTTCGCCTGCTGGAAGGCCAGCAAGGGCTTCTGCACGCAGATGGCCGAGAGCAGCACGACCTGCGACACGCCAGCCTGTCGAGCAGCATCCAGCGCGTGCACATGCGCCTGGTGGTCGATGGCCCAGGCATCCCGGGGCACACCGGTGCGCGAGGCCAGGCACGACACCAGCGCATCGAAGCGTTCGCCCCGAAAGCCATCGCTCGCCAGCGACACGGGGTCTTGCACATCCCCCACGCGCACCAGCGCTCCGGGGAACAGGGCGCTCACGTCTCCGGCCTGCAGCTTGCCGCCCACCCCCGCACGTGGGCGCACAAAACACACGACCTCGTGCCCACGCGCCACCAGGGCCCGCACGGTGGCCTGGCCGATGGTGCCGGTGGCGCCCAGCATGAAGATGCGTCGGGGTGTGGGGTGGGGCATGGCTGGATCTTAGTGAGCGCACCCCGGACTGGGCTGTCACCGGTTGTTCAGGCCGACTCAAGAAGCCCGGGCAGGCGCCGATATGGACCCATCAACTCCCAATCTTCGGACCCATGGACGCCCTCAACACCCCCTCCGCTGCCGCCCCTTCACCCAGCCTGGCCGCCCGTGGCCGAGCGCAGGCTTCGGCCAGTGCGGGTGAATTTCTGAGCTTCCGCCTGGGTGCCGAGGAATACGGCATCGACATCCTGAGCGTGCAGGAGATCCGCTCTTATGAAGAACCCACGCGCATCGCCAATGCGCCCGAGTTCATCAAGGGCGTGGTCAACCTGCGCGGCGTGATCGTGCCCATCGTGGACATGCGCATCAAGCTCAATTGCGCCAAGGTCGAATACAACGCACTGACCGTGGTCATCGTGCTCAGCGTGCACGACCGCGTGGTGGGCCTGGTGGTCGATTCGGTGAGCGACGTGATCCGCCTGAGCCATGACCACATCAAGGCCGCACCGCAGATCAGCACCACCCTGGACGCCGGCTTCATCACCGGCATCGCCAGCGTCGGCGAGCGCATGCTCATCCTGGCCGACATCGAAGCTCTCATCGGCAGCGCCGACATGGGCCTGGTCACCCAGGCTCCCCCGGTTCAGTAAACCGCCCAGCTTTCCACCGCGCGCCGCCCACGAGGCGGCGTGCGGTTCAAACCGACCGTTGGAGTCAACATGCATTTCTTTCGCAGCCTGTCTGTCGGCGCCCGCCTGTGGGCTGGTGTCATCGCCATCATCTTGGCCCTGTTCGTCGTGGTCGCCACCGCGGGCTCGCGCTCGGCCATGCTCAACAAGGAATCCGAGCAGGTGCTGTCTGCACTGGCCCACAAGACCACCATTGCCACCCAGTGGGCGGGCCTGACCGAGACCAACGTCACGCGGGTGCAAGCCTCCATCGCCAGTTCGGACCCGGCGATTGCCGAGATGTACAAGGACATGATTCCCGCCGGCGTAGCTGCCATTTCCGCCCTGCAAAAAGAACTGCAGGCCATGGACATGAACGAGGCAGAAAAGGCTCAGATGGCGAAGATCGCCGAACTGCGCAAGAACGTGCTGGATTCGCTGGGCAAGGCCAACGAGATGAAGAAGGCCGGTGATGCGGCCGGGGCCGCGCAGGAAATCTCGACCCGTTTCAACCAGGCCGTGCCGCCCTACCTGGCCGCCTTGCGCGAGTTCGCCAGCATGCAGTCCGAGATCCGGCAGGAAGCACAAACCAGCTTCACCGAGCAGCGAGCCACCAGCCTGACCATCGCAACGATCCAGGTCGGCGCACTGGTCGCCGGCATCATCACCGGTGCGTTCTTCCTCATCCGCAACATCCGCAACCCGCTGCGCGAAGCCATGGCATTTGCCGAGCAGATCGCTGGCGGCGACCTGACCGCGCAGATCCGCAACGACCGCAAGGACGAGTTCGGCGCCATGACGGCCGCCCTGCTCGGCATGCGCGATCGCCTCGTCAACGTGGTGGCCGACGTGAAGCGCGGCACCGACAACATCACGGTGGCCGCGAAGGAAATCGCCACCGGCAACCACGACCTCTCGGCGCGCACCGAGCAAACCGCCTCCAACCTGCAGCAGACCGCCGCCAGCATGGAGCAGATGTCGGGCGCGATCCGCCAGTCGGCCGACTCCGCCCGCGTGGCCAACCAGCTGGCCGATGTGGCGGGCCAGAGCGCCCAGAAAGGTGGCGACGTGGTGCACCAGGTGATCGCCACCATGGAAGAGATCAACCAGTCCTCGCGCAAGATCAACGACATCATCGGCGTCATCGACGGCATCGCTTTCCAGACCAACATCCTCGCGCTCAACGCCGCGGTGGAAGCCGCCCGCGCCGGCGAGCAAGGCCGTGGTTTTGCCGTGGTGGCGGGCGAGGTGCGCAACCTGGCCCAGCGCAGCGCGCAGGCCGCCAAGGAAATCAAGATCCTCATCGGCACCAGCGTGGACAAGGTCACCGCCGGCACCGAACTGGTGAACCAGGCCGGCAAGACCATGGGCGAGATCGTCGAGAACGTGGTGCGCGTGCGCGACATGATCGGCGAGATCGCCAGCGCGTCCGGCGAACAGGCCGACGGCGTGAACCAGATCAACGCGGCCGTGGCCAACCTGGACCAGCTGACCCAGCAGAACGCCGCCCTGGTGGAAGAAAGCGCGGCAGCCGCATCGAGCATGAACGACCAGGCCGACCGCCTGGCCGAGGTGGTGCGTGTGTTCCGCGTGGACGCACACAGCAGCTCGCAGAGCTCGATCGCGCAGATCCGCTCGACCGACCTGCACAAGCCGGGCAGCAGCGCTGTGCGCAGCACGCCGGTGAAGAAGCCAGTGGTTTCGAACGCCAAGCCGGTCGCGGTGGCCGCGAAGAAACCGGCGTTGGCCAAGCCAGCACCCCAGCAGGTGGCCAAGGTAGCCGAGCGGGCGGGCGCTTCGGACGATTGGGAATCGTTCTAAGGACCTGGCCCCGCCGACGGGTCATCGTCGCAAAATGGCGCGATGACCCAATACTGGCTGATGAAATCCGAGCCCGACGAGTGCTCGATCGACGATGCACTCGCCGCACCCGGCGCCACCGTGCCCTGGACCGGCGTGCGCAACTACCAGGCCCGCAACTTCATGCGCGACGGCATGCGCATCGGCGACGGCGTGCTGTTCTACCACTCGAGTTGTCCGCAGCCCGGCATTGCCGGCATCGCCGAGGTCGCGTCCACCACCCGACCCGACCCCACGCAGTTCGACCCGCAGTCGCCCTACTTCGACCCCAAGTCCCCACCCGAAGCGCCGCGCTGGCTGCTGCTGGATGTGAAGGCGCTGCGCAGGACGCGGCTGCTGGACCTGCCCGAGTTGCGCGCGAACCCTGCCCTGGCGGAGATGACGCTGCTGCAGCGTGGCAACCGCTTGTCGATCACGCCGGTGAGTGAGTCGCACTGGCAGCTCATCACCGGGGAACTGCTGAAGTCCTGACAGGGTGATGTTCCATTTATTCGTCGAATGTTTGCAATCGACGAATAAATGGAACATACTGCCCCGCCATGTCACCCCAACACGACACCCACACCCAGCGCATCCTGGATCTGCTCACACACAAAGGTTTGCTGCGCCCCAGCGACCTGGATTCGACCGGTGCGTCTCGCGCCGTGCTCGCGCGCATGACGGCCGCCGGGCTGTTGGAAAAAGTCGATCGAGGTCTCTACCGCCTGCCCGACCAGGATCTCTCTGAAAACGAGAGCCTGATCACGGTTGCCACCAAGGTGCCACAGGCTGTTTTTTGCCTGCTCACCGCGCTGCAGTTTCATGGCCTCACCACCCAACTTCCGCACCAGATCTGGATCGCCATGCCGCGTGGCAGCCATGTGCCGAAGATCGACTACCCGCCCATCAAGATGGTCCAGGTGACCGGTGACGCTTACTCGGCAGGCATCGAAACCTTCCATTCCGATGGAGTTCCGCTGCAGGTATACGGCGTGGCCAGGACGGTGGTTGACTGCTTCAAACACCGCAACAAGATCGGCATCGACGTGGCACTGGAGGCGTTGCGCGACGCCCGCGCGCAGAAGAAGGCATCTGCCGACGACCTCTGGCGATACGCAAAGATCTGCCGCGTGGCCAACGTGATGCGCCCCTACCTGGAGGCCATTGAATGAGCAAGGACCTCTCGGCATCGGTGCGGGCACGCCTGCTCAACATTGCCAAGGCACAAGGTGTGGATTTCAACCAGGTGTTGGTCCGCTTTGCGCTGGAACGCATGCTTTACCGCCTGAGCCAGTCAGCGCACGCCGATGGCTTTTTGCTCAAAGGAGCGCTGCTGTTCACCCTCTGGTACGACATACCTCACCGCGCCACGCGCGATGCAGACTTGCTGGGTTTCGGGCCCAGCGATCTGGCGTCCGTGGTTCAAACATTCCGCGACATCGTCGGCCTTGAAGTGGACGATGGCATCCACTTCGATCCCGCGTCGATCACGGCCGAAGAGATTCGCAAAGAGGCTGGTTATGCAGGAGCCAGGGTCTTGATCACGGCCGACGTGGCCAAAGCGCGGTGCAAGACGCAGATCGACATCGGCTTCGGCGATGCCGTCACCCCCGGGCCGGTGGCTGCGGTTTACCCTGTGCTGCTGAACGATCTGCCCGCACCGCGTTTGAGCACCTACCCGGTCTACACCGTGATTGCTGAAAAGCTGCACACCATCACCTTGCTCGGCATGACCAACAGTCGCTTGAAGGACTACCTGGACCTGTCGGTCTTGCTGGCACGCGAAACCCTGAACACGCAAACACTGGCTCATGCGATCGCAGCCACATTTGCTCGACGAGGCATGGCGGTCCCCGCGTCGTTGCCGGTGGGACTGACGGACGAATTTGGAGCCGATCCTTCGCGCCAGGCACTTTGGCAGGCGTTTCTCAAGAAGAATCAACTGACACCTCTGGCGTTGATCGATACCGTGGTGGCGTTGCGCAAGGTGTTGCAGCCAAGCTTGCTGGCGGCGGGCTCCATCCCCACCCCTCAATGAAAATCCCGGCTCACCGTCGACAGCCCGTGCAGCAACGGTGTGAGGTCTTCCAGGTGGCCGGCGATGAGGTTCTTCGCTTCGCCTTCGCGCTGCCACACGCCGTGAACTGCCAGCAACCGTGATTGGGTGAGCACCGTGCGCTGGCGTTCGCGCAGGTGCTTCCACACGATGACCTGCACCACGCCGGTTTCGTCTTCCAGGCTCACGAACACCACGCCGGCGGCGGTGCCGGGTTGCTGGCGCAGGGTGACGATGCCGCAGTGGCGCACGAGTCTTCCGTTGGGGGCCTGGTTCAGCGCTTCGGCGCTCATGAGCCGGCGCTTCGTGAGCTGGGGCCGCAGCAGCGCCAGCGGGTGGCGGCGCAGGGTGAGGCCCAGGCTGTCGTAGTCCCACACGATGGCTTCGCCCTCGGGCGCTTCGGGCAGGGCCAGCGGAGCTTCGTCCACCAGTGCGTCCTTCATCAGTCCGGGCGCGGTCCTGAGGGCGGCGGCGTCCCACACCTGCTGGCGGCGGTGGCCACTCAGGCTGCTGAGGGCGTCGGCGGCGGCGAGCAGTTTCATCTGGGGTTGGTCGAGGTTCGCTCGACGGGCAAGGTCTTGCGTGGTGGTGAAGGGTTTGCTCGCGCGGGCACTCAGAAGGCGCTCGACGGATTCGGCTCTGAGGCCGGAGACCAGGCGCAGGCCGAGGCGGACGGCGGGCGGGGCTTCGACAAGCTCAGCCCGAACGGATGTGAGCTCAGCCCGAACGGTCGCTGGATTTTCCAGCGTGCAGTCCCAGTCGCTGTGCACCACGTCCACCGGCCGCACCTCCACCCCATGTCGCGTCGCGTCCTGCACCAGCTGGCTGGGGGTGTAGAAGCCCAGCGGCTGGCTGTTGAGCATGGCCGCCAGAAACTCGGCGGGGTGGTGGTGTTTGATCCAGCAGCTCACGTAGACCAGCAGCGCAAAGCTGGCGGCGTGGCTCTCGGGGAAGCCGTAGCTGGAGAAGCCCTTGATCTGTTCAAACACGCTTTGGGCGAATTCGGGTTCGTAGCCGCGCGCGGTCATGCCGTCGACCAGGCGGCGCTCGTATTGCTGCAGGTTGCCGCCGCGTTTCCACGCGGCCATGGCGCGGCGCAGGGCATCGGCCTCACCGGGCGTGAAGCCCGCCGCCAACACCGCGATCTGCATGCACTGCTCCTGGAAGATGGGAATGCCCAGCGTGCGGCCCAGCGCTTCGCGCAGGTCGGCGCCGTCGCGCGGGCCGGGGTAGCTCACCGGCACCTTGCCTTGCCGGCGGTCCAGATACGGGTGCACCGCGCCGCCCTGGATGGGGCCGGGGCGCACCAGCGCGACCTCGATCACGAGGTCGTAATAACAGCGCGGTTTGAGGCGCGGCAACATGCTCATCTGCGCGCGGCTCTCGATCTGGAACACGCCCACGGTGTCGGCGGCGCAGATCATGTCGTAGGTGGGCCCGTCGCCTTCGGGAATGTCCTGCAGCGTGACGGTGCGGCCCAGCTTCGCGCTGATGAGCGTCAGGGCCTTGCGGATGGCGGTGAGCATGCCCAGGGCGAGCACGTCCACCTTGAGCAGGCCCAGCGCGTCGAGGTCGTCCTTGTCCCACTCGATCACGGTGCGGTCTTTCATGCTCGCGTTCTCGATCGGCACCAGCCGCGAGAGCGGCAGCTGCGTGAGCACGAAGCCGCCGGTGTGCTGCGAGAGGTGGCGCGGAAAACCCATGAGCTGCGTGGTGAGCTGCAGCAGCTGGCGCACCGCGAGATCGTCGGGGTCGAGCCCGGCTTCCAGCAAGCGCTCGGGCTCCACGGCGCTGCCGTCCCACCAGCGTGTGCTTTTGCTCAACACATCGAGCGCGCCGTCGGCAAAGCCCAGGGCCTTGCCCACGTCGCGCAGGGCGCTGCGCGGGCGGTAGCTGATGACGGTGGCGGTGAGCGCGGCGCGTTCGCGGCCGTACTTGTTGTAGAGGTACTGAATCACCTCCTCGCGCCGCTCGTGTTCGAAGTCCACGTCGATGTCGGGCGGCTCGTTGCGCTCGCGCGAGATGAAGCGCTCGAACAACAAGCCCGTGCGCTCGGGGTCCACGGCGGTGATGCCCAGGCAGTAACACACCACGCTGTTGGCCGCCGAGCCACGGCCCTGGCACAGGATGTTTTGCGAGCGCGCGAAGGTGACGATGTCGTTGACGGTGAGGAAGTAGTGCTCGTACTGCATGTCGGCGATGAGTTCGAGCTCGTGCTCGATCTGTTTCGCAAACCGCGGCGGTGTGCCGTGTGGCCAGCGCCAGGCCGCGCCCTGCAGGGCCAGCTGCCGCAACCACGACGACGGTGTCTGCCCCTCGGGCACCACCTCGCTCGGGTACTGGTAGCGCAACTCGTCGAGCGAGAAGCCGCAGCGCGCGGCCACCGCCAGTGTCTCGGCCAGCAGCTCGGGCGGGTAACACTGGCCCAGCGTGAGGCGCGAGCGCAGGTGTTGCTCGGCGTTGGGCTCCAGCTCAAGCCCACAGGCGCTCAGCGGCTGTCCGATGCGCGTGGCGGTGAGAACGTCCTGCAGCGGCTTGCGCGAACGCACGTGCATGTGCACATCGCCCACGGCCACCAGCGGCACGGCGGTGAGCGCGCTGCTCTGGCGCAGCTTGTGCAGCAGCATCTCGTCGTCGAGCCGGCGCAGCTGCGTCACGCCCAGCCAGCAGCGGCCGATGAAATGCTGCAGCAGCCAGCGGGCCATGGCGTCCATCGATCCCTGGTCGCTGTCGCGCTCGGGCACGGCGATCACCACGCAGTCGGCCAGGGCCTCGGCGCGGATGGCGCCCAGCGTGAGGCGGTAGCTGCCCTTGGGTGAGGTGCGGCGCAAGTGCGTGATGAACTCGCACAGGTTGCCGTAACCGTTGAGGTTGCAGGCCAGCACGATGAGGGTGAACGGGTTGAGGGGAGCGCTGCACTGCACCCGGAACTGGCTGCCCACCAGCAATGGCAGGCCGTGCTTTTTGGCGGCCACATGGGCCCGCACCACACCGGCCAGGGAGCATTCGTCCACGAGCGCGAGCGCGCGGTAGCCCAGCGCCTTGGCGCGCTCCACCAGCTCTTCGGCGTGGCTGGCGCCGCGCAGGAAGGTGAAGTTGGAGATGCAGCGCAGCTCGGCGTAGTCGGGGAGCTTCATGCAAAGTGCCCGTGCAGGTACCACGCGGGCGTTTCTTCCAGCCGCGTCTGGAAGATCCACAACACGCCCGCCTTCGCCGAGAGCGCCACCCAGTAATCGCGCACCACGTTGCGCGTGGCACCCGCACCGTCCACCCGGTCCCACCAGCCGCCCTCCACCCGCTGCGGGCCGGCGAGCAGTTGCAGCTCGCCCTGGTAGATCGGCCGGTTGCCGCGCACCAGCAGCCTCAGCGGCTCGGGCAGCACGAAGGTGGGTTGCGGCATGCCGGTGTCGGGCGCCGGCTTGCGCGGCAGCGGCTCGGGCGCGCTCTGCCAGCGGCACATCCATTCCTGGCGGTGGTCGGGCAGCACCACCGGGCGCAGCACGCGCCCCGGCCCCAGCCGCGCGGCCAGGCGCTCCAGCACCAGGTGCAGCGTCTCGCCCTGGCGCACGGTGTCGGGCAGCAGCGAGGCGCTGCGCTCCATCAGCGGTTGCACCTCGGTGGCCAGCAGGTGCAGGTCGCCCACGGGCGCGAGCAGTTGCACGCGGGCCAGGTGCTCGGCCAGCAGGCGGCAGAGGTGTTCGGTGTCGCGCGTGGGCTCGGCCGTGCGCACCGTGATCTCGCCGCCCTCCCCCGCGTCGCGTGCGCGCATGGCGTCGTGCGCCCAGCGCAGCGTGAAGGCCGTGACACCCGCGCGCCGCGCCGCCAGCCAGCCGTTCATGACCAGCAGCAGCCGCCGCGCACCCCACAGCAGGGCCGGTGCCTGCTCCACGCGCGCCATGAGCTCCAGCCGCTCCTCGAACCGCTCGGGCAGTGCCACCCACACATGGGCCTCAGGCTCGGCGCCGTAGGCCTGGTCGAGTGCCTGCAAGAGCTGCTTGTCAAAGCGCCGGCCCACACCCCCACGCGGCAGCGCGCGCACGTCGCCCAGCGTGCGGCAGCCGATGTGCGCGAGCGTGAGCTGGTGCGGGAGCACCGCGCTCAACACCTGCATGGGCAAGGCATCGAGCAACACCGGCAGCGCTTGCTTGAAACCGTTTTCAATGCCGGCCCGCGCCAGGGCCAGCGCGGCCAGGCTGTTGGGTGCCCAGGCCACCTGGGTCACACCCACTTCGGCGCTCTCGGCCACCACGCGGTCGCGCAACGCGCGTTTGCCGCCGAACAGGCGCACGCTCGCCGCCACCTCCATGAGCACCGCACCGTCGGCCAGCGCCACGCGGGGCGAGAACTGCAACGCCCAGGTGGCCACGGCCCGGCGCGCCGCCTCAGTGGACGGCGCGGTGGGGGCGGTCGGGAGCAGGAGTGCGGACCACAACATGGTCGGCCTCTCGGGGCAGATCGGATGGCAACAGGCGGCTGGGAAAACGCAGCCGCGGCGTGAGGATGGCGCGCAGGCCGCCGGGCACCGAGCCCAGGCGCAGCGTGTCCTGCAGCGGCGGGCCCTTGCGTTTGAAAATCTCCAGGTGCAGCTCCCAGTCCAGCCCCACGCGGGCCATCAGCCGCAGCGGCGCGGCCGACGATTCGCGCACCGCCGCGCTCGGTCGGCACAGAAACACCGGGCCTTCGCAACTGGCGGCCAGCACCTGCAGGCGGCGCACCTGCTCGGCCCGCGCCTGCGGCAGCCACACCACCAGCGCACCACAGGCGTTGGCCTTGATCAGCTGCTCGGCCGACCACAGGCGCTCGGCCGCGGTGTCGGCCCGCACCCACACCAGGTGGCGCTCGTCGATGCCCTCGAAGCGCAAGCCC
Organism: Hydrogenophaga sp.; assembly: GCF_030158645.1. GTDB lineage: Bacteria > Pseudomonadota > Gammaproteobacteria > Burkholderiales > Burkholderiaceae_C > Hydrogenophaga. The sequence goes on along the minus strand of NZ_JAOASO010000089.1, from coordinate 115,411 downwards.
GGCAGGTGCGGCGCCTTGGGCGGCCCCACCACCACCACCGCGCGGCCGGCGGCACACACCTGGCGCAGCGCCGGCCCGAGCAGGCGCCACTCCAGCAGGCCGCTCTGCGACGCGAGGATTTCAATGACGCCGTGGCACGGCCAGCCGCCGCCGGGCAACTGGGCGTCCAGCGCCTCGAAGCCGCTGGACAGCACGGCCGAGACCGGACCGCCCAACTGGTCGCCACGCCAGATGGCGGCGGCCACGGCCATGGGCAATTCGCCGGGCAAGCGCGCCGGACTGGCCGGGCGCCGCGGTGGGGGCGGGGGTGAAAACATCAGCGCGGAAGACGGATCGTCCTCCTGCCAGTCGAGGGCGGGATGCATGGCGGGGTGTTCGGGTGGGGTTGGGAAGGCCGATAAATACTGTATGTGTGTACAGTATCGCAAAGGCCGATCGGTGTCCAGCGGTCTGGCTTGGGCCGAGACGCTGCTGCATGCGTCGGTGGCGTGATCGCGGCGCGCAAGCGGGCACTCCAGACGCCGTCGACTGCGGCGTAAGTCACGCTTGTCCGGGCAAAGACGCGTTCACGCTGCGCTGTGAGCGGCACCGAACATACAGGCGAGGGTTCCGTCCGTACCGTTCACCACCGTGCCCAGATGCGCGCGGCCTGTGTCTTTCGACACAAGCCATGCATCCGTCTCAACCTACATTGCCGCTCGTGTTCGACGCTGCGGCTTTTTCGAGCGCTCACCGCGCCACCAACAAGGGGAATCCGATGAAACGCCTGGTCCTGGCCTCACTGCTGACACTCGCGGGCCCGCTGGGGTTTGTGGGCTCGGCCCACGCCAACGGCGATCATGTCGCCACCTTCAAGAACGTGTCGGGTGACATCGGCATCGCCCGCAACGGCACCACGCTGGACGCCGTGTCGGGCTCGACGCTCTTCGTCTCGGACCGCATCGTTTCCGGGTCCGGCTCCTCGGCGGGCATCGTCTTCAGGGACGGCACGCAACTCACCCTGGGGCCCTCCACGGACATTCAGGTCCGCGACTACGCGTTCGAGCCCAAGCAGGCGAAGTTCGAATTCTTCGTCTACCTGGCCAAAGGTGCCGCGGTCTATTCGTCCGGGATGATCGCGAAACTGGCGCCGGAGTCGGTCAAGGTGGCCACGCCCACGGCGACCATCGGCGTGCGCGGAACGCGGTTCATCATCGAAGCGGATTGACCACCACCATGAGGACAAGCCACCTGCGCAGCGCCCGGCTGGCGGCGCTGCTCGTGATCGCCGGTGCCTGGCTGGCGGGATGCGCCACCCCGACGAGCACAAGAACCACGGTGGTGTTGCTGCCCGATGAGGACAGCACGGTGGGCGCCGTGTCGGTCGAGTCGGGCTCGGCCACCCAAAGGCTGGACAAGGCGTACAGCTATGCGAGTGTCAACGGGGCCAACGCCACACCATCGAAGGCCAGGACGCTCGGCCGCGCCACGGTGGACGCGGCCTACGCAGAGTTGCTCAGGGCCAACCCGCTGGCACCCCGGATTTTCGTGCTGCAGTTCCTGCTGGACAAAACCGAGCTGACCGAAGAATCCCGCTTGCTGCTCCCGGCCATGTTCCGGGCGGTGCGTGCCCGCAAGCCCACCCGCATCACCATCTTTGGCCATGCCGACGCCTCCGGCACATCGGACTGGAACCTGCAGTTGTCGGCCGCTCGGGCCGAGACGGCGGCCAGCCTGCTCCAGACGAACGACCCCACGCTCAAAGACATCGAGTTGCAGTATTTCGGGGACACGAAACCCCTGACAGCCACGGGAGCGCGTGCGGCCGATCCCCGAAACCGACGCGTCGAGGTGCTGATCTTCTAGCCCGTGTGGTTGGCCGGGCGCCCGGCGGGGGCCAGACCCATCGGTCGGGCTGCACGGTTTGGATAGGACAATCGGCGGCATGCAGCCCACGACACCCCATCCCTCGCGCCAGCGCTCCGAGCGCAAGCGCATGAGGATCGCACTGCTGCTGTCCCTGCTGTTCCACGCGCTGCTGCTGGGTCTGACCTTCGGCGGTCAGGGGGTGGGACTCCCGGGCTTTGGCTTCCCCTGGCAGGAGCGGCGCGCCGAGGTGCCCAACCTGCGCATCGTGCTGGCGGCCGCGCCCGACACAACCGACGCCGCTGCCACACCGGTTGCGCAGCCGACGCCGGCGGCCCCGCCCCAGCGGGCAACGCCGGGCGCAGCCAGCCCATCGGCATCCGGACCGCCCGAGTCCCCGGAGCCCGGTCCCTCACTGTCCGCCGCCGTGCCGGACGCAACCCCCACAGCGGTCAACACGCCTGCGCCGGGTGAGCCGCTGGCACCAGACGCTGTGCCGCCGCGTCAGCAGGTCCCCGAAGCGCCAGCCGCCCCTGCCGCGCCACCGGATCGCCCGGCCGAAGCGGCCCTGTCCGAGCGAGCGGTCGACCAAGACCAGGGCGACGCCGAGCGCCAGCCGGTCAACAGCGGCGAGGCGCAGCGGCTGGAAACCGAGCGACGGGAGCAGGAGCAACTGCAAGCGGTGCAGCAGGCAGAAGCCAGGCTGGCAGCAGCCCGGGAAGAAGCCGCTCAGCAGGCGGCGGCTCAACGGGAAGCGGCACGTCAGGAAACGGCACGGCAGGAATTGGCGCAGGTGGAAGCGACGCGGCTGGAGGCTGCCCGCCAGGAGGCGGCGCGCCAGGAGGTGGTGCAAGTCGAGGCAGCGCGGCTGGAGGTGGAGCGCCAGGGTGCCGCGCGCCGCAAAGCCGCCGAACTCGCGGCAGCACAGCAGCTGGCGGCGGAACAGGCGGAAGCGGCAAGACAGCTCGAGGAACAACGCCGCGCAGAAGCCGAAGAACAGCGTCGGGAAGCTGCCCGGCTGGTCGCCGAACGCGAGGCTGCGGCCCGGGAAGACTCGGCGCTCCAGGAAACCGCCCGGCAGGAGGCCGAACGGCGGGCAGCCGCTCAGCAGGAAGCCGCAAGGCAAGAGGCCGCGAAACAGGCCATGGAGCAGCAGGCTGCGGCCAGAGAAGAAGCCGCCCGCCGGGAGGCCGAGCGGGCGGAAGCAGCGCAACAGCAAGCGGCGCAACAGGAACTTGAACGCCAGGCCGCGGCACAACAGGCCGCCGCCCGGCAAGCCGCGGCCCAGCAGGAAGCCGCTCGCCAGCAGGCGGCACGTGCGCAGGCCGAGCGTCTGGCCGCTGCGCAGCAGGCCGCGGCCCAACAGGAGGCCGCACAGGCGGCCGAACGCCAGGCCACCGCGCAAAGGCAGGCGGAACAGGCCGAAGCCTCCAGGCAGGTCGCCGAACGCCAGGCGGCACAAGCGCAGGCGGCCCTGCAAGCGGCCGCGCAGCAGGAGGCCAGCCGCCAGCAAGCCGCACAGGCAGCGCAGGCCGCCGCATCGGAAGCCGCGCGCGTGCAAGCCGAACGGTCAGCGGCCGAAGCCCAACGTGAAGAGCGGCTGCGGGCCATCGGGCGGCAGCTGAACGAAGAAGCCGACCGGCGCGATGCCGCGGCCAAGGCGGCCAACCAGTTGCCCTATTCACTGAGCACCGCGCGGCGCGCGCGGCTCTTCGGGCGCTCCGACCCCAACACCGACCTCATCCGCTACGCAGAGGCCTGGGCCCGCAAGATCACGATGAACATGACGATCGATCTGGTGCGCGAAGCTGCGAAGCAGCCGCACACCCAGCCCGTGGTGATGGTGGCGATCCGCAGCGACGGCTCGGTGGAGTCGGTGACCATGGTGCGTTCCAGCGGCGTGCCGGCACTGGACGAAGGGATCGAACGCATCGTGCGCAGCCAAGCCAGTTACCCGGCGTTTTCGCCCGCCTTGGCCAGCCAGTACGACGTGGTGGAGATCCGCCGGACCTGGCATTTCGACGTGGCGGTGCGCTTGTACTGAGCCTGCGGTCAACGCCTGATTTTTAAGCACACCCCGCAACGCCAGGCGGGCAGCGGGCTGTGGCGGTTGTCCACCTGGTTATCCACAGCGTAGGGCACAGTCTCTGTGCGTAAAGTCACGGGCCAGGATCACACGCTCACGACAGCGACAGCATGTGTCCCACGCGTGGGTCCCCTTGGCCACCCAGCACCAGCGCGTGCGCGGCCTGCACGGCATCGGGGCCGCGGTGGTGCTGCGCCACCACCCAGGGCTGGGCGGGGTTGTTCACCTGGGCCATGAAGGCGCGCCAGGCCTGGGCCATGCGGTCGTTGAAACCGGCCGCACCCCAGTCGCCATGGCGCTTCTTGGCCTGTGCGGGGGCAAAAAACAGCACCGGGCGCGGCCCGGCCAGGTCGCGTCCCCCGGCGAGCTGGTCCACATGCGTGCCGCCGATGGAGCAGCTGTAGGCCAGTGCGCTGAAGCGGCCGTGTATCGCCTTGCGCAGCGTGCCGTTCCCCGCAAAGTCCACGTAGACGCACGGCGTGTCTGGCGGCAGCTGGTCGAGCTGGTCGTAGGTGAGCACGCGGCTGTACACGCCCAGGCTTTCACAAAACGCCACGTTGCCCGGCGAGGTCAGGCCCACCACCTCGACCTCGGGCCGCTGCGCCAGTTGCGCGGCGGTCGCGCAGGCGGTCTTGCTGCTGGCCGACGAGAGCAGCATCACGCCGCGCTGCCCGGTCTGGTTCGTGCCAAAGAAGTCGTTGTCGGCCAGGAAGTCGTCGATCAGCCAGGCGGTGAGGAAGAGCGGGCGCAGCAAGGCCTGCAGCGGCTCGGTGGCCGGGTCGTAAAGCGTGTCCACCGCGCAGCGCAGGTACTGGTTGTAGACCGGGTGCAGCGCGGCGCGGTGCGGCGCACCGTCAAAGAAACCCTCCGGCGAGAGGCGCGCGGGAGCCAGCACGGCGTGCGAGGCCATGGGCCAGTAGCCGTAGAGCCGCTCGCCCACGGCCACGCCAGCGCACCGGCTCTGCTCCACCACGCCAAAGCCCCACACCGGGACCACGCCCCAGGCGGCGGTGTCATCCCCCGCCGACGCCACCGGGAAGAACTGCCAGTAATTCATGGCATCGCCAAAGGCGGCGTAGGTGATATTGTTGGCGGTGTAGGCAAAGTGCGCGATGCGCACACGCACCTCGCCCTCGGCCAGCGGGGTGTCGGTCAGCTGCACGGCGCGGGTGGTGGCGAGCTGGTCTTTGCGAACCTGGAACTGTGTGGTCATGTGGGGGTCTGCGTCGTGATGAAGGACGGCCACATGGTGCACCGAAAGGGCCCTGGCGCTTGTCACGCGCGTTGCCCTGCCGCGCTCAGACCCTGGAACGCGCACGCCCATCAACACCCGGGTACCCTGCACGCCATGATTTCCTTCATCGTGCCGGCCTACAACGAAGAGCGCCTGCTGGGCGCCACCCTGCAAGCCATCAACGCGGTGGCGTTGTCGCTGGACGGACCGAGCGAGGTGATCGTGGTGGACGACGGCTCCACCGACCGCACCGCCGACATCGGCCGCGAGCACGGCGCGCAGGTGGTCGCGGTGGCCCACCGGCAGATCGCAGCGACGCGCAACGCGGGGGCCCGCGCAGCGCGGGGCGATGTGTTCATCTTTGTCGATGCCGACACGCTGGTGCACGAAACCCTGGTGGTTCTTGCGCTGCAGGCGCTGCGCGAGGGTGCGGTGGGCGGCGGTGCCGTGGTCCGTTTTGACGGCGCCATGCCGCTGCACGCCAGGGTGACGGTGCCGCTGGTGGTGAAGCTGCTGCAGGTCTGCCGCCTGGCCGCGGGCTGTTTTGTCTTCTGCACGCGCAGTGCGTTCGAAGCGGTGGGTGGGTTTGACGAGACCTACTTCGCTGCCGAGGAGTTGAAGCTGAGCCAGGCGCTCAAACAGCAGGGAACGTTCGTGATCCTGCGCGAGCCGGTGCTGAGCTCGGGGCGCAAGCTGCGCACGCATTCAGCGCTTGAGATGTGGGCGCTGCTGGGCCACCTGTTGCGCGGTGGCCTGGGCGCAGTGAGACAGCGCAAGGGGCTGGACCTCTGGTACGCCCAACGGCGCGAAGACCCGCACAAGGGTGTGTGAGCCCTCGCGCGAGGGTTCAACGAAACACGAGGAAGAGGATGATGATGAGCAAGATAGCGCCGCCGCCGATGTACATGGTTTTCTCCTGAGGGCTGCCGGCCCTCGGTGAGGGTCCATGGCTTTTGCCTGAACGGCATCTGATCACCCGCTGCCACGGCGGTCTGTTCGCCATCACACAGAGATTTCTGCTTCCCCATGTGCAACCTCTACAACATGACCGACAAAGGCACCGCCGAGCGTTACCTCGGCAGTGTGGGCGCGAGCGTGGACGTGGAGGACTTCACCCAGGCCACGGTGGGCCCGTTCCAACACGGCCTGCTGGTGCGACCCGGGCAGCCCGGCGAGGCCGCGCAGCTGGTGGGCCGCATGGGCCAGTGGGGCATGATCCGCCCGGGCAGCCCCACGCGGCGGCCCGCCTCGCGCGCCGTGCTCACCAACAACGCGCGCATCGAAGGCATTGCCGAGCGAGTGACCTACCGCGGGCCATGGATGCAGGGCCAGCGCTGCCTGATCCTTGCCGACTGGTACCAGGAGCCCAACTGGGAGACGGGCAAAAACATCTGGTGGCGACTGCGCCGCGCCGATGGGGCGCCCTGGGCACTGGCGGGTTTGTGGTCGCAGTGGACCGACCCGCAGACGGGTGAGCTGGTGCCCAACTTCACCATGATCACCTGCAACTGCGACGGCCACCCGCTGCTCGGCCGCCTGCACAAACCCGACCCGACGCTGCCGCCCGACCAGCAGGACAAACGCGCCGTCGCCCACATCAATCCCGCCGACTGGTCCACTTGGCTGCACGGCCCGGTGGCCGAAGCCCAGGCCTTGGTGAGGCCACAGGCTACCGAGGTGTTCGATCTGGCGGATGCGCGCGCCACCGACGCGCTGCTGGTCTCGAAGGAGCGCGGTGTGGGCGCCCAGGGCAGCCTGCTTTAGGGGGCGGACCGCACCGGCGCCGGTTTGACGACCCGCCGGCGGTTCAGCACCACCTGCGCCACCAGCGCCACGCTGCCCAGGCCCAGCATCAGCCAGCCCAGGTTCACCGCGCCCTCGTGCGGCACCAGGCCCACGGCATAACCGCCCACCGCACCCATGAGCTGCTGCGCCAGGCCCGCCACCGCAGCGGCCGAACCGGCCAGCGCCGGCACCAGCCCCACCGTGCCGGTGAGCGCCGGGGGCACCAGAAAGCCGTTGCCCAGGCCCAGCAGCATGAGCGGCAGGGCAAAGGCCAGCGGCGTGTCCACGTTGGCCAGGGCCAGTCCCAGCATGAGCGCGATACCGCCCACCGAGAACACCTGGCCCAGCATCATCATGGTGCGGTCGCCGGTGCGGTGCACCAGGCGGGTGGTGAGGTAGTTGCCCACGATGTAGGACAGCGGCACGACCATGATGTAGTACCCAATGCCCGCCGGCCCCACGCCATAGCTGCCCAGCACGATGGGCGCGCCCGCGAGGAAGGCGTAGAAGGTGCCCGTGGTGAGCGAGAGGATGAGCACGAACAGCAGAAACGAAGGCTCGCGCGCCAGCCGGACATACGACGCGAACATGGCGCCCAGCCAGTGCGGCTGCACCGTGGTGGCGGGCTTGTGGTCGGGCAGGCCCTTCCATGCGGCGACGAACAGCAGAACGGCCAGCACCGCCATCAGCGCAAAGTTGGCCTGCCAGCCCAGACGCACGTGGATCTGCCCGCCCAGGATGGTGGCGGTGGGCGGAATCAGACCCATGGCCATGCCCACGTAGGCCATCACGCGCGTGCGCTCGGGGCCGGTGAACAGGTCCTGCACCATGGCGCGGCCCACCACCATGCCGGCCGCACAACCCGCGCCCTGCAGCACGCGCGCCGCCGTCAGCCAGGGCAGGCTGGGCGAGAGCGCCGCGAGCACCGAACCGAGGCCGGCGAGCGTCAGCCCGAACATCAGCACCTTCTTGCGCCCCCACCGGTCCGACCACGGGCCGTAGAGCAGCTGCAGGCCGCCGTAGGCCACCACATAGCCGCTGAAGGTGAGCTGCACGCTGGCCTGGTCGGAGCCGAACAGCGCGCCCCACTCCTGCATCGATGGCAGGCAGATGGTCATGGCCAGCAGGCCAAACGCCAGCTGTGCGATGAGGTTGGCGATCAGCGGGGCGTGGGAGGGGGTGGGGGATGGGGCAGCGGACATGAGGGACCCAGGGGGAGGCGGGAGTCTAAGTCAACGCCCATGACTTGACCCGCATCAAGGTTGAAGGGGGGCCCGGGTGGTCGAATGGTTGCAGGCATTTTTCGCCCCACCCCACCGATGAACGCCGCTCCACCCGACGCCGAACCCGTCTTCATCGCCCAGGGCCTGACCAAGGTCTATGGCGAGGGCGCCACTGCCGTGCACGCGCTGCGCGGGGTGGACCTGTCGATCGTGCGCGGCGAGTTCGTGGTGTTGCTCGGCGCCTCAGGCAGCGGCAAGTCGACCCTGCTCAACATCCTGGGCGGGCTGGACAGCGCCAGCGCCGGTACCGCGCGCTGGGTGCACGCGGGCGAGTCGCACGAGCTCACCGGTGCCAGCGACGCCGAGCTCACGCGCTACCGGCGCGAGCACGTGGGCTTCGTGTTCCAGTTCTACAACCTGATCCCCAGCCTCACCGCGCTCGAAAACGTGGCCCTGGTCACCGACCTGGCCGACGACCCCATGCCGCCCGAGGAGGCGCTGGCGCTGGTGGGCCTGGGCGAGCGCATGAACCACTTTGTGTCGCAGCTCTCGGGCGGCGAGCAGCAGCGCGTGGCGATTGCGCGCGCCATCGCCAAGCGGCCCGCGGTGCTGCTGTGCGACGAACCCACCGGTGCACTGGACTGCGCCACCGGCGTGATGGTGCTCCAGGCCATCGAACACGTGAACCGCACGCTGGGCACGACCACCGTGGTGATCACGCACAACGCACCCATTGCCGACATGGCCGACCGCGTGCTGCGCCTGGCGGACGGCCGCATCGTGGATGCGCGGGTCAACGAGCACAAGGTGGCGGCGTCCACCCTGAAGTGGTGAGCCGACCATGAAAGCCCTCGACACCAAACTCTGGCGCGATCTCCAGCGCCTGCGCGCGCAGGTGATCACCATCGCGGTGGTGGTGGCCATCGGCGTGGCCGGTTTCGTGGGCATGTTCTCCGTGCACGAGTCGCTGCAGGGCTCGCGCGACAGCTTCTACCGCGACAACCGCCTGGCCGACGTGTTCGCCAGCGTCAAGCGCGCGCCGGTGCACCTGGGCGCGCGGCTGGCCGCCATCCCGGGGGTGGCCGAGGTCAAGCTCGACGTGGTGATGGACGCGCAGATCGCGCTGTCCAACGCCGACGCACCGGTGACCGGCCGCTTCATCGGCCTGGAGCTCGCCCGGGCGCACGCGCAGCGCCAGGGGCTGAACGCACTCACGCTGCGCAGCGGGCGCTGGCCGGAGCGCGGCCGCGCGCTGGAGGCGGTGGTGAGCGACCGGTTCGCGGTGGCGCGCGGTCTGAAGCCCGGCGACCGGGTCAACGCCATCCTCAACGGCCGGCTGGAGCAGGTGCACCTGGTGGGCACCGCCATCTCGCCCGAGTACGTGTTTGCCTCGCGCGGCGGCGCGCCGGACGACCAGACCTTCGGCATCTGGTGGATCGACCACGAACGCATGGCCCACGCCTTCGACCTGCAGGGCGCCTTCAACCAGGCCGCGTTGCGGCTGGACGCCGGCGCTTCACAGCCGGCCGTGATCGAACAGACCGACCGCCTGCTCGACGCCTACGGCACGCTGGGCGCGGTGGGCCGCGACAAGCAGCTCTCGGCCAAGATCGTGGCCGACGAACTCTCCCAGCTCAAGGTCATGGGCACCGTGCTGCCGTCCATCTTTCTCGCGGTGGCCATGTTCATCCTCAACGTGGTCATCAGCCGCCAGGTGGCCACGCAGCGCAGCCAGATCGCCGCTCTCAAGGCGCTCGGTTACAGCGATGGCGGCATCGCGTGGCACTACATCAAGCTCTCGCTGGTGATCGCCGGGCTGGGCGTGGTGGCGGGGCTGGGGCTGAGCCTGGTCATCGGCCAGCTGATGCTCGGGCTGTACGACGAGGTGTTCCGCTTCAACCACCTGGCCTACATCACCACGCCGTGGCTGGTGGTGGTGGCCACGGTGCTGGCGTTTGCCGCGGCCGCCGCGGGCACCTGGACGGCGATCCGCGCGGTGGTCCGCCTGCGGCCCGCACAGGCCATGCAGCCCCCAGCCCCACCGAGCTACCGGCAGACGCTGATCGAACGGCTGGGCCTGGGCCGGCGCGTGAGCACCGGCGCGCTCATGGTGATCCGCAACTTCGAACGCCGACCGCTGCGCGCGGCCTTCACCGTGACCGGCATCGCGCTGTCGGTGGCGCTGCAGATCTCGGGTGCGTTCTGGCTGGACGCCATCGCCCACATCGTCGACGTGCAGTTCCGCCAGGTGCAGCAAGGCGACGTGCTGGTGAACTTCCACCGCCCGGTGCCGCTGAACGTGGTGCAGGACCTGCAGCGCCTGCCCGGCGTGATGAGCGCCGAGCCCTACCGCAACGAGCCGGTGCGCGTGCGCTTGCACGGCCTGACCGAGGACGCGTCGCTCATGGGCCTGATCGACGATGCGCAGCTCCTGCGCGCGGTGGACGACGCACGCGGCCCGGTGGCCATGCCCGCCAGTGGGCTGGTGATGTCTTCGCTGCTGGCCAAGGCCGTGGGCGCGCGCGTGGGCGACCGCGTGGAGGTGGAGTTCCGCCTCTGGAGCCAGACCCGCACCACCGTGGAGGTGGTTGAGATCGTGCACACGATGATGGGCAAACAGGCCTTCATGAACCTGCACGCCATGAACGGATTGGCGCGCGACGGCGCCGGCGTGGCCGAGGCCGCGCTGCGCGTGGACCCGCTGGCCATGCCCGACTTCTGGGCCGCGGTCAAACGCGCGCCGGTGATCAACGCGGTGTTCGACAAGGCCGGCTCCATGGCCAGCTTCAACGAGACCACCTCGCGCAACATGGGCGTGTTCAGCGGCATCCTCACGCTGTTCGCCGTGGCCATGGCGGTGGGCATTGTTTACAACGCCGCGCGCATCAGCTTGTCGGAACGGGCCTGGGAACTCGCGAGCCTGCGCGTGCTGGGCATGACGCGCGCCGAGGTCTCGGTGCTGCTGCTCGGCGAACTCGGTGCCGAACTGCTGTTGGCGTTGCCGCTGGGCGCGGTGGCGGGCTGGGCGCTGGCCACCCTGATGATGCGCCTCATGTCTTCGGACAACATCGATTTCCCGGTGGTGATCGAGCCCGCCACCTACGCCTGGGCCGCCCTCATCGTGCTGGCCGCCGGTGTGGTGAGTGCCCTGATGGTGCGCCGCCAGATCGACCGCCTCGACCTCGTTGCCGTTTTGAAAGTCCGCGAATGAACACCAAGCACAAGCTCCCTGCCCTGCGCCGCTGGGCACCCTGGGCACTCGCCGCGGTGGCGGTGGTGGCCCTGACCTGGTGGGCCTTCCAGCCACGTCCCTTGCTGGTCGAGGTGGCGCCGGTCACCGTTGGCCGCTTCGAACAGGCGATCGAGGAAGACGGCCAGCTGCGCCTGAAGCACCGCTACCTGATCTCGGCCCCCACCCAGGCCGAGCTGGCACGGCCCACGCTCAAGGTGGGCGACGCCGTGCGCGCGGGCGATGTGGTGGCCACGCTCACACCCGTGGCGCCGCAGATGATCGACGCGCGCACACGGCTGGTGTTGCAGCAGCGCGTGGGCAGTGCCGACGCAGCGCGCCGCGCCTCCAGTGCACAACTGCAGCGCCTGGACACCGCACTGGCGCAGGCCAGCCTGGAGGCCGAACGCGCGCAGAAACTCGCGCGCGACAACTTCATTGCGCCCTCCGCGCTCGACCAGGCGGTGCTGGCGCGGCGCTCGGCGCAGCAGGCGCTGGACGCCGGGCGCGCCGAAGTGCGTGCCGCCGAGTTCGCACTGGCCGAAGCGCAGGCCGCGCTGGCCCGCTCGGAGCCCGGCGCGGGTGCGCGCGTGGAGGGCCTGTGGACACTCAAGAGCCCGGTCAACGGTCAGGTGATCAAGCTGCACCTGGACAGCGCCTCCCCGGTGACCGCGGGACAGCACCTGCTGGAGATTGGCGACATCACCGCGGTGGAGGCGGTGATCGACGTGCTCTCCAGCGAGGTGCAGCAGATCGCGCCGGGCTCGCCAGCCAGGCTCACGCTCACCACCGGTGCGCCGGCACTGCCGGGCCATGTGGTGCGCATCGAGCCGGTGGCCTTCACCAAGGTGTCGGCCCTGGGCATTGAAGAACAGCGGGTGAACGTGATCGTGGATCTGGACACCACCGCGCCAGGATCGCAGCGGTTGGGTGATGGCTTTCGGGTCGACGCGCGCATCACCGTCTCCAGCCAGGCCGGCGCCCTGCTCGTGCCCAGCGCGGCACTGGTGCGCGACGGCACGGCGTGGCGCGTGTTCGTGGTCGAGGGCCAGCGCGCCGTGGCCCGCGCTGTGACGCTGCGCGAGCGCCATGCCGACCTGGCCTGGGTGGGTGAAGGCGTGCGCGAAGGTGAGCAGGTGCTGCTCTACCCGGGCAGCACCATCGGCGACGGACAGGCCGTGAAAATCAGGTGACCCGCCCTGGTCCTGGTGTGCCTCCCGGGGGGTGCTGAGGGATACTGAAGCCCTCTGCATTCAACAACCAGGAAGACACATGAAGATCGGATTCATCGGTCTGGGCATCATGGGCACGCCCATGGCCTTGCACCTCGCCAACGCGGGCCACCAGCTGTTCGTACACACACGCAGCCAGGTACCGGAGGCCATTCAAGCCGCCGGCGCCGTGCGCTGCGACCACGCGGCCGCCGTGGCGCGCGAGGCCGAGGTGGTGTTCACCATGGTGCCCGACACCCCCGACGTGGAAGCCGTGCTGTTCGGCGAGAACGGCGTGGCGCAAGGCATCGGCAAAGGCAAGGTCGTGGTCGACATGAGTTCGATTTCGCCGATGGCCACCAAGACCTTCGCGAAGAAGATCAACGACCTGGGCGCCGACTACATCGACGCGCCGGTCTCGGGTGGTGAAGTGGGCGCCAAGGCGGCTTCACTCACCATCATGTGCGGCGGCCACGCAGCGGTCTTCGAGCGCATCAAGCCACTGCTGGAGCTGATGGGCAAGAACATCACGCTGGTGGGTGGCAATGGCGACGGCCAGACCACCAAGGTGGCCAACCAGATCATCGTGGCACTCAACATCGCCGCCGTGAGCGAAGCGCTGGTGTTCGCCAGCAAGGCCGGTGCCGACCCGGCCAAGGTGCGCCAGGCGCTCATGGGCGGTTTTGCGGCGAGCCGCATCCTGGAAGTGCACGGCGAACGCATGATCAAGCGAACCTTCAACCCGGGCTTTCGCATCAAGCTGCACCAGAAAGACCTGAACCTGGCGCTGCAAGGCGCGAAGGAAATCGGTGTGTCACTGCCGCAAACCGCGAACGCCGCCCAGCTGATGCAGGCCTGCGCCGCGCACGGCATGGGGGACCTGGATCACTCGGCGTTGGTGAAAGCGCTGGAGCTGATGGCCGACCACCCGGTGTCGCCCGACTGAGCGGCTCACAGAACAACGGCCCGTTTCGGGCCGCTGGTTCAAGAGTTGTTGTCGGCGGGTGGCGTGGTCACCACCTGGCCGTCTTTCACCGGCAACGTGTCACCGGGCTTGAAGCTGGTGCGCACCGTGCCGTCCTTGCCATCAAGCCGGTAGGTCACGTCGTAGCCCACGAGCTTTTGCGACTTGTCCTGCACGGTCCTGCAGCGTTGCTCGCTGGTCGTGATCACGTCTTTTTGCTGCATGTTCTTCTGCACCTGGTTGCCGGCATAACCGCCGGCCGCCGCCCCTGCCAGGGTGGCCACGGTCTTGCCGGTGCCATTGCCCACCGCGCTGCCCAGCAGGCCACCGGCCAGACCACCCACCACCGTGCCGGCGATGCGGTTCTGGTCTTTCACCGGCGCCGTGCGCTGCACGGCCACGGTTTCACACACCTCGCGCGGCGTCCTCACGGTCTGCGTGATTTCTTTCACCGCCACCACATCGGCCACCTTGGGTTGGGTCAGGGCCTTATAGCCGGTGACGCCGCTGGCGCCCAGCACCACCATGGCCAGACCGCCCACCGCCATGCCCTTGATCATTGACTTGTCCATGTGTTTCTCCTGTTCAGTGGACGCAATCTAACCGCGTTCAACGCAGCACCTGTGACAAAAGGTAGGTTGCCGGTGTCAACCCAAGCGAACTCCGGTGCGCTCCATGGCCCAGAGAACGGCGGCTTCCGTTGGCGCTGGCGGCAACAGGCGGTCGCATTCGAGCTTTACCACGGCATAACACTCGCAGGCCCTCGCCTCCAGACCCTGGCGGTCCAGCACCTCGATGCGGCCACGCGCATAGCGGATCAGGCCGTCTCGCTGCAAGGACAGCGCCACCAGCGTGACGCTCTCGCGGCGCACACCCAGTTTGCTGGCCAGCAGTTCCTGCGTCATCTGGAGGCAGTTGCCCTGCACCCGGTCCAGGTTCTGCAGGATCAGTCGACTCACCTGCTGCTCGACGGCGTGGTGGCGGTTGCACAGCGCGTTTTGCGCCACTTGCGTCAGCAGGGCCTGGGTGTAGCGCATCAGCAGCTGCATCACCGCGCCGCCCGCATGCAGCTCATCCACCACGACCTGTCGGTGCAGCCGGTGGCCGTGACCGGCGCTCTGCACGACCGCACGGCCGTTGGTGGACATGCCCCCCATCAGCAGCGGCACACCCACCACCCCGTCGTTGCCGACGGTGGCGAATTCGGCGCAGGCGCCGCTGGCCGAGAGATTGAGCAACGACACGATGGCGGTGGTGGGAAAGTAGACGTGGTTCAGGTCGCTGCCCGACTCGTAGAGCACCTGACCGAGGGGCATTTCGACCAGCTCCATGTGTTTCGAGAGGTGTTGCCAGTCACAAGCGGGCAAAGCCGCCAGCAGCTGGTTGCCGAGCAGGCCGGGCGCGACAGGGCCCCGAGGGAAAAGGCTTGAAGCTGAACCGACGGCGCGCGCCGACAGCGCTTGCGCTTTGGGCGCGTCGAGCAGCGAAGTTTCCAGGGCGATGGTCATGGCTGGGCCTCTTGAAAAAATGGATGCCTCCAGTTTTCCGGCAAGGGCGCCGCCGGTCTGTCGGTCGAACGGGCGTGCGCACGTAGGAAGGGACCTACAGGAGAACCGCCACCGGTCGTGGGCCCCGCCGGACCGGCCCAGGGACACGGGCACAATCCGCGCCTGCAGCGCTGTGCTGCGCTTGACCGGGAACCCGACCATGGACCTGCCGACCCACCAACTCACCATGACCGTGCTCATGACGCCGGACATGGCCAACTTCTCGGGCAATGTGCACGGTGGCACCATCCTCAAGCTGCTTGACCAGGTGGCCTATGCCTGCGCCAGCCGCTATGCGCGCAGCTATGTGGTCACGCTCTCGGTGGACCAGGTCATGTTCCGCCAGCCCATTCACGTGGGTGAACTCGTGACCTTCATGGCCTCGGTGAACCACACCGGCACCTCGTCGATGGAGATCGGCATCAAGGTGGTGACCGAGAACATCCGCAACCAGGTGGTGCGCCACGCCAACAGCTGCTTCTTCACGATGGTGGCGGTGGGCGAAGACGGCAAACCCGTGCCGGTGCCCAAGCTGCAGCCCGACACCCCCGACGAGCGCCGCCGCCACGCCGCGGCCCAGGTGCGCAAACAGCTGCGCCAGGAATTTGCCAGCCGCTTCGACGAGCTGCGAACCACTTCGGGCTGAGCGGATCACAACGGCCATGAAACACCCACGCCTTGCTTTTGCAGCCTGCCTCGTGACGGCGTCGGCCACGCCGGTGCTGGCCCAACCGGCCGCCGCTGACCGCGTCCCGCTGAACGCGATGGCGATCGACCGCACCGAGGTCACGATCGCGCAGTTCGCCCGCTTTGCCCAGGCCACATCCACCGTGACGCGCGCGGAAACCGAAGGCGGTGGCTTTGAATTCGACGGCGGCTGGCAGCGACGGAGCGGCTGGAACTGGCGCCAACCCGATGGCGTGCCCCCCGCCTCCCAGCAGCTGCCCGCCGTGCACCTCACGCACGCGGAAGCGGCGGCCTACTGCCGCTGGGTCGGCGGGCGCCTGCCCACCGCCGCCGAATGGCTGAGCGCGGCCTTCACCGAGCAGCGCGCCGCCCCACCCGCGCCCTGGCAGCGCGGCACCACCTACCCCTGGTCCACCGGCAACAGCCCGCTGGGCGCCAACACCAGCGACGCCGACCGCTGGCCCCGCGCTGCGCCGGCTGGCGACACCACGGCCGGCGTCAATGGCTTGCACGACATGGGCGCCAATGCCTGGGAATGGGTGAGCGATGCCCAGGGCAACGAGCGCCGCACCATGGGTGGCTCCTGGTGGTACGGCGCCTCGCAGATGAAGGCCGACGTGGTGGCCTGGAAGCCCGCCGATTTCTTCGCGGTGTACATCGGCTTTCGCTGCGCCTACGGCTGAGGCGCCCCGCGCTGGACCGGTTCCCGGCCGTTCAAATTCGGCTCACAATATCAGTGATTGCTGATTTACTTCCAAATAACGGAGACAACATGCACCCCCGACACATCGCACTCTCGGTGCTGAGCACCCTCGCCCTGCTCGGCCCCACCGCCGCCCTGGCGGACAAGGCCGCCGCCATCGACGAGATGGAGGCCTACCTCGAGTTTGTGGAGTACGGCGGCGGCGTGATCTTTGCCGAGCAGATCCCCAGGGACGACTGGAAAAAGTTCGTGTTGATCGATGCGCGCGACGCCGGGCAGTTTGCCAAGGGCCACATTCCCGGCGCCATCAACATGGACTGGCGCCAGGTGCTGGCCAAGCGCAGTTCGATCCCCAAAGACAAGCCCGTGCTGATCTACTGCAACACCGGCTCGCTGTCGGCACAGGCCGGCTTTGCGCTGCGCGTGGCGGGCTGGGACAACCTGCGCATCTTGCAGGGCGGCATGGAAGAGTGGAAGGCCAAGGGCGGCTTTGATGCCGCGAGCCGCACCCCCGCCCCCGCAAAACACTGAACGTCTGAAAAGGAGCATCCCATGATGTCGATCTCCATCAGCCTGCGTCGGGGACTGGCCCGTGCCCTCGCGATGAGCCTGGCTGCGTTGAGCCTGGGTGCATGGGCGCAGACCCCGGGCGACATGCAGCCGCAAAAGGTCGGTCCCAACAGCTGGTATGTGCAGGGCCTGGCCGCACTGGGCTCGCCGGCCAACCAGAACTTCATCAGCAACGCCGCCTTTGTGGTGGCGCCACAAGGGGTGGTGGTGATCGACGCGCTGGGCTCGCCCGCACTCGCGCGCCGGCTGGTGCAGAAAATCGCGGAGATCACGCCCAAGCCCATCACCCACGTGATCGTGACGCACTACCACGCCGACCACATATACGGCCTGCAGGTGTTCAAGGAGCTGGGCGCCCAGATCGTGGCGCAGCAGGACGCGCGCACCTACCTGAATTCGGACACCGCCGCGCAGCGCCTGGTGGCTTCGCGCAGCGAGCTCGCGCCCTGGGTGGACGACAACACCCGCCTGGTGCCGGCCGACCGCTGGCTCACCGACTCCACCGCGCTGGAGCTCTCGGGCATGCGCTTCGTGCTGGAGCGCGTGGGTCCGTCGCACACGCCGGAAGACCTGGCCATTCATGTGCCGAGCGAGCGCGTGCTGTTCGCCGGCGATCTCATGTTCGCGGGGCGCCTGCCGTTTGTGGGCCAGGCCGACAGCAACCAGTGGATCCAGTCCCTCGAACGCCTGCTGCGTTTTGACGTCGCCGTGGCGGTGCCCGGTCACGGCGCGGCGTCCACCGAGCCGCGCCAGGACATGGCGGTGATGCGCGACTACCTCACCTATTTGCGCAGCACCATGGGCAAGGCCGCCAAAGAACTGGTGCCGTTTGAAGACGCCTACAGCGCCACCGACTGGAGCCGCTTCGAGCCCATGCCCATGTTCCGGTTTGCCAACCGCATGAACGCCTACAACACCTACCTGCTGATGGAAAAGGAAAGCCTGGGCGGACGCTGAGCAGACCCCGGCGGCCATGCCGCAAAATCGCCCGGTGACGCCCAGGACCGAACCGCACGAGACCCCCTCCCCGCAGCCCGCCCTGTCGCCCGCCACCTGGCGCGGCGACCTCGGCGGCGCGTTGGGCGATCTGGGCACCCTGCTGCCCTTTCTGGTCGGCTTCATCGTGCTGGCCGGTGTCCACCCCACGTCGATCTTGCTGGCCTTTGGCCTTAGCCTCATCGTGGTGGGCTGGCGTTGGCGCATTCCTTTCCCGGTGCAGCCCATGAAGGCTGTGGGCGCAGCGGCCCTGGCCAGCGCTGCGGTGGCGGGTCAAAACTTGCCGGCGGTGCTCTCGCTGGCCGCGCTGATCACGGGGGTGTTCTGGCTCATCGCCGCGTGGAGTGGACTGGCCCGCTGGCTCGCCCGCCACGTGTCGCGCGACGTGATCCACGGCGTGGTGCTGGGCCTGGGCATCGCGCTCATCGTGGCCGGGCTGCGGCGCATCGAAGGCGACGCGTTGCTGGGCGCGGCGTCGGTGGTGCTGGCGCTGGTGCTGCTGGGCCGTGGCGGCTGGCTCACCATGCCGACGCTCATGGCCTTGGGCTGGGCGGTGGGTGGCTGGCGGCAACCCGAGCTGCTGCAGGCGCTGGCCAGCGCACCCTGGGCCATGCACCTGCCCGAGCAGCAGTGGCCCGCCTTCAACCAGTCCAGCGTGTGGCTGGCGGCCATCGGCCTGGCCGCGGCACAGATACCGCTGACTTTCGGCAACGCCATCCTCGGCATCGTGGCCGAAACGCGCCGCCTGTTCCCCGCCGTGGCGCTGGACGAGAACCGCGCCGCGCGCGGCACCGGCCTGATGAACCTGCTGGCCGGTGGCCTGGGCGCACCCCCCATGTGCTTTGGCGCGGGCGGCATGGCCGCGCAGGTGGCCTGCGGTGCGCGCACCGGCCGCGCGCCGATGTTTCTGGGCAGCGTGCTGCTGCTCGCCGGCCTGTTCGCCAGCGGGCAGCTCACCGCACTCCTGAACCTGCTGCCCGCCGGCACCCTCGGCGCCATGCTGTTCGTGGCCGGCTTCTCGCTCACCATCGGCACCGCCGGCAGCTCGCGCGACAAGGAGGCACGCGCCGTGCTGCTCACCACCGCCGCCGTGTCGGTGTGGAACGCGGGGGTGGGTGTGGTGGTGGGGGTGCTGCTGGAGACAGGGCTGCGGGCGCGGGTGATGCGGATCTGAGGTGCAATGCCCTCGCCTTTTGACTCCACTCTCACGCAACAGGTGGGCACCCTGGCCAGTCAGGACGCGCTTTTCATCCGACGGTTGGTACCCCGACGCAATGCGCCGGGCGTGACGCCCGATGCTCGAACAAAAGCGGTTGTCATGTGGCTCTGGCTCGAAAATCCCACCGCATCCGCGATCGCAGCCAACGGCTGTTCGCTGTTGAGGACCAGACTTTGAGCCTCCTGCAGGCGGACATCGAGGATGTATTCGTAAGGCGTGCAACCAAACGAATTCTTGAACAGGCGCACGAACTGCGTCCTGCTGAAACCCGCGGCCTGGGCCAGCTCACCGATGGACACATCTTTCGCAAGCCGGGTCATCACGAGTTCGCGCACACGTTCCGTCTGAACCGTGGACAGCTTGCCGCGTTCACGAACCGTGCTGTGGCGGCTGGCACCGCGCTGCTGCAATCTCATGGCCACCCCGAGTGAAAGTGATTCGGCATACAGAGCACCACTCGGACTGCCTGCCGCAACTTCGTGAACCATGGCTCGCAGCACGCCTGCCAGATCCGCATCGTGAAACTCGCGCTCGGGGCGCAGGGGCATTCGCGCCAGTTGCTCCGACAACACCGCGTCCCCGAGTCGCGCTTGATCGAACTGCAGCATGATTCGTCGAACACCGTCGCAGTGCCAGTGGGACACGTCAGCATGACCACCGGGGGTGAACAAGCCGATCGCACCCGGGCCGAGTTCGTAGGAGAAGGACCGGCTTCCGTACTGGAACTCCGCTTGCGCGCGGCCGCAGTCGATCATGGCCAGCAAGGTGCTGCCCGCGGTTTCACAAGAACCTGAAAGTTCGGGCACCGCCTCGACCCATCCGATGGGCATTCCGGCCCATCGCGACAACGCCTCAGAGCCCAGCAAATCGCGCTCCTCCAACGGGTTGACGGGTGCTGCGTTTGCGTGTGTTTGAAGCATGGTGGGTCTCCTTTGCATGTCCTCCACGGGCGTGCGAACACGGCAATGAGTCTGACGCCGAAATGCCGCTTGAGGCATACCGGTACGCGATAGCTGCTAGCGGGTTTCCGGTCTCCGGGTATTCCATAAGAAATGCGTCGCTGGTGAAAACGTGGGCCGTTGATGAAAGACGCGCGCAGCGTGCTGCGCTGCAATGCGGTCTCTGTTCCCACCCACAACAAGGAGACCGACTTGAGACACGCAACCACCCTTTCACCGCGGCGCCGCACCACGGCGGCTGCCGCTCTGACCACCCTGTTGCTGGCCGCCTGTGGCGGCGGGGGCGACGGTGTTGTCAGCACGCCCACCGTGCCAAGCCCCGACTTCGACAACCTGTCGATCAATCCGACCGTGGCCTGCAACATGGCGGGCATTGGCGCGGCGGCCCTGTCTGCCGACGCACCGGTTACTGTGCTCGATGTCAGCACCGGCAGCACCGGCGCTGGCGCCACCGACCGCGACTACTGCCTGGTCAAGGTGAAGGTCGACCCCCAGGTGAACATCTGGGTGTCACTCCCGACCGCAGCTTGGAACGGTCGCTTTCGCGCCGAGGGCAATGGCGTGTATGCCGGCAACACGCAGCTGGGCGTGGCCACCGACTCCGTGCGCCAAGGCTTCGTGGGTGTGAAAACCGATACTGGCCACACCGGAAGTCCGTTGTCTGGCGCCTTCGGCATGCTCTCACCAGGCAACCCCAATGTGCCACTGCAGGAAGACTTCGCACACCGCTCCATGCATTTGATGGCGGTGGTGGGCAAGCAGCTCACCAAGGCGTACTACGCACAAGACCCGGTGCGCTCCTACTGGTACGGTTGCTCCACCGGAGGACGCCAGGGTCTGATGATGGCGCAGCGCTACCCCGAGGACTTTGACGCCATCCTTGCGGGTGCACCTGCCATCCACTGGGACCGGTTTCAGGCGTATCACATCTGGCCGCAGATCGCGATGCGGGAGGAAGCCGGTGGGCCTATTCCAGCGGCCAAACAGACCCTCGCCACCAACCGTGCCATTGCCGTGTGCGACGGAAACGACGGCGTGACCGATGGTGTTCTCGATGATCCGCGCACCTGCGACTACGACCCCACCAACGACCTCACGATCACCACCGCGTCTTGTGCAGACAACGCCTGCCTCACACCGGGCGAGGCCAACGCGATCAAGAAAATCTGGGGTGGCGCTCGCGGGGCCGGTGGCAACTTGCTCTGGCCGGGCCTGGAGCGTGGCACCAACCTGGGGGCTCTCGCGGGGACGAATCCCTTCCCGATTCCGATCGAGCAGGCACGCTATTGGGTTTACTTTGATCCGACCTGGGACTGGACCACGCTGAACTACCTCAACTACGAGACCTTCTTCAGCGACAACATCGCCCAAGTGGGCCCACGCATGGCCACCGACAACCCGGATCTGTCGGCCTTCAAGGCCCGTGGCGGCAAGCTCATCATGTACCACGGCTGGTCAGACAACCTCATCATGCCGCAGGGCACGACCCGTTACTACGAGCGGGTGAAGCAGACCATGGGCAACGACAACGCTGACGCGTTCTCGCGGCTGTACATGGTGGGTGGCATGGGCCACTGCGGTGGTGGCACCAACGTGGATCAATTCGGCCAGGGCTCCAGCGGCGCAGTTCCCACAGAGCCCAAGACCGACGTTTTCCGCGCCCTCATGGCCTGGTCGGAAAAGGGGATCGCCCCCCAGGAAATTGTGGCTTCGCGCATCGCTGGCGGGATCGTCACCCGCACTCGGCCGCTGTGCCCCTTCCCCCAGGTGGCCAGGTACCGGGGCACGGGCAGCACCGATGAGGCGGACAACTTCCGCTGCGAGAGCCCTTGAGAGCTCACCGCAGAGTCGCGATGCAACCCGCACACAAACCGGCTTTGTGCGCGGGCCTTCAGCAACGACCATGGGAGCCTGCGGATCCCCGGCTGAGAAGTTCAGGACATGCACATGACCACGGCCTGCGCATGCCCTGGCCGTCTCATCGGTCGAGGCCTCAGACCTTGTGCTTTTTCAGCCAGTCGTTGGCCAGCTTCTGGGCGTACGTGGCGGCCGACTTGTCGTAGCTGGGGCGGTAGTCGGCGTTGAAGCCGTGGTCGACGTTGGGGAAAACCACGATCTCCGAGCCGCTGCCGCCCTTGTTGATCAGGCCTCGCATCTTCGCGATGGTCTCCTGCTTGACGAACGCGTCAATGCCGGAATACAGGCCCAGCACAGGCACCTTGATCTGGTCCGCAAAGTCGATGGGGTCTTCGGGGCGCAGCTCCGGCGCCTTCAGACCCTCGAGCAACCCGTAATACGCCACGGCAGCGTTGAGCTTGCTGTTGTGCCGAGCGTAGACCCACGCCGTGCGGCCACCCCAGCAGTAACCCACCAGACCCGTGCGCTGAACATCGGCTTTGCCGCTGGCGCGCGCGAATGCGAGGGTGGCGTCGAGGTCGGCGCAGACCTGGGCGTCGGGCACTTTGGAGACGACCTGCGAAAGGATCGTCTGGATGTCGGTCATCTTCGACACGTCGCCCTGGCGCGCGAACATTTCCGGCGCGATCGCGTAGTAGCCCTGCTTGGCGTAGCGCCGGCACATGTCTTTGATGTGCTCGTGCACACCGAAGATTTCCTGAACCACCAGGATCACCGGGAACTTGCCAGGGCCCGCGGGCATGGCGCGGTAGGCAGGCATCTTGCCGTCCGCCACAGGCACACTGACTTCGCCGGCCACCAGGCCTTTGCTGTCGGTGACGATGGCCTGGGCCAGCACCGGGTTGGATGCGAGGGCGAAACCCGACGCCAGGGACGTCATGACGAATCCGCGCCGCGAGGGGTGGGCGGACGAGGCTTGAGGGGGGTTCTGGAAGTCGATTGGCTTGAGGCCGTAGTCCATCAGTTTCATGAAAATTCCTCGGGTGGTTGGGGGTTGCGGGCGTGGAAAAACAGACAGGAAACAGACGCGGTGCGCGCCGTGCGTTTCAGGGTGATTGGGTCAGCGCCGCACGCAGCGTCTGGAGTTGAGCCGTCAGCGCTTGGCGTTGCTGGAGCGAGCACTGCGTTGCGCATGCGGCCTGGGCATAGACGTCGTGGGCCCGCTTCTGCAGCGCCTTGCCCGTGGCCGTGAGGGCAATGATCACGGAGCGTTCATCTTCCGGGCTGCGTTCCCGGCTCAGAAGACCTTGGGCGACCAGCTTGCGAACCAGCGGAACCAGGGTGCCGGCGTCCAGTGCCACCGCTTGTGCCAAGGCGCCGGCCGTGAGTTGTCTGTGCTGCCACAACGCCATCATCACGACGTATTGCGGAAAGGTGAGACCCAGAGGCGCCAGCAACGGCCTGTAGGTCTTGCTCATGGCCAAAGACGCGGCGTACAGCGCAAAGCACAGCTGGTTGCCGAGAAACAGATCGGCATCCGCAGGCGGGACTGATTTGGTCTTGGTTTGGGTTTTGGTCATGGAAAAGGACGGGCTCACATCTTTGATCAAAGTATATTTGATCAAAGGTAGTTGGCAAGAAAAGGCCCGCGTCGGGTTGATCAGACGGGCCCGCTTCATCGAATCCGCAGGTGGGTGGCCAGGTGGTTCAACACCACATCGACCTTGGGCAACAAGCGCTTGCTCTGCGGCCACACGATGTGCAGCGGCAGACCGTCCACGTCCAGGCTGGGCAGGATGGGCACCAGGCGGCCGGCCCGCAACGCTTCTTCGGCCAGCCAGGTGGCGAGCTGGGCCACGCCGAGACCAGCGAGCACCGCGTCCAGCTGCGCCTCGCCATGGCCCACGACCACGCGGCTTTCGATGCCGCGGCGCTCGGTGGGCCCCTGGTCGGACACGATCAGCCACGGGCTGGCCGTGCCGTCAGCCCGGCCATACGTCACCGTGTCGTGGCGCCAGAGATCTGGCAGCGTCTGCGGCGTGCCGTGCTGCTGCAGGTAGCCGGGCGATGCACAGAAGATCAGGCGCTCCTTGCCGAGGAAGCGGTGGCCCACGTTGGTGGGCCAGGTGTCGACGCCACCGATGCGCACGGCCAGGTCGATGCCTTCGTCGACCACATCGACAAACCGGTCGGTGAACGACACATGGGTCTGCAGCTTGGGGTGTTTGTTCACCAGCGCCAACAGCAAGGCCATCACCTGACGGCGGCCGAACGTCGCGGGGAGGTCCACCCGCAGCCGGCCTGACGGTTCTGCGGCGTCCGCAGCCAGCACGCGTTCGGCCGACTCCAGCTCCTCCAGCACGCGCACGCAGATGCGGTGGAAGGCGGCGCCCGCGTCGGTGAGCTGGAGTCGCCGGGTGGTGCGTTCAAAAAGGCGGGTGCCCAGCCGCGCCTCCAGGCGGGCGATGGCTTTGCCCACGGCCGAGCCGGTGAGGTTCAGCCGGTCCGCCGCGGCCGTGAAGTTGCCCGCGGCCACCGTGGCCACGAACACATCGATGCCTTTGAGCCGTTCTGCGCTGTGCATGCGAACTCCTGATTGAAGATTTCAGTTCCATGCTACTGGGAAAAATGATCGCAATACAGCTCACGATTCTTTAATAAGCTGGCCACGTTCCCCATTTCACAAGATCCATGACTTCGCTCAACCCCTCTGCAGCGTCCGGCTGCCCACCCTCAACCAAGGCCACAGGCCACCAGGCGTCCGTTTCCGTGCTCGCCGTGGCGGCTTTCGTGATCGTGACCACCGAGTTCCTCCTGGTGGGTTTGCTGCCCGCGCTGGCCCGAGACCTCGCCGTGTCCGTGTCGACGGCGGGCCAGCTGGTGACGCTGTTCGCCGTGATCGTGATGCTGTTCGGCCCCCCGCTCACCGCCTGGCTCGCGCACCAGGAACGCAAGCGCCTGTTCGTGGGTGTGCTGCTGCTGTTTGCAGCGTCCAACGCACTGGCCGCCATGGCGCCCAACCTCTGGACACTGGCCATCGCACGCATCGCGCCCGCGCTCGCGCTGCCGGTGTTCTGGGGCACGGCCAGCGAAACCGCCGCGCAGCTGGCCGGGCCTCAGCGCGCCAGCCGTGCAGTCGCCCGGGTCTACCTCGGCATTTCGGGTGCCATGCTGTTCGGCATTCCACTGGGCTCCGTGGCCGGCGAAGCCATGGGCTGGCGAGGCGCCTTCTGGGTGCTGGCCGCACTCTGCCTGCTGGTGGCAGCGCTGCTGCAGGTGACCATGCCGACCCTGGCCGCCACCCCGCGCGTGCGCCTGGCTGAGCAGGCCCGCATCCTGCGCGATCCGTTCTTTGTGGGCCATGTGCTGCTGTCGGTGGCGGTGTTCACCGCCATGTTCACCGGCTACACCTACCTGGCGGCGGTGCTCGAAACCATCGCGCAGGTGCCCTCGGCCCACGTGGGCTGGTGGCTCATGGGCTTTGGCGCCGTGGGCCTCGGTGGCAACTGGCTGGGCGGGCTGTGGGTCGACCGCCGACCCCTGGTCACCACCGCGGTCTTCAGCGTTCTGCTGGCGGTGGGCATGGTCGCCACCGTGCTGTTGGCCAGCGTGCCGGTGGGTCTGGTGTTCGCGCTGGCGGTCTGGGGCGTGGCCAACACCGCGCTCTACCCGGTGTGCCAGATCCGCGTGATGAAGTCCGCTCCGCAGGCCCAGGCACTGGCGGGCACCATCAATGTCTCGGCGGCCAACGGCGGCATCGCGCTTGGCGCCCTGCTCGGCGGCGCGAGCATCCCGCTGTGGGGGCTGGGCAGCGTGGCCTGGGTGGGGGCGGCGGTGGCCTGGGTGGCGGCACTTGCTGCGCTGTGGATGGCGCAGCGGCTTCGCGCTCAACGCTTGAGCTTGCCCACCTCGTCGGCCACCAGCGCGGCCAGCTGATCGGGGCCGAAGCTCGGCAAGCTGCGGCCGTTCACAAAGAAGGTGGGCGTCTTCGTGACCTGCAGCGCGGTGAGGTCTTCCACGTCTTGCTGCAACAGCGCCTGCATGCCGGGTTTCTCCATGTCCTGCCGCGCCTGGACGAGGTCCAGACCGGCCTGCCCGGCCGCCTTGAAGGCGTTCTCGAGGTTGGGCTGACCGTGGTCTGCCCACGCGGGCTGGGCCGCCAGCAAGGCCTCCAGCACCGCCGGGTATTTGCCCTGGCTTCGGGCCGCTTCCAGCAGCTTCACCACCACGTCCGAGCCCGGGTGGAACGGCGCATACCGGATGACGAGTTTCACGTCCTCGGGGTACTGCGCCATCAGGTTCTTGACGATGGGATAGAAGGCACGGCAGGTCTCGCAGGCCGGGTCAAAAAACTCGACGATGGTGACCGGCGCAGCCTGTGGACCGAGCACCGGCGAATGCATGCGCACCAGGCGCGACTGCTCGGTCTTGACCTGCACGTCTTGCGCGGTCTGCACACGCGACTGGTAGGCGTTCATGCCCAGGAAAAAGAACACGGCAACGAGGACCACGAGACCGATGACGGTGAGTTTTTTGGCGTTCATGAACGGGTTTTTCTCAAATAGACCAGCAGCACAAGCGCGATGGCCACGAAGGCCAGCAGTGACAACCAGGGGAGCTGGATGCCGTTGAGGATTTCCAGGCTCTGTTCACGGCAAGAGGGTCCGGCACCGCAAGGCACCCACCACTGGGGCACCCAGCCGGCGATCAGCGCAGCGTGATAGCCCGCCACGGCGGCACCGCTGAGTGCCAGCGGCAGCGCGTACACAGCACCGCGCCGGTCTTCGGTGAAAGCGGCCATGCCCAGGACGATGGCCAGCGGAAACATGAAGATGCGCTGGTACCAGCACAAGCGACAGGGCGTCATGCCCATGACCTCGCCGATGAACAGCGCGCCCAGCGTGGACACCAGGGCCACACCCCAGGCCGCCAGCAACATAGACCAGGCCCGCATCAGCGTGGCCCCTCAATGCGCGTGGCCATGGTGGTCCTCGCCTGCGCCCAGCTCCCCCCTCGCCTGCCGCATCACCGTCCACCCGCCGTGCAGCGCCAGCGCCGCCATGAGGCTGGCCACCGCCAGGTCGGGCCAGGCGGAGCCGGTGCCGAACACGCCGAGCGCAGCCATGAACACCGCCACGTTGCCGATGGCGTCGTTGCGCGAGCACAGCCACACGCTGCGCATGTTGGCGTCGCCTTCGCGAAACGCGTAGAGCATCCAAGCCACCGCCACGTTGGCCACCAGCGCCAACAGCGCCACCGCGCCCATGGTCATGGCCTGCGGCACGCCGCCGTGCCACACCGACCACACCGCAGCACCCAGCACATACAGGCCAAAGCCCATCATGCTCACGGCCTTGAGCAGGGCCGCGCGGGCGCGCCAGGCCAGCGCCGAGGCGAGCACCGCCAGCGACACGGCGTAGTTGAGCGCGTCGCCCGCGAAGTCCACCGCGTCGGCCAGCAACGAAAGAGAACCGGACCGGAAACCGGCGCCGATCTCCACCAGGAACATGGCGGCGTTGACGATCAGGGCGATCCAGAGGATCTTGCGGTAGCGGCCGAGGTTGACGATCGTGTCAACCTTGGGGGTCTCGTGGTCACAGCAATGGGCGGACATGGTTTTTCCTTTCGGTGCCTGCATTGGAAACCCTGGAGCCGCTACAGTGTCAAGCACGGGTTTGAACGAAGGGCTTCACCATGCAGATCAAGGAACTGGCCCGCGCCACGGGCGTGGATTTGGAAACCATCCGCTACTACGAGAAACAGGGCCTGCTGCCCGAGCCGGCGCGGCGCGACAACGGTTACCGCGACTACGCGGCGGAGCATCTGGAGCGCCTGTCTTTCATCCGCCACTGCCGCGCGCTGGACATGCCGCTGGCCGATGTGAACCGGCTGCTGGGTTTTGTGGACCTGCCCAGCGCCGACTGCAGCGACGTGGACCTGCTGGTGGACGAGCAGCTGGCGCGTGTGCGCGCGCGGCTCAAGAGCATGCGGGCGCTGGAGAAGCAGTTGCTGCAGTTGCGTGCGCGCTGCTCGGGCACGCACCAAGGGCATTGCGGCATTCTGGACGAGCTGGTGTCGGCCGCGCACGGCGAGGCCTGTGCCTGCCACGGGGTACCATGAGGCCCCACCTGTCCGCCCCCAGCCAGCCCGTCACACCATGACCTTGCGAACCGCTCTGCCTGCCAGACCCGCTGCGCTCACGCGCGGCTTGCGGTGGCTGGTGTTGCTGGCCTTGGTGGTGGGGACCTTGCTGGCGGCCGTGGGCCAGGTGAAGTCTCACGGCCTGGCGGAACTGGTGGCGACGCACCAGGACACGCATTCGCACGAAGACGTTGCCCACGACCACCACCCGAGCGGCATCAACACGGCAGCCGACCACACCCACCATGGCGCCGACCACTCGCACGACAAGGCCCACGCGCTGCCTCAAGCGTGGAACTGCGCCACTGCAAAGCCGTCGAGCTGGGCGGTCACACCCGGACACTGGGTTGAACTGGTGGAGGCGTTCCGGCTGGAACGCCCACCCATGGTCTGAAAGACGCTTTGTCTTTGCGCTGCCTGCCGGCAGCGGTTTCGTTTCTCAGACCAATGGAGTCTTCATGCACAGCTTTCTTCAAGACAGGCTGCCACGTTCGCCATGGGCGACCGGGTCCGCGCACCTGTTGCTTTTATCGATGTTCTTCATCTCGCTGCTCTTCGCATCACCCGAGGCCCTGGCCCATGCGGTGACCGAGGGCGACAAGGGCTACATCCAGGAAATTTCAGGCGTTCACGTGCTGCCCTTCATGTACCTGGGGGCCAAGCACATGGTGACGGGCTACGACCACCTGTTGTTCCTGTTCGGTGTGATCTTCTTCCTGTACCGGCTCTCGCACATCGGCCTCTACGTGAGTCTCTTTGCGCTGGGTCACTCCACCACCATGGTTCTGGGCGTGTACTTCAACGTCGGGATCAACAGCTACCTGATCGACGCAATCATCGGCTTGTCGGTGGTCTACAAGGCGCTGGACAACCTCGGGGCCTTCCAGCGCTGGCTGGGCTTCCAGCCCGACACGCGCGTGGCCACACTGGTGTTTGGTCTGTTCCACGGTTTTGGCCTGGCCACCAAGATCCTCGAATACGGGATCTCGCCCGACGGCCTGGTCCCCAACCTGCTGGCGTTCAACGTCGGCGTGGAAATCGGTCAGCTGCTGGCACTCACCGTCATCCTCATCGGCATGGGCTTCTGGCGGCGCACACCCAGCTTTGCGCGCCACGCTTACACCGCCAACGTCGCCATGATGAGTGCGGGCTTCATCCTGGTGGGCATGCAGCTCACCGGTTACTTCGTATCGTGAACCCATCGGATATTTCAACCATGTACAACGCCAACACACCACTGTCTGCAGACCTGCCGTCATCCCGGCAACTGCTGCGCTCCACACTGCTCGCGGCCATCGCGGCCGCCGTTCTGCTGATCACCGTCGTTTTGCCGGCCGAGTACGGCATCGATCCCACCGGCGTCGGGCGCACCCTGCGACTGACCGAGATGGGAGAGATCAAGCAGCAGTTGGCAGCAGAGGCCGAGTCAGACGCAGCGGCAGCCCCCATGGCGCAAGCCACATCCAACGCTGCGCCGACGGCCGTCCCTCAGGCGGCGGCACCTGCCGTCGAAGCCGCAACAACAGCACCCTGGCGCGACGAAATGAGCGTGACGCTCACCCCGGGCGAAGGCGCCGAGATCAAGCTGCGCATGCAGGCCGGCGACAAAGCCGACTTTCGCTGGGTGGTGCAAGGTGGCGCGGTGAATTTCGACACGCACGGCGATGGCGGTGGACGCTCCATCAGCTATGAGAAAGGGCGTGGCGTGGCGGAAGACGAGGGTGAACTCGTGGCCGCTTTCACCGGCAACCACGGCTGGTACTGGCGCAACCGCGGCCAGGCCGATGTGACCCTGGTGCTGCGCACGCGCGGCACCTACAGCGACATCAAGCGGGCCATCTGATGGGACAGCCGACCTCAGGCGTCGAGTGTGATGAGCCCTTCGGACACGTAGCGCTTGAAGTCGGCCAGCGGCATCGCCGCCGAACCGTGCGTCTCCTCATCGGTCCAGCTCAGCGTCACGTCGTTGATGCCCGTGTTCAAGTCCACCGGACCTGGGCGAATTTCAACGTTCGGGCCGTCGCCACTGCGGTATTCGACCTTGCCGACGATGTGTGCTTTTTGTGCCATGAGAGTCCCCCAGTGAAAGACATCGAGCATCACCGTTCAGGGGCCACACAGTCGGTGCGCTGGCATACGCTCGGTGCATCGCCCCACCGCGCTGCCGAATGACCCACACCCCGATGTCTCCTGCCCTGCGCGGCGGCCTGCTGGCCTTGGTGGCCGCTGTGCTGTTTGGCTTGAGCACACCGCTGGTGCAGCGCTTCGGCACGGGTGTGGGGCCGTTCACCACCGCGGCCCTGCTCTACGCTGGCGCGGCCTTGGTGGCGCGCCTGCTGAGACGGCCCACCCAGCGCGAAGCGCAGCTGCGACGCACCGATCTGACCCGCCTGCTCGCCATGGCGGCTTGCGGTGCGGTGATCGGGCCGGTGGCGCTGGCCTGGGGCCTGCAACGCACCAGTGGTTCAAGCGCCTCGCTCATGCTCACGCTGGAAGCGGTGTTCACCGCGGTGCTGGCCTGGCGCTGGTTTGGTGAAACCATGGACCGCCGCGTGATCGGCGCGGTGGTGCTGCTGCTCGCCGGTGGCGCGCTGCTGGTCGTCGAGCAAGGACTGGCGGGTCAGGTGCAACTGCTGGGCCTGCTGGCGGTGGCGCTGGCCACCGCAGCCTGGGGCGTGGACAACACGCTCTCGCGCGGCGTGGCCGACCGCGACCCCGGCCAGGTGGTGTGGGCCAAGGCGCTGCTGGGCAGTGCGGCCACCGTGACGCTGGCCTTCCTGTCGCGAGAGGCTCTGCCCGGCTGGACCAACGCACTGGCCCTGCTGGCCGTGGGCGCCACCGGCTATGGCCTGAGCCTGCGTTTCTATCTGCTGGCGCAGCGCACCTTTGGCGCGGCGCGCACCGGCTCGGTGTTCGCCTTCGCACCCTTCATCGGCGCGGCCGGCGCATTCGCGCTCGGTGAGCGCTCGGCCACGGCACTCATGGCCGTGGGCGGCGGCCTCATGGTGTTGGGCGTGCTGCTGCACCTGGTGGAGCGCCACAGCCATGCCCACACGCACGAGGCGCTGGAACACGAACACGCCCATTCACACAACGACGGGCACCACCTGCACACGCACGAGCCCATGCCCGAAGGTGCTCACAGCCACTGGCACACCCACCCACCGATGCAGCACGAGCACCCGCATGTGCCGGATGCGCACCACCTGCACCGGCACTGAGCCGCGGATCAGGCGCTCTTGCGGCTGTCGCTGATCCAGTCGGAGGCGGCGAACAGGAGACCCGAGATCACGAAGGTGAGGTGGATCGCGATCTTCCAGCCGATCTGCTCGCCGGTGAGCGTGGTGCTGACCAGAAACGCCTTGAGCAGCTCCACCGCAGAGATGGCGACGATGGCGCCGATCAGCTTCATCTTGAGGTCGGAAAAGCTGACCTTGCCCATCCAGCCGGGCCGGTCTTCGTGGTCGCCAATGCTCAGCTTGGAAACGAAGTTCTCATAGCCGCTGAACACGATGATGAGCAGCAGCACCGCAATGAGCGCGGTGTCCACCAGCGTGAGGATGGAGATGATCGCGTCGTGCTCGTAGAGGCCCAGCACCCCCATGAGCAGGGACACCAGTTCCTTGCCGAACTTGAGCAGCAGCACGAGCATGGCGATGATCAGGCCGATGAAGAAAGGCGCGAGGATCCAGCGGCTGGCGAAGATCGCCGATTCCATGAGCCGCTCGAAGGAGTTGGATGTGTTTTTCATGTTGAGAATGTTTCAGGGCTGGCCACGCGGCGTCCTGGCACGCATGAGACTCACCACAAGCGTGATGATGGTCAGCGGCAACACGAAACTGAGCATGACCGACGAGAAACCCGGCAGCGCATCGTGGTGTTGTGAGGCCAGGATCATGTAGGCCACATAGGCTGCGTAGTACGCCAGAAAAACCCCGCCTTCCCAGCGAGCAATCTCGCGTCCGCTCAGAAACACCGGCAAGCAGGCCAGCGAGACCGCGAGCATGACCCAGATGTCGAAGTTGAGGATCGACGGAGCAAGGCTCAGGCCCAGGTCGCCCGACACCAGACCGCTGAGACCCAGGCAGCCCAGGATGTTGAAGGTGTTGCTGCCCACGACGTTGCCCACGGCGATGTCGCGCTCGCCTTTGAAGGCGGCGGTCAGCGAGGTGGCCACCTCGGGCATGGACGTGCCGGCGGCCACGATGGTCAGACCGATCACGAGGTCGCTCACACCCAACGCCTTGGCGAACACCACCGAGGCGGAAACCAGCCAGTCAGACCCCACCACGAGCAGCGCCAGTCCGGCCACGATCAGGGCGATCTGCGCAGGCCACTTGCCGTCCCAGGCATCCCGCTCGGCGGGTTGGAGCTCGGCGTCAAATTCGGCGGTGTTGGCGGCCGATTCGCGGCGCGACTGCACGATGAGGAAGGCGGTGTAAGCCACCATCAAGGCCATCAGGATGGCGCCGTCCCACAGGCTGAGGTTGCCATCAAGTCCGAGGGCCAGCAGCAGCAGGGCGGAGCCGATCATGATGGGCACCTCCTGGCGGATCAGCTGCACATGCACGATGAGCGGGGCCACCAGCGCGCTGATGCCCAGGATGAACAGCACGTTGAAAATGTTGCTGCCCACCACGTTGCCCACCGCGATGTCGGTCTGGCCATTGAGCACGGCGCCGGTGGACACGGCCACCTCGGGTGCGCTGGTACCGAACGCGACGATGGTCAGGCCCACGACCAGCGGCGATATGCCGAACGACAGGGCCAGCTTGGATGCACCACGCACCAGCGCACTCGCACCAAAGACCAACGCGACCAGGCCCGCGAAAAACACTGCCATCTGAATCAACATGGAGAAGCCCTCAAGAAACGAACAGAGGTCCCAGGATCAAGACCGCCGCCTTGATCATCGCCCAAACCACACCCCAGACCACCGCACCCGCCACCGCCGAGGCCAGCAAACCGAGCGCAATCCACACACCATCGCGCTCCAGCACACCCAGCGCCAGCACGCTGATGGCCAACGCGGGCAAGGTATTGCCCAAGGGTACAGGCAACATCAACACCATGGCCAGCACGAGGCAGACCAGTCCGACCGCGTATTCCACCGGTGGCCGGACCAGACCGTGCAGGCGCGGCTTGAGCAGTTTCTCGGCCTTGGCGAGCCACGGCACGATGCGCCGCACCAGCGTGGAGAGATCGTCGCGTGAGAGCGAGCGCCGCGTCACAAAGCCCGGCAGCCACGGCCGCATGCCCAGCATGAGCTGGGCCGAGAGAAACAGCAGCGGCGCGCCCAGCAGGGTGGAGACGCCCGGTGGCACCGGCAGGATGTTGGGCGCTGCAAAAAAGAACATCAGCGCGCCGATCGCACGGTCACCCAGCGCCGCAAGCAGATCGCCCACCGAGATGCGCTCTCGGCTGTGGTCGTTCGCCAGGCGCAAAAGCACCACCGACAGCGGCACACTGCCCGGCGGCAAGACAGCCAGACCCTGGTCTGTGCGCCGGCCAAAGGGTGAATGGCTCATATGCCGGTGGGCGCTTCCTCGACCTCGCCCTCGGCATCGGCCACGACGCGGGTGGCCAGCACCTTGTCGATGGTGCGGCCATCCATGTCCACGATCTCCAGACGCCAGCCTTCCCAGGTCACGGTGTCACTCTCCTTCGGCAGCCGGCCGGTGAGCAACATCATCAAACCGCTGAGCGTGTGGTAGCGGCCACGCTCTTCGTCCGGCACGCTGTCGAGCTGCAAGCGGTCCTTGAGTTCGGGCACGGGAATGTGGCCGTCGAGCAGCCAGCTGCCGTCTTCGCGCAGCATGGCCCAGGAGGTCTCGGGGTCCTTCGGGCTGAACTCGCCGGTGATGGCCTCGATCAGGTCCTGCAACGTCACGATGCCCTGCACTTCGCCGTATTCGTCGATGACGAACGCCATGTGCACGTCGGACTGGCGGAAGTTGTCCAGCAGCTCCATGCCGGTGATGGTCTCGGGCACGTACAGCGGCGCCTGCAGCGGCTGGCCGCCCAGTTCGCGTTGCTCGCCACGCAGCGCCTGCGAGAGCCATTTGCGCGCATTGACCACACCCACCACGTTGCTCATGTTGCCGTGGACCACGGGGAAGCGCGCGTGGTCCGACGCCTCCACGCGGGCCATGTTCACCTCGAAGCTCTGGTCAAGATCCAGCACCACCACGTCGCTGCGCGGCACCATGAGCGAGCCGATCTGGCGGTCGTCCAGCCGGAACACGTTGCGCACCATGGTGTGCTCGTGGGTCTCGATCACGCCCGCCGTGGTGCCTTCGGCCAGCATGGCGTGGATCTCTTCTTCGGTCACTGCTGCGCCGGTGTTTTCCTTGACGCCGAGAAGCTTCATGAGCGCGCGGGTGGACACAGAGAGGAACAACACAAAGGGCTTGGTGGCGATGGCGAGCCAGTTGATGGGCCGTGCCACCAGACGCGCCAGCGCTTCGGGGTTCGATTGCCCGATGCGCTTGGGCACCAGTTCGCCCACGACGATGGAGAAGTAGGTGATGAGCACCACCACCAGGCCGGTGGCGGCGTAAGCGCTGTACGGATCGGCCACGCCCAGCGAGGCAAGCCAGAGCGCCAGCGGCGCGGCCAGCGCCGCCTCACCGACGATGCCGTTGAGCACGCCGATGGAGGTGATGCCGATCTGGATGGTGGAGAGAAAACGCGTGGGGTCTTCCCCCAGCTTCACGGCCGCTGCAGCGGATTTGTCGCCCTCATCGATGAGTTTTTGCAGGCGCACCTTGCGCGCAGTGACCAGCGCGATCTCCGACATGGCGAACAGGCCATTGAGCAGGATCAACGCAAACAGGATGGCAATTTCCATGGGGTCTTTGAAAGCTCCGGAAAGTCAAAAGAAGTGGGAGGCAGCGGCTTGTGACAGCGGCTCAGGTGGCACTCAGCACACCCGTGGCCAGCAACACCAGCACCACGCAGCCCAGGGCAACGCGGTACACCACAAACGGCATGTAGCCGCGGGTGGACACCAGCCGCAGAAACCACACGATCACGCCGTAACCGACCACGAAGGCGATCAGCGTGGCGAGTGCGGTCGGACCCGGGGCGATGGGACTGCCCAGCTCCCAGCTGCGGTAGAGCTGGTAGAAGCCCGAGGCCATCACGGCCGGTATGGCCAGCAGAAAGGAATAACGCGCCGCGGCCTCGCGGGTGTAACCCATGAGCAGGCCGGCGGTGATGGTTCCACCCGAGCGGGACACGCCGGGGATCAAGGCCATGGCTTGCGCCAGCCCGAACATCAGCCCGTGGCCCCAGGAGAGCTCCTTGAGTGTCCGCTGCTTGGTGCCCACACGGTCCGCCATCGCGAGGATCACGCCGAACACGATCAGCATCACGGCGGTGATCACCAGGTTGCGCAGCGTGCCTTCGATGGCGTCCTTGAACGCCAGACCCAACAAGGCAATGGGCAGCGTGCCGATGAGAATCAGCCAGCCCATGCGCGCATCGGGATCGCGGCGCCACTCGGGCTGCGTCAGCGACTTCCACCAGGCCTGCAGGATGCGCAGAAGGTCCTTGCGGAAGTAGATCAAGACCGCCGCCTCGGTGCCAATCTGGGTGATGGCCGTGAAAGCCGCGCCCGGATCACCACCCGAAGGCAACAGGGGGCCCAGGATGCGCAGGTGCGCGCTGGACGACACCGGCAGGAACTCGGTGAGCCCCTGCACCAGACCCAGGAAGGCAGCTTCGGCCCAGACCGTGGCGCTCACGGCTTCCAGGCCGATCGGCAGCCGCGCTGCGGTTCACTCGTCACGCGAACCGCCCAGACCCAGCAACATCAGCAGGCTCTGGAACACGTTGAACAGGCTCAGGTAAACGCCCAATGTGGCGGTGATGTAGTTGGTCTCGTGGCCGTCCTGCACGCGCTTGAGGTCGTACAGGATGAAGGCCGAGAAGATGCCGATGGCCAACACCGCCAACGTGATCATGAGCGCACCCGACTGGATGAAGACGTTGGCCACACCGGCCACCAGCAGCATGATCGCGCCGATGAACAGGAACTTGCCCATGCTGGTCAGGTCGCGCTTGATGATGGACGACAGCGCCGCCATGCCCAGAAAGATCGCGCCCGTGCCGGCAAAGGCCGTCATCACGAGCCCAGCCCCGTTGGAAAGACCCAGCACCGTGCCCACCAGGCGCGAGAGCATCAGGCCCATGAAGAAGGTGAACGCCAGCAGCACCGGCACGCCAGCGGCGGAGTTTTTGGTTTTTTCGATGGCGAACATGAAGCCGAACGCACCCCCCATGAAGACGATCAGGCCCATGAAACCGGTGAGCCCGGAGGTGATGCCGGTGGCCAGGCCGACCCAGGCGCCGAGCACCGTGGGGATCATCGACAAGGACAACAGCCAGTAGGTGTTGCGCAGCACGCGGTTGCGTTCAACCAGCGCGGCGCTGGTGGGGGAATGGGCAGAAAGACTCGTGTTCATGGTGAGGTCCGTTCGGTGGATGAAATCAAAAAGGGATGGGTTGCCGCGAGCAGCTCGCGACGCTTCGGCGCTGCGGGCTCACGGGAGCAAAGCGGGGTGTGGGCCGCCGCGGCGGCTCCACCTCAGGCCGGGTGTGAGGCCTGTTGTGGTGGGCGGAGCAATCCGTCCAACGAGGGCGGCACCGCGGCACGCTGCCGATAGCCGATGCTGGAGCCGCCGTCGACAGGGGGTCGCTGCACCAGCACGGTTTTGGGCAGGCTGTCGGGAAGATCGGGCACTTGGTCCACCAGCGCGTGGTTCACGGCCGCCTCACCCAACGCCTTGCCTTGCGGCGCCGACTCCGCATCGCCGGGTGCACTCTGCAGCGCGGAAAGGACGGGCGCCTGCAGTGCCGCTGCGCTGTGTGCTCCGCCCAATGCGAACGCGCTCACACTCAAAAAGAAGTGGAGCGCGAAGATCGCGATGAGGCAGCGGCGCATGGTGGCCTGAGTATATCGGTCCCAAAAAAAAGGCCCACTGACGTGGGCCCTTTCTCGCCGGAGCGCAAATTACTTCTTCTTGCACTCGTCTTTGGCTTTGTTCTCGTCTTTCATGCAATCCATTTTTTTGTCGTCCATTTTGCCGCCGGCATGGCTGGCAGCAAACGCAGGAACGGAAGCCATCATGAATGCAGCGATCATTGCGGAGATGAGAGTTTTCATAGATTACCTTTGGGATTGATATGTCTTTTACGACCGGCACACAATGGGGAATCGCCCATCGCAGCCAATGCCGAGGATATCGATTTCAATGCCCATTGACCTGACAAACGCGTTTCCCATGAGCCCTCATCGGGTATTGATTGGATTCAGGTGGAAACCCTGTTGCAAAGTACTGCCAATTCTTGTAATCGGTATTTCAATGGGTGCACAGGCCCAACCTCGATTGACGCCCGCGCCCGACCAGATCGTGTTGCCCGCTTCGGTGCATGCCCAGAGCAACCAGGTGGGGGCATTGCGCGATGTGGAGCGCGAATGGCGCAAGAACCGCAACCACCTGCCCGCTGCGCTGAATTACGCGCGGGCCGTGTTTTTGCTGGGCCTGACCGAGGGTGATCTGCGCTGGTACGGCTCGGCCAAAGCCGCGCTGCAGCCCTGGTGGAGCGCCAGCACCTTGCCGGCTGAAGGTCATTTTTTGCGCGCCCTGGTGAAACAGGGTTTCCACGATTTCCAGGGCGGCATCGACGATCTGGGAAAGGCGATCACCCTCGATCCGGCGCAACCCGAGTATTGGTCATGGCGCTTTTCGCTGCACCTGCTCACATCGAACATGGCGGCGGCGCGCACCGATTGCGATGCGATCGGGCAGCGCTTCGGCCGCGACGAAGGCCAGGCCTGCGCGGCCACGCTCCTGTACCGCACCGGCCAAGCGCAGCAAGCCATTCCCCTGCTGAACCGCCTGGTCGATCTGCCCGACTACCAGGGCCCGTTCACGCAGGACTGGCTGCGCTACCACCAGGGTGAAGCTCTCCGCGCCGCGGGCGAGCCAGCGCAGGCCATGGCCGTGTGGGAGAAGCACCTGCAGGCCAGGCCCGAGTCGCACCTGGTGAGGCTCACGCTCACCGAGCTGCTGAACCAGCAAGGCCAATACGCCCAAGCGAAGCGCTACACCGCTTCGCCTTCACCCACCGACGCGCTGCTGGTGCAGGCGCTGCTGGCCAGCCGCGGCCTCAAGGACGGCGACACGCAACGCCTGGCCGACCAGTTCGAGAACCGCATGAACAACCAGGCGCTGCGCGGCGAAAGCCTGATCGAGCGGCCCACCATGGTCTACCTCATCACCTACGGGCGCGACGTGGCCAAAGGCCTGGCGCTGGCTGCGGAGAACTGGCGCACGCAGAACGAACCGGCCGATGCGGTGCTGCTGGTGCAGGCCGCGCTCCAAGCCAACCAGCCCAGGCTGGCCGAGCCCGTGCTGGGCTGGATGGCCGCCACCGGCTACACCGACCCGGTGCTCAAACGGCTGGCCGACGAACTGC
Source organism: Hydrogenophaga sp. (assembly GCF_030158645.1). Taxonomy (GTDB): domain Bacteria; phylum Pseudomonadota; class Gammaproteobacteria; order Burkholderiales; family Burkholderiaceae_C; genus Hydrogenophaga. The sequence goes on along the minus strand of NZ_JAOASO010000089.1, from coordinate 76,670 downwards.
AAACCCGGCTGGGCAAATCCTGATGACTTTCCTGTTCAGACACCTGGCCGCCCGACTGGCCGCGCTTGCCCTGCTCGCTGCTTTCGCCGGCTCCGCCCTCGCCCACTCCAGCAGCAACGCCTACCTCTCGCTGTCGCAGCGCGGCCCTGACCTGGTGCTGCGCACCGACATCAACCTGCGCGACGTGGACCTGATCTTCGATCTGGACGACGACCGCGACGGACAGGTGAGCTGGGGTGAAACCGCCTCGCGCATGGACGAACTCAAGGCCTGGATGCAGCAGGGCATCACAGTGCGCGGCACCTCGGCCGCGTGCGAACTCAAGCCGCTGGACGTGATGGCCAGCCCGCACTCGGACGGCTTCTACCTCAGCGCCGAATGGACGGTGGTCTGCGCCGATCCCGAGGACGTCGCAGCGGGTCGGCTCACGCTCCAGTACGCCCTGATCTTCGACCAGGACAACCTGCACCGTGGCCTGCTCAAGGTCGAGCTGCCCGGCGCCACCAGCAGCGCCATCTTGAGTCCGGACCGACCCGAGGCTGCGTTGCTGGCGGGCGAGGTTTCCGGCTGGGCGGTGTTCGCGCGCTACGTGGTGGAAGGCGTGTGGCACATCTGGATCGGCATCGACCACATCCTCTTCCTGCTCAGCCTGCTGGTGCTCGCGCCGCTGGTGCCTTCGCGCCGGCGCGTGACCAGCTGGCCCGCGGTGGAGAGCTTCCGCACCTCGTTCATGGATGTGCTGGCGGTCGTGACCGCGTTCACCGTGGCGCACTCGATCACGCTGGTGGCGTCCATCCTGGGCTGGGTCAATCCGCCGGTGGCGATCATCGAATCGGTGATCGCGCTCTCGGTGATCCTGGCCGCGCTCAACAACCTGCTGGGCTGGTTCTCGCTCAAGCGCTGGCGGCTGGCCTTTGTCTTCGGCCTCATCCACGGGTTCGGGTTTGCCAACGTGCTGCTCGACCTGGCCCTGCCCGCGAAGCAGCTCGCGCTCGCGCTCGGTGGCTTCAACGTCGGCGTCGAGATCGGGCAGCTGGCCATCGTGCTGGCGTTCCTGCCACTGGCCTGGCTGCTGCGCCACACCGCGTTCTACCGCTGGGTGGTGGTGGCCGGTGGTTCGCTGGCCATTGCGGTGATCGGCTCGATCTGGCTGGTGGAGCGGCTGGGCGGTTGAAGACCGCTTGTTACCTGTGTTGCGATTGCTCGGTACGCTCACGAACAGACCCTCCCTGCGCAGGACCCGTAACCTGAAAGTCAGTCGGCACCTTCGGCTGCGAGTCCTCAACGCTGCGTCAGTAGCACTTTCAAGGGTCCACCATGAAAACGTCCAGCTTCATCACCTCTTCGCTTGCCGCTCTGGCCGTGGTCGGCAGCGCCACCCTGGTGTTCGCTCAAACGACCACCACCGACATGCCCGCCACGACCACCACACCTGCGGCCACACCGGGCACGCAAACCACGCCCATGGCCACGCCACCTGTGGGCGGCATGACCACGCCGGCACCAACCACCACCGACAGCATGAACAACAACGCCGCGATGAACGAGCCCGTGGCGCGCGCCGACCGCAACTGAGCCTGCCCCAGTTCGGACAACGCCCCGCGGTCCTTGCGATCCCGGGGCGTTGCTGTTTGAAGCGCTGAAGGATGATCAATCCCACACCCGCCATCGACGACGCCACCCCCTGGTCGGCCATCCGCCAGGGCGTGCTGATCGGACTGGCCTTGCTCGCACTGGCGATACCACCGGCCACCCCGGTGACGGCCAACGCAACGCAGCGCGCGGTCCCGCTGGCAACCACACCGCCGCGACTCGCCGAACTGGGCAATGCCGAGGCTTCGAGCAATCTGCGCCACATGGCGAACTGGATCGCACGCTCCGGCGACCACGCCGCCATGCCGTTCGTGGTGATCGACAAGCGGGCGGCGCATCTGTATGTGTTTGACGCACAGGCCCGTCTGATCGACCACACCGCCGTGCTGCTGGGTTCCGCGCACGGCGACGACTCGGTGCCCGGCATCGGCGACAAGGCCATTGCCGATGTATTGCCCGAAGAACGCACGACACCCGCAGGCCGCTTTGCGGGCCAGCGCGGACTCAACATCGACGGCGAAGACGTGGTCTGGGTCGACTACGACGCAGCCGTGTCCATGCACCGGGTGCGCGCCAACAACCCGAAAGAGCGCCGCCTGCAGCGCCTGGTCACCGAGACGGCCGACGACAACCGCATCAGCTACGGTTGCATCAACATTCCCGCCCCTTTCTTTGACGCCCACATCGCGCCCACCTTCGTGGCGCAGCGGGCCATGGTCTATGTGTTGCCCGAGCAGAAGACCCTGCAGACGGTGTTTGGTGTTCCACCACATGGGCATTTGGCTCAGATGATTCGGTAATAAACAACCAAATATCCATTCGTTCCTGAACGGGGGTGAAGGTCGGATCATCCGGTCACTTTCAACACCTTTCCACAAGGAACGACATGACCACCCGCCGCCAACTGATCCAGGCCCTCGCCGCCACCGCCTTCACCGCCGGCACCCTCCCGGCCATCGCCCAGCCCGCCCCGGTGACCCTGCTCAACGTGTCCTACGACCCGACGCGCGAGCTGTACGTGGAATACAACGCCGCGTTCATCAAACACTGGAAGGCCAGGACCGGCCAGGACGTGACCATCAAACAGAGCCATGGCGGTTCGGGCAAACAGGCCCGCTCCATCATCGACGGCCTGGACGCCGACGTGGCCACCCTGGCCCTGGCCGGCGACACCGACGCGCTGCACAGCAACGGCGGCTGGATTCCGAAAGACTGGCAGAAGCGCCTGCCACTCAACAGCTCGCCTTACACCTCCACCATCGTGCTGGTCACGCGCGCCGGCAACCCGAAGAACATCAAGGACTGGGACGACCTGATCCGCCCCGACGTGAAGGTCATCACCCCCAACCCCAAGACCTCGGGCGGCGCGCGCTGGAACTACCTCGCCGCTTGGGAATTTGCCAAGCGCAAGTTCGGCAGCGACGCCAAGGCGCAGGAATTCGTGGCCCAGCTGTACGCCAACGTGCCGGTGCTCGACTCGGGCGCACGCGGCTCCTCCATCACCTTCGCACAGCGCGCCCAGGGTGACGTGTTCATCTCCTGGGAGAACGAGGCCTACCTGCTGGAGAAGGAGTTCGGCAACAAGGTGGACTTCGTGTACCCCTCGCTGTCCATCCTGGCCGAGCCCGCCGTGACCGTGGTCGACAAGAACGTGGACAAAAAAGGCACGCGCGCCGTGGCCCAGGCCTACCTGGAATACCTCTACACCGAAGAGGCGCAGGACATCATCGGCAAACACTTCTACCGCCCCACCTCGGCCAAGGCCCAGGCCAAGTACGCCAAGCAACTGCCCAAGCTCAACCTCTTCAAGATCGGTGACGCTTTCGGCGGCTGGGAACAGGCGGCCAAGGTGCACTTCGCCGACGGCGGCACGTTCGACCAGATCTACACGCGCAAGTAAGGCGACCGGGTGTCACATACGATGGGGTCCCTGATTCCCATCACCAACCCACCCAGGAACAAACATGCCCAAGGCCTACTGGATCTCCACCTACCGCTCCATCAGCGACCCCGCCGCACTCGCGGCCTACGCAGCGCTCGCAGGCCCCGCCCTTCAAGCAGCCGGCGGGCGTTTCCTGGCGCGCGGCATGCCGGCCCAGGTGTACGAGGCCGCTGTCAACCAGCGCGCCGTGTTGCTTGAGTTCGACAGCGTGGCCCAAGCCACCGAGGCACACGACAGCCCGGCGTACCAGGAAGCGCTCGCGGCGCTCGGTCAGGGCGCCGAGCGCGACATCCGCATCATTGAAGCGCTGGCATAAGACGCGACGTCACCAGCGGAGGCCCCATGCACCTGGAAGGTTCGTGCCATTGCGGCAGCGTCAAGTTCTCGGTCGAATCGGCCGAGCCCGTCCCGTTCATGCGGTGTTACTGCTCGATCTGCCGAAAGACGGCGGGCACCGGTGGCTATGCGATCAACCTCGGTGCCGACCACCGCACCCTGAAGGTCAACGGCAAGCGGCATCTGCGCGTTTACCAGGCGCAGATCACCGAGGGCGATCGGGTGCGGCAAAGCACCGGGCAACGCCACTTCTGCGGCAAGTGCGGCACGGCCCTCTGGCTGTGGGACCCCACCTGGCCCGAGCTGGTGCACCCGCACGCGGGCGCAATCGACACACCCTTGCCCACACCGCCCGAGAACGTGCACATCCTGCTGGACTCCAAGGCGGGGTGGGTGACGGTGGAGGGCCATCAGGGCGACCAGCGCTTTGAGGGCTACCCGGATTTTTCGCTCAAGGAATGGCACCAGCGACACGCTTGAGCCTTGCAGCCCCGGGGTTGTCGGCCGGGCGCCGGGCTCAGGCCATGAACACCGCGATGAACGCGAGCATGAAGATCAGGATGGCGCCCATGACGGGCAGCACCATGGGCATGTAGTGCACCACCGTTTCGAGAATATCTTCTGCCTGCTCGTCGGCATAAGCGCGCAGTTCCGGGTCTGAATAGTCCAGCGGGTGCTCGGCGAGGCCCTCGTCCGGCGAAGGTTGTTGGTGTTGCATGGGAGCTCCTGTCCAAGGTTCATCGGGGTTGCGACGGACCGCTGCGTTGCGCAGCCCACAGCACTCAAGGCTTGCAGCCTGCGGGATTGGAGGGGGTACGTCAACCAAAAGTTTCAAACGAACGAGGCCGGGCGCGCCCATATGCCGCAGGGCCATGAGCAAACCACTTCATGGTCGTTGGTGAATGCGACACCGCTTCCCACAATGCAGCGCATGGCTTTCCCCTCCGTCATCATCGTTCCCGGCTGGCGCAACTCCGGCCCCGGTCACTGGCAGACCCTGTGGACCCACACCCTGCCCCATGTGCTCCGCGTCGAGCAGGACGACTGGGTTGCGCCCGTGCGCAGATCCTGGGTCGATCGCCTGAGCGAGACCATCGAGCGTGCGCCCGGCCCGGTGGTGGTGGTCACGCACAGCCTGGGCTGCATCACCACCACGCACCTGTCGGCCAGCGTGGCGCAGCGCATCCAGGGTGCGTTGCTGGTGGCGCCGGCCGACCCCGAACGCCGTGGCGTGCTGGTCGACTTCGCCCCCGTGCCCCACCAGCGCCTGCCCTACCGCAGCATCGTGGTCGCCAGCCACAACGACCCGTATTGCCCGGTGCGCACGGCGGGCGCGTATGCGCGGGCCTGGGGCAGCGAGTTCGTGCGGCTCAACGGCGCGGGCCAGATCAACGTGGATTCGGGCCACGGACCGTGGCCGCTGGGGCTGGCGCTGCTGCAATCGCTCGGGGCCGAGGTGCCCGCCGCGGCCCGCGCCGTGGAGCCGGCCTGAGTCCCTGCGCGCCGGGCTTATGCCCGATCCACATATGGAAACAAGAACAAAGTCGTTGGGTTTCATGAGACCCACGCCCAGAATGCCCGACATCCTGTTTCCGTTTGGAGCTTTCTCATGAACAACACCTTGCGCGCGGCCCTGGCTGCCGTTGCCCTCTCCACTTCCGCGCTCGCGGGTGCCCAGACCACGCTGCTCAACGTCTCGTACGACGTGGCGCGCGAGTTCTACAAGGACATCAACGTCGCCTTTGCTGCCAGCCACAAGAAGTCCACCGGCAAGGACATCAAGGTCGACCAGTCGCACGCGGGTTCGAGCGCGCAGGCGCGCGCCGTGGCCGACGGCCTGGAGGCCGACGTGGTGACCTTCAACACCACGACCGACGTGGACTTCCTCGCCGAGAAGGGTGTGGTCGCCAAGGACTGGCGCCAGAAGTTCGCGAACAACGCCGCGCCCACCACCTCGACCATGCTGTTCCTGGTGCGCAACGGCAACCCCAAGGGCATCAAGGACTGGGACGACCTGATCAAGCCCGGCGTGCAGGTGATCGTGGTCAACCCCAAGACCGGTGGCAACGGCCGCATGGCCTACCTGGCCGCCTGGGGCTACGTGCGCAGCAAGGGCGGGTCGGACGCCGAGGCCGCCGAGTTCGTGGGCAAGCTCTACAAGAACGTGCCGGTGCTCGCGCGCGGTGGCCGCGACGCCACCGGCGTCTTCCTGCAACGCAACATCGGCGACGTGCTGGTGACGTTTGAATCTGAAGTGGTGTCGGTGGACAAGGAGTTCGGCGCCGGCAAGGTCGACGCCATCCACCCCAGCGCCTCCATCGTGGCGGAGAACCCGGTGGCCATCGTCGAGCGCACGGTGAACAAGAAGGGCTCTGCTGCTGAAGCCAAGGCCTACCTCGATTTCCTCTACAGCCCGGAAGGCCAGGAGATCGCCGCAAAGCACAACATCCGTCCGCGCAACGAAGCCGTGCTGAAGAAGTACGCCACGGCCTTCAAGCCGATCAAGCTGTTCAGCGTGGAGCAGTACTTCGGCTCGCTGGGCGAGGCGCAGAAGGTGCACTTCAACGACGGCGGTCAGTTCGACAAAATTTATACCGTCGGCAAGTAAATGAGCGCAGCAACGTCTGCCGTGCTGGGTGGTTCCACCCCGCACGGAACCGCCCTGCCTCGCCGCGCCACGCGCCGGGTGCTGCCGGGCTTCAACATCACGCTGGGCTTCACGGTTTTTTACCTGAGTCTGATCGTGCTGATCCCGCTCTCGGCGCTGCTCTTCAAGACCTTCACGCTCACCTGGCCGCAGTTCTGGGAAGCGGTCACCGCGCCGCGCGTGGTGGCCTCGTACAAGCTCACCTTCGGCGCCTCGTTCATCGCGGCCTGCGTCAACGCCGTCTTCGGCCTGCTGGTGGCCTGGGTGCTGGTGCGCTACAGCTTTCCGGGCAAGAAGATTGTGGATGCGCTGGTGGACCTGCCGTTTGCGCTGCCGACCGCCGTGGCCGGCATTTCGCTCACCGCCATCCTCGCCGGCAACGGCTGGATCGGCCAATACACCGAACCACTCGGCCTGCAACTCGCCTTCAACCCCAACGGTGTGGTGATCGCCCTCATCTTCATCGGCCTGCCCTTCGTGGTGCGCACAGTGCAGCCGGTGCTGGAAGACACCGAGAAGGAACTGGAAGAAGCCGCCACCTGCCTGGGCGCCACGCGCTGGCAGACCTTCAGCCGGGTGATCTTTCCCAGCATCGCCCCCGCCCTGCTCACCGGCTTTGCCATGGCGTTTGCCCGCGCGGTGGGTGAATACGGCTCGGTCATCTTCATCGCCGGCAACATGCCCATGATTTCCGAGATCACGCCGCTGATCATCATCAGCAAGCTGGAGCAGTACGACTACGCGGGTGCGACTGCGGTGGCCACGGTGATGCTGGCCATTTCCTTTGTGCTGCTGCTGCTCATCAACGGTCTGCAGACCTGGCAGCGCAAGCGCAGCGGTGGAGCGATGGCATGAGCGCAAACACTGCTCGCACCGAAGCACCGTGGGTGCGTTACACGCTGATCGGCATCGCGCTGGTCTTCATGTTCCTCTTCCTGGTGCTGCCGCTGGCCGCGGTGTTCACCGAGGCCCTGCGCAAGGGCTGGGACGCCTACTGGCAGGCGCTGCAGGAACCCGACGCCTGGTCCGCCATCCGCCTCACGCTGATCACCGCTGCCATTGCGGTGCCGCTGAACCTGGTGTTCGGCGTGGCGGCGGCCTGGTGCATCGCCAAGTACGAGTTCAGGGGCAAGTCCTTCCTCACCACGCTGATCGACCTGCCGTTCTCGGTGTCGCCGGTGGTGGCGGGTCTGATCTACGTGCTGGTGTTCGGTGCGCAGGGCTGGTTCGGCCCCTGGCTGATGGAGCACGACATCAAGATCATCTTCGCCGTGCCCGGCATCATCCTGGCCACGGTCTTCGTCACCTTCCCCTTCATCGCGCGTGAACTCATTCCGCTGATGCAGGCGCAAGGCAACGACGAAGAGCAGGCCGCGCAGGTGCTGGGCGCCAGCGGCTGGCAGACCTTCTGGTACGTGACCCTGCCCAACATCAAGTGGGGCCTGATCTACGGCGTGATCCTGTGCAATGCGCGGGCCATGGGCGAGTTCGGCGCGGTCTCGGTGGTCTCGGGCCACATCCGCGGCCAGACCAACACCATGCCGCTGCACGTGGAGGTGCTCTACAACGAGTACCAGTCGGTGGCTGCGTTTGCCGTGGCCTCGCTGCTGGCGCTGCTGGCCCTGGTCACGCTGGTGATCAAGTCGGTGGCCGAGTGGCGCATGGAAGCCGAGATGAAAGCACTCGCGGAGCTGCCACCCGAGCGGCCCACGCCAGCCGCCAACCCCTTGCTGGGACAAACATCATGAGCGCCGCGCCGGGCCGCCCCAAGCAAGCTCGCGCCGCAGTGCGCAGCACGAAGGACATCCTATGAGCATTGAGATCCGCAACATCAACAAACACTTCGGCACCTTCCAGGCGCTGAACAACGTCAACCTCGACATCCACTCGGGCGAGCTGCTCGCGCTGCTCGGTCCGTCGGGTTGCGGCAAGACCACGCTGCTGCGCATCATTGCCGGCCTGGAAACGCCGGACACCGGCAACATCCTGTTCAGCGGCGAAGACACCACCGACGTGCACGTGCGTGAGCGCAACGTGGGTTTCGTGTTCCAGCACTACGCGCTGTTCCGCCACATGACCGTGCTGGAAAACGTGGCCTTCGGCCTGCGGGTGAAGCCGCGCGGCGAGCGCCCGAGCGACGCGCAGATCAAGGCCAAGGTGCACGACCTGCTCAAGCTGGTGCAGCTCGACTGGCTGGCCGACCGTTACCCCTCGCAGCTCTCGGGCGGCCAGCGCCAGCGCATTGCGCTCGCGCGTGCGCTGGCGGTGGAACCCAAGGTGCTGCTGCTGGACGAGCCCTTCGGCGCACTCGACGCCAAGGTGCGCAAGGAACTGCGCCGCTGGCTGCGCCGCCTGCACGACGAGCTGCACGTGACCAGCGTGTTCGTCACGCACGACCAGGAAGAAGCGCTCGAAGTGGCCGACCGCGTGGTGCTGATGAACCAGGGCCATGTGGAACAGGTGGGTGCGCCGCAGGCGGTTTGGGACCGCCCGGCGAGCCCGTTCGTGTACGGCTTCCTGGGTGACGTGAACCTGTTTCACGGGCGTGCGCACGAAGGCCAGATGCACCTGGACGGTGTGTCGTTCGCCTCGCCCGAACACGCCGGTGCCCAGGACGCGCAGGCCTTCGCCTACGTGCGTCCGCACGAGCTGGACGTGCTGCCCTATGCGCCTGGCCTGAACGGCATGGTGGTCAAGCTCGACCGCGCGGTGGTGGTGGGCCCGATCGCCCGCCTCGAACTCCTGCCCGTGGCGCCACCCGCCAACGGCGACCAGCCCAAGTTGATCGAGGCCCACCTCTCGGCCGACCGCTTCAAGGAACTCGGTATCCAGGAGGGCGACACGGTGGTGGTCGCGCCGCGCAAGGCGCGGGTGTTCCTGCAGCCTGAGGCCGCCTGAGCCCGCCGCCGTCCTGATGCGATCCTGACGCGGGGTGTGCTACGTTGCGCCGATGACGCCAACGGACGCAACGCCACCCGCACCCACCCCGAGCCGCTGGCCGGGCGCCCTCGTCTGGACCCTCGCCGGGCTGGCCATGGGGGTGCTGTACCCGGTGCTTGACCTGGCCAACCTGGCCATGCTGCTGGTGCTCGCCTCGGCTTTGGCCGCGCTCTGGCTCACGCCTGCCATGTGCCTGGCGGCTTGTGCGCTTGCGGTGCTGGTGTTCAACTTCGCCTTCGTGCCCCCACGCTTCACCTTCAGTGTGGCCCTGCACCAGCACGCCCTGCTGCTGAGCACCATGCTCTCGGTCAGCTGGATCGTCGCGCTGCTCATGGCGCGCCAGCGCCGGCTGGCCGAGGCCGAGCGACTGCTCGCGCAGCGCGCACGCCAACTGCAAGACTTCGGCGCCACCCTGCGCGACAGCGACGACCCGCGGTTGCGAGCGCCCGACCTGCAAGCCGCGCTGGCCTCGCTGATGGGCGCGCCGGTGGCCCTGTTGCTGCGCGACGGCACCGACGCTGGCACGCGCCTCGGGAAAGCCGGCAGCGACGGCTGGGAAGGCCTGGGCATGAGCCTGCGCCACAGCCAGGCCATGGGGCCGGGCACGGGGCGCCACGAAGACCAGCCCGCCTGGTACCTGCCGATGCGCGGGCGCCAGGCCGCGCTGGGTGCAGCGCTGCTGCCGCTGACCAACCAGCCCGAGCCCACGCCCGAACTGCGTGCCCATGCCCAGGCGCTGTGCGACCAGATGGGCCTGGCACTGGAACGCGCCCATGCCACCCACGCCGCCACCACGGCGCGCGAACAGGCCCATGCGCACGCGCTGCGCAACACCCTGCTGGCCGCCATCTCGCACGACTACCGCACGCCGCTGGCCACCATCCTGGGCGCGGCCTCGTCGCTGCACGACCAGGCCGACCGGCTCTCGGCCGGGCAACGCCAGCGACTGGCGGCCACCATCATCGACGAGGCGGGCCAGCTCGGCCGCATCACCGACAACACACTGCAGCTCGCGCGCCTCGACACGCCGGGACTGGCCCTGCACCTCGACTGGGAATCGGTCGAAGAACTGGTGGGCACGGTGCTGCGCCGCGCCCGCCAGCGCCAACCCGACCGCGCCGTGAAGGCGCGCCTGCAAGCCGGGCTGCCGCTGCTGCGGGTGGACGCGGTGCTGCTGGTGCAGCTGCTGGACAACCTCGTGGACAACGCGCTCAAGTACGGCGGTGAGAGCGCGCCGGTGGAGATCGCCGCCACGCTGGAGTCCAGCCAGATCCGCCTGGCCGTGCGCGACCGGGGACCGGGCATCGCGCCTGCCTGGCGTGAACGGGTGTTCGACGCTTTCCAGCGCGGCGACCCCGGCGACAACCGCGCGCAGCCGGCCGACGCGCCCGCGCGGCGCGGCGCAGGCGTGGGCCTGGCTGTGTGCCGCACCATCGCGCGGGCGCACGGCGGCGAACTCAGGCTGCGCATGCGCCAGCGCGGCGGCTGCAGCTTTGAATGCACGCTGCCCGTGAACCCGGCACAGGCCGGTGCACCGGAGGCCCTGGCATGAGCCTCACCGTGCTGCTGGTGGAAGACGACCGCGAGCTGCGCACCACCCTGCGCGAGTCGCTCCGGGTGGAAGGCTATGTGGTGGTGGCGGCCGCCAGCCTGGCCGACGCACACGCACTGCTCGCGAACACCGACGTGGACATCGTGCTGCTCGACCTGGGCCTGCCCGATGGCGATGGCGAAAGCCTGCTGACCACCCTGCGGCGCGGGCGCAGCACGCCGGTGATCGTGATCTCCGCGCGCGAAACCGACGACCCCAAGATCCGCCTGCTGGACGCCGGCGCGGACGACTTTCTGGTGAAACCCTTCAGCCTGGGCGAACTGCTCGCGCGCATGCGCGTGGCCCTGCGCCACCGGGGAACGCCCCTGCAGGCGGCCATCACGCACTACCGCCAGGGCGATTTGCGCGTGGACCTGCGCGCGCACCGGGTGCGCCTGACCGACGAAGACGTGCACCTCACGCCCACCGAGTTCAAGCTGCTGGCGCGCCTGGTGCGCAACGCCGGCCAGGTGGTCACACACCGGCAGTTGCTGGCCGATGTGTGGGGCGCGGAGTTCACCGAACACACCCACTACCTGCGGCTCTACATGGGGCAGCTGCGCACCAAGCTGGAGGCCGACCCGGCCGACCCGCAGCGCCTGCTGACCGAACCCGGCGTGGGCTACCGCCTGGTGGAGGGCGAGGACTGAGGTGCCGAGGCGGTCCCTTATGCGTTCCTGATGCACCCATCGGTACGCTGCGGCTCCTCTCCACTTCGTTCCCTCGCCCATGACCGCGACCGCCCGTTCCCTCGACACCGAACAACCCGCCACGCCCCTGCAACGACAGGGCACCGCTGCCCTCACCCTGGGCGCACTGGGCGTGGTCTACGGCGACATCGGCACCAGCCCGCTCTACACCGTCAAGGAGATCTTCGCACCCGCCACCGGCGTGGCGCTCAACGCGCACAACCTGATCGGCGCCGTCTCGGTGATCTTCTGGGCACTCATGCTGGTGGTCACCCTCAAATACGTGATCCTGATCCTGCGCGCCGACAACCGCGGCGAAGGCGGTGGCCTGGCATTGACCGCGCTGGCCGCCCACGCGGTGCGCTCGCGCCCGGCCTTGCGCCACGCACTGCTGCTGCTGGGCGTGTTCGGCGCCACGCTGTTTTACGGCGACAGCGTGATCACACCCGCGATCTCGGTGCTGGGCGCCATGGAAGGCCTGCAACTCGTCACACCCTTGCTCGCGCCCTATGTCGTCCCGATCACCGTGGTCATCGTGGTGGGCCTGTTCACGGTGCAGCGCTTCGGCACCGGCCTGGTGGGCAAGCTGTTCGGTCCCATCATCGTGCTGTGGTTCGTCACGCTGGGGGCCATCGGCGTGGTGCACATCGTGGAACAGCCCGCCATCCTGTCGGCGCTCAACCCGGTGCACGCCTGGACCTTCCTCCTGGAGCGCGGCTGGTACGTGTTCGCCGCGGTGGGCGCCATCGTGCTCGCGCTCACCGGCGCCGAGGCGCTCTACGCCGACATGGGCCACTTCGGCCGCAAGCCGATCCAGCTCGCGTGGACCGGCCTGGTGCTGCCCGGTCTGGCGCTCAACTACATGGGTCAGGGCGCGCTGCTGATGGCCGACCCCACAGCCATTGAAAACCCGTTCTACCGCCTCTTCCCCGAGGCCTTCGTGCTGCCCGCGCTGGTGTTGGCCACGCTCGCGGCCATCATCGCCTCGCAAGCGGTGATCTCGGGCGCGTATTCCATGACCAAGCAGGCCATCCAGCTCGGGTTTTTGCCGCGCATGGCGATCAAGTACACCTCGGCGCGCGAGGCCGGGCAGATCTACATGCCGGCGGTCAACTGGGTCCTGATGGCGGGCGTGGTGGCCGCCGTGGTGGGCTTTGGCAGCTCGTCGGCGCTCGCCGGTGCCTACGGCATCGCGGTCACGCTCACCATGATGATCACCACCGTGCTGACCTACTTTGTGGTGAGCGAGGGCTGGCGCCTGCCCAAGCCGCTGGCCATCGGTGCCACCGTGTTCTTTCTGGCCATCGATGTGCTGCTGGTCGCCGGCTGTGCGGTGAAGTTCTTCGACGGTGGCTGGTTCCCGCTGGCGCTGGGCCTGGTGCTCTTCGGCCTCATGAGCACCTGGTCGCGTGGACGCGAACGCGTGCTGCAGGGCATCCGCCGCGACGGTCTGGAACTGCAAGCTTTCATCGACAGCCTCGACCCCAAGACCATGCACCGCGCGGAGCGCACCGCGGTGTATCCGGTGGCCGACCCGGGCACAGTGCCGCAGGCACTGCTGCACAACCTCAAGCACAACCAGGTGCTGCACGAGCGCAACGTGGTCCTCACCGTGAAATTCCACGAAGTGCCGTGGGTGCCGATGAACGAGCGGGTGGAGGTGCAGGCGCTCGGACACAGCTTCTGGCGCGTCACGCTGCACTTTGGTTTCATGAACACGCCCGACGTGCCCAAGGCCCTGGCGCTCACCGAGTCGCACGGCCTGCGCATCCCGGTGTTCGAGACCAGCTACTTCCTCAGCCGCGAGACGGTGGTGCCCACGTCCGGCGGTGGCATGTGGCGCTGGCGCGAGCGCCTGTTTGCGGCCATGAGCCACAACGCCGGGGGGGTGGTCGACTTTTTCAGGCTGCCGGGCAACGCTGTGGTGGAGCTCGGCACGCGCGTCCCGATCTGAGCCGCGGAACCGCAGGACTCACCGATCGTGGCGGGCCGGTGTGTCGGGTTGGGTACCGTAGAACCGGTGCACGTCGCGCTCCCACGCCGGGTCTGCCATGTCGGGCCATTGGTGCTTGTCGAATCCGGGCGCGTTTTGCAGACGTGCCTTGCTCACGTGCAACACAAAACAGCGGCAAGCGGTGTCCAGCTCCAGCGCCGCCCAGGGCACCGCAAACAGCTTCTCACCGACACCGAAAAATCCGCCAAACGACAGCACGGCGTAGCCGATGCGACCGGTGCGCACGTCGAGCATGATCTCCCGGATCTCGCCCAGGTCCTCATCGGCATCGTTGAAAACGTCGTTGCCCGTCAGCGTACCGGCGCCCATGAGGCGGGGGCCCGGTCCCTGACGCGGAGTGCGGCCCGGCCTGAGGGGCGCGGCGGCATCCGCCGCTACGGGTTCGTCGAGTGTTTCTTCGTGCATGGCGTGCCGCTTGTCAATGTCAGGGCTCCATGCTCGCAACCGAAGGACGCACGGTCTGTGCGCCGGCGTACCTTCAGACCTTGATCGCGTTGCGGCTCAAAGAAAACGAGCCGGACGGATCACCCGCATTTTTTTCTGCTGGCTTGGCCTGCAGCACCGCGTCGTTTTTCAGGCGATCGTAGGCGTCGCGGATCACGCCGTGGCATTCGCAACTGTGGGCTTCCAGCCCCGCCCGGTCGATCACCGACATCTGCCCGCGCCCGTAGCGGATCACACCCGCCTTTTGCAGTCGCAAGGCGCCACCGGTCACGCCTTCACGGCGGACGCCCAGCATGCTGGCAATGCGCTCCTGTGTGATGTGAAGCTCGTCGTCGTCCTGGCGCTCCAGGTGAACCAGCAGCCAGCGGGCGAGTTGCTGGTCGAGCGAGTGGTGGCGGTTGCAGGCCGAGGTCTGCGACATGTGCTGGAACAGTGTCCGCGTGTAGTTCAGCAGGTGGTGCATCACCTGCTCCGAGCGTTTGGCCTGGTGCGCAATCGACTGCGCGCTCATGCGGTAGCCATGACCGCCCCGGCTCACCAACGCCGTGTTCTGCGCCATCACGGTACCGCTGGCGGTCGTGCCGTTGTTGGCGTTGCTGCTGCCCATGAAGGCGTCCACGCCCACCATGCCTTCGTTGCCCACCGCCGCAACTTCCACCGTGGCGCCGTCCAGCATGGTGGACACCAGCGAAACCACGGCGGTGGTTGGAAAGTACACGTGGCGCAGGCTGCTGCCGGCTTCAAACAAGGTGCTGTGCGCGGGCATCTCGACCCACTCCAGGTGGGACTCGATGTAGCGCCAGTCGTCAAACGGCAGGGCCGCCAGCAACTGGTTCTGTTCGCGGTGGGAAATGGCTGTTTGTGTCATTGCAGTGCGCCTTGAGTTTGTTCTCTGGACGCAATGTAGGTTGATGCATATGGGTTTTCCATGTCGAAAGACACACGCGGAGAACGCTTTACACAACTTGTCAATCGGTGACGTCCCAATGTGATCTGCCTCACCAACGCCATCAGACCAGGGGCCGCTGCGGTGGGTGGCCGTCGCCATAGAGGTCCGCCAGCCGGGCCAGCGCCTTCACGTCCCGCAGGTACAGGCGCCCCTCCTTGATCTCGTGCAGCCCTCGCTTCTCCAACCGGCGCAAGGTCTTGTTGGTGTGCACCAGCGACAGACCGAGGGCATCGGCGATGTGCTGCTGCGTCAGCGGCCACACCACGCCGCCCTTGCCGTTGTCGTCCTGCAGCGCGGCCGCGCGCTTGAACAACAGGATCAGCATGCTGGCAATGCGCTCCTCGGCGCTGCGCCTGCCCACGGAGAGCAAGGTGTCGTCCACCAGCGACTCTTCGTGCGCGGTCAGCCAGGTCACGTTGAAACCCATGGTGGGTGACCGGCGGTGGATTTCCCACAGCGCGTCGCGCTGGAACACGCAGAAGCTGGCCGAGGTGAGCGTGTCCACGCCGTGCGCGGCGGCGTCGCCCATCTTCTGCTGCACGCCGATGAAGTCACCCGCGAGCAGGAAGGTGAGGATCTGGCGCCTGCCGTCGCTCAAGGTCTTGTAGCGGAAGGCCCAGCCTTGCAGCAGGGTGTACAGCGGCGAGTCGGTCTGACCTTCGTGGATCAAGGTCTCGCCCGCCTCCACGCGCAAGGAGCGGCGCTTGAGCGACTGCACCAGTTCCAGCTCCTCGGGCGTGTGGTCAACGAACAGCGGCAGGGGCCGCAGGGGGCACTCGGTGCAGGGCATGGCGGTCGGAGGGGCCTTGTCGGGCCATTCAGCAGCGTCTTTGGGGGTGACGTTGGTTGTCATTGTTTTTCTTGTCCGTGTAGACCACCAAGTCAACGTGCGGAGCGGGTCGGTGCACGAAATTCAGGTGCCCGCGAGTCTATTTGTAGTGCAGGACACAACAGGCGTCTGTTCGCTTTCGCACGCATGCCTCGGAGGGTTATCTCACGCCGCACTGTTCGAGAACGCACAGACCGACGTGCGGCGGGGGCTTACGGTGCGGCTGTGCATCATCGCATTCCCGGTGGCGCCATCAGGAACCAGAAAGCACCCATGACCACCACCGCCCCCCGAGGCCGCAAACCCCGCCGGGTCGAGCCACGCCGTCCGGTGGCCAACGCCATCACACAGCTACTGGTCGACCACAACGAGCTGCAGCAGATGTTCACCGCCTTCGAGAACACCCGCTCGGTCAACAACAAGCGTTTCCTGGTGCAGCGCATCTGCACCACGGTGGCGGTGCATGCGCAGGTCAAGGAAGAGATCTTTTACCCGGCGGTGGAATCGGTGCTCCCGCAGGCCACACCGGAACACACGACCATGAAGGCGCTGGTGGCCCACATCCGGGCGCTGGAGCCGGTGGCGGAGCAGGTGGACGGCCCGATCCAGGTGTTGGCACAGGAGGTCAACGAGCACGTCTCCGACCTGCACGAGAGCCTGTTTCCGCGCGTCAAGGCGTCCGACATCGACCTGGAAGAACTCGGCCACCGCATGGCCCGACGCAAGGCCGAGCTGATCGCCCTGCACGCCTGACGCATCGCCCCATGGGGCGCTGCCCTCAATGCGACAGGCGCTGCCCTGCCGCCGTGCGGCTGTCGACAGCCTCGCGCTCTTCGAGGCGCCGCGCCTCCACCCGCTCGAACATCTCCAGCATCCAGGCCATGCGCTGGTTGAAAGGCCGCGTGGACATCCCGCTCGAAAACGCGGCGTCGTCCAGCGTCTTGCACTGGTCCACCAGGTAAGCGATGGCCGCCAGCGGCGGCACCGCAGCGGTCGAACGACCCAACCAACCCGACTGCACCGAAGCACACGCCAGCAGCACCAGCTTGCGCGAGGCCGGCACCACCGCTCGGCGCGCGCACGGGTCCAGGCCGTCCCGGCGCAGTTGCTGGCCGATCTCGGCGTAAATCAGACGCGCCGCCAGGATGGCCGAGCGGCAATCGCGCGGCAACTGCGCGATGCCGGCGGCGGCTTGGTCGTACAGCCGGTCGGCCTCGGCCAGCAGCCGGGCCACCACCGCTTGCAGCGCGGGGCTGCCCACGGGCTGCAGCAACCAGGCGTCGGTGTCGATGCCGGCTTGCGACATCCACTGGCGCGGCAGGTACAGGCGGCCGTTGCGCGCGTCTTCGCCCACGTCGCGCGCGATGTTGGTGAGTTGCATGGCCACGCCCAGTTCGCACGCGCGCGCCAGCGCCTGCGGGCTGCGCACGCCCATGATCCAGCACATCATGGCGCCCACGCTGCCCGCCACGCGAGCGCCGTAGTCGTGCACCTGCTCCAGCGTGTCGTAGCGACGGCCTTGGGCGTCCCAGGCAAAACCATCGAGCAAGGCGTCGAGCAAAGGGCGCGGCAGATCGTGGCGCTGCACCACCACCGAGAGCGCGCGGTCTTCCACGAAATCCTGAGGGTCACCAGCGTAGATGCGGTCCAGCCGCTGCGAGAGGACCCGCATGGCGTCGTCGATACCCATCGTGCCGCCGTCCACCATGTCGTCGGCCACGCGGCAAAAGGCGTAGAGCGCAATCGACGAGGCACGCACACGGACCGGCAGCAGTCGGCTGGCGGCGAAGAAGGTCTTGGAGCCGGTGCGCATGAGCGCCACGCAGGCGTCCAGATCGACCGCAGCGCGGGGCGCCACCGTCTCAGCGTGCAATGTGTTTGCGAGCATGTTGTTGCTGCCAGGTTGTTGCTGCGGGAACCACCGAATCCAGCGCCTTGGCCGACATCAGCACGCCCGGCACACCCGCGCCGGGGTGGGTGCTGGCGCCCACCATGAAGAGGCCGTCCACGTCTTCGCTGCGGTTGTGCGGGCGGAACCAGGCGCTTTGCAGCAGCAGCGGCTCCAGGCCAAACGCCGCGCCCTTGAACGAAAGCAGACGGTCGTGAAAGTCTTGCGGCGTGGTGAGCAACGAGGCGGTGATGTGTTGCTCGAAGCCCGGCAGCACGGTGCGGTCCAGCACCTCGGCGATGGCCCCGCGAAACGACGCGGCGCGGGTGGCCCAGTCGGTGCCGCTGTCCAGATGAGGCACCGGGGCCAGCGCGTAAAACGTGTCGTGTCCGGCCGGTGCCATGGAAGCGTCGCTCGCCGTGGGGCGGTGCAGGTACAGGCTGAAATCGTCACTCAGCTTGTGGCGGCTGAAGATGTCTTTGAGCAGCTCCTTGTAGCGCGGGCCGAGCAGCATCATGTGGTGCGGTACGTCGGTGTACTGCTTGCTGGTGCCGAAGTACCAGACGAAGAGGCTCATGGAGTAACGGCCGTTCTCCACCTTGCGGTCGGTCCAGTGGCGGCGGTGTTTTGCCTCGATCAGGTTGCGGTAGGTCCACGCGGTGTCGGCGTTCGACACCACGATGTCGGCTTCGATGTGTTCGCCGCTGGCCAGCGTCACACCGGTGGCCACGCCCTGGTCCACCTCGATGCGTTGGACCTCGGCGTTGCAACGCAGCACGCCGCCCTGCCCCTCGAGCAGGCTCACCAGGCCTTGCACCAGCTTGCCGGTGCCGCCCACCGCCCAGTGCACGCCGTACTTGCGCTCCAGCGCGTTGATGAGGCTGTAGATGCAGGTCACCGAAAACGGGTTGCCGCCGATCAGCAGGCTCTGCAGGCTCATGGCCATGCGCAGCTTGGGGTGCTTGAGGTGCGCCGCCACCATGGCGTGCAGGCTGCGCCAGCCCCGCATCTTGAAAATGGCCGGGCTGGCCTTGATCAGGTCGCCCACGGTGTCAAACGCTTTGTCGCCCAGGGCCTCGAAGCCCAGTCGGTAACAGTGGTCGGCCTCGGCCATGAAGCGTTCGTAGCCTGCAGCGTCGCTGGGGCTGATGCGACGCACTTCGGCGCGCATCTTGTCGGGGTCACCGCTGTAGTTGAACTCGTCGCCGTCGTCGAAACGGATGCGGTAGAACGGGTCAAGCGCGCGCAGTTCGATGTCGTCGGACAGCTTGCGCCCGGCCAGCGCCCACAGCTCCTCAAACAGAAACGGCACGGTGATGATGGTCGGGCCGGCGTCGAACACATGGCCGTTCTGGTGGTGCACATAAGCACGGCCACCGGGCCCGTCCAGCTTTTCCAGCACGGTGACGCGCCAGCCTTTGGCGGCCAGGCGCACAGCAGACGCAAGGCCACCAAAGCCACTGCCGATGATCACCGCGTGCGGCGCGTCGGGCAAGGGCCTGGCTGTCGCCGGACGGGACGCGGGCGGGATGTCCCACAAATCTTCAGGGGTGCGAAAAGCGTTCATGCTTTTTCCGGTTTGATCACCGGGCTGCGCGACATAGCCCAGCCCCAGAGTTTCTGCATGGGCGTCGGGAACGCCATGATCACGTGTTCCACGATCGCCAGGCCCAACAGGGCCGCCAGCAGCACCCAGCCGGTGGTCACGACCGTGGCTGCGCTGGACACCTGCCACACCATCCACGCCCACACCCCGCAGGACAGGCCCACGGTGAGGTAATAGAACAGCGTGAGCGGGCCGCGTTTGAAATAGCTGGCCAGGTACACGAGGTGCTTGGGCAGGTACTGCTCGCCGGTCTCGGGCACGCCGAGAAACAGGTTCATCTTGGCCGAGAAGCGCATGCACCAGAGCAAGGCAAAGGTGCAGATCGCCACATGACCCGCCTGGCCCTGCTGCATCCACAGCAGCACGCCGAAATTGGCCAGCAGCGCCAGCTCGTGCCAGATCACGGCCTGCACCGACTGCGTGAAACGGGTCCAGCCGCGAGCACCTGTCTGCAAGGGCACGCGGCGCGGGCCGGTGAGCCAGCCGGTGAGAAAGGCCATCTCGTGCCAGCTCCACATCACGATCACGCTGGCAAAGGCCAGGTAGGCGCTGCCCACGGTGTGGTCCTGCATGCTGAGCTGGGTGGTCCACAGGCTGCCGAGCAGCAACAGGCTCAGGACACCAAGCGTCCAGGGAAAGGTGGTGGGCGCCCTGCGCACCAGCCACAGGATGGCACCCGTGCCGAACCACCAGCACAGCAGCGCAAACAACGCGGGCGCTGCCAGGGAGCTGGAGAGTTCGGTCATGGCTGGCAGCGGCGCTGGCTTACCAGACCGGTTCCATGCGGATGGTCTGCGGCAGCTCCTGCTTTTTCACCGGCAGCCAGTACAGGCGACCGAACGTGAACGCGGCCTGCACCGCACAGCTGGCCACCTGCAGCTTGCCCACCAGCCCGCCGCGCTGCTTGGCGCGGTCGGCCGCCAGCGAGATCTTGAGCAGACGCTCCAGACCCCGGCTGAAGGCCGGGTTGTCGATGTCCACCTCGACCGGGAACACCTGGCGGCAGATGTCGTTGGTGATGCGGAACACCTCGTGGTCGTAGGTGGTCGACTCCAGGCCCATGGCCTCGTGCAGCAGCGGACGCGTGTGATCGCGCACGTACATCGTGGCGTACACCGCCAGGATGAAAAAGCGGATCCAGAGCTTGTTGGCACCCTGCAGCAGCTCGGGCTGCGACCGCATGATCAGCGCGAACGACTCGCCATGGCGAAACTCGTCGTTGCACCAGCGTTCGAACCAGCGAAAGATGGGGTGGAAACGTTTGTCGGGGTGGCGCTCCAGCTGGCGGAAGATGGTGATGTAGCGCGCGTAGCCGATCTTCTCGCTGAGGTAGGTGGCGTAGAAGATGTACTTGGGCTTGAAGTAGGTGTAGGCCTTGTTGCGCTTGAGGCTGCCCAGGTCGATGCCGAGGTTGAAGTCCTTGAGCGACTGGTTGATGAAACCGGCGTGGCGCGATTCATCGCGCGCCATGTAGGTCATCAGCTGCTTGATGTCGGGGTTGCTGACGTTCTTGCGGATCTCGTTGTAGAGGATGCAGCCCGAGAACTCCGAGGTGAGCGAACTGATGAGGAAGTCCAGGAACTCCTGGCGCATCTCGGGCGAGAGTTGTGGCATCAGCGTGCGCACCTCTTCCGCGAACGCGGCGTCGCGCTGGAAGTGGTCGTGGTTGTTGTCGCCCTCGTACTCCTTCATCATCACGTCCCAGTCGGCCCGCACGCTGGACACGTCGAGCGCGTCCATGGCCTTGAAGTCGGTGGTGTAGAAGCGCGGCGAGAGCATGGTGCTTTTCACGGCTTTGGCGTTGGCGTCTTCGGCGCTGGCCACCGTGTCCATGAGCAGGGCAACGTGGTCGATCTCGGCGCTGGCGGTGGGGGTGTTCATCGTTGTCTCCTGAGGGTGGCTGGGTTCATGAAGCGGGCTTGGCCCACTGCAGCTGAGAGAACACGGCCGAGTTGGTGGGCCCGAACGACTCCAGGCTCAGACGCTGGCCGGTGGCGGTGTCCAGCAGCGTGATGCGGCCATCCACATGACCGGTCAGCTGGAACGGCAAGTCGGGGTTCATGCCGCTGCGCTTGCGCTCGCGGTTGAGGGCCCGCAGGCTGCCGCGCAGAAAACCCTGCTCGCCCTGGAACCGCGCCACCTCCTGTTTCGTGGCCACGTCCAGCACCGCAATGTCGCCGTTGGACTGGCCCACGAACGACAGCTTGCGCTCCCACTGCACGGCTTCATGGGGCTCGGGTGGCGCCACGCCAAACACCTTCATCTGCAGGGTCACACCGGCCAGGACCACCAGCAGGAAAATGCCCAGCGCCCAGATCGGCCAGGGAGTGACGGTGCCCAGGGGCGAAGGTTGGTGCGTGTTCATGGCGTGTTCCCGGTGGTGCGGTCAGGCGGTGGCGGCGGCGATCTCGCGCTCGCGCGGCTGGCGCGCAGGCGCAGGCACCTGCTCCTGTGTGCCCAGAATGGCCAGGGTGTCGGTGTTCTGAGCGGTCCAGGCTTGCAGGATCAGGACACCGATCCTTTGTGCATCGGGCACGCAGCGCAGACTGGGCTGCGGCTGCTTGAGCTGCCAGGGCCGTGCGTGGGGCCAGAGGTTGAGGTAGGCAATGCGGTCATCACCGGTCAAGGTCAGGGCGATGTCGCCGTGGCCCTTGGCTTGCGGGCGGATGGCCGCGGCAGCGAGCTTGCGCAGCGGGAGGTTGAAGGTGAGCGTGAGCACGATGCCGATGCGCATGAGGATGCGCCGGTCGGTCAGGGTGTAGACGGTGGTGCGTGCCGAAAACCAGGCGGTCAACGCCAGCAGACCCAGGGCTGTGCAGGCGAGCACGGCGCTGGTGAGCAGCGGCATCAGCAGCGAACCGCCGGGCTCGCCCAGCAGGTACAGCCATTGCAGACCGAACATGCCCGCAAAGTAAACGGCCAGCTTGCGCACGTGAAACGCGTGAATGGCGAGGGTGAGAAAGTCGGGGCTGCCCTGCCAGAGCAGGCGCTCGCCCTGCGGCAGCCGCTCGGGCAGTCCGGGCGCGGCCTCGAATTCGTGTTCGTGGTGCGCGTTCACAGCAGCGGCTCCATGCGATCGGGCGTGGCGTAAAGCAGACCGCCGCCGTAGTAGGCCATGATCTTTTCTTCTTCCAGCAGCGTGATCTGGTCCGGATTGCGCGTCTTGGGCACCGCCGCGAACTGCGCGGCCAGGATGGCGTGCACGCTGATCCCGTCCTTGCGGATGCGCGAGAAGTTCACCGGCAGCAACACCGAGCCGCCGCTCTTGAGATCCACCTCGATGTAGCGGAACATCATTTCCGCCTTGTCGACCCACATGTCTTTGACCACACCGGCGATTTCCTTGTCGGCACCAAACACCGGCAAGCCGCGGGGATCGGTGTCCTGACGGGCCACGCCGTGGTCGGCCGCGGCTCGCAAGGGAACGATCTTGGCTTCGCCGTGGTGCGTCATGTCGGGGTGGTCGGCGCGCGCGGCCCAGGCCCCAGGGCCCACACCCGCGAGCATCGGATCGCCCACCGGGTCCAGCGGCGAGCCGGCCCAGCGGTGGGTCGGTGTGGCCGAATACGCGCCGTCGGGACGGTTCACGTCGGGCGACAGGAAGGTGCGACCGTCCTCGAGCTCGTAGGTCTTGGGGGTGACGGTGGGCCAGCCCGGGGTCACCGGCCCGTTTTCCCGGCCGGGGTCCATCGGGTAACCCTCGCGGTGACTCTCTCGCTGGAGGTAGTAGATCAATCCGAAGAAGAAAATCCAGAATGCGTAAAGCACGAGTTGTGCAACGTCGACATACTGGGTGATTGCGCCTGTATCCATGGTGGTTCTCCTTCAATGAGGGCTGGCTCGGTGACTCGCTCGGTGACTCTGGTTCAACCCGGCAACTCGGCCAGGCCAATCGGATGGGGATTTCGCTCGGCCGCGGGTTTGGAACGGCGCACCAGCGGGCCCAACGCGATGAGCACCGCGAAGAGCAAATAGATTTCGAGGTGGAACACGAAGCTGTAGCCCGTGACCGGGGAGTTGAGTGCTTCGCCCAGCCAGCCGTGCGTGGCCAGGCTGCCCACCACATCGCGGAGGACACCGCCAAACGCCATGGACAAACCACCCGCGGTGGCCTGCACGGCGCCCCAGGCGCCCAGCACCAGACCGGTGAGTTCGCGCTCGGGCAGCTCCATCGCGGTGAGCAACATGCTGACCGAGAACAGGCCGCTGGAGAAACCGATCAGCGCCGCGCCGACCTGGAACAGGTGGGCCGAATTCAGGGGCGCCGAGAAAATCACACAGGCGAAGGCCGGCAAGCCGAGCAAGGCGCCGATGGCGGCCAGGCGGATGGTGTCCAGCCCGCGCGACATGAAGCGCGCCGACAGCACGAAGGCCAGCAAGGCGCCACCCGCGCTCATGGCGGTGAGCGAACTGGTGAGGCTGACATTGAGGTTCAGCACCTGGCCACCATAGGGCTCCAGGATGATGTCCTGCATGTTGAAGGCGACCGTGCCCAGGCCCACGGTCCACAGAAACCGCTTGATCCTGGGGATGGCCATAAGCCGCGCCCAGCTGCGCGAGAAACCGTGGGCTTCACGCGCACCACGGCGGGCCTGGCGGGGCTCCTGCTTCCACAGTGAGGTGATGTTGAGCACGGCCACCAGCACCGCAGCGCCCTGCACCACCTGCACCAGGCGCGTGGGCGTGAAGTCGATCAGCACAAAACCCAGCAGGGCGCTGCCCACGATCATGCCCACCAGCAGCGTGCTGTAGAGCAAGGCCACCACGCGCGGTCGCTTTTCTTCGGGCGAGAGATCGCTGGCCAGCGCCATGCCGGCGGTCTGGGTGATCTGCATGCCCGCGCCCACCAGCAGGAAAGCCAGTGCCGCGCCGATGCGACCGGCCCACACGCTGGCATCGGTCACGGTCAACAGCAACAGGGCGAACGGCATGATGGCCAGGCCACCAAACATGAGCAGGGTGCCGATCCACATGTAGGGCATGCGCTTCAAACCCAGCGCTGAAGGATGCGTGTCGCTGCGGTAGCCGATGAGCGCGCGCAGCGGTGCGAACACCAGCGGCAGCGCCACCGAGAGCGCCACCCACCAGGCCGGCACCGCCAGCTCCACGATCATCACGCGGTTGAGCGTGCCCACCAGCAGTGCGATGGTGATCCCGATGGAGAGCTGGAACAGGGACAAGCGCAGCAACCGCCCCAGGGGCAGGTCGCTGGAGGCCGCGTCCGCGAACGGTGCGTACCGCCGGGTGATGTTCATCGCCCAGGCGGGGGAGAGCAGCCGGCTCAGGTTCACCGCGTCCACTCCCAGGCTTGTGAGGTGTAGAAGCCGCCGGACACGCGTTGGGTTCGGCCCTCGGTCCAGCCGCTGCCACCCAGACCCTGCAACAGCAAGGCGCGCAGCCGGGCTTGCGACACCGGCGTGAGCGCTGGCGAGCGGTCGCTGCTGGGGAAGAAGCGACCCATGGCGTGGGCCACGCTCAGCAGCGGGCTGCTGGGCGCGATGGTGAAGAGCACGCTGCCGCGCGTGCGGGCCGCCAGGCGCTGGATGGCGTTGGCGATGTCGGGTGTGTCGTAGTGGATCACCGAGTCCATCGCCACCACGTGGTCGAACTCACCCAGCGCGTCGTCGAGCATGTCGCCCGAGAGGTAGGTGATGCTGCCACCGCGCCCGTTGGGGGTGAGCGTGGCGTTGCGCTCGCGGCCCAGCTGCACCAGCGTGGGCGAGAGGTCGATGGCCACCACCTCCGCGCCGCGTTGCATCGCCTCCAGGGCCAGGGCGCCGGTGCCGCAACCGGCATCCAGCAGGCGCAGGCCGCGCATGTCCTGGGGCAACCAGCTCAGCAGCGTGTTGCGCATCTCGTCGCGCCCGGCCCGCACCGAGGCGCGGATGCGGCCCACCGGTGCGTTGGAGGTCAGGCGTTCCCAGGCCTTGGCCGCGGTGCGATCGAAATAGTTTTCGATCTCCGAGCGGCGCTCGATGTAGTTGGCGTTGGAGGTTTTCATGGCCTGTCTCCGCTCAGTCGAAACCCAGCAGGTCGAAGATGTCGCGGTCCTTCATGGGCACGGCCGCCAGCGGCTCCACACCCAGCCACAGCGACGCAGCCAGGCGCATGTATTCCTTCTTCACCAGCTCCAGCTCGGGCGAGGTTTCCATCTCGAAGAAGGTGCTCTTCTTCAGGCGGCTGCGGCGGATCACGTCCAGGTCGGGGAAGTGCGCAGCGAGCTTGAGACCGATCTGGTTGTTGTACTTGTCGATCTGGTCGGTGGCCGCGCTGCGGTTGGCGATCACGCCACCCAGGCGCACGTTGTAGTTCTTCGCCTTGGCCCCGATGGCCTGCACGATGCGGTTCATCGCGAAGATCGAATCGAAGTCGTTGGCGGTGACGATCAGCGCGCGGTCGGCGTGCTGCAACGGGGCTGCAAAGCCGCCGCACACCACGTCACCCAGCACGTCGAAGATCACCACGTCGGTGTCCTCGAGCAGGTGGTGCTCCTTCAGCAGCTTGACGGTCTGGCCGACCACGTAGCCGCCGCAGCCGGTGCCGGCCGGCGGGCCGCCGGCCTCGACGCACATCACGCCGTTGTAGCCCGGGAACACGAAGTCCTCGACGCGCAGTTCTTCGGCGTGGAAGTCGACCGTCTCGAGCACGTCGATGACGGTCGGCAGCATCTTCTTCGTCAGCGTGAAGGTCGAGTCGTGCTTCGGGTCGCAGCCGATCTGCAGCACGCGCTTGCCGAGCTTGCTGAACGCGGCCGACAGGTTGCTGGAGGTCGTGCTCTTGCCGATGCCGCCCTTGCCGTAGATCGCGAACACCTTGGCGGTGCCGATCTTGAGGTTCGGGTCGAGTTCGACCTGCACGCTGCCCTCGCCGTCGAGGCGCAGGTTCTTCCGGACCCCGGGGTTCTTGATGTCGGGGAACGGGACGGTCGTGGTACTCATGCGGGAGCTCCTTCAAATACACCTTCGAGCCGGTCTTCAAGCTCCTCACCCGCCCGGCGCAAGGCTTCGAGCACCTTCGCGTCGGGCTTCCAGAAATTGCGGTCCGAGGCCTCGATCAGCCGGTTCGCGACCCGCGCCGAAGCGGTCGGGTTCAGCGTGGCCAGCCGCTCGCGCATCGCCGGGTCCAGCACGAAGGTCTCGCTGAGCTGCTGGTAGACCCAGGGCTGCACCTGGCCGGTGGTGGCCGACCAGCCCATGGTGTTGGTCACGTGCACCTCGATCTGGCGCACGCCCTCGTAGCCGCTCTCCAGCATGCCCTCGTACCACTTGGGGTTGAGCATGCGGGTGCGCGTTTCCAGCGCCACCTGTTCCTTGAGGCTGCGCACCGCGCCGTCGCCCTTGGTCTGGTCGCCGATGTAGACCGGCGGCGTGACGCCGCCGCGCGCCCGCTTCACCGCCTGGGTGATGCCGCCCAGCGTGTCGAAGTAGTTGTCCACGGTGGTCACGCCGAGTTCCACCGAATCGAGGTTCTGGTAAGTCAGTTCCACATCGGCCAGCGCGCTTTGCAGCAGCGCGGTGTGTTGCACCGCCAGGCCCGTGCGACCGTAGGCAAACCCTTTGCGGCGGCTGTAGGTCTCGGCGATTTCGTCGCCTCCGCTCCAGCGGCTGCTCTCGATCAGGTTGTTCACGTTGGAGCCGTAGGCGCCTTCGGCGTTGCCGTAGACACGCAGCGAAGCGGTCTCCAGCGAGCAGCCGTGTTCGGCTTGGTAGGCCAGCGCGTGCTTACGGATCCAGTTCTGCTCGACCGATTCGTCGGCCGACGCAGCCATGAAAGCGGCTTCGGCCAGCATGCGGATCTGCAGCGGCATGAGGTCGCGGAAGATGCCCGAGAGCGTGATCACCACGTCGATGCGCGGACGGCCGAGTGTGTCCAGTGGCACCAGCGTGGCACCTGCGATGCGCCCGTAGCTGTCGAAGCGCGGCAGCGCGCCCATCAGGGCCATGGCCTGGGCAATCGGTGCGCCTTCGTTCTTGAGGTTGTCGCTGCCCCAGAGCACCATGGCCACCGACTCCGGCAACTGGTTGGACTCCTGCAGGTGGCGGTCGAGCAGGCGCTGCGCTTGCTCGGCCCCGTCTTTCACGGCAAAGGCGCTGGGGATGCGGAACGGGTCGAAGCCGTGCAGGTTGCGCCCGGTGGGCAGCACTTCGGGCGTGCGCAGGATGTCGCCGCCCGGCGCTGGGCGGATGTAGCGGCCGTCGAGCGCACACAGGATGGCGTCGACCTCGGTGTCCTTGGCAAGCATTCGGCCGGCGTCGGCCAGGCCGTGCATGGCCAGCACCGTGGCGTCATCGCTGTGCATGTGGCCGGCCTTCATGGCCTGTTCCACGCTCAGGCCATCGACCAGGGCCCGCACCGAGGCGCGGGGTGGTCGCTGGCCTTCCCAGGCTTCGCTCATGGCCAGCAGCATGTCCACGCACTCGGCTTCGCTGGGTGCGCGGCCGGTCACGTGCAGGCCGCAGGGAATCAGGGTGTATTCGAGTTCCAGCACCTGCTGGGCCAATACAAACACCTGGCGGTCGGCGTCACCCCCCGCCTCTGCGTTCCACACCGGCTCGATGTCCACCAGATCGAGTGCGGCGGCCTGCGCCTGCAGCATCGCCACACATTCCACGCGCTCGCGGGACGTGGGCTCCAGTCCGCGAAAGCGTTCAATGGCTTCCTTCAGATCGATCAGGCCCTTGTAAAGACCGGCCTGCGCCACCGGCGGTGTGAGGTAGCTGATGAGCGTGGCGCCGGATCGGCGCTTGGCGATCGCTCCTTCGCTGGGGTTGTTGGACGCGTAGAGGTAAATGTTGGGCAGGTCGCCAATGAGGCGGTCGGGCCAGCAGCTGCCCGACATGCCGCTCTGTTTGCCGGGCATGAATTCGAGCGCACCGTGGGTGCCGAAGTGCAGCACGGCGTGGGCATGGAAGTCTTCGCGCAGGTAGCGGTAGAAGGCCGAGAACGCGTGCGTGGGCGACAGGCCTTTTTCGAACAGCAGGCGCATCGGGTCGCCTTCGTAGCCGAACGAGGGTTGCACCGCCACCAGCACGTTGCCGAACTGTTTGCCGAGCACCAGGATGTCGCTGCCGTTGCTGAGCTGTTTGCCCGGGGCCGGACCCCACTGCGCTTCGATCTCGCTGAGCCAGCGCTCGCGTTTCACGTGGTCGTCGGCGCTGATGAGGGTGTGCACGTTGGCGTCCGCCCCGTGCAGCGCGGCGTTGCCTTGCAGGATGCCGTCGCGCAGCGCGTCCACGCTCTCGGGCATGTCCACCGTGTAGCCCTGTGCCTTCATGGCGGTGAGGGTGTGGAACATCGACTCGAACACCGACAGGTACGCGGCGCTGCCGACGTTGCCGGCGTTGGGCGGGAAGTTGAAGATGACCACCGCCACGCGGCGCTGGGCGCGCTCGCTGCGGCGCAGGCCCACCAGGCGCGAGACGCGCGCAGCCAGCATGATGGCGCGCTCGGGGCAGGACTGCATGTCCTGCGCGCTGTCGCTCTCGGTGAACGTGCAGGCGTGGTGGCAACCGGTGCAGGCCACACCCACCGGTCCGGCACGGCCACCGAACACGATGGGGCTGGTGGCGCCGTCGAGCTCGGGGATGGCGACCATGATGGTGCTCTCCACCGGCAGCAGGCCCCGGTCGGAGCCGCCCCACTGCGCGAGGTTCTGGAACTCCACCGGATGCGCGGCCACGTAGGGCACGTCGAGCCGGGCCAGGATGTCTTCGGCCGCCTTGGCGTCGTTGTAGGCCGGGCCGCCCACGAGCGAGAAGCCGGTGAGCGAGACCACGGCGTCGACGATGCAACGGCCGTCCTGCATGAAGAAGGCGTCGATCGCGGGACGTGCATCCAGCCCGGCGGCGAAGACCGGCACCACGCGCAGGCCACGGGCCTCCATGGCGGCGATCGCGCCGTCGTAATGGGCCGAGTTGCCCGAGAGCAGGTAAGAGCGCAACAGCAGCACACCGACCGTGCCCACGGTGGGGCGCGCGGCGGGCAGCGGCAAGGCGGCCACGTTGTCGGCCAGCCGGCCGGCCATGCGCGGGTGGTACACGCCGACCTCGGGGTACTCGATCGGTGGCTGCGCCTTGACCTGGGCGCGCATGGCCTTGCGCTCGCCGTCGGCACCGCGGTTCACCACGTGGCGCACCAGGTTGAGCACGTTTTCGTCCGAGCCACCCAACCAGTACTGCAGCGTCATGAAATACGCCCGCACGTCCTGCGCGGTGCCGGGCACAAAACGCAGTAGCTGCGGGATGCGGCGCAGCATCTTCATTTGCGCAGCGCCGCCAGTGGCCGCTTTTTCCTTGCTGCCGCGCAGCTTCTTGAGCATGGCCATGGGGCCGCTGGCGGGCTTGGCCATGTCGAAGTTGCCCAGGCGCGTGAGCTTGACCACCTCGGCGGCCGAGGCCATGCAGATCATGGCGTCGCACTGCTCGCGGCGCGCCTGCAGCGCAGGCAGGATGGGCAGGAAGTGGTCTTCCATGAAGAGCATGCCGGCCACCACGATGTCGGCACGGTGGATGTCTTCGATGCAGCGCTCGATGGCGGCGTCGTTGCCCGCGTATTCGGACGCAGCGTGCAGCGTGAGCGTGAGGCCCGGGATCTCGTTTTTCAGGGTGCGCTGTGCGCGCTCGATCGCACCGGCCAGGTGCGTGTCCATGGTCACCACCACCAGCCGCACGGGCAGCTGGGCGCTGGCCGTCGGGGTCTTAGCGCCCATAGTGAGCTTTGGCGTCATACAGCGTCTCCACGGTGATCAGGGACACCCCTCGGTCAATGGCGAAACGCTCGGTGTTGCGCTTGGCTTTTCCGCGAACGAAGAAGGGAATCTTTCGCAGTTCTTTTTCGGCATCGAGGCCCCAGGTGGCCTCCTGTGGCGTGAGGGTCTCGTTGGCGGCGGCCTGCTCGACAGGAACCACCACGGTCTCGGGTTGCACGGGTTGCGCAGCCATCACGGTCTTGGGCGTCACGGCACCACCGAGGTGCGACGGTGCGGCGTCTTCGTGGAACTCGGCGTCGCCACGGAACATGCCGATCAGGTGTTCTTCCAGACCCATCATGAGTGGGTGCACCCAGGTGTCAAACAGCACGTTGGCGCCTTCAAAACCCATCTGCGGCGAGTAGCGCGCCGGGAAATCCTGCACATGCACGGGGGCCGAGATCACCGCGCAGGGCACGCCCAGGCGTTTGGCGATGTGGCGCTCCATCTGCGAGCCCAGCACCAGCTCGGGCTGCAGCTCGGCGATGCGGGCTTCTACTTCCAGGTAGTCGTCGCTGATGAGCGCTTCCACGCCGTAGAGCGCAGCGGCTTCGCGCACCTCGCGGGCGAACTCGCGGCTGTAGGTGCCGAGGCCAACCACGGTGAAACCCATCTCCTGCGCAGCAATGCGCGCGGCGGCCACCACGTGGGTTGCGTCGCCGAACACAAAGACGCGTTTGCTCGTGAGGTAGGTGGAGTCGACCGATTTGGCGTACCACGGTGCGCGGGCTTCGGCGTTGGCCAGCACCCCAGTGGGGTCCACGCCGGCCAGCTCGGCCACCTCGGCGATGAAGTCGCGCGTGGCGCCCGAGCCGATCGGCACGGTGCGGGTGGACGGCTGGCCAAACGTGCGCTTGAGCCAGCCCGCGGCCACGTTGGCGATCTCGGGGTAGAGCACGACGTTGAAGTCGGCGTCGCCCAGGCGGGCCATGTCGGCGGGTGAGGCACCCAGCGGCGCGGTCACGTTGATGTCCACACCCATCTCGCGCAGCAGGCCGGAAATTTCACGCAGGTCGTCGCGGTGGCGAAAGCCCAGCGCGGCGGGGCCGAGGATGTTGCAGCGGGCGCGCTGGCCGGCTTCGCGCGGGGCGCGCTTGATGCTGGTGTCGGCCAGGTTGCGCACCATCTGGTAGAAGGTTTCCGAGGCGCCCCAGTTTTCCTTGCGCTGGTACGAGGGCAGTTCCAGCGCCACCACCGGCACCGGCAGATCGAGCGCCTTGCACAGGCCACCCGGGTCGTCCTGGATCAGCTCGGCGGTGCACGAGGAACCGACCATCATGGCCTTCGGCTGAAAGCGCGCGTAGGCTTCGCGCGCCGCGTTCTTGAACAGCTCGGCGGTGTCGCCACCCAGATCGCGCGCCTGGAAGGTGGTGTAGGTCACCGGCGGGCGCTTGGCGTTGCGCTCGATCATGGTGAACAGCAGATCGGCGTAGGTGTCGCCCTGAGGCGCGTGCAGCACGTAGTGCACGTCCTTCATCGCGGTGGCAATCCGCATGGCTCCCACGTGGGGCGGTCCTTCGTAGGTCCAGAGCGTGAGTTGCATGGTGTGTGGGTGCCAGTGATGGATCAGGCGGCCAGGCGCAGGCGGCGCACCAGCGGACGGCTGAAGAGCTCGGCCAGATCGGCCGCCTGCTCGTAGCCCTGGATGGGGGTGAACACGAGTTCGATGGCCCACTTGGTGGTCAGGCCCTCGGCCTCCAGCGGGTTGGCCAGGCCGAGACCACAGACCACGATGTCGGGCTGGGCAGCGCGGCAGCGGTCGAGCTGGTTTTCCACGTGCTGGCCTTCGCTCAGAAACGTGCCTTCGGGCAGCAGCGCCAGCTCCTCGGCCATGTGCTGGCGGTGCAAATACGGAGTGCCGACCTCGGAAAGCGACATGCCGAGTTCGCGCGACAGGAAACGCGCCAGCGGAATCTCCAGCTGCGAATCGGGGAAGAAGAAGATGCTTTTGCCGGCCAGCTGCGTGCGCTGGCGGGCCACCGCGGCGGTGGCGCGGTCGCGGGCCGGGGCAATCGCCGCCTCGAAGGTCGCTGCGTCAACGCCGAGGGCCGAGGCCGCCGCCTGCAACCAGGCCGTCGTGCCCTCCACACCCAGCGGAAACGGGGCCGGCAGCCGGGTGGCGCCGCGCGCCTCCAGCGCCACGGCCGTGTCGGCCAGGAAGGGCTGGGCCAGCAAAAACACCGTGTTGGGGCCGACCGCAGGCATCTCGTTGGCCTGGCGCGGCGGGAAAAACTGCACCGGCCCGATGCCCAGTTGCTTGAACAGGCGGCTGAACTGGTCTTCCACCACGTCGGCCAACGCGCCCACCACCATCAGCGAGGCGGGTGCATTGCTCGCCGCCTGCGGCAGCACCGGCACCAGCGAGGCCAGGCAGGCGTCTTCGCCCTGGGTGAAGGTGGTTTCGATCCCGCTGCCCGAGTAATTGAGCACGCGCACATCGGGGGAAAACCGGCCGGACAAACGCGAGGCAGCGCGCGACAGATCCAGCTTGATGACCTCGGACGGGCAGGAGCCCACCAGAAACAGCAGCTTGATCTCGGGCCGGCGCTCGATCAGGCGGGTGACGACCCGGTCGAGCTCTTCATTGCAGTCGGCCAGGCCGGCCAGATCGCGCTCGTCGATGATGGCGGTGGCAAAACGCGGCTCGGCAAAGATCATCACGCCGGCGGCAGACTGGATCAGGTGCGCGCAGGTGCGCGAGCCCACCACCAGGAAAAACGCGTCCTGGATCTTGCGGTGCAGCCAGATGATGCCGGTGAGACCGCAAAACACCTCGCGCTGGCCCCGCTCCTTGAGCACGGGCGCGTCAGCGCAGCCCTTGGACACCGACTGGATGGGAATGACCGGGCTCATTCGGTACCTCCGCCCTGCGGGCTGCGGTGCGAGCTGGCTTGGGAACGGCCCAGCGCGGCGCTCATGCCTGCACCGCCACGGTGCCCGACGGGCCCTGGAGCCGCGCCATGCGCAGCTTGTAGATGAACTGACCGGCGTTGACCACGTAGGTGGCGTAAGCCGCCAGCGCCAGCCAGGCCAGGCCCCGGGCGTCCAGCGCACCGGTGAACAGCGCCACCAGATAAGCGGTGTGCAGCGCCAGCACCAGCATGCTGAAAACGTCTTCCCAGTAGAAGGCCGGCGCAAACAGGTAGCGGCCAAAGACCACTTTTTCCCAGATGCAGCCGGTGATCATGATGGTGTAGAGCGTCAGCGTCTTGACAATCACCGACACCGTGGCCGCCGTCTGGCCCTCGCCGGTGGCCAGGAAACGCAGCACCAGCCCAAGGCTGATCAGGAACACCAGAAATTGCACCGGCGCCAGAACGCCTTGCACCAGCGTCCACACCGTGGCGTCTCGCCGCACCCGTTCTTCGGGGGTGTACAGGGAACGGCCGGAAGGCCGCTGACGGTCGGGGTGCATCTGTGGTGTCTCCATGGGTCTCGCTGGGGTCCAATTTAGATGCTCCAGCGAATTGTGTCAACTTAACTTGACGTATTTTTTTATTGACACCTTTGTGGGACCCCGGTAAAGTTTTCCGAAGGTCTTTTGAAATCTTTTGACGCGCCAGAGGGGCGGCAGTACAACGCGTTCTGCGGGCCCGATCCCGGCCAAGTGGCCGATGGGTCGGCCCCGACCGAACAGCACCGAGCAATTTCTGATCTCGTAAGACAAGCTTCGGCAAGCACCGTGGCCCCTGCGTATCGGCACCGCGCATTTGCGCCAGGAGACAGGCACATGGGCTCTTATTCCCGCTACTCGTCCGCCAAGGAAACCGACCTCTTTGGCGCACCGCCCCTGGAGGGCTGGCCCGAAGCGCCCTGCAGTCCGACCGGCGTCCCCGGTATCGACGAGCTGCTCCGGATGGACTCTGTCGAGGCCTCGAATGACGATGGGCTGCGGTCCGTGTTGCTGGCCAAGGCGGTGGAATACGAGATCATCCCGAGGCTGATGCTGGCGCACCGGGTGTCGCGCGATGGATTGGCGCAACCACAATCGACCGGCGAACATGTGTCTGCCGAAGACGTGCTGCCGTTTGCCGACCTGATCCTGCATGGCGACGACACCGTGCTGCGCAATTTCGTGGCGGTGCTGCGCGAGCGCGGCGTGCCCATCGAGTCGGTGTTCCTGGAGTTGCTGGCCCCGGTGGCTCGCCACCTCGGCGAGCTGTGGGAACGGGATCTGTGCAGCTTCACCGACGTCACGGTGGGCCTGGGCCGCCTGCAACAGCTGTTGCGAGAGCACAGCGCCGCGTTTTCGGACAGCCGCCTGTCACAGAGCCGCGGCGAAGCCCGCCGGGTGCTCCTGATGCCCTGCCCGGGCGAGCAACACACGTTCGGCTTGTCCCTCGTGGGCGAGTTCTTTCACCGCGCAGGCTGGGAAGTGGTCACCAGTTTCGCGGCGGCCGACGGCGCGCCCGGCATGGTGCAAAAGGACTGGTTTGATGTGGTCGGCTTTTCGCTGGGCTGCGAGACCGGCGTCGAGCGGCTGGCAGAAGCCATCGGGCAGGTCCGGCGCAAAAGCGTCAATGCCGGCGTCTCTATAATCGCCGGGGGTGCAATCTTTGGTATTCACCCGGAGTTTGGCGACAAGCTCAAAGCCGACGCCATCATCACCGATGGCCCCTCCGCGCCAGCGCTGGCGGAAAAATTGCTCGCCGACAGCAGAACCCGGATTCAGGTTTGAGGCACTCCTCCCCGACATAGTGATTTTGCTAGAACCACGAAAGCCCAACATGCAGCAGGCGTCACAAGCCTATGTCCACAAGCCGTTTGACAAGGCTGGCCAGTTTCTTGACGGCCTGGATGCAGATGCTGCCGCAGAGCTCGTCATGGCCTCCGCCGACGTGGTGCTCATCCTCGACACCGACGGCGTGATTCAGGACATGGCCCTCATCGGCAAGGACATGATGGGTCTGGGCTGTCAGGACTGGATCGGCAAGCCCTGGATCCAGACCGTGACGGTCGAGAGCAAACCCAAGATTGAAGACCTGCTCGGCCAGCCCACCGAAACGGGCCTGGACAACATCCGCTGGCGCCACGTCAACCATCCCATGGCCGACCGGGCGGACCTCCCGCTGTCTTACTCGGTGGTGCAGGTTCATCACAAGACCCAAGGCAAGGCGGATCAGGTCTCGCACCGCGTGGCCTTCGGTCGCGACCTGCGCGGCCAGGTCGCGCTTCAGCAGCGCCTGGTGACGGCCCAGCAATCGATGGAACGCGATTACTGGCGCCTGCGTCAGGTGGAAACGCGCTACCGACTGCTGTTCCAGATGGCCTCCGAGCCGGTGCTCATCCTCGAAGGCTCCATCGACAAGCTGGAAGAAGCCAATCCGGCCGCTCACGAGTTGTTTGGCGAGCCTTCCCGCCTGCCCGGCTGGACCCTGCTCAACAGCCTTGACGTGCCCAGCCAGGCCGCGGTGCGCGACATGCTGGACCGCCTGCGCGCCAGCGGCCGTGCCGACCCCTGCACCATCCGCCTGGTCGATTCCACGCAGGACATGGTGGTCGCCGCCTCCCAGTTCCGCCAGGAAAACACCCTGCACTTCCTGCTGCGCTTCACCCGCCCGATGGATTCGGTGGCACCCAGCCTCTCGGCCAGCAAACGACAGCTGCTGCAGGTGATGGAAAGCGCGCCCGACGCGCTGGCGGTCACCGATCTCGACGGTCGCATCCTGAGTGCCAACCGCGCGTTCCTCGATCTCGGCCAGCTGGCCAGCGAAGACCAGGCGCGCGGTGAAGTGCTTGAGAAATGGCTGGGGCGCACCGGTGTCGATTTCCGTGTGCTGCTCACCAACTTGCGCCAGCACGGCAGCGTGCGCCTGTTTGCCACGCAGATGCGTGGCGAGTACGGCTCCACCTCCGAGGTGGAGATTTCGGCCGTGGCGGTGAATGCCGGCTCACAACGCTGCCTGGGTTTCACCATCCGCGACGTCGGCCGCCGCCTGGGCATCGAGACCCGCGCCAGCAAGGAACTGCCGCGTTCGGCCAGCCAGATGACCGAGTTGGTGGGTCGTTTGCCGCTCAAGGACATCGTGCGGGAAACCACCGACCTGATCGAACAGCTCTGCATCGAGGCGGCGCTGGAGCTCACCGGCGACAACCGGGCCTCGGCGGCCGAAATGCTCGGCCTCTCGCGCCAGAGCCTCTACATCAAGCTGCGCCGCTTTGGCATCCTGGAAGGTTTGAGCGAAGACACGCATTGAACGAATCACCCCCCGCGCCGCTTGGCGGCTCCCCCCTCTCTCGCCTTCGGCGGGAGGGGGGCGGCACCTGGGACCGGCGGAGCCGGATCCGCGGTGCCCCTGGACAAAACCAGCCTCTTTCTCCGGCTGGTTTTTTTTCGGTGGTGCGGCTGCGCCACCGCTTTCTCTTCCCCGGGATTTCCCTTGGTTTACATCTCATAGTGTCATTTTTCTTTGACACTTTTCGATGGGAGAGGTACAACCTTTTCCATGCAACTCCCTGCCCTGTCGGCTGTCACCGAGCTTTTCAAACCCATCACCTGGTTTCCACCCATGTGGGCGTTTGCCTGCGGGGTGGTGGCGTCGGGTGTGTCCATGGACGGGCGCTGGCTGCTGGCGGTGGTGGGCGTGGCGCTGGCCGGCCCGCTGGTGTGTGCGACCAGCCAGGCGGTGAACGACTGGTACGACCGCCACGTGGATGCCATCAACGAACCGCAGCGGCCGATTCCTTCCGGGCGCATTCCCGGGCAATGGGGCCTGTACCTCGCCATTCTCTGGACCGCGGTGTCGCTGGCGGTGGCCACTGCGCTGGGCCCCTGGGGCTTTGGCGCTGCTGCGCTGGGCCTGCTGCTGGCGTGGGCCTACAGCGCTCCGCCGGTGCGCCTGAAAGAAAACGGCTGGTGGGGCAACGCGGCCTGCGGCATCAGCTACGAAGGCATTGCCTGGATCACCGGTGCGGCCGTGATGGCCGGTGGCGCCATGCCCGGCGGTGAATCGCTGGTGCTCGCCGCGCTCTACAGCGCCGGCACCCACGGCATCATGACCCTCAACGATTTCAAGGCGGTGGCCGGCGACCGGCAGATGGGCGTGCGATCGCTGCCGGTGCAGCTCGGCGTGGACCGTGCCGCGCGCGTGGCCTGCTGGTTCATGGCGGTGCCGCAGGTGGTGGTGATTGCGCTGCTGCTGGCCTGGGGCCAGCCGTGGCACGCGGCCGGTGTGGCGGGCCTGCTGTTGGCGCAAGGCTTCATGATGCGCCGTTTCATCGCCGATCCCACGCCCCGCGCGCTCTGGTACAGCGGCTTCGGTGTGCCGTTGTTTGTGTCGGGAATGATGGTCAGTGCGTTTGCCTTGCGCGCCATGACGGGGGCTGCTCCATGACGCCCTTTGGCTGGGGCAGCATCGCACGACTGGGCCTGGTACAGATGGCACTGGGCGCCATCGTGGTGCTCACCACCTCCACCCTCAACCGGGTAATGGTGGTCGAACTCGCCCTGCCCGCGCTGCTGCCGGGCATGCTGGTTGCCTTGCACTACCTCTTTCAGATCGCCCGCCCGCGCATGGGCCACGGCTCGGACGTCGGCGGGCGGCGCACGCCGTGGATCGTGGGTGGCATGGCGGTGCTGGGCGTGGGCGGTGTGGTTGCCGCGCTGGGCACGGTCTGGATGGCTTCGGATCGCGCCGCCGGCATCGCGCTGGCGGTGTTCGGTTTTGCACTGGTGGGGCTGGGTGTGAGCGCCAGTGGCACCTCGCTGCTGGTGATGCTGGCCAAGCGGGTACCGGCCGCGCGCCGCGCTGGCGCCGCCACGCTGGTCTGGATGATGATGATCGCCGGCTTCGCGCTCACTGCAGGCCTGGCCGGCCACCTGCTGGAGCCCTATTCGCCCGAACGCCTGCTGGCCGTGACGGCGGGCGTGTCGCTGGCTGCGTTTGCCCTGACATTGCTGGCACTGCGCGGGCTTGAGGGCGCGCAGGCCCGCTACGCACGCCCCGGCGGCGATGCACCCCGCTTCCAGGAGGCGCTGGCCCAGGTCTGGGGCGAACCGGTGGCGCGGCGCTTCACCATCTTCGTGTTCGTCTCCATGCTGGCCTACAGCGCGCAAGACCTGATCCTGGAACCCTTTGCAGGCACGGTGTTCGGCTACACGCCGGGCGCATCCACCCAGCTCTCGGGCGTGCAGCACGGTGGTGTGCTGGCCGGCATGTTGCTGGTGGCGTTCTCCGGTGCGTTGGCGGCCCGGTTTCCCTTGCATCCGCTGCTCGGGCGCATCGGTTCGCTGCGAGGATGGACCGTCGGCGGCTGCGTTGCGTCGGCTCTGGCGTTGTTCGGCCTGACGCTAGCCGGCCTGCAAGGCGAAGGCTCACCCCTCAAGGCCACGGTGTTCGCGCTGGGCCTGGCCAATGGCGCGTTTTCCATCGGCGCCATCGGTTCGATGATGCGGCTCGCCGGCGAAGGCCGGCAGTCGCGCGAAGGTGTGCGCATGGGCCTGTGGGGCGCAGCGCAGGCCATCGCCTTCGGGTTCGGCGGCCTGGTCGGCACCGGTGCGAGCGATCTGGCCCGCTGGCTGATCGCCACGCCGGGCTCGGCCTACGCGGCCGTGTTCGCGCTCGAAGGCTGGCTGTTCCTGCTCTCGGCCGCACTGGCCTGGCGCATCTCGGCACCGGCGGCCCAAGCACCGGGGCGCCTCTCTCCGTTTTCCAACGCCGGTGACGCCTTTGCCGTCGGCAACAACCCCAGGCAACTGTCATGAACACAGACGAAACCTTCGACGTGGTGGTGATCGGTGGCGGCCCTGCCGGCGCCACAGCGGCACACGAACTGGCCCGCCAGGGCCGTTCGGTGCTGCTGCTCGACCGGGCCGGCCGCATCAAGCCCTGTGGCGGCGCGATCCCGCCGCGCCTGATCAAGGACTTCGAGATCCCCGACGAACTGCTGGTCGCCAAGGCACAGTGCGCGCGCATGATCGCGCCGTCGAACAAGCACGTGGACATCCCGATCGACAACGGCTTTGTGGGCATGGTCAACCGCGAGTCGTTCGACGAATGGCTGCGTGCGCGAGCCGCCACGGCGGGCGCGGTGCGGCGCACCGGCGTGTTCGAAAAACTCAGCCGCGATGCGGATGGCACCAGCGTGGTTCATTACAGCGCGCGCGACCGCCACCAGCGTGGCGAGGGCACGCCGGCACAGGTGCGCGCCCGTGTGATCGTGGGCGCGGACGGTGCAAAGTCGCAGGTGGCGCGCCAGGGAGCGGTGCCCGGTGTGGAGGACACGCAGTACGTGTTCGCGTACCACGAGATCGTGCGCGCGCCCACCCCGGCGACCCAGCCCGCCGGCTATGACGGCACGCGCTGCGACGTGTACTACCAGGGCCGTTTCTCGCCCGACTTCTACGGCTGGGTGTTCCCGCACGGCGACACCATGAGCATCGGCACCGGCAGCGCCGACAAGGGCTTTTCGCTGCGCGGCTCGGTGCAGAAGATGCGCGAGGCCAGCGGCCTGGCCGGCTGCGAGACGCTGCGCCGCGAGGGCGCACCTCTGCCCATGAAGCCGCTGAAGCGCTGGGACAACGGCCGCGACGTGGTGCTGGCCGGCGACGCTGCCGGGGTGGTGGCGCCCGCCTCGGGCGAAGGCATCTACTACGCCATGCTCGGTGGTGAGCTGGCCGCACAGGCCGCGCACGAGATGCTGGCTACCGGCGACGTGCGTGCGCTCAAACTCGCGCGCAAACGCTTCATGAAACTGCACGGCACCGTGTTCACGGTGCTCGGCATCATGCAGTGGTTCTGGTACGTGAACGAAAAACGCCGCGAACGCTTCGTGAAGATCTGCGAAGACCGCGACGTGCAGCAGCTCACCTTCGAGTCCTACATGAACAAGCAGCTCACGCGCAAGAAGCCGATGGCGCACGTGCGCATCTTCCTCAAGGACATGAGCCACCTGCTGGGCTTCGCGCGGGTGTGACGGACCTCTGGCAGATCCGCTGGCTGCTCGACGCGGTGATCGTCTTCACCCTGCTGGAAGGCATGGGGTTGTGGCTGTACCACCGCCTCACAGGCCAAGGGCTGGCCCCGGGTGAATACGCCTTGAACATGCTCTCAGGCCTGTGCCTGATGCTGGCCGTGCGCGCCGCGGTCAGCGGACTGGCTTGGCCGTGGGTCGCCGTGTGCCTGAGCGCGTCGGGCCTGGCACACGGCTGGGATATCTTGAGGCGCTGGCGGCAACGCCAGCCCTCATTCAAATGAGGCGCTGGCGGCCGCCAGCGCTCCTCGATCCCGGGTGTCAGCCGGCCTTCTTGACGTACGCGCTGCACCAGCCTTTGCCGGCGACCGCCTTGCCGGGGAAGATGGCGCAAGGGCCTGCCGCATCGGCGGGCTTGCCAGCGTACACCTGGCAGTTGCTGCACATCTGGGTGGCGGCGTGCTTGGGAAACTTCTTGGCATCGACCTTGGTGGTGTCGGCCACGTAACCCAGCGCAGCGGCCTGGGCGTCCTTCTCATTGAGCATGGCGGCCTGCGCCTGGGCCTGGGTGGCCAGCAATGCGGTGCCGCTGGCGGCAGCGACTTGAAGCATGAAAACGCGACGATTGGAACCGTTCATGTGATGACCTCGTGGGTGTTGCGATATTGCCCCGACATCCTACGCCGCGCAGGATTAACCCGGGCTGACACCCCCGAGCGCTTGAGTGCGGCAATGGCCCATTGCCCCGCCGGGGCTTTGACCTGACGCTGCGGCCAGACGGGCGCGGTCGACCCGAAACAACCGGACGGGCGGGGATACGTACACTTGGCAAAAAACCCTGCCCATGACGCCCCAAGACTACGTTCAGCAAAAAGCCGCGGCCTCGGGCAGCAGCTTCTATTACGCCTTTCTGTTCCTGCCCGCCGAGCGGCGCGCCGCCATCACCGCCTTTTACGCTTTCTGCCGCGAGGTGGACGACGTGGTGGACGAGGTGAGCGACCCGGCCGTGGCGCAGACCAAGCTGGCTTGGTGGCGGCGCGAGGTGGCGCAGTCGTTTGCCGGCTCGCCCACCCACCCGGTGATGCGCGCGCTCATGCCGCTGAGCACTGCCCACGCGATCGAGGCCCGACACCTGAACGCGGTGATCGACGGCTGCCAGATGGACCTGGAGCAGAACCGTTACCTCGACTTCGCCAACCTGCAGCGTTACTGCCACCTCGTGGCCGGTGTGGTGGGCGAGGTCGCCGCCAACATCTTCGGCCAGACGCAGCTGCAGACCACCGCGTACGCCCACCGCCTGGGTCTGGCGTTCCAGCTCACCAACATCGTGCGCGACGTGGGCGAAGACGCCGCGCGCGGTCGCATCTACCTGCCGGTCAACGAGCTTCAGAGCTTCAATGTGAAGGCACACGAACTGCTGCAACGCGGCGCAGCGCCCGGCACCGGCGTGGCCGACTTCAACCGCCGCTTCACCGCCCTCATGCAGTTTCAGTGCACCCGCGCGCTGCAAACCTACGACGAAGCCCTGGCCCTGCTGCCCGCGGCCGACCGGCGCGCGCAGAAGCCCGGCCTGATGATGGCCAGCATCTACCGCACGCTGCTGCAGGAGATCGCGGCCGACCCGCTGCTGGTGCTGACCCAGCGCGTGAGCCTCACGCCGCTGCGCAAGTTCTGGCTCGCCTGGAAAGTCCAGGCATTGGGCAGGTTATGACCCCCACGCTCCGCCGCTTCGCGGGTTGCTGCCCCCCCAGGGGGCTGGTCTTGCTGGGGGCGGCCCGGCGGCAGGTTCGTGGCCCCCACGCTCCCCCGCTGCGCGTGGTCCGCTGCCCCCCCAGGGGGCTGGTCTTGCTGGGGGCGGCCCGGCGCTGCGACCGTTCTCCACCGATCCCATGAAAGTAGCCGTTGTCGGCGCGGGCTGGGCCGGCATGGCCGCGGCGGTGGAGGCTGCGGGGCTGGGCATGGACGTCACCGTCTTCGAAGCCACGCGCACCTTGGGGGGCCGCGCTCGTGCGCTGAGCGCCGCGAAGCCCGACGGCACATCCCTCACGCTGGACAACGGACAACACATCCTGATCGGCGCCTACAGCGAAACCCTGGCCCTGATGCAGCGCGTGGGACTCGAACTGCCCCACGTGCTGATGGCCCTGCCGCTCTCGCTGCCCTACCCCGATGGCACGGGCCTGCAGACACCGGCCTGGGCCGCGCGCTGGCCGGCGCCGCTCGATGCGCTGGCGGCGATCGCCACCGCGCGCGGCTGGACCTGGGGTGAGCGCCTGGCGCTGATCCGCGCCTCGCTGCGCTGGCAGATGGCAGGTTTTCGTTGCGAGCCCTCGGCCACGGTCGAGAGCCTGTGCGAAGACCTGCCCGAGCGCGTCATGCGTGAGCTGGTCGAGCCGCTGTGCGTGTCCGCCCTCAACCTCCCCGCTTCACACGCGAGCGCCGCCGTGTTCCTGCGGGTCATGCGCGACGCCCTGTTTGGCCGCGGCGCGGCGGGGTTCAACGCGTCGAGCCTGCTGCTGCCGCGCACCGACCTCACCCGCCTGTTTCCGGCGGCCGCCGCGCAGTGGCTGCAGCAACAGCACGACAAAACCAGCCGCATCCAGTTGGGCGCCCGCATCACGGGGCTGCGCGCCGAAGGCACGCAGTGGCGGCTCACCGGTGACGGCATCGACCAGGCCTTTGACCGCGTGATCTGGGCCACCACCGCCAGCGTGGCCGCACAGACCTTGCTGGCCCACGCCGACGACAACGAGGCGCTGGCCAGCTGGGCGCTGTCGGCGCAC
Source organism: Hydrogenophaga sp. (assembly GCF_030158645.1). Classification (GTDB taxonomy): domain Bacteria; phylum Pseudomonadota; class Gammaproteobacteria; order Burkholderiales; family Burkholderiaceae_C; genus Hydrogenophaga. The sequence goes on along the minus strand of NZ_JAOASO010000089.1, from coordinate 33,760 downwards.
GCGCTGGGCTTCACCGCCATCACCACGGTCTACGCCTGGGCTCCCGGGGCCCGCCTCGCCGCACCCATGCTGGCCCTGCGGGCCGAACCCGACGAACAGGCGGCGCCCGCGCAGTTCGTGTTTGACCGAGGGCAGCTCAGCCCCGACGATCCCGCGGCGCAAGGCGTGCTGGCCTTCGTGGTGAGCGCGAGCACCGGCGAGCGCGACGACTTGCAGGCGCGCGTGTTGCAGCAAGGCCAGCGACAACTGGGCCTGGCGCTGCAGCCATGGGTCACGGTGGTGGAGAAGCGGGCCACCTTCGCCTGCACACCCGGCCTGGAGCGCCCCGGCGCGCTGATGGCCCCGGGACTCTTCGCGGCGGGCGACTACGTGCAAGGCCCCTACCCGGCCACGCTCGAATCCGCCGTTCGCAGCGGCCTGGCGGCGGCACGCTTGGCCAAAGGCTGAGTCGGCACAACACCCGCAGGGGAACCTCTGCCCACCCCGGCGTTCCCACCGGTTGAAAATTTTTCAACCACCCACCAAGGAAGCCCGCGGGATGAACCAGACCAGCCCCACCCGAACCCTGCTGATGGCAAGCGCCCTGTGCCTGTCGGCACTCTTCAGCACCTCGGCCCAAGCACAGCGCATGGTCAGCGTGAAGGGAAGCACGCTGAACATGCGCGAAGGCCCGGGCACGCACACGGCGGTGTTGTGGGAACTGAAACAGGGCTATCCGCTGCAGATCACCGAGCGCAAAGGCAGCTGGCTGCGCGTGCGCGACTTCGAAGGCGACACGGGCTGGGTGGCGCGCTCGCTCACCGGCAACACCCCGCACCACGTGGTCAAGTCCCCGGTGGCCAACCTGCGCAGCGGGCCGGGCACGCAACACCGCATCGTGGGCAAGCTCGAATACGGTGAACTGCTGCGCACCCGAGAAAAGCGCGCCGACTGGGTGCGCGTGGAGCGCAGCGAAGGGGTGAGCGGCTGGATCGCGAAACGGCTGCTCTGGGGCTTCTGAAGACCGGCGCTCAGTCGAACTCGCGCAACTGAACGTAGGCGGGTCGCGCCATGCAGCGCAGGATCCAGTCGTGCGTGAGCGGGTGGTCGGCCATCAGTGTCCTGGAGGGGCGCGCCCAGTTGAGCACGCTGGCCACGCACAGGTCGGCCACGGTGAACCGCGCCGCCGCCAGATGCGCCTGGCCCGCGTCCTTCTGTCGTTGCAGGTGCTGCTCGATGACGCACAGTGGCACCGCGAGGCGGCGCTCGGCGGCCTCTGCCAACGCCGGTTTGCGCCGCTCTTCGGGCATCACCAGGCGGTGCATCAGCACGGTCAGCGCATCGGTCTCGGCTTCCGTCACGGCCCAGAAGCTCCAGCGCAGAGCCTCGGCGTCTTCACGCGGCGTGGCGGGTGTGATGCTCACCCCGTCCGCCAGCCCATGGTGCCGCGCGATGTACAGCGCACAGGCCATGCTCTCCCACACCACCACGTCACCGTCGGGTCGCGCATCGACCACCGCCGGCACATGGCCATTGGGATTGATGGCCAGGAACGCCGGTGTGCGTGTGCCGCCACCCTGGTAGTCCAGCTTTTCGTGGTGGAAGTCGAGGCCGAGTTCGGTGGCCGCCCAAAGGGGGCGCACGGCGCGGGAGGCAGCGATGCCGTGGATCGTGAGGCTCATGGCGGTGGCTTTGGCAAAAAGAAGGGTCAACCGATCTGGCGGCACAGGTCCATCAGGTCGGTCACGGTGGTGTGGGGCTGCAGAGGGGCATGGTCCCAGGCCAGCCCGGTGCGGTTGATCCAGGCCACCTGCATGCCGGCGCGAAGACCACCCACCACGTCCAGCACCGCGTCATCCCCGATGTGCAGCACTTCGGTGGGGTCAACGCCGGCGGCGTCGGCCGCCGCGTGGAAGATGCGCGGGTCGGGTTTGCCCACACCGAACTCGCGTGCGTTGAAGGCCGCGTGAAAGTGGTGGCCGAGGCCCACGCGGTGCACGTCGGCATTGCCGTTGGACACGGCCACCACCGGAAAGCGCGTGCTCAACCATTCCAGGGCCGGCATCGCATCCTCAAACAGCTGCACGCGCTGACGCTCGTCGAAAAACACGTCGAACGCCGGCTCGGCCAGCGCGGGGTCGTCGCCGGCTCGGTGCAGCACGTAGCGGATCGACTCACGCCGCAAGGCGCTGAGGTCGTAGGCCAGGTCGGGCCGCAGGGTCTGCAGGTGGTTGCGCGCTTCCCGCAACGCCCCGGGTGTGGCGTAGAGCTTGGCGGTGGCCGGCGCGTGCTGCGAGAGCCAGTTGGCCAGCATGGCCTCGGCTCGCTCGATGGTGGGCCAGATGGGCCAGAGCGTGTCGTCCAGATCGATGCTGATGGCGCGGATGCGGGTGGGGTCCAGCACCAAGGGGGTGGCGGGCAGGTCGGTACTCATGGGGGTTTTCATGCTTGCGAGAGAATAGCGCATGCCCTTCAACACCGAACCGCCCTTCAAACACGGCCAAGCCGCTCGCACCGCAGTGCTGCTGTGCAACCTGGGCACCCCCGACGAACCCACCGCCCCCGCCCTGCGCCGCTACCTCGCCGAGTTCCTGGGCGACCAGCGTGTGGTCGAAATCCCGCGCTTCGTCTGGATGTTGATCCTGCACGGGATCATCTTGCGGGTGCGGCCCAAAAAATCGGCCGCCAAATACGCCGGTATCTGGATGCCCGAGGGCTCACCGCTGAAGGTGTGGACCGAGCGCCAGGCCATCCTGTTGCGCGGGTATCTGGGCGAGCGCGGCCACCAGGTGACGGTGCGCTACGCCATGCGCTACGGCAACCCCTCGATCGCCTCGGTGATGGACGAACTCAGGGCCGAGGGCGTGACCCGCGTGCTGGTGCTGCCGGCCTACCCGCAGTACAGCGCCACCACCACGGCCAGCGTGATCGACGGCGTGATGAACTGGGCCGCCAGGGTGCGCAACCTGCCCGAACTGCGCTTCATCAACCGTTACCACGACCACCCGGGTTACATCCAGGCACTGGCCAAAACCATCCGCGCCCACTGGGCGGCGCACGGCCAGAGCGAACAGCTGGTGATGAGCTTTCACGGCGTGCCCGAGCGCACCCTGCAGCTGGGCGACCCCTACCACTGCGAATGCCACAAGACCGCGCGCCTGCTGGCCGAACACCTGGGACTGCCCAAGGACCGCTACAAGGTCACGTTCCAGTCGCGCTTTGGCAAGGCCAAGTGGCTGGAGCCCTACACCGAGCCCACGCTGATCGACCTCGCCAGCAAGGGTTTGAAAAGCGTGGACCTGGTCTGCCCCGGCTTCACCAGCGACTGCCTGGAAACGCTGGAAGAAATCAACATGGAAGCGCGCGAGGCCTTCCTGCACGCGGGCGGCCAGAGCTTCCAGTACATCCCCTGCCTGAACGACCAGCCCGAGTGGATCCGCGCACTCACCGACGTGACCGAGCAGCACCTGCAGGGCTGGGCCACCAAAACCGCCGACCACCCGATGGAGCTGCAGGCCAGCCGCGAGCGCGCGCTGGCGATCGGCGCGAAGGACTGAGCCCTGTCGGCTGCCTGGCCTGTCTTTCTGCAGGGACTGGCCCTGAGCCTGGGTCTCATCGTGGCCATCGGCGCGCAAAACGCCTTTGTGTTGCGCCAAGGCCTCAGGCGCGAGCACGTGGGCAGCGTGGTGGTGTTCTGCGCCGTGGCGGACGCTGCGCTGATCACGGCCGGTGTGCTGGGCATGGCGCAGGCCCTGGGCAACAGCCCTGGCCTCGCGCGCGCACTCGCACTGGCAGGTGCGGCCTTCCTGGCGGTTTATGGATGGCGCGCGCTGCGCCGGGCGCGGAATCCTGAGCGGTTGACCGCATCGGACACCGGCGCGTCCATCAGCCGGGCGGCCGCCCTGGCGCAGGCCGCCGCCTTCACGTTGCTCAACCCCCATGTGTACCTGGACACGGTGCTGCTCGTGGGCAGCATCGGCGCGCAACAACCCGCCGCCCTGCGCGGCTGGTTCGTCGCAGGTGCCAGCACGGCCAGCCTGCTCTGGTTCGGGCTGCTGGGCTTCGGTGCGCGCTGGATGGCGCCCTGGTTTGCGCGGCCCAAAGCCTGGCAGGTGCTCGACGCCCTGATCGGGGTGACCATGTGGCTGCTGGCCGCGCTGCTGCTGCGCCACGCCCTGGCCAACCTCTGATCCGGCGTGCTCAGGCGCTCACTGCGCCACGGCGACCCGGCGGGCCAGCAAGCGCGGCACCAGCAAAACCAACACCACGACCGCCAGCAACGTGGCCGACATCGGGCGCTCGAAGAACACCATGAAGCTGCCCTCGCCAATGGAGAGTGCATTGCGCATCTGAGCCTCGGCCATCGGGCCCAGGATCAGCCCCACGATCACCGGCGCCGTGGGAAAGTCGTAGCGGCGCATCACCACGCCCAACAGTCCCAGACCGTACATGAGGAACAGGTCAAACGAACTCTGGCGCATGCCGTACACACCCACCGTGGCAAAGATCAGGATGCCGGCATAGAGCTGCGGACGCGGGATCTTCAGCAGCTTGATCCACAGACCCACCATCGGCAGGTTGAGCACCAGCAACATCACGTTGCCGATGTAGAGCGAAGCGATCAGCGCCCACACCAGTGCCGACGAAGTCTGGAACAGCTGAGGCCCCGCGTTGATGCCGTAGTTCTGCAGCGCGCTCAGCAAGATGGCCGCCGTCACCGAGGTGGGAATGCCCAGCGTGAGCAGCGGCACCAGCGTGCCGGTCACCGCAGCGTTGTTGGCGGCCTCGGGCCCGGCCACGCCCTCGATGGCACCCACCGTGCCGAACTCGGCCTTGTGCTCGGGGCTGGCCAGTTTGCGCTCGGTCGCGTAGCTGAGAAACGTGGGAATCTCGGTGCCGCCAGCGGGGATGGTGCCGAACGGAAAGCCGATGGCCGTGCCGCGCAGCCAGGCGGGCCAGGAGCGGCGCCACTCGCTGCGCGTCATGTGGGCGCGGGTCATCTTGTTCATGAAGGCCGGGCTTCGTCCCTCGTACAGCGCGTTGTAGAGCGCCTCGGCCACGGCAAACAAACCCACCGCCACCAGCACCACCTCGATGCCGTCCATGAATTCGAGCACGCCGGCGGTGTAACGCACCTGTGCCGTGATCTGGTCGATGCCGATCAGGCCGAGCGCCAGGCCAAAGAACAGCGCGGTGAGGCCGCGCAGGGTGCTCTGGCCCAGCACCGCGCTCACGGTGGTGAAGGCCAGCAGCATCAGGCAGAAATACTCGGGCGGGCCGAGTTGAACCGCGAACTCGGCCAGGAGGGGCGCGAACAAGGTGACCAGGATGGTGGCGATGCTGCCCGCCACGAACGAGCCGATGGCCGCGCTGGCCAGCGCCGCACCGGCGCGCCCGCTCTTGGCCATCTTGAAACCTTCGAGCGCGGTGACCATGGTGCCGGTCTCGCCCGGTGTGTTGAGCAGGATGGACGTGGTCGATCCGCCGTACATGGCGCCGTAGTAGATGCCCGCAAAGAAGATCATCGACGCGGTGGGTTCGACCTGGCCGGTGATGGGCAGCAGCATGGCCACGGTCACGGCCGGGCCCAGGCCGGGCAGCACGCCGATGGCTGTGCCCAAAGCGCAGCCGGCAAAGGCCCAGAGCAGATTGATCGGCGTGCCCGCGGTGGCGAAGCCACCGAGCAGTTGGGTGAGGGTGTCCATCATGTCGTTGCAGCCTGGGCGGTCAGATCCAGCCCGAGGCCGTGATGCCCGGCAGGTTCACCGCGAGCAGTTGGGTGAACAGCCAGAACACGGGCGCGGCGATCAGCATGCCGGTGACCGCGTCCTTGGCGGTCTGGCGCAGGTCGCCTGCCGGCTTGCCTTCGCTGGCGCGCAGGCCACGAACCGCGAGCACAAAACACAGCGAGCAACTGAGAATGAAGCCGATGGTGGTGATGAGTGCCGCGTTGAGCAACACGCCGGCCGAGACCCAGGCCAGCGCGCGCCAGTCGCCGCGGGCCGCACCCGAGGGCTCTTCCATTTGCCGGTAACCACCCGTGAGCACCTCGCGGATCAGCATCACGCCGCACAGGCCCAGCGCCGCGCTGATCACCCAGGGCAAAAAATTGGGGCCGACGCCGGCATAGCCCGCGTCGGAAGGAATGTCCATCGCGCCCCAGGCCAGCACGGCGGCCAAGATCAGCGCACCGATGCCCATGGCCAGCTGGCCAGGGCGGTGGTTGGGGTTCTCGGAGTTTGCTTCGGGGGTGGTCATGGACACAGGCTCAAACCATCCCGGCGCGGACCATCGTGGCGCGCAGCGAAGAAAAATCTTTGTCCACGAACTCGTCAAACGCCTTGCCGGTCAGCAGCGCAGGCATCCAGTTGTTTTTCTCCACGGCAGCCGCCCACGCCTTGCTTTGCGTGGCTTTCATCACCATGGCGGTGAGCGCATCGCGCTGGGCCGGCGTGATGCCGGGTGCGCCGTACACACCGCGCCAGTTGCCAATTTCCACGTCGATGCCCTGCTCTTTCAAGGTGGGCACGTCGATGCCTTTGACACGCTGCGCCGACGTGACGGCGATCGCGCGCATCTTGCCGCTCTCGATGTACTGCTGAAACTCGCTGAAGCCACTGCCGCCCAGGGTGACGTTGCCGCCCAGGATGGCGGCCACCGCTTCACCACCGCCGCGAAACGGCACGTAGTTGATCTTGGACGCCGGCACGCCGACCGACTGCGCGATCTGCGCGGCGGCGATGTGCTCGGTGGCACCGCGCGAACCGCCGCCCCACTTGATGCTGCCCGGATCCTTCTTGAGCTGATCGACCACGTCTTTCATGGTCTTGTAGGGCGAATTGGCCGGCAGCACGAACACGTTGTATTCGGTGGTGAGGCGGGCAATCGGGGTGAGCTGCGTGATCGACACCGGCGGCTTGCCGGTGATGATGCCGCCGAGCATCACGGCGCCCATGACCATCAGCGCGTTCGGATCGCCCTTGCTGGCGTTGAAGAACTGCGCCAGTCCAATCGCGCCGGCCGCGCCGCCCTTGTTTTCGAAGGTGACCGAGGAAGCCACGCCTGCATCGCGCAGGGCTTCGCCCAGCGCACGGCCAGTGCCGTCCCAGCCGCCACCGGGGTTGGCGGGAATCATCATCTTGATGTTGGCGCTGGCCCAGGCGGCGTTGGGCAACGCGCCGGCAGCGGCCAGTGCGGCCAGGGATTTGAGGAAGGTGTCGCGACGCATGGTGTGTCTCCTGCTGTGTGTGATCTGACGTTGGTATCTTGCGGTTGAGCCCTGTCAATTCGCTGTCCGCCGCCCTGGGGGAAACCCTGAGCTGGCGGACAAGGCGTCAGAAGCGGTGACGCAACCCGACCTGGATGCCGTTCGAATTCGATCCCGCCACCGGGCTGTTGAAGCCCAGCGCCGACGCGGTGTCGTTGTCCACCGCGGTGAGGTGGCCGTAGATCGCGGTGCGCTTGGACAGGTTGTGGCTGGCCTGCAGCGTGTAGAGGCGCGCATCGTCGCTGGCGGCGGCGGCCGAGCCGTTCACGTCCTTGGCCTGCGCCGCGCCCACCGACACGGTGGTCTGACCGAACTTGAACGCGGCGGCCACGCCGTAAACCTTGAGCTTCTTCGCGGCCTTGTCCTCGGCGTCGTAATAGCCTGACAACGTGAAGCCGCCGAAGTCGTAAGCACCCACGAGCAACACCGCGTCGCGGCCCTGCCGGCCCGCGAGCACACCGTCGGCGTCGGTCACCCGCATCAGCGAAATGCCGGCGGTCAGTGGCCCGTGGGCGTACAACGCGTGCGCGCTGGCCTGCTTGGCGAAATCCGCGCTGGTGTTGGTGCTCACGCGCTCTTCGCCCAGGCTGTACTGGAGCTGGAACACGGTGTTGGCCACGGTGGGCGAGACGTAGGTGAGCGCGTTGTCCACGCGGTTGTAGTCGCCGTTGCCGATGATGGGCACCACACTCAACACGTCGTAGGTCTTGGTGCCGATGATGCTGACGATGTCGTCCATCGGCGTGTACTGGCGGCCCAGACGCACCGCACCCCAGCCGCCACCCAGACCCACAAAGCTCTGACGCCCAAACATCCGCCCACCCTGGCCCAGCGTGCCCGTGTCGGCGTTGAAGCCGGTCTCCAGCACGAACAGGGCCTTGAGCCCACCACCCAGGTCCTCGCTCCCGCGCAAACCCCAGCGCGAGCCTTGCTGCTGGCCCGAGGTGACGCGGGTGAGGGAGGTCGCGCCCTTGACCCGCTCGACGGCCACGTCGACGACGCCGTACATGGTCACGGACGACTGGGCAGAAACCAGTCCACTGAACAGCCCGAGAACGCCCAGGACGATCGCATTTTTTTCATATTGACCTCAAGAATGGATGGACAACCGCAACAAGCCTGATGCGTCCGGTGCGGCGATCGGACAGGCTGCATGCTCGGTTTGCAGGCTGTCAGTCGGCTGTCCACCCCATCCGGACAAACCCTGTGCATCGGTCGAACGGCGTGGGACCCGTGCCCATAATCGACGCCCATGAAACTGCTGTTGATCGAAGACAACGCCACCATGCAGACCACCCTGCGGCGCAGTTTTGAGCGGCGCGGTGTGCACGTGCTCAGCTGCGACGACGGCGCCCGTGCGCTGGCCCTGTGGCAGGCCAGCCTGCCCGATGCGGTGCTGCTCGACCTGAGCCTGCCCGGCCTGGACGGTCTGGAAATCCTGAGCCGGGCGCGCGCGGCGGGGCTGGTGACGCCGGTCATCATCCTGACCGCCCGCGGCACCGTGGGCGACCGCATCCTGGGCCTGAACACCGGCGCCGACGACTACCTGCCCAAACCGTTCGACCTCGACGAGCTCGAAGCGCGGCTGCGTGCGCTGGTGCGTCGCTCCGCCAGCGCCGACCACTTGGCAGGCCAAGCGGGACGGGGGCCCGTGTGGTGCGGCATGCACGTGGAAAAAGACAGCGGCGCGGTGTACTTCGGCGGCCAGCCCATGGAACTGGCGCCGCGCGAACTCTCCCTGTTGCAGGCCCTGCTCGGCAAGCCGGGGCATGCCATCGCCAAGGAGCGGCTGTTCGAGCTGGTGTTCCCCGGCGAAAGCCAGGTTCAACCCGAAGCCATTGAAGTGGTGGCCTACCGGCTGCGCAAGAAGATCGCCCACACCGGCGCGCAGCTGGTGACACTGCGCGGTCTGGGCTATCTGCTCAAGGCCGAGCGCTGATGAGCGTTCCCGCCACCGGCCACCGGCCCCACGCCCTCTCGCTGCGCCGCACCTTGTTGCTCGGCATCCTGCTGCCGGTGTTCGTCTTTCTGTTGATCAACACGGTGGTGCTGTACCGCCAGGCGCTGGCCGCCGCCGACACCGCTTACGACCGCACCCTGCTCGCCACCGCCAAGTCGCTCGGGGAACAACTGCGCGTCACCGGCTCGGGAAACGAACTGCGGGTGGAATCCACCGTGCTCTATTCGGCGCTGGAGGCCTTCGAAGCCGACAACCGCAGCCGCATCTTCTACCGCGTGAGCGGCCTGCAAGGCGAGCTGGTGTCCGGCTTCGACGACATGCCACGGGGGCGCAGCGACATCCCGCAAAAGAACCTCTATGCGGCGCTGGTGAACTTCTACGACGACCAGTACCAGGGTGTGCCGGTGCGCATGGCGGTGTTGCTGCAGCCGGTCTCGGGCGTCTACGAACAAGGCATGGCCACGATCCAGGTGGCCGAAACGCTCGAGCTGCGCGAGACCCTGGCACGCCAGATCCTGATCGACACGTTGTGGCGGCAGGCTGCGCTGGTGCTGGTGATCGCGCTGGTGGTGGTGTTCGTGGTGCAGCGCGCCACACGCCCGGTGCGCGCGCTCAGCCAGGCGCTGGGCATGCGCAGCGAGAACGACCTGTCTCCCCTGCCGACCGAAGGGGCACCGCGCGAACTGCTGCCACTGCTGGACGCCACCAACCAGCACATGCAGCGCCTGTCGCACCTGCTGGATCACCAGAAGCGTTTTGTGCGCGACACCTCGCACCAGCTGCGCACGCCGCTGGCCGTGCTCAAGACGCAGGTGCAGTCGGCCCAGCGCGGCGATGTGGAGCCGCGCCAGGCGCTCGATGAGATCGGCCACACGGTGGAGCGTGCCACCGAGCTGGCCAACCAGATGCTCGCGCTGGCCAAGGTGGAACAGCTGCGGCAAGAAAAAAGCACACCGGTGCACGAGTGGTCGGCCGTGGTGCGCCTGGTCGCACTCGACCTGTCGGCGCTCATCGCCGAGCGCTCGCTCGACTTTTCCATCACCACGCAGCGCGCGCCCGTGCGCGCCCACGAATGGGCCCTGCGCGAGCTGAGCCGCAACCTGCTGCACAACGCCATCAAGAACACGCCACCGGGCTCAGCGCTCACCGTGGCACTGGTGGTGGACACCCAGACCGCCGCACTCACCATCAGCGACGCGGGCCCGGGCATCTCGGCGGCACTGCGCGAGCGCCTGTTTCAACCCTTTGCCACCGAACAGCGGCCAGGCAGCAGCACCGCCGGCTCCGGGCTGGGGCTGGCGATCTGCCGAGAGATCGTGCAGTCGCTCGGTGGCGCCATCGACCTCGACAACCGCACCCGCTCCGGCCAGGTGAGCGGACTGGACGCCACCGTGCGCCTGCCCCTGGCCCCACACACGCCCCCTGCATGAAACCCGCCCACACCGAATCCTCAGCCACCAGAGTCCGGCTCGACAAATGGCTCTGGGCCGCGCGCTTTTACAAAACGCGCAGCCTGAGCAGCGAAGAAATCGAGAAGGGCCGCGTCAGGCTCAATGGCCAACTGGCCAAACCGTCGAAAGAGGTCAAGACCGGCGACACGCTGGAACTGCGCATCGGCCACGAGGTTCGCACGGTGGTGGTCCAGGGCTTGAGCGGCGTGCGGTCTTCAGCGCCGGTGGCCGCACTGCTGTACGAAGAGACCGCCGCCTCGCTGGCGCAACGCGCCGCGAACGCCGAAATGCGGCGCCTCGCGCCCGAGCCCGCTCACAGCCAGCCCATGGGGCGGCCCACCAAGCGTGACCGGCGGGACATCGAGGGTTTGCGCGACGCGCCGCCCCGAGGCGAATGGAACGATCGCTGGAGCGCGTCGCTCGACGAGTGACCGCCCCAACGCCAAGGCCCACCACGAACCGGCCGCACCCATCCAGGGGCATCCAGGGTCCGGCCAAAGAGGGGGGGGGGAAGCCGCGTCAGCGGCGCGGGGAGGAGCTCAGCCTTTCCGCAGCCCCAGCCACATCACGGTGGCCACCACCAGCAGCCCACCGGCCACCTGCACCGCTGCAATCGACTGGCCCAGGATCGCCCAGGCCAGCACCAGCGCAAAGATGGGTTCGATGTTCATGATGGCCGAGTTGCCCACCACGCCGAGTCTGGGCAACACGGTGAACATGATGGTGAACGCGGTGCCATAGAGGACGGTCAAACCGGACAGCCCCCACCAGCCCACCGCCGCCTGCGGCAAGGCCAGGCCACCCTGCACCGCACAAGCGACGAGCGCCATGATGCCCACGATGCTCATGGTGGTGGCGGTGCGCAGGCGGCCATCGAGATCACCTGTCTCATGCTGCGTGATCACCAGCGCCAGGCCAAAAGTCGCCGCGGCCGTCAATGCGAACGCCACGCCCACACCAATGCGCGACCAGTGGCCCGATGCGCCCAGACCAGAGGCCGCGCCCGACACATCGAGCGCGAGCGCCAGCCCGAGCAGCATCACCGGCATCGCGCGCAGCACGCGCGGCTGCGGCCGCTGGCCGTAGACCACGCGAGCCCACAGCGCGGTCCACAGCGGGTAGGTGTTGAAAGCCAGCAAGGCCAGCGCCACGGGCAGCCGCGCCACCGAGGCGTAAAGACACAAGCTCTGCACGCCCACCAGCACACCGATCGCCGGCAAGGCCTTGCGGTGACGGGCCTGCAAGCGCACCGGCACCCGGTACGCCAGCACGATCAAGCCCACCACCAGCGCCGTGACACCACTGCGAAACGCCACCGCCGTGGCCACGCTCACCCCGTGGTCAAACGCCAGCCGGGCCGCCACGTGGTTGGCACCCATCATGAACGCGATGAGCAGCAGCGTGGCGAATGCCGAGCCGGACAGTGAGGCCGTGGGTACATGGGGTGCGGACATGCCCGCATTTTGGGGGGTCGGACATCGAAACCCGTGTCACGCCCGGACGCACACCAACGGCGCGGACATGAAAAACGCGCCCGAAGGCGCGTTTTGTTTTCTTGTCTGGCGGAGCGAGAGGGATTCGAACCCTCGATGAGGCTCTACACCCCATACTCCCTTAGCAGGGGAGCACCTTCGGCCACTCGGTCATCGCTCCGGAAGCTGCGTATTATGCCTCATCCCGGCAGGCTTCTTCCTCTGAAGCGGGGCCTTCAGCCGGTGATGGTGTCGGCGGTCTGGTCCAGGTCGAATTCGCGGTGCAACGAGCGCACGGCGAGCTCCATGTACTTCTCGTCGATCACCACCGAGGTCTTGATCTCCGAGGTCGAAATCATCTGGATGTTGATGCCCTCGGTGCTGAGGCACTTGAACATACGGCTGGCCACGCCGACGTGGCTGCGCATGCCGATGCCCACGATGCTCACCTTGCAGATGCGCGCATCACCCACCACCTCCGCAGCGCCCAGCGTGGGCACGACCTTGGCCTTGAGCAGGTCCATGGTTTTCTGGAAATCGTTGCGGTGCACCGTGAAGCTGAAGTCGGTCTTGCCGTCCTTGCTCAGGTTCTGGATGATCACATCGACTTCGATGTTCGCATCGGCCACCGCACCCAGGATCTGGTAGGCGATACCGGGGGTGTCGGGCACGCCGAGCACGGAGATCTTGGCTTCGTCGCGGTTGAACGCAATGCCTGAGACGACGGCTTGTTCCATGGTTTCGTTTTCCTCAAAAGTGATCAGGGTGCCGGAGGCGGCTTCAATGTTCAGGTCGATGTCCCAGGGCGTGAAGCTGGAGAGCACGCGCAGGGGCACCTTGTACTTGCCGGCGAATTCCACCGAACGGATCTGCAGCACCTTGCTGCCCATGCTGGCCATCTCCAGCATCTCTTCGAAGCTCACGCGCTCCAGGCGGCGCGCTTGCGGCACCACGCGCGGGTCGGTGGTGTAGACGCCGTCCACGTCGGTGTAGATCAGGCACTCGGCGGCCTTGAGGGCTGCGGCCACGGCCACGGCCGAGGTGTCGCTGCCGCCACGGCCCAGCGTGGTGATGTGACCTTCCGGGTCCACGCCCTGGAAGCCGGTGACGATGACGACCTTGCCGGCGTTCAAATCGGCCCGGATGCGCACGTCGTCGATCGACTCGATGCGGGCCTTGGTGAACGCGCTGTTGGTCTTGATCGGTACTTGCCAGCCGGCATAGCTCACCGACTCCATTCCTTCGGCCTGCAGCGCAATGGCCAGCAATGCCGAAGACGCCTGCTCGCCGGTGGAGGCCAGCATGTCGAGTTCGCGGCTGTAGGCGGTGGTGGCCTTGCTCGGCGCGAGCTCTTTCGCCAGGCCGAGCAGGCGGTTGGTCTCGCCGCTCATGGCGCTGGGCACGACCACCAGCTGGTGGCCCGCACGGTGCCACTTGGCCACGCGTTTGGCCACATTGCGGATGCGCTCGGTCGACCCCATGGAGGTGCCGCCGTACTTGTGAACTATCAAGGCCATCGGGTTGGATTGGTTGGGTTGAACGCGCCGGCTGCGCCACCGGGCAAAGCCCGCAATTATAGGGCGGGGGTGTAGCGCAGGCACTCACCATCGCGCTCCACATGACCCGGACCCACTTTCAAGTGGATGCGGTGCCCGCGCGTGGTGCAGGCCTCGATCTGGTCGAGCAACTCGTCGAGTTGCGCGGTGGCCGCGGCCACGCCCGCGCTGCTGCGCAGCCAGTGGCGCAGGGCATTGGTCTGCCGATCGCGCGAAAGCGCTTGCAAGCGAACGATTTGAGGAGGCACACCGGTCTGGGCCAGGTCGAGGACAGCCAGCTCATCCAGCAGGCGCTGAGCCTGCGCGGCGTGGCGGGCGGTGCGAGCGAGCATGGGACGAAAGCCGGGGAAGCAGACTTCCCAGGCGGGCATGAGCACGGCCCGGATGCGGTTGCGGGTGAAACGGGTGTCGGCGTTGCTGGGGTCGTCCACGAAAGCGTGCCCTTCACTCAGCAGCCAGGTGCGCAACGCGCGGGCGGGCACGTCCAGCAGGGGCCGGCCGAAACACATGCCTGCGCGTTCAAATCGTTCCGGCATGGAGGCCAGGCCCGGCACACCCGCGCCGCGGCTCAGCGCCAGCAGCAGGGTTTCCGCCTGATCGTCGGCGTGTTGGCCAAGCAGCACGCAGCCAACGTCGGCGCCATGGGCCAGGCGGGCCAGCGCAGCGTAGCGGGCCAGGCGGGCCGCGTCTTCCGGGCTCTGCCCTGGCTCAGGTGAAGCCCGCACACGCTCCACCCGCAACTCGACGCCATGGCGTGCGCAGAACCGTCGTGCGTGGGATTCGAAGTCATCGGCCGCCGCCTGCAACCCGTGGTGCACGTGCAATGCCACCAACCGCCCAGGCCAGCGCTGCTGTGCGGCCAGCAAGAGTGCGGTGGAGTCGGCACCCGCACTGAAGGCCACCGCGACCTTCAGCGGCTGGGCCTCGAAGCGTTCGCACCACCGTGCCAACGCCTGCTCGCAGGGGTTGGCGGGTGCGGTGCTGCGGTTCACGTCAGCGCTTGTCGCTCTTGGCGTCGGCCTTGCTGTCGGCCTTGGTGTCGGTGAAGCGGCCGTAGCTGTTGAGGCGCGCATAGCGGCGGTCCACCAGCTCTTTGACCTTGAGGTCGGTCACCTGGCGCCATGCGTCGCCCAGCGCGCGCTTCAGGAAGGCCGCCATCTGCTTGTGGTCGCGGTGAGCGCCGCCCACCGGCTCGTTGACGATCTTGTCGACCAGACCCAGCGCCTTGAGGCGGTGCGCGGTGATGCCCAACGCGTCGGCCGCGTCGCTGGCGCGGTCGCTCGTTTTCCAGAGGATGGAGGCGCAACCTTCAGGGCTGATCACCGAGTACACCGAGTACTGCAGCATGAGCACCTGGTCGGCCACGGAGATGGCGAGCGCGCCGCCGGATCCGCCTTCGCCAATGATGGTGGAGATGATCGGCACTTCGAGCTGCGCCATCTCGAAGATGTTGCGTCCGATGGCTTCGGACTGGCCGCGCTCTTCGGCGTCGATGCCGGGGTAGGCGCCGGGCGTGTCCACAAAGGTGAAGACCGGCAGGCGGAATTTCTCAGCCAGCTTCATCAGGCGCAAAGCCTTGCGGTAACCCTCGGGCTTGGTCATGCCGAAGTTGCGCAGGCCACGCTCTTTCGTGTCGCGGCCCTTCTGGTGACCCAACACCATGCAGGGCTGGCCATTGAAGCGGGCCAGACCTCCCACGATGCTCAGATCGTCGGAAAAATGGCGGTCGCCGTGCAGTTCGACGAAGTGCGTGAAGATTTCGCGCACATAGTCCAGCGTGTAGGGCCGGTCGGCGTGGCGCGCGATCTTGGTGATCTGCCACGGCGTGAGGTTGCTGTAGATGTCTTTGGTGAGCTGCAGACTTTTGCCCGCGAGCTGTTCGATCTCTTCAGAGATGTCGACCGCGGACTCCGTCTGCACGTAACGCAGTTCCTCGATCTTGGTTTCGAGATCGGCAATGGGCTGCTCGAAATCGAGAAAGTTCTTTTTGGCCAAGGTGGACTCCTGTGGTCTTGTGGTGCGGGGCTCTGTGCCTGACGTTCGTCAGCTCACAGGGCCATGGCCCGACTGCTGCGGGCTCTGCTTCAACGACGTGTTCGGGATCAGTAGGCGACGGGGGCCGGATCGAGAGAGCGCCAAATATACCAAGTCGCCACGCTGCTGAAAGGTGCCCAGGAACTGGCCACTTCGCGAATGTCGCTGCGGCTCACCGGCTCGCCAGAAAAGTAACAACGGCTGATGCCGTTCTGCAGACCAATGTCGTCCAGCGGTAGTACGTTGGGCCGCATCAGGTGGAAAATGAGAAACATTTCGGCCGTCCAGCGGCCAATGCCGCGGATGGCCACCAGCTCGGCAATGATGGCCTCGTCGTCCATCTCCGCCCAGTCTTTCACGTGCACCTGGTTGTTCGCAAAGTGCAGCGCCAGGTCCACCAGGTATTCGACCTTGCGCGCCGACAAACCGGCCGCACGCATGTCGTCGACCTTGAGCTTGAGCACCTGCGCAGGCACCATTTTTTTGGGCAGCACGGCAAAGCGGTCCCAGACCGATTGCGCGGCCTTCACCGAAATCTGCTGTCCCACGATGCTGCGCGCGAGCGTGACGAACGCATCCCCGCGCGACTGCAGGCTCACGCCACCGTGCTGTGGAATGAGCTTCTTCATGACGCGGTCGCGCTTCATCAGGTGGCGGCAAGCCTCCATCCAGTAGTCGGGCGCGTCCGGCCCCACATCGGGCAACACAGAGGTGGCCATCAGGCACGTTCCCAGGTGGTGCCGGCGGGGCCGTCCTTGAGCACGATGCCCTGCTCCAGCAGGACCTTGCGAATGCGGTCGGCTTCGGCAAAGTCTTTGGCTTGTTTCGCGGCAGTGCGCTGAACGATCAAGGCACTAATCTCCTCCAGTGAAGGTCCCTGCGAAACTGTCGGTGCAAAGATCGCCGACTGATTCAACAGTAGCGGAGGCGAGAGCGTCTGCTGAAGAAAAGCTGGAGGGTCTTGCTGCAAAAGGCCCAGCGTGCCGCCGAGCGCTTTCAGCAAACCCGCGATTGCAGGGTCCTTGCTGCGATTGACTTCACCGGCCAGCTCGAACAGCACGGCCACCGCTTCGGGCGTGCCGAAGTCCTCGTCCATCGCGGCGCGGAATCGCTGCGCGTGCGGCTGGTCCCAGTCGATCGCAGTCACTGGCGCAGCCGGCACCAGCGACAAGGCGGTGTACAGCCGTTTGAGCGAGCCACGTGCGTCGTCCAGGTGCACGTCGCTGTAATTCAGTGCGCTGCGGTAGTGCGCGCGCAGGATGAAGAAGCGCACCGTCTCCGGGTCGTACTTGGCCAGTACCTCGCGGATGGTGAAGAAGTTGCCCAGGCTCTTGGACATCTTTTCGTTGTCCACGCGCACAAAGCCGTTGTGCACCCAGAAGCGGGCCAGCGGTTTCCCGGTGGCGCCTTCGCTCTGGGCGATCTCGTTTTCGTGGTGGGGAAACTGCAGGTCGGCGCCGCCCCCGTGGATGTCGAAGGTTTCGCCCAGCGTGGCGCAGCTCATGGCCGAGCACTCGATGTGCCAGCCCGGCCGGCCCGCACCGTAGGCACTGGCCCATTGCGCCTCGGCCGGCTCGTCGGGTTTGGCCGATTTCCAGAGCACGAAATCGAGCGGGTCGTTCTTGTCGCTGGCCACCGCCACCCGTTCGCCGGCGCGAAGGTCGTCCAGCGACTTGCCCGAGAGCTTGCCGTAGCCCTCGAACTTGCGCACGGCGTAGTTCACATCGCCGTTGTCGGCCTGGTAGGCCAGGCCCTTCTGTTGCAGGGTGTCGATCAGCGAGAGCATTTGCGGCACGTACTCGGTGGCGCGCGGCTCCAGGGTCGGTGGTTCGATGCCAAGCACGGCGATGTCCTGGTGCATGGCGGCGGTCATCTCATCGGTCAATGCGCGCAGCGTGATGCCGCGCTCGACCGCGCGCTTGATGATCTTGTCGTCGATGTCGGTGATGTTGCGCACGTAGGTGACGCGGTAACCGCTCACCTTGAGCCAGCGCTGCACCACGTCGAACGCCATCATCATGCGGGCGTGGCCGATGTGGCACAGGTCGTAGATCGTCATGCCGCAGACGTACATGCGCACATGACCGGGTTCGATCGGCTGGAAGTCTTCCAGGCGGCGCGTGAGCGTGTTGTGGATTTTCAGGGTCATGTCGGGAAGGCGGGCACGGAGACAGCGCAGCGAAACGGGGTGGGAAACCTGACGCGGCAGCTGATGCGGTCGGCCTGTGTCACACAGGCCACGCGGGGTGCAGCTGGCGGTCTGGATCGGCCATGGGAAACAGACCCCTCAGATACAATGCGCCAGTATATCCAGCCCGGTGCAGCGTGCCATGCAGCGCCGGGCCTTCGATCAACGTGTCGCTGGATGCAACCGCCTTGCGGCGGTCCAGGTTCGCTCTCCGAGGTCCCATGTCCCACCCTGTGAATCTTCCAACCACTTTGCGTGGTACCGCCTCTTCCGTGGCCCGCTCAGGCATGGCCTCGCGCCTGCGTCGCCTGGCGGTGGTGTTGGCCCTGGGTCTGGGCACATCGATGGCCTGGGCGCAGACCGAGGACTATGCCGAAGTCAACCGCCTGCTGCGCAGCGGCCAACTGGCCGAGGCCCTGGCCAAGGCCGATCAGTACCTGGTGGGCAAGGCGCGCGATCCGCAGATGCGCTTCCTCAGGGGCGTGATCCTCACCGAGAGCGGCAAGACGCAAGATGCGATTGCCACCTTCAGCAAGCTCACCGAAGACTACCCCGAGCTGCCGGAGCCTTACAACAACCTGGCCGTGCTCTATGCCGGTCAGAGCCAGTTCGACAAGGCGCGCGCTGCGCTCGAAATGGCGATCCGCACCAACCCCAGCTACGCCACCGCGCACGAAAACCTGGGCGATGTGTACGCCAAGCTGGCCAGCCAGGCCTACAGCAAGGCCCTGCAGCTCGACGGCACCAACCCCGCCGTGGCGCCCAAGCTCAGCCTGATCCGCAACCTGTTTGCAGCCGATGCCCGCCCGGGTGCCGCCGCGTCGGTGGCCGCCGCTTCGGCCACGGCCAAACCGGCCAGCCCGGCACCTGCGGCACCGGTGGCCGCTGCGACCAAGCCCGCCGTTCCCGCCGCAGCACCTGCTGCAGCACCCGTCGCGCCAGCCGGGGCGGCCGATGCCCAGCGCGAGGTGGAAGCCGCCGTGCGCACCTGGGCCGGGGCATGGTCGTCCAAAGACATGAGCGGCTACCTCGGCGCCTACGCCAGCAGCTTCGCGCCGCCCGGCGGCCAGGCTCGCAAGGCCTGGGAGGCTGACCGCCGCGCCCGCATCGAGCCGCGCGCCCGCATCGGGGTTGACGTGAGCAACCTGGAAGTCACCGTGGAAGGCGACAAGGCCACAGCCCGCTTCCGCCAGGACTACACCTCGGACACCCTGAACGTCACCAGTCGCAAGACGCTCGACATGGTCAAGAGCGGCAACCGCTGGCTGATCGTGCGCGAATCCACGGGCTCTTGATGGCCGGTCGGCGGATGGGTCAACGCGGACATGCCAGCGTGGCTGCGGGTCTGCAAGGTCAAGGCATGAGCCGGCGCACAGGCGGGGTGATCGCCGCCTTGGTGGCCGCCGTGCTCCTGGCCGTGGGGATCAACAGCGCTCGGCACGGTGACGGTCCAACCCGCGGTGCAAGCGAATCGCTCGACTCCACCGAGCCTTCCCTGCTCAACCAGGCCATGGCCCGTGTGCAGGAAGCCGCGCGCAGCCAGTTGCCCCCCAGCCCGTCGGGGTTGGAGAGCAACAGCCTCACCCCTGACCGTTTTGACGAGGTGAAACCCATGCTCGGCCAGGCCGAGGCGCGCCTGATCGCGATCTACCAGCTCATCAGCCAGGGTCAGCACCGCGAAGCGCTCGCGCTGGCCGACCAGCTGGTCACGGACCACCCCAACTTTCAGCTCGCGCACCTCGTGCACGGAGATCTGTTGAGCCTGCAAGCCCGACCCGTGCGCCAGCTGGGCGATGTGCCCGACACCAAGGCGCTGGTCGCCAGCCAGCAACTCGCCTCTCTGCGCGAAGAATCCCGCCGCCGCCTGCTGGCGCTCACCGAACGCCCGCCCGAGGGCAGCATCCCCAGCCAGTTCCTCACGCTGGCGCCGCAGAGCCGTCACGCCATCGCCATCGACGCATCGCGCTCGCGCCTGTACCTGTTCGAGAACCTCAACCCGGCGCGCTCGACCCAGAACGATGACCGGCAACCCAAACTCAAGCTGGTGGGCGATTTCTACATTTCGGTGGGCCTCTCGGGCATCGAGAAAGCGGTCGAGGGCGACAAGCGCACGCCGCTGGGCGTGTACTACATCACCAGCACGCTCAACCCGGCCGATCTGCCCGATCTGTACGGTGTGGGTGCCCTGCCCATCAACTACCCCAACCCGCTGGACGTGCAACGCGGCAAGACCGGCAGCGGCATCTGGCTGCACGGCACGCCCAGCGACCAGTTCGTGCGGGCACCGCAAGCGTCCGACGGTTGTGTGGTGCTGTCCAACCCCGACCTGGAGCGCCTGCTGCGCACGGTGCAGATCCGCACCACACCGGTGGTGATCGCACCCCAACTGCAGTGGGTGCAACCCGACACCTTGAGCGGCGACCGGGAACAATTCGAGAGCGTGCTCGAAGCCTGGCGCCGCAGCCGCAGCGACGGCAATCTGGCCGAACTCAAGGGGTTTTACTCCAGCCGCTTTTCGAACCAGGGCCGCGATCTGGCTCAATGGTGGCCCCGTGTGGAGAGCGAGCTGCGCAGCACCGGCCCGCGCGAGCTGGCGCTCAAGGACCTCTCGGTCCTGCGCTGGAACGACACCGACGACACCCGCGTCGTCACCTTCGGCGAAGTCGCCTCAGGCCAGACCCGCGGTGTGACCAAACGCCAATACTGGATCCGCGAGAACGATCGCTGGACCATCTTCTTCGAAGGAACCATCGGATGAACACCCACAACCCCAACCCGCTGCGCCGAGGCGTGCTGGCCGCGCTCACCGTGGCCGTGTCCCTGGCCTGGCTGCCGGCCGGGGCGCAGCAAGCCGCCCCCCGTGTGAAGCTCACCACCTCCATGGGCGACATCGTGCTGGAGCTCTATCCCGACAAGGCGCCCAAAACGGTCGAGAACTTCCTGCAGTACGTGAATGACAAGCACTACGACGGCACCGTGTTCCACCGCGTGATCAGCAACTTCATGGTGCAGGGCGGCGGCTTCGATGCGAGTTACAAACAAAAGCCGACCCGCGCACCCGTGGCCCACGAAGGCCAGGCGGCACTGCAGCGCGGTGGTCCGCGCAACACCGTCGGCACGGTGGCCATGGCGCGCACCAACGACCCCCAATCCGCTTCTTCCCAGTTCTTCATCAACGTCAAGGACAACGCGTTCCTGGACCCGACCATCATCCCGCCCGGCGACCCGGTGCCGCGTTTCGAGTACAACGGCCAGGTCTACGAAAACGTGCCGCGCGCCAACCTGGTCAACGCCGCGCAGCTCTACGGCTACACCGTGTTCGGCAAAGTGGTCTCGGGCATGGACGTGGTCAACAAGATCAAGGAAACGCCCACCGGCGCCGGCGGCCCGTTTCCCACCGACGTGCCCAAAACCCCCATCACCATCCTCAAAGCCACCCTGGAGAAATGACCATGGCCAACCCCCAAGTCGAATTGCACATCACCGGTCACGGTGTCATCACGATCGAACTCGACGCTGAAAAAGCGCCGCTGTCGGCCGCCAACTTTCTGGCCTATGTGAACAAGGGTCACTACAACAACACGGTGTTCCACCGCGTCATCCCCGGCTTCATGGTGCAAGGCGGCGGCTTCGAGCCCGGCATGACCCAGAAACCGACCGACGCGCCGATCGCCAACGAGGCCAACAACGGCCTGAAGAACGACACCTACACCCTGGCCATGGCGCGCACCAGCGACCCGCACTCGGCCACCGCGCAGTTCTTCATCAACGTGGCCAACAACGGCTTTCTGAACCACACCGCACCCAGCGCGCAAGGCTGGGGCTACGCCGTGTTCGGCAAGGTGATCTCGGGCGCGGAGATCGTGAAGAAGATCGAAGGCCTGCCCACCGGCCGCAAAGGTTTCCACGACGACGTCCCGAAGGACGACGTGGTGATCGAAAAAGCCGTCGCGCTGTGATCCCGGGGGCTTGGCCCCTGGCAGCCTTGCTTTGATGTCCGCCCCCTCCCCGCCTCCCTCCGTCGACCGCTTGGTCCAGCTGCGCGCACCCGCGCACTGGCAAGCGGTCGAATTCATTTCAGACCTGCACCTGCAGCCGGGCGAACCGAAGACCTTCGACGTGTGGCGCGCCTTTCTGCAGCGACCAGTGCCTGAACGGGCCGATGCCCTCTTCATCCTGGGCGATCTGTTCGAGGTGTGGGTGGGCGACGACGTGCTTGAAGCCAGCGCCTCCACCGACCAGGCCTTCTGGCGCGCTTGCGCCGAGGCGCTCAGACATTTCAGCGACAAGACCCCGGTCTATTTCATGGCCGGCAACCGCGACTTCCTGCTGGGCACGGAAGGGCTTCGGGTCTGTGGCATGCAAGGCCTGAGCGACCCGACCACCTTCGATTTTCTCGGCCAGCACTGGCTGCTCAGCCACGGCGACGCGCTGTGCCTGGCCGACACCGACTACATGCGCTTTCGTGCGCAGGTACGCCAGCCAGCGTGGCAGCGCGATTTCCTGGCGCGACCTTTGAGCGAACGCACGGCCATCGCCCGCGATCTGCGCGAACAGAGCGAAGCCCGCAAACGCAACACCGCCAACGACCCCAGCCTGTGGGCCGATGTGGACGCGGCGGCGGCGCGTGCCGCGCTCCAGGCCACCGGCGCCCACACCCTGATCCACGGCCACACGCACCGCCCCGCTGTCCATGCCCTGGGCGACGGCCTGCAGCGCGTGGTGCTCAGCGACTGGGATGCCGCCGCCCACCCACCGCGGGCGGAGGTGCTGCGGCTCGATGCCCAAGGCCTGCGCCGCGTCCCCTTGCCCTTGTCATGATCGATCTGCTGCAACGCCTGCTGCCGCGCTCGCTGCGCCAGCCCACACCGGTGCCCGACGCACTGTGGCACGCCACACTCGCCGCCCACCCGTTCTTGTCCGCGCTCGACGGTACCGAGCAAGAACGGCTTCGCCTGCTCTGCACCCACTTCCTGACCGAGAAAGAATTCCACGGTGCCAACGGGCTGGTGCTGACCGACGCCATGGCCCTGGCCATTGCCGCACAGGCCTGCTTGCCGCTGCTGCACATGCACGGCACCTCGGGTGAGGCGGTGCGCGACCCGCTCAAGCTGCTCGACTGGTACGGCGATTTCGTCGGGATCGTGGTGCAGCCCGGCGCCGTGGTGGCGCGGCGCAAGACCACCGACGGCGCGGGTGTGGTGCACCACTTTGACGAAGTGCTGGCGGGCGAAGCCATGGACCGCGGCCCGCTCATGCTGAGCTGGGAAGAAGTCGCCCACGCCAGCGTGGCGGCCGAAAGCGGCAGCAACGTCGTGATCCACGAGTTTGTGCACAAGATGGACATGCGCGGCATCTCGCTGGGCGAGCACCCCGACGGCGCACCGCCCTTGCCCAAAGGCTTCCTGGGCACTCGCGGCGCGTCGGAAGCGCGCCAGCTGTGGCGCGACACGATGCAAAGCGCCTTCGATGCGTTCCGCGAAGCGGTGGCGATGGCCGAGCGCTTCGGCGCCGAACGGCCTTGGCTCGACGACTACGCAGCCAAGGACCCCGCCGAATTTTTTGCCGTGACCTGCGAGGCGTACTTCGTGAACCGCGAACGTTTCACCCAGGAGTTTCCGGCGCTCGTGGCGCTGTACGACGGCTTCTTTCGAACAGCCTCGCGCGCCTGAGCCATTCGGAACACCGCGGAACCGGCTTTGCCGGGCCGCAGGCGTTGCCCCTTGGGGGGAGGCGCCGAAGGCGCTTCGGGGGGAAGCCGATGCTGCTCAACGCTTGAGCAACACCTTCAACACGGTTTGAAGCCGGCGCGCAGCCGAGGCATCAAACGCTGACGCCAGCACACCCGCCACATCGTCCACCCAGGTGTCAACCGGTGCTGCCGCATGGCGGCGCGTGAGCAACTGCAGCTGCAACATGCGTCGCTCGCTCAGGTGCTCAGCCGGCGTGGGCACTTCGGCCGCCATCTCCAGGCGCAGCAAGGTCTCACCCGGCAAGGCAGCGGCCGGTTTGGACAAGGCGGCCGACCAGGCGCTGCGGTTGGCCGCGTTCACGCGTGAACCCAGGGCTTGCACCGTCGGCATCTGCTCGGCGTCGCGCTGTTCCCAGGCGGTCATGAGTTGCGTGAGCACTTCACCGTGGGCTTGTGCGGCGAGCTTGCGCAGGCTGGCTTCGGCCGCCTCAATGGCCTGGCGCTGGGCGCGGAACGCTGCATCGCCCAGGCGTGGGCCGCGCTGCTCGCGCTCGTCGCGCCAAGGCGTTGCCGCACCCGGACCCCGCGCGTCGCGTGGACCACGCGATTCGGGGCGACCCGCACCACCGTCACGGCGTCCGTCGGGACGAGCACCACGCACATCGCGGCCGGCAGGCTCGGCCTTCTTCATGCCCGGACGGTCGTCACCGCGCATGGCCACCAGCTTCTTGGGCGGTGCAGCGGGTTTGGCGGGTGCCACTGGCTCGGCTGGGGCGGCCACGTCGGCCGCCTCGGCTTCGCTGGGTGCAACCGCTTCTTCAGTCGTTTCTGCGAGGGGCTCTTCCGACGCTGCGGCGGACTCGCTGGTCACGGCCTTTTCGGCCACAGCGGCGGCTCGGACCGGCTCAACCGCTGCCGGCCGGCCAGCCAACGCCGACTCCAGCTCCTGCATGGCCGCACGGATGCGCTGTGCGTCACCGCTGGCACTCGCCTGCTCCAGCGCACGAGACGCGTCGAGCACCCGCTGGTCGTGCGCGTTGAGCGAGGTGGCGGCCTTCTCGCGCTCGGTGGTCTTGCGGTTGAAGGCTTCGTCGATGGGCTGGCGGAACGCCTCCCACAACTTCTGCTCGTGCTTGCGCTCCAGCGGCACCGCATGGGCTTCGGCCTGCCAGCGCTGTTGCAGCGCTTTGACCGCGTCGATGCGCAGCATGGGCGCAGCCCCCAGTGCGGTGGCTTCTTCGATCAAGGCCTTGCGGCGCGCTGTGCTCTCGGCCTGTGCCGTCTCAAGACCGGCGTGGGCCGCGTGCATGGCGTCTTTCCACTGCGGCTGCATTTCGGCAAACGCTTTCTCGCTCATGTGACCGGCTTCGCGCCAGCGCTCGGAGAACGTGTGCAGCGCGCGCACCTGGGCTTTCCAGTCGGTGTTGCCGGTGTGCGCTTCGGTCCAGGCCTTGAGCTCGGCAATGATGGCCAGGCGCTGGGTCTTGTGCGCGTCGGCTTGCTGGCGCACCTGCACCAGCCAGGCTTCGACCAGCTTGTGGGCTTCGGTGCAGGCTTCGTCAAAACGCTTCCACAGCGCGTGGTTGGGCTGGCCGCCCTGGTCGGTGGTTTTCCACTGGTCGCGCAGGCCGCGCAGGGTTTCCTGCATCTTGCGGCCACCCAGTCGCTGGCCTTCGGGGGCTTGCAGCAAGGCTTCGGCCTTGGCCACGAGTTCTTCGCGCAACTGGTCGGCACGCCAGCGCTGCCAGCCTTCGAGCTCACCCGCCTGGCTCAAGGCAGCGTGGGCGCGCGCATCGAGCGCAGCACTGACGAAGCGACCGTTGGCCTTGAGGATCGCGCGCACGTCAGCGGCCGCCTTGGGTGTGGCCTTGCCATGGCCTTCGGCCAGTTCACGTTCCAGCACATCGAGTGCGTTGCCGAGTTCGGTGGTCACGCGGGCACGACGCTCCTGTTGCGCCTGCGTGTCCACAGCGGGCTTCTCGGCCACGGGGGCGGCTTCGCCACCGCGCGCCACGCGCAGCTCGTCGGCCCACACGGGCACAGCGGGCAGCGGGGCCTGTGCGTCGACGTCGGCCGCCACGGCCTGAGCCAAAGCGGCTTCGAAGGCGTCCCACACCAGTTGCAGCTGCTTGCGCGAAGCGTCGAGCATGGGCGGGAACTTCACGTCCACGCTGGCCCATTGCGGGTCTTGTGCCAGACCGCTGGCCTGCGCCTGCCAATGGGCCACGTCGGTCTGCAGCGTCTGGGCACTGTGCTGGGCTTCGCGCCAGGGTTTGGTGGAGAGCACTTCGATGCGCTGCGCGATCAACACCGCGGCTTCGCGCTCCACCTGCACCCGGTGCTGCAGGTCTTCGATCGACTTGACGCGCTCGGCCAGCGACTGGCGCAGCGTGGCCAGCGGCTCACGCGACAGCGGCGCACCGGCACGGGCCGCGTCGCGCTGCCAGGCCAGGGCGTCGGCCAGGTTCAGGCGCGAGTGGTCCAGCAGGGCCTGTGCCTTCTGCGCCCACTCCACGGCCATCTGCTCCTGCGTCTTCATGCGCTTTTGCTCGTCGAGCTTTTCCTTCAGCGGTTTGGCCGCACCGCGGTCGCGGTTGGACAGCTCCTTGTAGACCTCGTTCATCTGCTCCAGGCCCGGCTCGGTGGCCAGCCACTCGCGGATGCGCGCAGCGCGTTCGCCCGAGGTGGGCGCGGAGAACGCGCCACCGGTCACGGCGTCCAGGGGATGGGCCGCGTTGGCGGACTTGGAAGGGGTGGGCGTGTTCACGGCAGTGGGAGAAGCTTGAGGGGAAGAAGACTTGCGCAGGGAAAACAGCGACATGGAAACGTCAGTACGATCAGGACAGGGGCCGCGCCAGAGCGGTGCGGCAAACGCGTATTGTCGCCGCTGTTCGCCCGCGCGGCACCGCCCGTGCTTGATGGGGTCTTGGCGGGGGGAGGGATCAGCGCGGCGCCAGCCGCAGTTCGGCTTGCGGACGCCAGTCTTCGCCCTGGCGAACCAGCTGCGGTGCACCAAGGAACATGCGGTCTTCGGGCAGCGAACGGCTGGCCAGAAAGTCCTTCACCGCCTGGCCGCGCGCCACCGCCAGATCGCGCAAGGCGTCGGGCGTGACCGGGATCGAGGCCAGCAGCAAGGCTTCCATCTCGGCCTGCGGGATGTCCTTGGCGATGCCGATCAGGTTGCGCGGCTTGGGGATGTCGGCGCGGCGGTAGACCTCCTTGAGCAGCGCGGGGTATTCCTCGGCCGATACAGCGAGCCTGTCGGGGATGGCTTTGCCATCACGCGCCAGGGCACGGCGCTTCTCGGCCAGCACACGTTCGTCGAGACGGCTTCGCTGGTAGCCGCTGCGCTCGGCCTCCAGGTCGCTGTGTCCCACCACGGTGATCTGCAGCGCAGGCCGATCGGCCAGCGCCTGGGCCACCGACGCCAGGCGCTGCTGGTTGTCAGCCGCCAGCACCGCGCTCCCCGGCGCAAACACCACCTGACTGGGCGCCTCGGCGCCACCACCGAACGCACTGGCGATCAGCGAGAACGGCGCGGTGATGGCCTTGCCGATGAGGTTGACGATGAGCTTGAAGATGATGGGCGCCAGGCGGAACTGGGGGTCGTTGATGGAGCCGCTCACCGGCAGGTTGATGTCGATCACGCCATTGCGGTCGGCCAGCAGCGCCACCGCCAGCTTCACCGGCAGGTTGGGCGCTTCGCTGCCGGCCACGCGCTCGCCAAAGCTGAGCTGGTTGAGCACGATCTGGTTGCTGGCAACGAGCTGGCCGTCGGGATCGATCTTGTAGGCCACGTCCACGCTGAGCTTGCCGCGCTCGATGCCGTAGCCGGCGTACTTCACGGTGTAGGGAGAGAGCGGCGGCAGCTCCAGGTTGCGCACGCGGCCTTTGATGTCGAGCGCCAGCGGTTGCGCCAGCGGGTTGAGCTGGCCGTCGATCTCGAGCGCGGCCGTGCCCTCGGCGCGCCCGCGCAAGGACAAGGCCGCCAGCTCGGGCGCGGCGCCCGCGGGCCTAGCGTTGGAGAAAGCGCCCAGGCTGCCGGTGAGCTCGCTCAGGTTGGCGGTGTAGTTGGGTTTGATGAAACGGTCGGAGAAGCGCACACGGCCGTTCACCAGGCTGATCGGGCCCAGGCGGATGTCGGGCGCGGGGCCGCTGCTGGTCACCACGGCCGGCGCGGGAGCGGGATCGGCAGCAGGCGCCGCACCGGGCTGTTTCACCAGGCCTTGCAGGTTGATTTTGCCGGCCTCGTCGATGATCACCCGGGCAAAGTAGTCGCTGAGCACGGTCTCGCGCACCGCCACCGTGGTGGCTTGGCCTGGGGTCAAGGCGAGTTGCAGGCCGCGCACCTGGAGCGATTTCCAGGCCAGCAGGTCTTCGGCAGGCGACAAGGTGTTGGCGCTCAGATCGTCCAGCGCTGCGTCGCCCTGCAGGCTGAGCGCGAGCGCACCCCCCGGCAGGCCCAGTTGAATCCGGCCGCGGTAGCTCGCGTCGGCGCGCAGCAATTCCAGGTTGAGCCGGTCGGCAAAGTACGGCTCCAGCGCGTGCGCCGGCAGCCGCTCGATCTGGGCACGGGCGTCCAGCCGCAAGCCCGCGCCGCCCGGTGCGCCGGGTGCCGGCAACCGCAAGGCGCCCACGAGCGCCATCTGGCCGGGCGCGACCTGGCTGGCAGCGCCAGCGCCCACGCGCGCCTTGACCGACCAGGCCATGTCTTTCTGCTCAGCCTCCATCGGCCGAAGGCCCTTGAGGTTCAGTTGCAGCTGGGTGATGGCCAGTGTGACGGGCTGGCCAGGCACGCGGTCCACGAAGCCGATCGAGCCGTCCGTGAGTTGCAGGGCCTCCAACCCCACGCGCCACGGCGCTGATGCTGCAGTTGAAGCCGTTGTTGGCGCGGCCACCAGCCAGGGCTCAAACATCCAGGCGCCGTCGGCCTCGCGTTGCACCCGCATCTGGGGTTGGGTGAGGGTCAGGTTGCCCATGTCGGCGCTTCGCTGGACCAGATCCACGCGCAGGTCTTCCACCAGCAAGCGCTTCAAACTGGCGAGCGGCTGCCGGGGCGGTCCGAGTTTGAGTTCGTTCACGTCGACACGGGCGGACAGCAATTGCAGCGCCATGGGCCGGTCGCCCTGCGCGGCCTGCCATTCGAGCCGACCGCCGGCGTTGAGCTTGCCTGCCAGGGCAGGTTTGAGCGCGCTACTTATATAAGGAGCGAAACGCTCCAAGGGAATGTCGCCCAGCGACAGCTCGGCTTGCGCAGCCGTGTCGGTGGCTGTCCCTCGGATGCCGATCACTGTCTGGTCGAGCTGGGCCGACCCTTCGAAAGGCATGGGCGCACGCACCGGCCAGCTCACACCGCGGGTCTGCACGCGCAACGCCGACACCAGCATGTCGGCGGCCGGCTTGACGGCATCGTCGCGCCATTGAAGGACGCCACCGTCCAGATCGAACCGGGCCAGCCGGATGTCCCATGGCGCGGCTTGGGCAGCAGGGGCCTGAGTGGCGACCGGATTTTCAGCTGCCGCAGGAACGAATCCCCCGGCCAGACGGGCCAGGTTGAGTTGCCCCTGGGCGTCGCGCGACAGGCTCAGGCGTGGCGCCTTCAGCTCGATGGAGGCCAGATCGATCCGCCGCGCCAGCGGCTCCACGCGGTTGAGCGTCACGCCCAGGCGCTCCCACGACAACACGGCGGCCCCGCCCTCCACCAGTTTCAACCCCGACATCGCCACATCGCCCGAGACCCAGACCTGTGGCACGTCGCGCTGCGCAAAGTCCAACTTCAAGTCCAGGTGCAGCACGCCAGCCTCGGGTTTGACCGGCCAGGCCGCTGGCCAATAAGGAAAGTACGGCGACAGATCAAGCGCCGGGATGCGCAGGCGGGCGTCGGTTTCGCGATCGACGGCGAAAGGGGTGGTGGCAGCACGCGAATCAAAGGCGCTGCCGTTGAGTTCGAAGGCCAGGCGCGGCTCGGTTACCACCTCGCGGCGCGATTCCAGGTTGCTGAGGAACGGAATGCTCAGCGTGAGGCCCTGCAGGCGGTGGGTGGCGCCCACCGGTTCGTCCACCAGCGTGAATTCACCGCCTTGCAGGTCGATGTTGAAGATGGCAAACCGCGCCGGCTCGGTCGCGGGTGCTGACGGCGGGACCCTCAGACGAGCCACGATGTCGTCCACGTCGTAACGCCCGCCACCCAGGTGCCTCACGGCAACGCGTGGCTGTTCGATCTTCAAGACGTCGATCACCGGCGCCCAGCGCAAGATCGACTGCAATTCGGCATTCACATGCACCCGCGCCACCGACAACTGCTCGGCATCTCCCCGCGCGCTGGCGACGCGCAATCCCTCGATGGTCAAGGCCAGCGACCACGGTCGAAACTCCACCTTCTCCACTGTCAGGCTGCGACCCAACGCCTGACTGGCCTGCTTTTGCAGCTGCCATTTCAGGAGTGCCGGTACTGCAAGCCAGGCGATCAGCCAGAGCGACAACAGACCCACAACGGACCAGACGATGCGTCGGACCCAGGGACGGGCGAAAGGCAGGGGGCGGCTGTGGCTCATGGGCGCAGGAGAGGGATGGACAGGCTTGGCGCCAGTGTCTCCGAACTCTTGCCCGGCAGCACGGGGTTCGATACAGAGCCCCAGAAACAAGAAACCCCGACAAACGAGGTTTGCCGGGGTCGACGGCGGGCTTGATGCTCATGCCGTCATTTTTGGCGGAGGGAGTTTGATGTCTCTCCAGCCTGGAAGCAACAGATTGCTCCCGTTGGGGGCCGTCATGCGGTGACACCGCTGGGTCGGCTGATATCGGTCCTCAAGACCGACCTGTGAAGGTTACTCCCCTGGTCTGCGCGGAGCAAGACGGGTCGGCCAGATCGGCCATGAAGCTTTTCAATGGCGCTCTCCAAGCCCATTCGGGGAGTCCGAAACCGGGTTTTGCGACGTGAAAGGTGGGCGCGAACCGACAAACGGCAAATAGGTGGCCGCCCGGCTGCAAGCCCTGCAAACACTGGCTTTCTCGCTAGCGAAGCGCTTGAGCGGTGAATTGAAACCGGATGTTTATAACCAAAAGTGCCTTTAAACAATGTTCTAAACATTGACTGGGTATTTATAAGTCCATACCATCCGCGCACTTTGCCCCATCTGGGGTTAACCCGACCGCGGCCTCACAGGCCAGGTCGATCGCCAAACCCATTTGCAAGGCCTTCGACAGCGACCAAACTGGGCCAAGCCGAACCTCACGGCCGAAGCCACGAACGGAGCGACACCATGACCACCTTCACTGCGCCACACAAGAACACCTCAGGTGTCGTGGCATCCATCAAGACCACGCTGATTGACACCTACCGTGGATTCCTCGACATCACGCACAACAGCGTGGCCCTGCTGGGCACCCTGTTCGCAGTGGGCCTGATCGTGCTGAGCGCACGCGGTGACCTGCGCCAGAGCGCCGAGCAACAGCTGCTCGGCTGGCTGCTGCAGCGCCAGGAGGCCGCCATGGACACGCCCCTGATCGCGGTGGAGCCCACCGCCATCGACCGTGTGACCGCCGCGGATCCGGGCGATCTGCCCAAGCAGCAAGCCAACGTCACGTTCTGGCTCAGCCGCAAGTACCGCGTCGCCCCGGAGCCGCTGGGCGCGCTGGTGGCCGAGGCCTTCGAGATCGGCGAAAAAGCCAAGCTCGACCCCACCCTGATCCTGGCCGTCATGGCCATCGAGTCGCGCTTCAACCCGTTCGCCCAGAGCCCTGTAGGCGCGCAAGGTTTGATGCAGGTGCTGACCCGCGTGCACACCGACAAATACGAAGACTTCGGTGGCCAGCTGGCCGCTTTTGACCCGGTGTCCAACCTGCGCGTGGGCGTTCGCGTGTTGCAGGACTGCATCAAGCGCGCTGGCTCGGTGGAAGGCGGCCTGCGCCTGTACGTGGGCGCGGTCACCACCGACGGCGGCTGGTACATCGACAAGGTGATGGCCGAGCACATGCGCATTCAGAGCGTGGCGCTGGGCAAACCTTTGCAGCGCTATGTGCCACCTGCGCGCACCGTCAACGTGGTCGCACCGGCTGCGCCAGCGCCCGTGGTGGCGCCTGGTACCGAAATCGAAGCCGGCCCCGCCGCACCGGCGGCCACACCGGCACCCGCTCCCCTGGCGCAGTCCTGAGCGGGCGCAGGCCGGTGCAGCCGACGCACCGGCCTTTGCGAGCGTGGCCAGCCGAGGCCATGGCCCTCGGCTAAACTCGCCGGGTACGCAACTGGCGATAGGCGCGCAACCTCCGAAGAGCATTCGAGAGGGCTGCCGCTGACGTGGCCCCCCTGCCCGATCATTCCAACCACCGATCTGCGGCCGGGACAACCACTGGGAAGCGTGCCACCCCGGCTGATGCAGCATGGGTGTTCAGCCGTTCGCCTGGGCAGCCCTTGTCAATGCGCAAGGATTCACCTCTAGAAGGACTGCCATGTTCGACCGCAACATTCTCATCGAGCAAACCGACCCCGAGCTGTATGCTGCCATCCAGGCCGAAAACACCCGCCAGGAACACCACATCGAGCTGATCGCCAGCGAGAACTACGCATCGCCCGCCGTGATGGCGGCCCAGGGCACCCAGCTCACCAACAAGTACGCCGAGGGCTACCCTGGAAAGCGCTACTACGGTGGCTGCGAGTTTGTCGACATCGCCGAGCAACTGGCCATCGACCGCGTCAAACAGATCTTTGGTGCCGACGCTGCCAACGTGCAGCCGCACTGCGGCGCATCGGCCAACGAGGCCGTGTTCCTCGCCTTCCTCAAGCCGGGCGACACCATCATGGGCATGAGCCTGGCCGAAGGCGGCCACCTCACCCACGGCATGGCGCTCAACATGAGCGGCAAGTGGTTCAACGTTGTCTCTTACGGTCTCAACGACAAGGAAGAGATCGATTACGACGCCATGGAGCGAAAGGCCCACGAAACCAAGCCCAAGCTGATCATCGCGGGGGCATCGGCCTACAGTCTGCGCATCGACTTCGAGCGCTTTGCCAAAGTGGCCAAAGATGTCGGCGCGATCTTCCTGGTCGACATGGCGCACTACGCTGGCCTGATCGCAGCGGGTGTTTATCCGAATCCGGTTCCCCATGCCGACGTCGTCACATCCACCACCCACAAGAGCCTTCGTGGGCCGCGGGGCGGCATCATTCTGATGAAGGCACAGCACGAAAAGGCCATCAACAGCGCCATCTTCCCTGGTCTGCAGGGCGGCCCGCTGATGCACGTGATCGCGGCCAAGGCGGTCGCATTCAAGGAAGCACTGGCGCCTGAGTTCAAGCTTTACCAGCAACAAGTGTTGACAAACGCGCGCATCGTCGCGGAAACCTTGACATCGCGTGGCTTGCGTATCGTCAGCGGGCGAACCGAAAGTCACGTGATGTTGGTCGACCTGCGAGCCAAAGGCATCACTGGCAAGGAAGCCGAAGCGGTGCTGGGCAGCGCACACATGACGATCAACAAGAACGCCATTCCGAACGATCCAGAAAAGCCGATGGTCACCAGCGGCGTGCGCATCGGCACACCGGCCATGACGACCCGCGGCTTCAAGGACGAAGAAGCCCGCGCGACGGCCCACCTGATCGCCGATGTGCTCGACAACCCGCGCGACGCGGCCAACATCGAAACGGTTCGCGCCAAAGTCAATGCACTGACCGCGCGCTTCCCCGTCTACCGTTGATCCCCTGAGCCCGGCCCGATGAAATGTCCGTTTTGCGGCCACCTCGAAACTCAGGTGGTGGAAACCCGAGTGTCGGAAGACGCGGATTTCATACGGCGCCGGCGTCAGTGCGGTCAGTGCGAAAAGCGTTTCACCACCTACGAGCGGCCCGAGGTCAGCTTCCCCGCAGTGGTGAAAAAAGACGGTCGCCGGGTGGACTACGCACCCGACAAACTGCGCGCCTCATTTGCCCTGGCACTGCGCAAACGCCCGGTGAGCACTGAGCAGGTGGACGCGGCCATTGAGCGCATCGAAGAAAAGCTGCTCAACCTGGGCAACAGGGAAGTGGCAGCCAACCGATTGGGCGAAATGGTGATGCGGGAGCTCAAAAAGCTCGACAAGGTGGCCTACGTGCGCTTTGCGAGCGTCTACCGCAGTTTCGAAGACATCGACGAATTTCGCGCGCTGGTGGATGAGGTTCGGCGCTGA